>DATHVP010000159.1:0-26102 GCA_035461245.1 Longimicrobiales bacterium | reverse complement strand
CGCAAGGTCGACAATCTACCGGGAAGACAGGGTGGATTGTCGACCTTGCGGCAGCACTGGGCCTCGAAGTCGGGCCCGCCAACCGGCGTCGCGCCTGACTGGCATCGGAACAATTGCGCGACACGTGGGATCAATACATGGTACGAGGCACGAGCCGTGCACTATCGCCATCCTGTGAGAATCGGGGCGGTACCTGGAGGGGGGATGCAGAAAGTCCGTTATTGGCTGACGTCGGGGTTACTGCTGCTGGCGGCGAGCGGTTGCGACGAGGCGGGTCGCGCCGTGAGCGACGCGTTCGGCCAGCGCACCGTGCCGCAAGATGCGCCGGATCGGGTCCACCAGCAGCTGGGCGATATCCCGACTGTGCTGGACACGACGGCGGCGGCCCAGCTGTCGTCGGCGTTCCGTGCGGCGGCGGCGTTAGCCCTGCCCGCCGTCGTGCAGATCACGACGGTGGCGGTGAACGAGATTCCTCAGCAGGCGCTGCCCTTCCACCCCGAGGGCATCGAGCAGCGCACGCAGGGCACCGGCTCCGGCTTCATCTTCGACGAGCGCGGCTACATCCTTACGAACTACCACGTGGTGCGGAATGCGCTGCACGTGAACGTGGTCATGCTGGACGGTCGGGAGTACACGGCTGACGTCATCGGCTCGGACCCGGACACGGACGTTGCGGTGCTGCGCATCGAGCCGGCCCGGGGCGAACAGCTGCCGGTCATCCAGCTGGGTGACTCAGACGGCCTGCGCGTAGGCGAGTGGGTCATTGCCCTGGGCAACCCGCTGGGGCTGACGTTTACCACCACGGCGGGCATCGTGAGCGCGAAGGGACGGGCCATCGGCATCCTGGCACAGAGCAGCGACACGCCGCTGGAGGCCTTCATCCAGACGGACGCCGCAATCAACCCCGGCAACTCCGGCGGCCCGCTGGTGGACCTGAACGGCCGCGTCATCGGCATCAATACGGCCATTCAGTCGCCCACCGGACTCAACGCCGGCGCGGGCTTCGCCATTCCCATCGCGCTGGCGAAGAAGGTGGCGGACGACATCGTCGCGTACGGTGTCGTGCACCGGCCGCGACTTGGCGTGACCATCGAGGACGTGAACGCGGCGGACGCCGAGGTCTACAGCCTGCCGTCCATCACGGGGGCGGAAGTCACGTCGGTACAGCCGGGCACACCGGCGGACCGGGCGGGCCTCCAGCTCGGCGACGTCATTGTCACCATCGAGGACAGGCCGGTGCACACGGTGTCGGAGCTGCAGGCACGGGTGGCCCGGTTCCAGCCGGGCGATCGCATCCGCGTGGGCTACATCCGGTACGGACGGGAGGGCGAGGCGACGGTGGAGCTGGGCGAGTTCGACAATGTCCAGCCGCGGCCGGTGGCCCAGCGAGAGGACCGTGAGCGCAACCCGCTGGGCTTCAACGTGCAGCCGCTGCCGGCGCAGATGGCGTCCCGCCTGGGACTGCGGGGCGACAACATCCCTGTCGTGTCACGGGTCGATCCGCTGGGCCCGGCGTCCCGTTCGAGCCTGCGGCCGGGCATGGTTATCCGGCAGTTCAACGGGCGGGAGGTCGGCACGATCCGGGACCTGGAGCGCTACGCGTCGTCCGTCCGTTCCGGCGCCGTTGTGTCGCTCATCGTGCTGCCGCCGAGCAACGGCGAATCGATACCGATGATCGTGAACTACCGGGCGCAGTAGCGCGGCAGGCGTCAGACCGGCCTCACTCCGCCGCCGGCGTCGCCGTCCGGGCTCGACCGGGATGGGGGCGCCTCGGCGACACTCATCCGGACGCGCACAGTGGTGCCGTGCCCCTCCCGGCTCTCCGCGGACACGGTGCCGCCCCAGCTCTCGACGATGCGGCGCACGATGGCCAGACCGAGACCGGTACCGGCGGACCTCGTGGAGAAGTGCGGCTCGAAGATGCGGCCGAGCAGCTCCGACGGGATGCCGGCGCCATCGTCGCAGACGTCTATGTCCACGCGATCGGCGTGTCCCTCCGCCAGGCGCGCGGCGATGGTGATCTCGCCGCCGCCGTCCAGCGCGGCCCTGGCATTCTCCACCAGGTTCAGCAGCACTTCCTTCAGCTCGTCCGGCCGGGCCAGCACCATCGGCAGGTCGGGGTCCACCACGTCGGTGTAGCGGACATGGCGATCGCCGGAGCGGTACAGCATGAGCGCGTCGCGGATGACGGCAGGCGCGCTGACCGGCACGACGGGCCCGGCGGCATCGGCGGGCGCGCCGTAGCGGGAGAATGCGCGGGCGATCTCGCTGAGGCGATCGATCTCCTCCAGGATCTGGTCCACGTTGCTGTCGAGGATCTCCTCGAACCTGGGATGCCGGTCCCGGTAGGCCCTGCGCAGGTGCTGGACGGAGAGCTTGATGGGCGTGAGCGGGTTCTTGATCTCATGGGCGACCTGTCTTGCCATCTCACCCCAGGCCAGGACGCGGGCGCTGCGCAGTTCCCGGGCCCGGGCCCGGCGCAGGCGCCGGGTCATCCGGTTGAACGACGTGAACAGCTCACCGAACTCGTCGCCGGACCGTTCGGGCAGACGCACGCGCAGGCTGCCGGAGCCGACGGCGGCGGACGCGCGGCGGAGCTGGCCGATGGGCGTGGCCAGCGCCCGGCCCACTGCGACGGACAGGGCGAGCGACAGCAGTGCCCCGATGATGGCGGCGAACAGAACCAGGTGCGCCAGCTCCCGCAGGCGCATGGCCGTCTCGCCAGCGGACAGTGACGTGGGCACGCCCAGCGTGCCCGTAGGCGGCAGCGTGCGGTATGCCGTGACGAACGAGTTATGGCCGAGCGTCTGCATGGCCAGCGCTTCCTGTTCCTCGCCGGACTGGAGCCGCTGGAACACACCGGGCGGCATCCACGCCGAGTAGACGCCCAGGTCCAGCGCCTCACGTGAGGACACGTCGAGCAGTTCCCCACTGTGGTAGCGCAGCACGTCGGTACCGGCGTGCATGGCCAGGCGACGCAGGTCGCCATCGACATCGTCGAACTCCAGCACTGCCTGGTTCACTGCATGCCGCGCCAGCGCCTGCGCCGAGCGCACGACCTCGCCGGCGAGGGCGCTGTAGGCGGCCCAGCCGAAGACGGCGGTGGGCACGATGAAGAACCCGAACAGCGCCACCGTGACCCGCGCCCGGAAGCTGCCAGACCAGCCCGCCACTGCGCCCCGCGGAATGGCGGCCCCACCGCGGCCGAGGACCCCGACGAACCAGAGGCCCATGAGGAGCACCAGATTGAAGGCCAGCAGCAGCGTCGCCCGCACGCCCCGGATGCCGGGCACCGGGACCGGCACGATCAGGTGCGCGTGGTACCAGCCGTCGGGGTACTTGATGAACGCCTCACTGCGCCAGCCCTCCGCCGTTTCCAGCCACGCGATGCCCTCGTGGACGGGCTCCGCGCCGGTGATCTCCACCAGGTTCAGGCGGGCCGGTGACGCGGACATCACGCCCAGGAAGGGCGCGACGACGCTGCGCCGTTCCAGGCTGCGCCGGGGCGGTACCACGATGGTGATGAGGCCGCCATCCGGCAGCGGTACCGTGAGCAGCTTGCTGACGTTGGGCAGGTCGTCGAACTCGGTGATGACGGCGGCGACGTCGCCCCGGGCTTCGTCCACCAGCCGGGTCAGGCGGTCCGCCTCCGCCTCGAGCAGGACGGGCGCGGTGCCGAGCTGTACTTCCGGCGAGCCGTCGGGCGACCACAGCACGATGCGGGCGGCATACGGCTCCTGGGCCAGCCCGCTGGCCACCCACGTCCGGTACAGCAGCTGCACGCCTTCCTCACCCGCGGCGAACCGGCTCACGGCCTCCCGGCCGAAGCTCACCAGCAGGTAGTCCAGGTACGGGTCGGCCCGGCTGCCGAGGGTGTCCAGTTCCGCCTCCGCCACCGCCAGCCGGGCGCTCAGGTGCGCGCCCCAGAGCTGGGGCAGGACAGCGGTTGTGGCCAGGCAGCCTGCTACCAGCAGCCGGGCGACGGCGCCGCCGCGCCCTGCCAGCGGCGCCAGGGCCGCCGCCGCCATGACGAACGGCACCGCCCACGCCGCCACGGCCACGGTCCTGACGGTGGTGTCGGGGCGCGCCGCGCCGGTGATGATGACGCCGAGCAGGGCGGCCAGGAGCAGCGCACCGGCGAGGACCAGGCGGCGCACCCGGACAGTGAGCCATGGCACGTCCTGCCCGGCACCCACGCCGAGGCGGGGCATGACGCCGAGGGCGATTGCAGTCAGGGCGAGCACGGCGGCGAACTGGAGACCCAGCCAGAACGCGGAACCACCTTCGAGCAGCGCGGGCGTGGTACTGCTGAGCAGTACGTGCAGCAGCAGCGGCCAGCCGATGGCGACGATGCCTGCACCTGCCGCGAGCAGGGGCAGCAACAGGCGGGCGGACACCGTGCGACGTCGGGACCCGGCGATGAGTGCCGCCACCGGCAGCAGCAGCACCAGCAGGCGGCCCAGCGTCACGTCACCACCGGGCACGGGCACCGAGAAGAGCAGCGGCGAGAAGAACCTGTCTGCACCGGTGGCGTCCCGTAACGGGGCCAGCGCCACCACGGGGGCCAGCAGCGCCAGCGGCAGGGCGGCGGCAATGCGGCTGTGCGTCGGCGCGGACCAGCGCAGCCAGCCGGCGGCGACCACCAGCAGCCCGCCCAGGACAAGTAACGTAATGGCCCGCCGCGCGGTCCGATTCAGGCGGCCCCGCCACTCGGCCTGGGTCAGCGGCTCCAGTCGGGCGTGGACGACGGTGTCTCTCCCGGCGACCATCGCCCATGCCGCGTCCCCGCCTGCGCCGCGCCGGAAGCTGGCCCTGGTGCCGGTGCCGGCGGCGACGACATCCGTGAACCCGCCCTCCCCGCCCTCTCCCAGGACCCCCGTTTCCACCAGCACCGCCGCCACTGCACGCTCGCCACTGCCCTGCACTACCGTGGGGAAATAGAGGTAGCTGAAGAGGGGGCGTTCCTCGAAATATGGCGTGCCGGCGAGGAGCCAGGCGGAGTCCGGCACCGGGCCCCGATGCGAGCCCGCCCACGCCACCAGTTCGCCGGTTTCAGTGTAGACTGCCAGCGCATCAACCCGGGTCTGCTCACGGATCAGCTCCAGCCGCCGGAACAGTTCGTTGCCGCGGGCCGCCGCCGCGGTGGTTGCCGCGGAGGCGGACGCCTCATGACCCCGCAGCGCGACGTCGGCCATCTCCCTGCCGAGGGCGGCACCGATGCCGGCGTGGCGGCGGACCACGACGCCGTCCCAGTCCCGTTCCATGCGCTGGAACTGGAGTGTGAAGACGGCGCCCAGCCCGAGGCCGGCCAGCAGCAACGTCAGGCCGACCAGCAGCGTCGTTCGGGTGTGCAGTGCCGGGGCCCGCCACGCCAGGAACGCGGCAGCGACCCAGGCCGCCGCCGATGCCACCAGCCAGGCCGGCTGCAACTCCCTGGTCCAGGCCAGCAGCAGCAGCATGGCCAGCACGGTTGCGCCAAAGGCCGCGAGCACCGACCGTTCCTCGAGGATCCGCCTCAATGGACTTTCATCCGGGATGCGTTCAACGTGGTTTCCGCATGAAGAATGGCAATACGTCACTTTCTCTGGACGAGCTGAGCTGGATTGACGCCGCGGCACACCTCGCCCGGGACCCACGCCTCATCATACCCGTCGGCGCGCTGGAGCAACACGGGCCGCACCTGCCCCTGGGCAGCAACGTCCTCATCGCCCGCCGCATCGCCCTCGACCTGTCCACGGAATTCGGCGTCCTGCGCGCGCCGTCCATGTACTACGGCGTCAATGTACCAAGCGAACGAGAGTACGCCGGCACCGCCTCACTGCGCCAGAAGACGCTGCACCGCGCCATCAATGAACTGCTGGCCGCATGGGAGGAACACGGCGTCCGCGAGTTCATCCTCATCACGGCGCACCGTCACGAACCGCACCTGGATGCGCTGGCGACTCTCATCACCGACAGCGCCCGCGTGCGCGTCGTGTCCGTCTGGGACGTGCCCATCGGTGACCTGCTCCTCACCCAGCCCGGGCACCTCCACGCCTGCGAGGCCGAAACCTCGCTCATGCTGTTCCTCTATCCGGAGCTGGTGCGGATGGACCGGGCCCGGGATTTCCAGCTGCCTGCCGGCGATTTCGACCGCTATATCCGCGGCCAGCTGCCGGCGCCGCCCGCTGGCGGCGCCGGCGTCGTGGGCAACCCCACCGCGGCCACCGGGGAACGGGGCGAGGCCATCTACCAACGCCTGATCGGCGCCATCCGCCGGGCCGTCTTCCAGGCCACTGACGACGACAGCGACACGGTCTGAATCCCAGGTTGCCGTAGTGCCGCAGAATGCGTCCATTTCTGTATGCCAAACCGCGGCCCGGCGGACGGCCCATGCCGGGCAAGAAGCCGGACCCTGAACCGGAACACGGGGTAACTGTTCACACCCGGATTGCACAGAGAGGATCGCATGAGACTCGGGACGCTGCTGGCCGCCGTAACCGCCGTAACCCTGACCGCCGTGCCGGTGACGGCACAGACGGCCCGGATTGACGAGGGCACGTTCCGCATCCTGCTGGGTGGGCGCGAGGTGGGCATGGAGACGTTTTCCATCCGCCAGAGCGGCACCGGCGCGGACGCCGTGGTCATCGCGCAGGGCCGGGTGGTGCTGGAGCAGAACGGTGCGAGCGAGGTGATAGCCAACGTGCAGCTGGCGGGTGCGGGTCTGCGCCCCGTGGCCTACGACCTGGAGCTGCGGGGCGGTGATGCGCGACGCATCAGCGGCAGCGTTACGGGCCGCCGGGCGAGCGCGCGGATCGCGGCGGCCAGCGAGACGTTCCGGGAGTACCTGGTAACGGAGGGTGCGGTGGTGCTGGATGACGGCGTGGCGCACCATTACTGGTTCCTGGCGCAGCGGGCCGCGGCCGGGGCGACGACGGTGCCGGTCATGGTGCCGCGGGAGAGCCGCCAGGTCCAGGCGACGCTCACTGCGGGGGCAGAGGAAAGCATCAGCGCAGGGGGCGGCACCGTACGGGCCCGCAAGCTCACGGTGCAGCTCGACGGCGGTGACAGCCGCCATGTGTGGGTGGACAGCGAGAGCCGGGTGCTGCGGGTTGAAATCCCCGGCCGCAACCTGGTGGCCGTCCGGACCACCCTGCCCTGACGCACCGCCCGGTGCCAGGCGGCCCCGGAACCGGGGCCGCTTTCCGTTCAGTGAATGAAACTGCGGCGTCGCTCGTTCCGTAGGTAGACGCGAGGGACGCAGTACAGGTGAGTCGTGCTCGACCACAGCCACGAAGGAGAAGCAACGGTGCTCGATAGAGGCAGCCGACCGGCAAGGCCGCTGGCGATGGTAATCATGCTGGCCGCCACGGTGTGGACAGCGCTGACGGCAACACCGGTGTACGGGCAGGCGGCACCGCAGCCGGGCACGGCGACGCTCACGCTGGACGAGGCCATTGACCTGGCCCGGCGCAACAACCCGGACTACCTGGCTACTGCCAATGACATCGGCGCGGCGGAATGGGCAGTGCGCGACGCGTACGGCTCCCTGCTGCCGGGCGCGTCGGCGTCCACGACGTATGGCTACCAGGCGGCGGGCCAGCCTCGCTTCGGCAACTTCACCGGCGACGAGCTGGGCCTGGCCAGCACGACGGACTACTACTCCTCGTCGTACAGCCTGGGGCTGAGCTACCGACTCAGTGGTGCCACGGTCATGGCGCCGCGGCAGGCGCGCTCGCAGCGGGATGCCACGGCGGCGAACATAGACGCGGCCGCGTACAACCTTACGAACAGCGTAACGCGGCAGTACATCGCGGTGCGCCGAGCGCAGGACGGTGTGACGCTGGCGGAGCGGGAGCTGACGCGGGCGGATGACAACCTGCGGCTGGCGCGAGCCCGCGTTGACGTGGGCGCGGCCATCCCCATGGAGGCGACGCAGGCGGAGGTGGAACGCGGCCGCGCGGAGGTGGCGCTGCTGCAGGCGTCGAACCTGGAGCGGACGGAGCGGCTGCGGCTGATGCAGACGCTGGGCGTGCGTTTCGATGGCGACGTCGTACTCACCACGGACTTTGCCATCCGCGACGTGCCGTGGAGCGCCGACGAACTGGTCTCCATCGCCCGGGGCGGGCACCCGCAGCTGCGGGCGGCCCGGGCCCAGGCCACGGCGGCGGACGCAGGTGTGCGCATGGCCCGGTCATCCTACCTGCCCAGCCTGAACTTCAGCGCCGGCATCAGCGGCTGGGCGCGCCAGGCGGGCAACACCGACTTCCTGGTGAACCAGGCGGTGAACCGGGCGCGGGACCAGGCGGCGACGCAGGCCCAGAGCTGCACGCTGCTGAACCAGATCTCGGCGGGGCTGAGCTCGCCGCTGCCGGGCACACCGGCGGACTGCGGGGCGTACACCGTGACGCCGGAGATGGAGCGGGAGCTGCGCCAGCAGGTGGAGTCCTCGAACCGGGGCTTCCCGTTCGGCTACAGCCGGGACCCGTTCAGCATGTCCCTGACCGTATCGCTGCCCCTCTTCGACGGCTTTGCCCGGGAGCGGCAGGTGGAACAGGCGCGGATCCAGCGCTCGGACGCGGAGCTGCGGGTCCGCGCGGAGGAACTGCGCATCGAGACCGAGGTCGCGACGGCACTGGCCAACGTGGAAACGGCCCGGCGCAGCGCCGAGCTGGAGACGCGCAATGCCGAGCTGGCCGGGCAGCAGCTGGAGCTGGCCCGGGAACGCTACCGCGTGGGCTCGGCCTCGTTCCTGGAGCTGCAGGACGCGGAGACGGCCAAGGCCCGGGCCGACCGCGCGCAGCTCACCGCGCTTTACCAGTTCCATGAAAACCTGGCCGCACTGGCAGCAGCCGTGGGCCGACCCCTGAACGAGACGGAGATCCGATAAATGAAGAAGCGCACCAAGATCGCCGTGGGCGTGACCGCCATCGTCGTAGTGGTCGGCATTGCCGCCGTTGCGTCGGCGAACCAGGGTGGGAGCGGTGTGGCCGTGCGAATGGAGGCCGTCGCCCAGCGTGACCTGGTGGCCACCGTGACGGCCAACGGCTGGATCCGACCGCACCGGCGCGTGGACGTCCAGGCGGACGTCATGGGCCGGGTCATCGAGCTGAACGTGAAGGAAGGCCAGCGGGTCACCCGGGGCCAGGTCCTGCTGCGCATTGACCCGGCACAGCTGGAGGCAGCGGCCAGCCGGGCGGAGGCGGCGGTACAGGAGTCCATGGCCCGGGAGGCACAGACGCGGGCGAACCTGATGCAGGCGGAGCGGGCGTACGAGCGCCTCAGCCAGCTGGGCGCCTCGGACCAGAACCTGGTGAGCCGCCAGCAGATCGAGGAGGCGGAGACGCAGGTCGCGGTGCAGCGCCAGCTGCTGGTGGCCGCGGGCCACGGTGTGGCCCAGGCCCGCTCGGCCCTGGCCGAAGCCCGGGACCGGCTGTCGAAGACCGTGATCCGGGCGCCCATGGACGGCGTCGTCACGCGCCTGAACGTGGAGGAGGGCTCCACGGCCATTGTCGGCACCATGAACAACCCGGGCAGTCTGCTGCTGACCATCGCGGACCTGACGACCATGGAAGCGGTGGTCCGGGTGGACGAGACGGACGTGCCGCGGCTGCAGGTCGGCGACAGCGCCATCATCACCATTGACGCGTTCACCCGCCAGAAGTTCACGGGCCGCGTCACGGAGATCGGCTACAGCGCCGTCCGCTCACCGCTGCAGCAGGGCGCCCAGGCCACGGCGGCCCAGGGTCAGGCCATCGACTACGAGGTGGTCATCACGCTGGACGAGCCGCCGGAGTCGCTGCGCTCGGACCTGTCAGTCTCGGCGGACATCGTGACAGACAAGCGCACGGGCGCGCTGGCCATCCCCATCATCGCGCTGACGGTGCGGGAGCGGGCGCCGGAGTCGGAGGCGGTGCCGGTGGAGGACCCGGAGACGGCCGCTGCCGCGGCGGCGCTGGTGGGTGACACGGCGAAGGTTGACCTGGAAGGCGTCTTCGTTGTCCGCGACGGCAAGGCGGTCTTCGTGCCGGTGAACGTCGGCATCGCCGGCAACGGCTACTTCGAGGTGCTGTCCGGCCTCTCGACGCAGGACACCGTGGTGGCCGGGCCGTACGACGCCATCCGCACCCTTGAGGACGGCAGCCCGGTTCGCCCCACGGCCGCACCGGCCGGCAGCGCCACCGGCACCACCACGACCGCGCGAGGATCGTAATGTCCAGCACACCCGTCATCAGGACGCAGGGGCTGCAGAAGCACTACTTCCTGGGCGCCGAGACCGTCCGCGCCGTACGCGGTGTGGACCTGGTCGTCGAGCGCAATGAGTACGTGGCCATCATGGGGCCGTCCGGGTCGGGCAAGTCCACGTTCATGAACCTCATCGGCTGCCTGGACACGCCCACGGACGGCGAGTACTGGCTGGACGGCACACCGGTCAGCGGCCTGACGGACGACGAGCTGGCGCGCATCCGGAACCACTACATCGGCTTCGTCTTCCAGACGTTCAACCTGCTGCCCCGGGCGACGGCCCTCCATAATGTCGAGCTGCCCCTCATCTACGCCGGCGTGGCCAAGAAGGAACGGCACCAGCGGGCGGTGGAGACGCTGGAACGGGTGGGCCTGGGCGATCGCATGGACCACAAGCCGTCGGAACTGTCCGGCGGCCAGCGCCAGCGCGTGGCCGTGGCCCGGGCGCTGGTCAACCGGCCGTCCCTGCTGCTGGCCGACGAGCCCACCGGCAACCTGGACAGCCGCACCGCCGAGGACATCATGGCGCTGTTCGAGGAGTTGCACGACAGCGGCCAGACCATCCTGCTGGTTACGCACGAGACCGACATCGCGGAGCACGCCCACCGCATCGTCACACTGCGCGATGGCATCGTAGGCGATGACGTGCCCACAGGCCGCGGCCTGGCGGTAGTGAGCGGCTGACCATGAACATCCTCGAGGGCGTCCTGCTGGCGCTGAACCAGATTCGCGCCCAGAAGCTGAAGAGCTTCTTCGCGGTCCTGGGCGTCATCATCGGCGTAATGTTCCTCATCACGGTCGTCAGCGTGGTGGAGGGCATGAACCGATACATGGAGGAGGACTTCGCCCGCACCATCTACGGGCTTAACACCGTTACGCTGAGCCGGACGCCGGAGATCAACATGAGCGGCGACCCGGACCTGTGGCGGGAGTACCGGCGTCGGCCGCGCCTGACGGTCCGGGACGCCGACGCCGTGCGGGCGGGCCTGTCGGTGCCGGCGCTGGTGGCCGTGGAGAGCTATGGTGGCGGGCGCATCATGAACGAGCAGGGCCAGGAGATCGAGAACGTCTGGCTCACGGGCGCCAGTGCGGACCTGTTCCGCATCCGGGACATGGAAGTCGAGCACGGCCGCACGTTCACGGCGCCGGAGGACCGCGCAGGCCTGCCGGTCATCGTGCTGGGCGCGGAGGCGGCGGAGACGCTGTTCCCCGCCCTGGACCCCATCGGCCGGCGGGTGCGGGTGAACGGCTCGTACTTCGAGGTCATCGGCGTGCTGAAGAAGCAGGGCTCGCTGTTCGGCATGTCCCTGGACAACCGGGCCTTTGCGCCGGCGCGCTCGACCATGGGCCGATTCGTGAACCCGCAGGGAGTGGTGGACCGGGTGCTGGTGAAGCCGCTGGACGGCACGCACCTGCGCCAGGTGCAGTATGACATGGAAGCGGTCATGCGGGAGCGGCATCGGCTGCGCCCCACCCAGGCGAACACGTTCGCCGTCGAGACGGCATCGGAGTCCATGAGCTTCTGGGAGAACATCCGGCGCATCCTGATGATCGCGTTCCCGGGCCTGGTCTCCATCGCGCTGGTAGTTGGCGGCATCGTCATCATGAACATCATGCTCGTCTCGGTGACGGAGCGGACCCGGGAGATCGGGATCCGGAAGGCGCTGGGGGCGCGACGTCGCGACATCCACATCCAGGTCCTCGTCGAGTCGGCGACGCTATCGCTCATGGGCGCGCTCATCGGCATCGGCGTGGGCCTGGTGCTGGCCCAGATCGTACAGGCCGTCTCGCCGCTGCCCGCGGCCATCGCGCCGTTCTGGATGGGCATGTCGGTGCTCATGGGCATGGGCGTGGGTATTGTTGCCGGGATCTACCCCGCCGCACGGGCGGCACGGCTGGACCCGGTGGTGGCCCTGAGGGCGGAGTAGCATGCGCATCGAGAGTTTCCGCGAGGGCGCACTCCTCGCCATTGACCAGATCCGGGCGAACAAGTTCCGCTCGGGGCTGACTATCCTCGGCATCGTCGTGGGTGTCGCCACGGTCATGGCCATGAGCGCCATGATCCAGGGCATCCGCAGCAGTGTCGTGGACGAGATGGAGGCGGTAGGGCCGAAGAACTTCATGGTCGCCCGCTTCAACTTCAACGATGTGCGACTGGTGAGCCACGACGGCCCGCCGTGGGGCAGCAACCCGCCGCTCACACTGGAGGAAGCGCGCCGCATCCGTCAGCTCCCGGCCATCCGGACGACCATCGCGGCCATAGACCTGAATGGCGAGTTCGTCTACGGCCGGCAGCGGCTGTCCAGCGTGACCATCGCCGGGCGGGAGAACGGCTGGACGAACTACAGCAACGCGGACATGATCGCCGGGCACGACATGCTGTTGAACGACGTGCGTGCGGCGAACCCCGTCGTGCTGCTGTCGGAGCCGCTGGCGGAGACCCTGTTCGGTTCGCTGGATCCGATTGGCCGGACCCTCCGCATCAGCGGCAAGCCGTTTCAGATCATCGGCGTGTTCCGCATGTCGGAGAGCATATTCTCCAGCCTGAACCGCAACCTGGCCATCATGCCGTACACGTCGGCGGTGAAGCACCTTGGCACGCGCCCGGAACAGCTCTCCGTGCTGACTGTAGTGGCGGCCAACGCCACGCAGGACGAGGCCATGGACCAGGTCACCACCCTGCTGCGCACCATGCGGGGCTTGCGGCCCATGGACGAGAACAACTTCGCCGTCATCCGGCAGGAAGAGTTCCTGAACACGTTCAACCGCATCACCAGCGTGTTCTTCATGGTGATGCTCGCACTGTCGTCCGTGGCGCTGATGGTGGGCGGCGTCGGGGTGATTGCCATCATGATGATCGCCGTCACGGAACGGACCCGGGAGATCGGGATCCGGAAGGCTATCGGCGCGACTCGGCGCGAGATCCTCTGGCAGTTCCTGTTCGAGGCGGTAACGGTGACGTGCATCGGTGCCATCATCGGCATGCTCATCGGCGCCGGAGTCGCGTACCTGGTGGCGGCGTTCACGCCCATCCCGGCGTCCGTGCCCTTCTCCGCCATTGTGGCGGCGCTGGCCATGGCCGCCACTGCGGGTGTGCTGTTCGGCATGTGGCCGGCCTGGCGGGCCGCGCGCATGGATCCCGTCGAGGCCCTGCGGTACGAGTGAGCGCTGCCATGGACGTGATGGCGGTCATGGCGCATCCCGACGATGCGGAACTGCTGTGCGCCGGCGCGCTGCTGCGGAGCGCTGACGCCGGCGGCGCCACGGCAGTGCTGGACCTGACCCGCGGCGAGGGCGGCAGCTTCGGTACGGTGGATGGCCGCGCCGCGGAGGCGGCCAGGGCCTCGGAAGTGCTGGGCGTGGCGGTACGGCGCAGTGCCGGGCTGCCGGACGGCGCGCTGGAGAACACGCCGGCGGCGCGGGCCGTCGTCGCAGGCATCATCCGGGAACTGCGTCCGCGAGTGGTCATCACCCACTGGCCGGAAGCCCGCCACCCCGACCACCGGGCGGCCAGTGGACTGGCCCGGGACGCATGCTTCCTGGCGGGCGTCCGGAACGCGCCCGTGGACGGCGAGCCGTTCCGCCCGCACAAGCTGCTGTACTGCCTGACGTATGCGGAGCACGCGCCGAAGCCCACGTTCGTGCTGGACATCAGCGACGTCATGGAGCGCAAGCTCGCCGCCATCGGGGCCTTCGAGTCGCAGGTGGGCGGGAAGACGGCGCTGGGCGATGTCTTCCCCGGTGGCGACCGCCCCATCCTCGCGCAGATCGAGGCGCTACATGCCCAGTACGGCAGCTGGATCCGTGCCCGCTACGGCGAGCCGTACTGGACGCGGGAGACGGTGGCCGTGACCGACCTGGGCACGCTGGGCGTCAGTAGCTTCTAGGGCCCAGTTCCACTTCCAGCAGCACGCGCCGCCAGCTGGGCGTGTCGGCGCCGGAGACGCGGACGGCCCGGGCCCGCGCCTGGCCGCCCCGAAGCATCCAGGGCGCCAGCCAGTACTCGATCTCAGGGGGCAGGTGCCCGATGACATCGCCTTCGCCGGTGTGGACCCAGATGCCGGGATCGTCATCCACCGGCGGGCCGGGGATGAGGAGCACCTCGTCGCCTGCGTGCAGGTGCTCGACGACGGCAGGCCGGTCGCCGAACACCGTGCCGTGCACCGTCGCGCGAAAGGTGGGCGGCCGCTCGGGCGGGAGCGGTGGTGGTGCGCGGTGAGCCATGCCCCTAATTTAGGCCCATACCGCGCCAAATTCCAACGAAGCCGGGAAGTGAGAGCCAGACCGTGAGGTACGTGTACCTGGATCATGCTGCGACGACGCCGCTGCGACCGGAAGTCCGGGACGCCATGGCGCCCTTCTTCGACGAGCGGTTCGGCAACCCGTCCAGCATGCACCGCTGGGGCCGGCAGGCCCGCAACGCGCTGGAAGAGGCCCGCGAGCGCGTGGCCGCCGCCATCGGCGCGAAACGCCGGGAAATCGTCTTCACCGGAAGCGGCACCGAGGCGGACAACATCGCCGTCCTGGGCCGCTGGCGCTCCTTCTGCCGGACGTCCGGCCGGGCGGCTGTCAGCAACGGCGGACATCATGACGGCGGCAGCCATCGCGGCGGGAGCGGCCATCACGAGACCGGCGGCAGTCACGAGGCCGGCGGCAGCCACGAGACCGGCGGCCATCACCAGACCGGCGGCAGTCACGAGACCGGCGGCCATCACGAGACCGGCGCCCGTGCCACGGCCGGCGGCGCGGTGGTCTGTACGGCCATCGAGCACAAGGCGGTAGGCGCGGCGGCCCAGTGCGCGGCGGCGGAAGGCGCGCCCCTCATCCTGCTGGGCGTTGACGAGGCCGGCCGGGTCCAGCTGGACGCCCTCGGCGAGGCGTTGGCGGCGGATCCGTGCATCGTCAGCATCATGTGGGCGAACAACGAGGTAGGCACCATCCAGCCGGTGTCGGAGATCGGAGAGCGATGCCGCGAGGCTGGCGTCACGTTCCACACGGACGCCGTCCAGGCGTTCGGCAAGGTGCCCGTGCGCGTGGACACGACGCCATGCGACATGCTGTCCCTGTCCGCCCACAAGATCGGTGGGCCCAAGGGCATCGGCGCCCTCTACATCCGCGAGGCGACCACGGTCCTGCCGCTCCTCTTCGGCGGCGGCCAGGAGCGTGAACTGAGGCCCGGCACCGAGAACGTGGCATCGGCCGTCGGGTTCGCCACGGCCGCCGAGCTTGCGGTGGCCGAGCGGGAGGCGGAGGTCGCGCGGATCATGGCGCTGCGAACGCAGCTGGAAGATGGCCTGCGCAGAGTGGCGAGCGACGTCGTCATCAACGGACCACGGGGCGGCGACCGCCTGCCGAATATCGTCAACGTCACCGTACCGGGTGCCGACCAGGAGGGCCTCCTCATCGGCCTGGACCTGGAGGGCATTGCCGCGTCGGGCGCGTCGGCGTGTGCCAGCGGCGCCGTCAAGGCATCCCACGTGCTCGTGGCCATGGGCGCCCTCGGGCCCGACGACGCTTCGGTCCGCCTCTCCATAGGCCGGACGACGACGGAGGAGGAGATTGCCCGCGCAGTGGAGGCGTTCGGCCACGTCGTCGCCCAGTTGCGCATCGAGGCCGGCTTCTAGGCAAAACCCCGGCCGGGTCCGTGGAACGGTCTGGTGTCAGGTGCCAGCGTCTGCACAATTACCGGGAAGTGTTGGTGGCGCGCGGCTCCGACGTCTGGCAGGCAATGGGGCATCATGACGCACCCGTCGTCGGCACAATTGCCGGGAAGTGTTGGTGGCGGTGGGAGCTGTCTGTGGGTAGCGGACTGCGGCGCCGGCCCTACTCGTCCTCCACCGGGCGGGCACAGTCGCTCACGGGGGCTGGCGGCCGCCAGCTCAGCAGCACGCGGTCCATCAGGTCGCTGCGGTCGGGATAACGACGTCGCAATTCGAACCACAGCGCGTAGTGCCGGGCGTATCGGTCCCACACGCCCCGGAACTGGCCATGCCAGCGCAGGAATTCGCCGTTGAGACGCCTGGCTCTGGCGTCCGTTTCGTGGGGCCCGGCGACGGTCGGGCAGGGCCGCCGCTCGGCGCGAATGTAACCCATGCCCGCGCGTTTGACGGCCCGGGCGAAGGGGCTGTCCGGACGGTCGCGGCATATCACCACGGACCCGGGTTCCAGGCGCTGGGCCAAGAGGGGGTCCAGTATCCATGGGCCGGCGTTCCAGCGCACGAACTCGATGAACGAACGATCCGCCTCGTCCACGGCAATGATGTGCGGCGGATAGTGGAACATGCCGGAGCGGGCGACCTCGACCCGGCCGCCGCCGCAGGCAGGTACGAAATCCTGCAGCAGGGTGGCAAAGGTGCGCTGCCGCCATCGCAGGATCGTACGGGGCGACACGCCGACGATGCGAGCCGCGCCATCCGCCGTACCTCCGTCGGCCAGGTTCAGCAGGTGTGCCGGCCAGCGCTCGAGGCGTTTGGTGTAGGCGGCCGGGGTGCCGGTCATGTCGCTGAAGGTGCGTCGGCAATTGCGGCAGCGGAACCGCTGCCGGCCAGCCTGCCGACCCCACCGAATCACGCGTTCACTATTGCATCGCACGCAGCATAACCGGTCGCCGAACCGCACCTGGCGGACGATCGCAGCGATGGCGCGGACCGGGTCAAGCTGGCTGGAGCCTGGTCGTGGCGCGGATGCGGATGGCGTCGTGTCTTCGGGCATGACGCAACACTGACGACGTGTGTGCCCGACAGGAATCGCGGAACGGGTCGTCGGCCTGCGCCGATGGGTCAGCCCGGGTCTCGGGGGCTCTGATGGTTCAGCCGCGCGCCGATTCACCAGCCGCCGATGTTGCCAACACTTCCCGGTAATTGTGCAGACACTGCGGCCATCGCCATCGTGCGCTGTGGCTGGTGGCTGGTGACTGGTGGCTGGTGGCTGGTGACTGGTGGCTGGTGGCTGGTGGCTGGTGACTGGTGACTGGCGCCACTCGCCGCCACCAACACTTCCCGGTAATTGTGCAGACACCGGGGGAACGGGAAACTGCCGCCCGCCGCCGGGGTACATCGAGCCATGCGAATTCTGGTTGCAATGAGCGGTGGTGTGGACTCCTCGCTGGCGGCGGCGCTGCTGGTGCAGCAGGGTCACGAGGTCGTCGGCGCCACGATGAAGACGTTCTGCTACACGGACGCCAACTCCACGGGCAAGACGTGCTGCGGGCTGGACGGCATCCTGGATGCCCGGCGGGTGGCGGCGACGCTGGACATCCCGCACTACGTCTTCGACATGGAGGAGTCGTTCGGGCGGGCGGTGATTGACGACTTCGTCGCCGAGTACGCGTCGGGTCGCACGCCCAACCCGTGCGTACGCTGCAACTCCAACACGAAGATCCCGGACCTGCTCCGCCGCGCCCGGTCCCTGGGCTGTGATGCCATCGCCACCGGCCACTACGCCCGGGCGGTGCGGGACGGCGATGGCGTCCGCATCTTCCGCGGCGATGATCTGGCCAAGGACCAGACGTACTTCCTGTGGGGCGTCCCCGTCCAGGTGCTGCCGTACCTGCAGTTCCCCGTTGGCGAGCTGACCAAGGCAGAGGTGCGGCAGGCGGCGCGGGAGCTGGCCCTGGCGACGGCCGACAAGCCGGAATCGCAGGAGATCTGCTTTGTCCCCACCGGCGACTACACCGAGTTCCTGGCCAGGAAGCTGGGCGCCGAGCACGATGCGCTGCAGCCGGGCGCGCTGGTCACCAGCGACGGCGCGGTCATCGGCGAGCACGGCGGCTACGCGCGCTATACCGTGGGCCAGCGCCGGGGCCTGGGCGGCGGCCGCGGCCGCGCCCTCTACGTGCTGGGCGTCCGACCGGACACCAACGAGGTCGTCGTCGGTGACCACGACGAACTGTTCCGGGACGACGTCGCCATCGGCGACCTCAACTGGCTGCAGCAGCCGCCCCGGGCGGGCGAGAATGTGCGCATCCAGCTCCGGCACCGGGCCGCCGCCGTGGACGCCACCGTGACCGCCATCTCGGATGACGCGACGTCGCTCCGGTTGCACACGCCGCAGCGGGCCGTAACGCCGGGGCAGTCAGGCGTCGTCTACCGCGGCGACGAACTCATCGGTGGCGGCCGGATCCGATAAGAATCACGGGAACGGGAACGTTTACGTAAGCGTTCCCGTTCCCGGTCCCTTCATGGGATCTCGCGGGCGGTGTCCAGCATGTTCAGCAGTTCAGCGGGCGAGGCGTCGAGAATGACGCGCTCGGCGCGTGCCTCGTCGCCAGCCGTTTCCATGTAGCGGGAACGGATGTCCCGCTGCGTGAGGCAGTGGAAGATGAGGTGCGGGTTGTCGGAGAAGCCGTGGCGCCCGCCGGACGGGTAAACTTCCCAGACCAGAAAGTTTCTATCCTGAAACGTCCTCATGATGACCTCACACCTCAATACCTGAGTTCGGCAGACTCGGCGAACGCGCGCAGCAGGTCCTGCTGCTCGTCCGAGAGCTGTTCGGGCACTTCCACCTTCACCTGCACGTACTGGTCACCGCGGTTGGCGCCCTTCTCGATACCCTGGCCGGCGATACGGAACCTGGTGCCGCTCTGGGTGCCGGGCGGGATGCGCAGGGCGACCTTCCTGCCGTCCACGGTGCGCACCCGGATACGCGAGCCCAGTGCGGCCTGCGCCACGTTGATGGGCACCGTGCAGTGGATGTCCAGCCCGTCGCGGCGGAAGAACCGGTCCGGCTGGACCTTGAACGTGACGAGCAGGTCGCCGGCGGGTGAGCCGGCACTGCCCTTCTCGCCCTGACCGGACAGCCGCAGTTTCGAGCCCGTGTCCACGCCCGCGGGCACGGTGATGGCGATCCTGCGCTCTTCCCTGACCTGCCCGGAGCCGCCGCACGCGCTGCACGGGACCGACGGGACCTGGCCGCGGCCGAGACAGGCGGGGCACGGCCGGCTGACGGCGAAGCCGCCCTGGCCGAACTGGACGGTGCCCGTGCCGCCGCACTCGCCACAACTCTGCAGCCGGGCGCCGGGCGCGGCGCCGGTGGCATTGCACACCGCGCAGTCGTCCGTCATGGGCACGGCGATGGTCACGCGGCCGCCCCGGGCGGCGGTCATGAAGCCGATCTCGACGATGTACTCGACGTCCCGCCCCTTCTCGCTCCGGGTCCGCTGCTGCCTGCGCTTGCCGCCGCGGTCGAAGATGGAACTGAAGATGTCGCCGAAGCCGCCCAGGTCGCCCAGGTCCTCGAAGGAGAAACCGGCGCCAGGTCCACCGGCTCCCGGGCCGCCGGCGCCGGCGGCAGTGCCCGTACCGGCGCCAGGCCGGAAGCCACCGGGTGCGCCGCCATACCCGCCGAACGGGCTGCGACGCATGGTGTCGTACTGCTTCCGCTTCCCCTCGTCCGACAGCACCGAATACGCCTCGCCGACCTCCTTGAACCGCTCGGCGGCCTGCGGGTCGTTGGCATTGGCGTCAGGGTGGTACTGCTTGGCGAGCTTGCGGTACGCCTTCTTGATGTCGGCGGCCGTGGCAGTCTCGGGCACGCCCAGCGTGCGGTAGTAGTCCTTCGCGGCAGCGGGCATGTCAGGCGCCGTGCTTCTTCACCCGAACGCGCGCAGGGCGCAGCAGCGTGCCCTTGAAGGAGTAGCCCCGCTGGAACACGTCGGCGACCACGTCGTCCTCATCCCGGGAATCGGTGCCGAGCATGGCCACGGCCTCCATGGTGTTGGGGTCGAACACGGCACCCTCGGCGTCCACGTCCTCGAGGCCGGCGGCCGCCAGCGACTGGCGCAGCTTCTTCTCCACCATCTGCACACCCTGCACGAGCGAGTCCACGGTGGCGCCGGCCGAGTGCTGCCGGAAACGCTCCAGGTCGTCCAGCGTGTCCAGCAGACGACCGGCGAGGTCGGCCTGGGCCCTGCCCCACGCCTCCGTGCGCTCCCGCTCGATGCGCTTGCGGTAGTTGTCGAACTCCGCCGCCAGACGGAGGTAGCGGTCCGACGCCGCGGACAGCTCCCGGCGCAGCGAGGAGAAGTCGCTCTCGATCTGCTGCGCCTCGGCGTCGGCCTCTTCGGCCGCGGGCGGCGGCTCGGCCTCCGTCACGTTGGGCGGCTCCTGGTCGAGCTGGGCGTCGCCATCGGCCACGGCGCCCTCCTCGACGGGCTCGCGCTGTGATATCTCGTCGGGGGAAATGCGGTCCTGTTCAGCCATGTCAGCAATCACGTTTTAACGGTCAATTCCGTGCCTGCCCGGCGGGGTGCAAGGCCGGGACCACGGACCGCTGCCAACTTGGCGGGTTTGCGTGGGGGCGGCAAGCGCCTACACCCGCGCCATGATCCAGTCCCGGACCTCCTGGTGGATCCGGACACGGTCCAGTTCCAGCAGCAGTTCATGGAGGTGGCCGGGCAGCACGCGGATGGTGATGTCGGGGCCCTTGAGGGATTTCGCGAAGCCGAGCGTGCGCCCGGTATCGACCACGGGGTCGGCGTCGCCCATGATGAAGAGGATGGGCGCGCTGATGCGGTCGCTGCGCTGGAGGGCCATGCCCATGGCGTGAGACACCTCCATGAACGTGCGCGGCGTGACATACGGCTGGACCAGCGGATCGTCCCGCCAGGCGGCAACGACGGCCGGGTCCCGGGACAGGTCCTCCGGATCCAGCCCATGGCGGAACGGCGCCGCGGGCAGGACCTTCGCCAGCAGTGGCGCCAGCAGCGTCTTCCAGCGGGGCACGGGCATGGCCGTGGCCAGCCACGGCGACGCGATGACGGCGCCCCTGACATGGCCGCTGTATTCCTCCATGTAGCGCAGGGCGATGAGGCCGCCCATGGACTGGCCCAGCAGGAAGAGCGGCGCCGGCCGCGGCACCAGCCCCTCCACCTCCCGGCGGAAGCGGTCCAGCTCCTGAAGGTACACATCGAAGGACGGCACGTGGCCGCGCCGCCCCTCGGACCGGCCATGGCCGCGCAGGTCCAGGGCGTAGGTGGAGATGCCCGACACGGCCATGCGGTCGGCGAACTCGGCGTACCGGCCGGCGTGGTCGCCCAGCCCGTGGACGACCATGAGCGCGGCCCGGGGCGACTGCGGTTCATGGGTCCGGTAGACGAGGCGCAGCCCGCCCACACCGGTCATGCTGCCCTCGCTGCGACGTACGGGCTGCGGCATCACCCGGCGTCCGGCGTTGCCCGCTGCGACGCGCCGGGCTGGTCAGCGTCATCGGACAGGCGGCGGCGGAGCATGTCCAGCGCCGCCTGCGCGCTGCGGTCCCGGACGATGCCGCGGTCGCCGCTGAAACGGAACAGGCGGGCATGGGTGCCTGCCGGCAGCGCCACGGCTATCCAGACGGTGCCCACGGGCTTCTCCTCGGAGCCGCCGCCAGGGCCGGCCACGCCGGTGATGGAGATGGCGACGTCGGCGCTCGCGACCTGCCGGGCACCCTCCGCCATCTGCCGGGCGCACAACTCGCTGACGGCGCCGTGGAGGGCCAGCGTCTCTGCCGGCACGCCGAGTTGGTCCCGCTTCGCGTCGTTGGCATAGGTGACGAAGCCGGCATGCAGGTAGGCCGACGCGCCGGCGCCGTCGGTGAGCCGCTTCGCGAGCAGGCCGCCAGTGCAGCTCTCCGCCAGCGCCACGGTCAGGCCGCGTTCCTTCAGCATGCCGCCCACGACGTCCGCCAGGTCGGTCTCGTCGGCGGCGTAGACGTCGGCGGCGAGGCGCTGGCGGAGGAAGTCCTGCAGCGCGACAGCGTCCGCCTCATGGGTGGCCGGCGCGGTGACGCGGAGGTCCACGCCGGTGACATGCGGCAGGTACGCCAGCGACAGCGGCGCCGTCACGCCCGCGGCGATATCCGCCACCCGCTCCGCCAGCAGCGCCTCGCTGAGGCCGGCGGTGCGGAGCAGCCGGGAGACCAGGCGACTCGTCGGCTGGAGCCGTTCCCGGAGGAGTGGCACCACGTCGTCCTCCATGAGACCGCGCATCTCGTGGGGCACGCCGGGGAGCAGGATGGTCGTGCCGATGGCGTCATCGTGCACGACGATGCCGGGCGCAGTGCCGCGGGCGTTGTGAAGCAGGCGCGCGCCCTCGGGGTGCTCGCCCTGCACGCGGTTGATGGCGGGCATCTCCATGCCGCGGGCAGCATGGCGCTCGCGCAGTATCTGCACCCACGCCTCATCCACGACGATGCGGCGTCCGTACTGCGCGGCCACGGCATGACGGGTCAGGTCGTCGGGGGTCGGGCCGAGGCCGCCGGTGCAGAGGACGGTGCCGGTGCGACGCAGGGCGTCGTCCAGCGCCTGCGTGATGAGGGCGACGTCGTCGCCGACAGTGGTCTTGCGTACTACGACGATGCCCTCCGCCGCCAGCCGCCGGGCGATCCACGCGGAGTTGGTGTCCACGGTCGCGCCGAGGAGCAGTTCATCGCCGATGGCGAGGATCTCGACGGCCGCGCCCGGGCCGGCGGGCCGGGTGGTCAAGGGGGGTCCGGCGGTCCACCCATCAGCCGGCGCCACTGCCAGAGGTAGACGACCAGCGAATAGACCGTCAGGAAGATGGCGATGCCCAGTGACGTCAGGAACACGAAGGCATGGAACAGCTTCCAGTACTCCCAGGCCTGCGTGTCCCAGCCGCGGGTCAGCGCCATGCTGTTGATGGCCAGCCAGGCGATGGCGGTGCCGACGAAGATGTTCTGGAAGACCGCCTTGAGCTTGCCGCTGCTGCCGGCGGGGATGACGGTGCCCTGTTTCGCGGCGATGGAGCGGATGACGGTGATGAGGATCTCGCGGCCGAAGATGACGGCGAGGATCCACATGGGCATGGCGCCGACGGCGATGAGGTGGCCGTGCGGGTCAGCGCGATGGGACAGGATGTAGAACGGGATGAACGTCGTCGCCAGCAGCAGCTTGTCGGCGATGGGATCCACGAACTTCCCGAAATCGGAGATCCAGCCGTACTTGCGGGCCAGGTGCCCGTCCCAGAGGTCGGAGAACGCGGCGACGAGGAACAGCACCCACGCCAGGAACCGCGCAGTGAAGGTCGGCACGAAGAGGAGCAGGCCCACCACCGGTGCCAGGACGATGCGTCCCACGGTGATGGCGTTGGGCAGTGATCTCCACTCGAAGAGCGCCATGGTGCGGTTGGCTCCGTGGCGTCAGCTGAGGGACCTGAGGACGAGCTTGCTGACGGCCTTGAGCGTGTCGAACACGCCGACGCCGTTGACGGCCACGGCCTCATACTCCTGCAGCCCCATGGGGTTCAGCTGGCGACGCAGCTCATCCACCGGCACGGCGCTGGGCAGGTCCCGCTTGTTCCACTGCAGGACCACGGGCAGCTCGGCAGGGTCGTAACCGTAGTCGGACAGGTTCTCGTACAGGTTCTCCAGCGCGGCGATGTTGGCGTCCATGCGCTCGGCCTGGGAATCGGCGACGAACACGAGGCCGTCCACGCCCTTGAGGATGAGGCGGCGTGACGCGTTGTAGTAGACCTGGCCGGGCACGGTGTAGAGATGGAACCGCGTCTTGAAGCCGCGGATGCTGCCCAGGTCCACGGGCAGGAAGTCGAAAAAGAGGGTGCGCTCCTGCTCCGTCGCCAGGGAGATGAGCTTGCCGCGCGTCTCCGGGTTGACCTTGTTGTAGACGTACTCGAGGTTGGTGGTCTTGCCGCCCAGCCCCGGTCCGTAATACACGAGCTTGCAATTGATCTCGCGGCTCGCGTAGTTGATCATCGACATCGTTGAAGCGCCCCCGCCCTATCCGTTGAACAGCCGGTCGATCTCCGACTCGGCCTCTTCCGCCCATTCCGCCGCCATGTGCGTCACCTGACCTGACGGCCCGTCCGCCGCCAGCCGGGCAAACCGCTGGGCCAGCGCCGGGACCAGCAGCTTCGACCGGATACGAACCATGCCCAGCGTCGTGCGCCCGTCGAACAGCACCGCCAGTACCGCCGTCCCGGCAACATCGGCGAGAAACATGGACCGATTCAGGCCGTGATGGTAGAGGGACGAAAATTCGTCCTCGCCCAGCAGCACGGCGAGCTGACTGCTGGCGGAGAAGCCGGCAGCGGCAAGGGAGGCGAAGGTCGTGCCGTCGAGTTCGCCGACATCGCCGGCGGAGGCCAGCATCCGGCCGGCCCGGTCCACCAGCAGAACGGTGGCGGCACGGGTGTCGGTGACGAAGCCGGTGAGGAGTTCCTCGAACGCGCGGACGTCGTCGGAGCCGAGGAGCCCGATGTTGCCGGACGAAAGTGTCATCCGGCCAGGCCCGCGGGCACGTCGGCGGTGGGAGGCGGCGCGTCGCCGAGCTGGCGCTCCATGCGGCCGACGATCTGGGCCGCACGACGTCGCAGGATGGTGTTCGGCTCCCACGCCACGAAATCGCGCAGCAGCTGCACCAGCTCCACGGAGGCCGGCATGCCCGACAGGTAGCCCAGGGCCGCGAAGCGCTTCAGCGCCTGGCGACTGAACAGGTTGCGCTGGTGCCGGGCCATCTGGTCCCGGACCACGACGGCACCCACCGCCGCGGCAGCGCCGACGCTCACGAGGATGTAACCCGCTGTCCTGAGTATGCTGCTCCGTCGCATTGCCCTGCTTCCCGTGACGTGTACTGGTCGCTGCTTCCCGCGTGTCGTGCGCCGCCCATGAACGCTGCCGGTGTGCGCTGCCCATGTGCGCTGCCGGTGCCCGCCGCCTTGCGCGCGCCGCCAGGTGCGATGGCGCCTGCTACAGCTCGCGCCGGCCGGCGAACGCCTGCGCGATGGTGACGCCGTCGGCGTACTCCAGGTCACCGCCGACAGGCAGGCCCCGGGCCAGCCGCGTGACGCGCACACCCAGCGGCTGGACCACCCTCTGAAGGTACAACGCCGTGGCCTCGCCTTCCACACTCGGGTTCGTGGCCACAATGACTTCCTCGGCGCCGTCCCGGAGCCGCTGCAGCAGCGGCGCGATGTTCAGCTCCTCCGGCCCGACACCCTCCAGCGGCGAGAGGCGGCCGCCCAGCACGTGGTACAGCCCCCGATACTCGCCCGTGCGCTCGATGGCCATGATGTCCGACGCCTCCTCCACCACGCAGATGCAGGACGCGTCACGGCGCGGGCTGCTGCACAGCTCGCACGGGTCCGCCTCCGTCAGGTTGCCGCAGCGGGAGCACGGGCGAACCCGCTCCACGGCCTCGTCCAGGGCGCGGGCCAGTCGCCGGACCTCGTCCGGCGGTCGCTTCAGCAGGTGGTATGTCAGTCGCAGCGCCGTCTTGCGGCCGACACCGGGGAGTCGAGCCAGTTCCAGCGTCAGCTCGTCAATTACGCTCACGGAAATCCGGGAAGGTTGAACGGCAGCGGGAAGCCGCCGGCCACCTTCTTCATCTCCTCTTCGTAGACCTGCTCCGCCCGCTGCTGGGCCTCGTTCACCGCCGCCAGCACCAGGTCCTCGAGCATCTCGACGTCCGCCGGGTCAACCACCGACGCGTCAATCTTGATCTCCCGGACCCGACCCTTGCCGTCCGCCGTGACCGAGACCATCCCGCCGCCGCTGGACGTCGTGACGGTGCGGTTGCCCAGCTCCGTCTGGAGCTGGGAGAGACGGGCCTGAACCTGCTGCCCGAGCTGGAAAAGCTGCTGAAAATTCGTCATCTGCAATCTCGCCGGTACAACCGGAATTTCAGGGCGCGAAACATGGGTCCCGCCGCCAGTGCTTGCAAGTAGAAGGCCCGAGCCCTCCGCCATCCGGGCACCTCAATATACACCTCCGAGGCGTGGCGGTGCCGGTGCCGGCTCGCTGCGCTCGCCGGCGGGGTGCGCTCGCTTTGCTCGCGCGGAGTATGGGGTGCGCGCTCGCTTTGCTCGCGCGCGGAGTATAGGGCGCGCTCGCGTTCGCTCGCGCGGTGGGGGATGGTGGCGGGCTCG
>DATHVP010000158.1:0-7028 GCA_035461245.1 Longimicrobiales bacterium | reverse complement strand
GAGGGGGAGGCGAACGCCCTGGATGCCACCATCCGCCAGTACACGGCGCAGGTCGATTACACCCGTCCGCTGGGCGCGAACTGGAAGCTGGAGACGGGCTACAAGGGCAACTGGCGCACGCAGGACCGCGACTTCCAGGTGCTCAAGGACGTCCTCGGCACGGGAGACTGGGCCGTGAGCGACCTGAGCAATTCCATGTCGCTGGATGAGGGCGTCAACGCGGTCTACGGCGTGGTGTCCGGCAGCCGCGGCCCCCTGCAGCTCCAGGCGGGACTCCGTGCGGAGCATGCCACGCGCGAGTTCGCCCTCGGCGACGGGGAGGAGTTCCCCTACGACTACACGAGCCTGTTCCCGAGCGGGGCGCTCAGCTACACCATCGGCGAAGGGACGCAGGCGCGTCTCAGCTACTCGCGGCGTGTCCGCCGGCCGGGCACGCAGGAGCTCAATCCGTTCCCGTCCTTCTTCGACGCACAGAACGTCTTCTTCGGCAATCCGGAGCTGGGCCCGGAGTACACGAACTCCATCGAGGTGGGCCTGCAGCGGTCGTGGCGCATGGGCTCGGTGCAGGTGACGCCGTTCTATCGTCACACGACGGATGTGATCCGAGTGGACATCAACGCGGCGGATACCGTCGCCGGCAGGGAGGTCACGTCCATCACGTTCCGCAACCTGGACACGAGCCGGTCCTGGGGCGCCGACATGAACGGTCAGCTCCGGGCGGGCCGGCTGAACGGCATGGCCAGCCTGAACGTCTTCAAGATCGTGACGGACGGCGGCAGCGAGTCGAGCCTGTCGTCTGACGCGGTGACGTGGATGGGCCGGCTGAACGGGACGTATGCCGCGACGCCGGGCACGACGGTGCAGGGTACGTTCTTCTACCGGGCGCCCATGAACTTCGAGAACGGCAAGTTCTCCGCGACGTCGGCCGTGGGCCTGTCCGTGCGGCAGAAGCTGCCGGCGGACAATGCGTTCCTCACGCTGCGCGTGTCCGACGTGTTCAACGCGAACCGCTTCCGGGCGGAAGTGGGCGACGATCGGATCATCCAGCTCACCGATCGCCGGTTCAGCTCGCGGGCGCTCCACATCAATCTGCAGTACAGCATCGGCCAGGCGCCCCGCGTGCGGCAGCAGCGCCAGGACCAGGAGCCGCCGTCCCAGACGGGCTTCCCGCCCATGTAGCGGCATGGTAGTCCGGGTGCGTGCGATACGCGCGCACCGGGACGGCTCATGCGCCTGCCCGCCTGCCCTCGATGTCCACGACGATCTCCCGCCAGCGACCCTCCCGGAACTTCGCGATGCTCAGCAGACACCGGGTCATGTGGCCCAGCAGGATGGCCAGCCAGATGTGGCCGGCCTCGAGGGTACCGGTGCGCTGAATGACGAAGCAGATGCCGAGCGGGAGGGCGAGCTGCGAGACGAGCGTGATGTAGAGCGGGCTCCGTGTATCCCCCGTGCCCTGCAGCCCGCCCGTGTACGTCAGCGCCACCGCGATGAAGATCCCGGACACGCTCAGGTAGCGCAGGAGCTGGACCCCTATGTCCACCACGACCGGGTCCGTCATGCCGAAAATGCCGAGCAGCGCCCGCGGTATGAGCAGGAAGAGCATGCCCACGGTGGCGGCGCCGCCCATGGCGATCCGCGCGGCGGTGTGCACTGCGGCCGCTGAGCGGTCGGGCTGACCAGCCCCGAGGTTCTGGCCCGCCACCGTTGCGGCGGCGCCCATGAGACCCACCGCCGTCCACGTAACGAGCGAGAACAGCTCCGTGTACGCCACGGCGTATGCCGCCTGTGCCTGCGCGCTGTAGGCGAGGGAACCAATGAAGGCCAGGAGCAGGACACCGCCGACGTTCATGGCCACGCCCTGGACGCCGGTGGGCAGGCCGAACCGGAAGAGCGCCCGGATAATGCTCCAGTCCGGCCGCAGGCTGCCGCCACGGGGAAACCGCACGATCCACGTGCCTCGCCACAGGGCGATGATCGCCAGCACGCCCACGCCGCCGGTGGCGATGACCGTGCCCATCGCCGCCCCCGCCGTGCCGAAGGCCGGCACCGGTCCGAGGCCCCGGATGAGGACGATGTTGAGGACGATGTTCAGCACCGTCACGATGATCCCCAGCCGCAGCGGGGTGCGTGCGTCACCGGCGGAGCGCAGCGCGCCACCCAGCATGAAGAAGAGCAGCATCCCCGTGCTGAACACGAACATGATGCGCAGGTATGGCAGGGCCTCGGCCTGCACGGCCGGCGTGGCGTTGACCACGCCGAGAAGGGAGGGCGAGAGCAGATACCCGATGGGCGCGAGGACGCCGAGGGAGAGGGCCAGCGCGGTGAGGAAGGCCTGGTACACCGTCCGATCGACGCGGTCCCGGTCACCGGCGCCGACGAACCGCGCCACCAGGACGCTCATGCCGGTGAAAAGCGAGGTGATGAAGACGATGACGACGAGGAAGATCTGCCAGCTCACGCCGATGGCGGCGTTGCCGGTAAAGCCCACGTAATGCCCGACCATGGCATGGTCCACGATGCCCTGGAGACCGCCGATCACGTTCTGCAGCATGGTCGGCCATGCGATCCGCCAGACAGCAGGCAGCAGCGGGCCCTCGACAATGGACCGGTCGTACGGTCTGGCGCGGTCCGGCGCGTGCGGCGTGACTGGCGCCGGCGGCGTCACGGCCACGGGGTCCACTGCGCCGGGGCTGGCCGTGGTGGCGGGCGCCGGCTCTTCGATCGGGTCGTTCATGCCGCGTGATCGGGATCGCGAAGGTTGCCGCGCGGGATGGGCGCGACGGGCGCAAGATGGGTCTCCGCACCGCCTCGCCACAAGCGCCCGGGAGCCACGGTGGCCCCCGCCGCCGACGTTGACGGGCCGGCCGCGGCGTCGCATGCTCTCCGCCACGCCGGCCCGGTGAGAAGCGGCGCCGCGCATGGGTGGTGAGCCGGGCGGCGAGTGATGAGAACACGCGGACATCGATGACCGACGCCTACCAGCTGCCGCCCCTCCCGGCATCATGGCGCCGAGTTGGCGCGGCCACGAAATCCCCCTCGTTCCGGGATCTCCGCGCCTTCCTCTCCGCCCAGGCGCGGGAGCACGCCATCTGTCCCCGGCCGGCGGACGTCTTCCGTGCCCTGGAGCTCACACCCCTGCACGCCGTCCGGGTCGTCATCCTCGGCCAGGACCCGTACCCCGGCCCGGGCCAGGCCCATGGCCTCTGCTTCTCCGTACCCCCAGGCGTGAAGACGCCGCCGTCACTTCGCAACGTCTTCCGCGAGCTCAAGGCCGACCTCGGTATCGACGCACCGGACCACGGCTGCCTCGAGGCCTGGGCCCGGCAGGGCGTCCTGCTCCTCAACACCGTTCTCACGGTTCGCGCCGGCGCCGCCAACTCGCACCGCGGCAGGGGGTGGGAACAGTTCACGGCTGAAGCCCTCCGCTGCGTGGCTGCCAGCCGGACGCGCGTGGCCTTCGTCCTCTGGGGCGCTCAGGCGCAGCAGGCATCAGGCATGATCGACACCGGCTGCCATGCTGTCATCCGCGCCGCTCACCCCTCCCCGCTCTCTGCCCGCACCGGCTTCTTCGGCAGCCGTCCGTTCTCCCGCATCAACGCCGCCCTCACCGACGCCGGCGGCCCTCCCATCGACTGGCGGCTGGACAGCACGGTTGCGGACAGGGACCCTCGGCGCACGACGATGAACGCGGACGCAGAGTTCCCCACCGAGGGTCCGTAGTTCCCCCTACAGAATCACGCGTTGCAGGTGGAGACATTGCACGCCAGGCGCGGTAGGGCCGCGACCGCCTGGCGCGGTACCGCCGGAGCCCGAACCGGAGGTATCCATGAACCCTCGACGGATGTGGCCGTTCCTCGCTGCGACGGCCATGCTCGCGACCACGGCGCTGCCGGCCGAGGCCATACCGGCGTTTGCCCGTAAATACAACGTCTCCTGCAACCTCTGCCACAGTCCGGCGCCGCGCCTGAACGACTTCGGCGAGCAGTTCGCGGCGAACGGTTTCGAGTTCGCACCGGGCGAGCTGCCGCGGGACACCATCGACACCGGCGACGAGCTGCTGCGACTGCTCCGGCGCATCGACCTGGCCTTCCGCCTCGATGCGTATACGACGGTCTCCCGGCCCATAGGACGGGACCGGACGTCCATGGACCTGCAGACGCCATACAACATCAAGATCCTGTCGGGTGGTGCCCTCGCCCGGAACATCAGCTACTACCTCTATTTCTTCATGACGGAGCGGGGCGAGGTGTCCGGCCTGGAGGACGCGTACATCCAGTTCACGGACATTGCCGGCAGCGGGATCTCCCTAATCGCCGGCCAGTTCCAGGTGTCCGACCCGCTGTTCAAGCGCGAGCTTCGCCTGCAGTACGAGGACTACCAGCCGTACCGGGTGCGAGTGGGCCACGTGCGGGCCGACCTGACCTACGACCGCGGGTTCCTCGCCACGTACTCGCCCTGGGACGGCGGCGACCTGTCCCTCATGGCCGTGAATGGCCACGGCCTGGACGAGGCCGGCGCCGACCGCCTGTACAACCGCGACCACTTCACGAACTTCGCGGCGCGGTTCTCCCAGGATCTCGGCATGCTGCGGGTTGGCGGCTTCGGCTACTGGGGGCGGGAGCGGGCCGACGACTTCAGCAGCAGGATCGTCATGTGGGGTCCGGACGCGACGATCGCACTCCGTGACAACGTCGAGCTGAACCTGCAGTACGTCCGGCGCGAGGACACGAACCCGATGTTGGCGGCGGACGCGCTGGACACGAACGTGGATGCCGCCTTCGCGGAGCTCATCGTGGGGCTGGGTGATACGGGCCGCTGGTGGGTGACTGGCCTGTACAACTACATCGACGCGGATCAGCCGCTGCTGTCCATGCGTGTGGGAGAGCAGGATGTGGGCACGGGCTTCATGCAGCGGTATCACAGTGCAAGCGGCGGGGTACATTATCTGCTGCATCGCAATGTCCGCCTGATGGGCGAGGCGGGCTGGGACATCGAGCGCGAGGAGCCGAGGTTCACTGCCGGCGTCACCCTCGCGTGGTAGCAGCCGGCTGAACGGAGGAGGACGAAGTGGGAGCCATGCGATGGGTGGTGCTGGCCGCCGTGGCCGGCACCTCGATGCTCGCCACGGGGGAGCCGGCGGGGGAGCGCACATCGACCGTCGCGCTGGTGGATGTTGCCGGCGCGCAGGCGGTCCAGCCGCAGCAGGCGGGCCGGTCGGTGTTCGAGGGCAAGGGCAACTGTGCCACATGCCACGGCAAGGAGGGGAAGGGCACGCCGCTGGGCCCCGACCTGACGGATCGCGAGTGGCTGAACGTGCCCGCCGGCACGGCGGAAGCGATCGCTGCTCTGGTGAGGACCGGCGTGGCGCAGCCGAAGAAGCACCCGGCGCCCATGCCGCCCATGGGCGGCGCCCGGCTGCGCCCCGCGGAGATCGATGCCGTGGCGCAGTACGTGGCGTCGTTCGCGCCGCTGCCGGAACGCTCGCGGTCCCAGGAGCGACCGGCCGGTCGCGTCCGCGGTGGAGCCGTGCGCTACCGGTTGGCCGACGTCTATGGCCGCCGGACGTCCACGACCACCGGCCGGTGATCCGACAGCCGGCTGTCCAGCACCCGGGCCGCCGTGCAGTGCGCGCCTGCCAGCAGCACGTAGTCGATGCGGCGGTCCGGCCGGTCCGACCTGAAGGTGTGCCCATCCCCGTCGCCGCATGCCCGCCAGGCATCCGTGAACGCCACGCCCAGGGCACGAACCTCCGGGGCCGCAGGCATGGCGTTCAGGTCGCCCCCCAGAACCACGACTGCGCCCGGGGGCACGGAGTCGGCCACCCAGGCCAGCAGCCCGAACAGCTGCGGGTGCCGGAACACCGGCTCGCGCCCGTGATCCACGTGCGTGTTGAGCACGTGGACCTCGCCGGCCGGACCGTCCGCCACGACATGAAGCAGGACGCGTGGCTCGTAGTACCGCTCCGCCAGCTCCGCGGGGCGGTCCACGTCGAGGGGCACGACGCGGAACGACAGCACCGGCCAGCGGGAGAGCACGGCGACGCCGTACTCTCCGCCGTCGAAGTCCATGGCCCGGCCGAAGACGACGTGCATACCCGTCCGTTCCGCCAGGACAGCCGGCTGGTCCACCCCGCCGGACCGCGTCGTGCCCCGGTCAACCTCCTGGAGCAGGGCGAAATCGGCACCCAGCGAGTCCAGCACCGCAGCCACACCCGCCAGGTTGGACTGACGGTCGAGGTCGTTGCCGGCGAAGATGTTCCAGGTAACTACGCGCAGGGACCCGGCCCCGGCGGGTGCCGGGCCCGGCCCGGCGCCCGCCTGCATCGCGGGGGATGCGCAGCCCGACAGCAGCATGGCCGCCACGGACCACGCCACCGCCAGCGCGGACGGGAACCGATGCGTCATGTCACGCGTCCAGGGCGGTGAGCATGGCATCCCTGTGCCGCGTCAGCCACGTCTCGAAGTCCTGGATGGCCGGGTACAGCTCCCGGCTGCGCTTCAGGTCCGCCTGCCGGTTCGGCACACGCGTGCGGTAGAACTCGAACATGTTCGCAACGTCCTCCGCACCGGGGAAACCGAAACCTGCAAAGACGTCCCGCGGGATGTGCTGGTACGCCACCTTGCGGCCCAGCACGCGCGACATGATGGCCGCATAGTCGGCCGCAGGCATGTCGTCGCCCACGATGTACTGGGTCCGACCCATGAACGCATCCGGCCGGTCGAACATGACCGCGATCACTCCGCCCGCATCCTCCGCCGCAACACCAGCCAGCGGCGTGTCGCCCTGCGGGAAGCCGATTACGTACGAGCCGTCCTCCTGCCGCTGCGGCTTGAAGAAGACATAGAAGTTCTCGTAGTAAAAAGCCAGATGAGCAAACGTCGCCGGGACGCCGCGCTCGCGGGCATAGGCCTCCATCTCGCCCTTGATGTCGAAGTGCGGCACCTCGATCTCGCCGTTCGTCAGCTTCTTCACGTTCGGCAGCGTGCTGAACACGAAGTGCCTGACGCCCGCATCGGCGACCGCAT
>DATHVP010000157.1:0-35029 GCA_035461245.1 Longimicrobiales bacterium | reverse complement strand
GCCGTGCCCCGGAGCTGGAGCAGCCCGTCGGAACCGCTGAGCGTGAACAGTTCCGGCCGGAACGGCACTTCCGCCGGCGCCCGCGTCTCGAAGTGGAGCACGCCGCCGGCGGCATTGCCGTAAAGGGACGCTGCCGGTCCGCGCAGCGCTTCCACGCGCCCGAGGGTGGCGACGTCGAGGTGGTCCAGCGTCGTCTGGCCGTCGGCCACCGTCGCCGGCACGCCGTCCACCATGACGCGCACGCCGCGCACGCCGAACTGCGCCCGTCCGCCATAACCGCGCACCGCGAGACGCTCGCCCACGGCGAAGTTGTACCGGTTCTGGATCTGGACGCCGGGCAACGCGTTCACCGCTTCCTCCAGGAACACGCCGGCCCGGCCGCCGCTCAGCTGTTCCTCCGTCAGTGTGGCGATGGGGCGCGGCGCGCCCAGGGCGAAGGCGGGCCCGGGCACGCGTACAAGCAACGGACGGTGGACGACGAGGGTGTCCTCCCGCGCTGGTTCCTGCCCCGCCAGCGGCTGCGGCGCCACTAGCGTCGCGCCGGTAACGAGGGCGGTCCAGCCCGCGAGGATGAGGGCATGCCTGATGACCATCATGAACTCCAGCCGAAGCGGCCCAGCAGGGGCACGAAGGTGACGGCGGCGATGTCCGTCTCGCTCACCTCGTCGCGGGTCTTCTCGAAGAGGGTCAGGCGCTGCTCGTCGCGGTCGCCGATGGGGATGAGCATGCGGCCGCCGTCGGCGAGCTGGTCCAGCAGTGCCTGCGGTGCATAGGGCGCCGCGGCGCCCACCAGGATCGCGTCATAGGGCGCGTAGCGGGACCAGCCGATGGTGCCGTCGCCCACATGCAGCGCAATGTTCCTGAAGCGGAGATCATCGAGCACCTGTCGTGCCCGGGTGGACAGCTCGCGGATTCGCTCCACCGAGTAGACGTGCCCGGCCAGGTGGGCCAGCAGCGCCGTCTGGAAGCCGCTGCCCGTGCCGATCTCCAGGACCCGGTCCGTGGGCTGGATCTGGAGCACCTGGAGGTACAGCGCCTGCAGCGACGGCTGCGACGCCGTCTGGTTGTATCCGATGGGCACCGGCGCGTCCTCATAGGCCCGGTGGGCCACGGACTCGGGAACGAACAGGTGGCGCGGCACCAGGTCGAAGACGCGGAGCACTTCCAGGTCATGGATGCCCCGGTCCTGGATCACCTCGATGAGCTGCCGGCGCTGGCGTTCGAAGCGGCGGTCCGTCAGAGCTTCAGGTCCCACCCGCCTATATCCTCCAGCAGCTTGTAGTTGGTCAGGTCCAGGTGAAGGGGCGTCACGGAGATGCACTTCTCGTGGATGGCCCGGAAATCGGATTCCGGCCCGCCCCACCACTTGCTCTCGCCGCCGCCGATCCAGAAGTACTCCCGGCCGTTGGGATCCGCCGCCCGCGTCAGGGAGCCCACATACGCACGACGGCCCAGCGTCGTTACCCGCACCCCCTCCACCTGGTCCGGTCGTACGGGCGGCAGGTTTACGTTCAGCAGCGTCTCCTTCGGGAACTCGTCCCGGGTCATGAGCTGCTTCAGCAGGTCCGTGAGCACGTCCTTCCAGTCCGCGATGTGGTCATGGTCCCGGCCCACATGCGACACCGCGATGGCCGGGATTCCCAGGATCGTCGCCTCCATGGCCGCGGCGACAGTGCCCGAGTAGAGCACGTCGTCGCCCAGGTTCGCGCCGTGGTTGATGCCCGACAGCACGAAGTCCGGCCGCTCGTCCAGCAGCTCACCGATGGCGAGCATGACGCAGTCCGTGGGTGTGCCGTCCACCACCTGCCTGCCGTCGGACGTCCGCCGCACGCGCAGCGGATAGTGCAGTGTCAGCGAGTGGCTCGTAGCGCTCTGCTCCCGGTCCGGCGCCACGACCTGGACGTCGCCCAGCGCACCCGCCGCGTCCGCCAGCGCCTGGATGCCGCCCGCCAGGTACCCGTCGTCGTTGGTGACCAGGATCCGCATCAGCCCGCGTCCACCTGCAGCAGTTCATTCAGCGCCTGTAACTCGTCGCGCAGCACCACGACCATCTGGTCGTCCAGGGCCCGCGTCGCCGCGTCGCCCAGCCCGCCGCCACGACGGAGCTGCTCCAGCTTCTGCTTCGCGCCTTCCACCGTGTACTTGTCATCGTGCAACAGCTTCTTCACCAGCAGGATCAGCTTGATCTCCTTGCGCTGGTAGACCCGATTGCCCGACCGGTTCTTCGACGGGTTCAGCACCGAGAACTGACTCTCCCAGTACCGCAGCACATGCGCCGGCAGCCCCACCAGCTCCGAAACCTCGCTGATGGCGTAATACTCCTTCCGCACCACCGGCCGCGCCCCGCCATCGCTCCGCTTGGCAGCCGGCCGCGCCACGTCCGCGCCAGGCGCGGAGCCCCCCTCGGCCATCCTGCCGCCAGGCGCGGAGCCCTCCTCAGCCTCCGCGCCGTCCGGCCCCCCTCCCTCCCGAGCCTCCTCAGAGGCGGCCTTAACCTCCGCGCCGCCAGGCGTGGAAGTGGCCTCGGCGCTCGCGCCGTCAGGCGTCGAGCCGGCCTTGGACTCCGCGCCGGACGGCGCGGAGTCGGCCTCCTCCTCCCATGGGAATTCCATCACTGCCACAACTCCGGTTTCGGGTCCCGCGTCATCAGGTTCTCCAGCGCCTCCTGCGCTGACCGCCCCTCGAACAGCACCGCGTGGACTTCCGCGACGATGGGCATCTCGATCCCTGCGCGCTGGGCGAGGGCATGCGCGGCCCGCGTAGTCTCCACGCCTTCGGCCACCATGGTCATTTCGCCCAGGACGTCGTCTATGCTGCGACCCTTGCCCAGCTCCACGCCGACGTGCCGGTTCCGGCTGAGCCCGCCCGTGCAGGTCAGGATCAGGTCACCCATGCCCGCCAGGCCGGACAGCGTCATCGGATTCGCGCCGAAGCGCATGCCCAGACGCGTGATCTCGGCGAGGCCGCGGGTGATGAGGGCGGCAGTGGCATTGTGGCCGAGGCCCAGCCCGACACCCATGCCGGCAGCCACGGCGATGACGTTCTTCAGTGCGCCCCCCAGCTCGACACCCACCACGTCATCACTGGTGTACGCCCGGAAATATGGGGTCTGGAAGAGTTCCTGCGCCGCTTCCGCCGCCGCCAGGTCATGGCTGGCAATGGTCACCGCCGTCGGCTGCTCGTGGGCCACTTCCAGCGCGAAGCTGGGACCCGACAGGAAGCACGCCCGAGCGCCCGCCTGCTTCGGCAGCACGTCGGCATGGACCTGCGCCATCGTCTGGAGCGACGACGTCTCGATCCCCTTCGACGCCGCCACGACCAGCGCATCGGGCTGCATGTGCTCGCACGCCTGGTCCATCACCTTGCGGACGTGCTGCGCAGGACTGACGGACACGATGCAGCCGGCGTCCCGGACGACGTCCTCCAGCGACGTCGTCGCCTTCAGTCCCGGGTGCAGTGCGATCTCGCTCAGGTACCGGGGGTTCCGGTGCTCGCGGTTGATGGCATCCGCGACGTCGGCCTCGTACGACCAGACCGTTACGTCGTGCTCCTTCTTCGCCAGCAGGTTGGCCAGGGCCGTGCCCCAGCTGCCTGCGCCGATGACTGCCACTCGTTCACTCAATGGCTCCTCACTCGCCAGGCGGTTTCGCGGAGGCCGCCGCGCGCCGGCCGAACCGGTGCTCCTCGCCGCGCAGCAGCCGTCGAATGTTCGTACGATGGGCGTAGATCACGAATGTCGCCAGCACCACGGCCAGCGCGAGCACCGAAACGTCCCGGCCGGCCAGAAGCACGAAGACCGGCAGCAGGGCCGCTGCCGTCACCGATGCCAGGGAGACGTAGCCCGTGGCGAAAACGATGCCGGCCCAGACCAGGAACCCGCCCAGTACCGCCACTGGCGCCAGCGCCAGGAACACGCCCGCCGCCGTGGCCACGCCCTTGCCCCCGCGGAAGCCTACAAAGATGGAGAAGACATGGCCGATGACGGCCGCGGTCCCGTAGGCCAGCGCCCAGAGCGGCATCGTTTCCATGCCGTCCAGCCGGGGGAACCAGAACGCCGGGACGAAGCCCTTCAGGATGTCTGCGATGAAGATGGGTGATGCCGCCCGCCAGCCGAGTACACGGAACGCATTGGTGGCGCCCAGGTTGCCGCTGCCGTGCTCGCGCAGGTCGATCCCCTTCACGGCCCGGCCCACCACGTAGCTGGTCGGGAACGCGCCCAGCAGGTACGCCGCCAGCACGAGCAGGGCCACCGTCACCAGGCGCCGCCCATCCTCATGAGGCCTTCTCCTCCTCGTGCTTCGCCCTCAGCCGCAGACGCAGCGGCGTGCCGATGAAGCCCCATGCGTCCCGGAACCCGTTGTGCAGGTACCGGACGTAGTGCTCGGGCACGCCTTTGGGGTGGTTCGCGAAGATGACGATGGTCGGCGGCTTCACCGCCACCTGCGACGCGTAGTTCAGCTTCACCGGGTGGCCCCGGAACTGGGGCGGGTTCAGCCGTTCCACGAGCTTGCGCAGTACCTCGTTCACCTCGTGCGTGGGGACCCGCCGCTCCCGGTTCGCCGCTACCTCCAGCACCAGGTCCATGACCTTGTGGACGCGCAGCCCTGTCAGCGCAGACGTGAAGATCATGGGTACCCACTTCAGTGCAGGGGAGCGCTGGTGCAGCTTCTTCTCGAACTCTGCCGCCGTGTTCGTCTCCTTGGCCACCAGGTCCCACTTGTTGGCGACTACGATAAGCGCGCACCCGGCGTTCCACGCCTTCTCGGCAATCTTCAGGTCCTGGACGTGGATCTCCTCGGTGGCGTCGATGAGCAGCAGGCATACGTCGGCGCGCTCGATGGCGCGTTCCGTGCGCAGCGTGCTGTAGTACTCCAGCCCGCGGTCAATCCGCGCCTGCCGGCGCAGTCCCGCCGTGTCGATGAAGATGATGTCCTGGTTGTGGTAGCGGAACGGCGTGTCGATGCTGTCGCGGGTGGTCCCCGCAATCTCGCTCACCACCATCCGCTCCTCGCCCAGCAGTCGGTTCACGAAGCTGGACTTGCCCACGTTCGGCTTGCCGACGACTGCCACGTAGAGGCCCGTATCTTCGCCGCCCGTACCGAGTTCCGGCAGTGCGTCGACGATGACGTCGAGGAGGTCGCCAGAGCCGCGGCCCACCACTGCGCTCACCGGGTGCGGCTCGCCCAGGCCCAGTGTCCAGAAGTCGTGGTGACCCAGCTCGTTCGGCCACTTGTCCAGCTTGTTCACCGCCACGATAACCGGCAGGTTCGTCCTGCGCAGCATCTGCGCGATGAGTTCGTCGTCGGCGTGGGGGCCGGCGCGGCCGTCCACCAGGAAGACGATGACGTCCGCCTCCTCCAGCGCCGCCTCCACCTGCTGGCGGATGGCCACCAGCATCGGCTCCTCACTGTCCGGCTCCAGCCCGCCCGTGTCCACCAGGTAGAACTGGCGGCCGTTCCACTCGGCCCGGGCAAAGTTCCGGTCCCGCGTGACGCCCGGCGTGTCCTCGACTATCGCCAGGCGCTGGCCGAGGATGCGGTTGAAGAAGGTGGACTTGCCGACATTGGGGCGGCCCACCACCGCCACGACGGGAAGGCCGCGCCTCACAGCGCCGCCAGCGCCGAAGTCAGCTCATGGGCCGGCGCCACCAGCGCCGCAGGCAGGGTCTCACGGAACGTGGAAAGTGGCATGCTGTCTATGAACATGTCGTCGTCATTCAGGGTCTCCGCCGGCAGCAGGACGACGTCGTAGCCGTCGCCCGCAGCATCGGCCGCACTGCGGGCCTCGTGCATGCTGCCGGTGATGCCGGCTCCAGCCGCCGCGGACCGTACGGCGTTCAGCATGTCCGCGCCCGGCAGCAGGCCGGCCGTCGTGACAGTAGCACCGAACATGGTGTTGCGCACGCCCAGTACGTGGAACGTCCCACCCGTGTGCGCCGCCAGCCGGTCCGCCAGCGGCGCGAAGACCGGCGCCATCCGTTCGCCGGTGACGATGGCCACGCGCCGGCCGGCAAACGAACCGACGTCGTCAAGTCCGGCGTCAAAGTTGTCGAGCAGCTGCCGTACCGAGCCCACGCCGTTCTCCGTCAGCGGCCAGTCGTCGTAGTACGCGGCCTGCGGGACGGGCAGCCCCGCGATGAAGTACATCTCGTCGCCGGTGTACGCCCAGCCGGTGCCCCGTTCCGCCATTGCGCAATGGCGCATGGCGTCCACCTGGGCAACCGCCTGCGAGGCTTCCGCCGGCGTCAGCAGCCGGACCGGCCGGTTCAGGTTGTACTGCGTCAGGCCCACCGGCACCACGCTCAGCGACAGCACGCCCGGGCCTAGTTCCCACAGTTCGCGCATGGTCCGCTCCAGGTGCGCCCCGTCGTTCCATTCCGGGCACAGCACCACCTGCGTGTGCACCTCGATGCCCGCGTCCGTCAGGCGACGGAGCTGCTCCACGATCTCGCCGCCACGCGGGACCCCGAGCAGCTTCTCACGCACCGCGGGTTCCGTGGCATGCACGCTTACGTAGAGGGGGGAGAGCCGCTGGTCGATGAGGCGCTGGAAGCCCGCGGGGCCCAGGTTCGTCAGCGTGACGTAGCTGCCGTACGTGAATGAGAGGCGGAAATCATCGTCCTTCAGGAACAGCGACTGCCGCGAGCCGTCCGGGTTGCCATCAATGAAGCAGAAGACGCACTTGTTCGCGCACTGCCGCACCGGATCCGCAGCCGGCACGATGCCCAGACCCTCGCCCGGATCCTTCTCGATCTCGTAGATGACCGAGTCGCCACACGATGGTGGCGCCACTTCCAGCTCCAGCAGACCGTCCACTTCCAGGAACCGGTAGTCGATGCCGTCCCGCACCAGTTCGCCGTTGATGCGCACGACCCGGCTGCCGATCTCCAGCTCGAGATCGGACGCAATGCTGTCCGGCAGGATCTGCGCAATACGAACCAAGGGACTCCCTTACGCCACGGGGCTGGTTACAGGCATAGCTCTGAAATTTAGCGGAAACCAGGGGGTGACTCAACCTCGGGGGTCGACCGTATCAGCCTGGGGAGAGGCCGGCCGGAGGATGCGGTGGGCGCGCACGTACTGTACGTCCATGGCGTCCCGCACAGACGCCCATCACCGCATCGTCCGTGATGATGCGCACCTCCAGCCCTGGCGGGAGGACCACGGTGCCCAGCCACGACCGGGAGCAGTCCGCGGACGCCCACTACCGACTCGGCCCAGCGTTCCGGCAGGGACGCCAGCAGCCCTGCGTGCGAGCCGCACTGGCAGTATAGAGGCGCCATAGGCGTTGGGGCCACAGCGCGAGCACTACCGTCGGTCGCCGGCCGTAGCTATGATGTAGCCAGACTGGCTACATCCGGGGGTGGAGCATGGCTGAGAAAGCGAACAAGTCGAGTCGGAAGCGATCACCACGGCGGCAGGACCCAGCGGCGGAGCCACCGGAAACCGACAGGGTGACCTACCGCGAACTGCGCAACACGCCGGGCCGTGTGTGGGAGCGGCTGGCGAATGACGAGCCGCTCACCCTGGTGGCCGACGGTCAGGCGAAGGCTCTGCTCATCCCCATCCCTGACGGTGACGCCGCGTCGGCACATGAGGCCTACCTGCGCGGACGCGCACTGCTGGCCGTGCGCCGGATCCAGGATGCCGCCCGATCGGATGCGGCGGGCACGATGTCACTGGACGATATCAACCGCGTCATCCGCGAGGTACGGCGTGAGTTGCGCGGGACAGGCGACAGCGCGGACTGATGCACATCGTCCTCGATACGAACGTGATCGTGTCGGCGCTGCTGGTTCAGGGCAGTGTGCCGGACCAGGTCCTCGACACCGTCATCTCCGGCCGATCCACGCTGCTCATCGATGGCCGCATCATGCAGGAATACCGGAGCGTCCTCCAGCGGCCGGAGTTCGGCTTCCCGCCGGAACTGGTGGCTGACCTGCTCGTGCTCATCGCCGCGTCCGAGTGGGTCCTGCCTGAGCCGCTGCCCCTGGACATCCCTGACCCTGACGACCTGCCGTTCCTCGAGGTAGCTGTCGCCGGCGGCGCCGACGCCCTGGTTACCGGCAACGTGAGGGACTTCCGCCTGCGGCACGGCACCCTCGACCTGCTGGTCCTAACGCCACGCCAGTACATTGACCGGGTTGCGGGGCGCACCCCCCGCTGAGTCCAGCAGCCGATACGATGAGGGCGACTGCTGCAACCCGTTTGGCTACGCCGTCCGCGCCGCCGGCAGTGGCTTGCCGCACGTCGAGCACGTCCCCTCGCCGGGCTCGAACGCCTCCCCACATGCCGGGCACGCAAACGACACCTCCCCCAGGCGGTCCATGCGCGCTGTGAGGACGGAAAGTGCGTTCAGGTACTCGAACGCCGGCACGAGGATGCGGACGGGGCTGAGGTCGCCCAGCTCCACATTGAAGGAGGTGTCCTTCTGGTCGAGGACGGCGGCGTCGAGCCCCTCGGCCTCCAGGTTCTCCTTGATGAGGTTGGCCTCGAAGCTGTCTGAGGTGGAATAGATCTGCGCCCAGCCCTCGATGATTGAGACCGCACGATGGTCGGGGCAGGCGTGGTGTGGGCTGTTCCCCTCGTCGCACTCGTCGCAGACGGCGTCGCCGCAGACAATGCAGATGGCGCCGGCCATGCGCTCCGGATGGCGCTGACAGGCGATCTTCTCGCCGTGGATGTGGCCGCACGCGGGGCACGCCTCGGCGTCCGCGGCAATCTCCTGCTCACAGTTCGGGCAGCTTATCGTCGAGTCCATTTTCCGTTTCCTGGTATGGTTTCGACGACGTCGGGTGCAAGAATGCGGCCGGATCCTGCCGCCGTCAGCCGCCGAGCGACTCCAGTGCGGTGCGCACGGCAAACGGGGTCATGCCCAGTGCGTGTGCGGCGGCGGCGACATCGTCATACTCCGGCTTTGAGCGCGTACTGCCGTCGGGCAGCCGCACCGTCTTCCAGCGAATGGTCTGGCCGCGCCATTCCGCCTGATGCACCGCTCGCTGGAGGATGGTCCGCTCCACGGGCCAGCGCCGCACGCCGATGGTGCTGGTCCCGGCGAACAGCGCCGTCTCCACCTCTGCCAGGCGTGCCGCCGGTGTCAGTGCCTCCAGCCGTAGCCCGGGCCGGCCCTTCTTCATGCCCAGCTGGACGACGACGGCGTCCGCAGCGCCCGCGGCGAGGAGTGCGTCCTGCGCGGCGGCGGCGTACTCCGGTGGCATGTCGTCCAGGTCCGCCTGCAGCAGCCACAGCGTCCCGTCGTCGTCGCCGGTGTCGGAGCCCGCTCCGGTGACCGTCGCCTCGAAGATGCGCAGCACGTTGGGGTGGCTGTCCGGGTCGCGCGTGCCGGCGCCGAAGCCGATGCGGCCCGGCGTGAACTGCGGCGGCGGCGCCTGCCCCCCCGTGAGCGTGGCCAGGATGGCTGCGCCCGTGGGCGTGGTGCACTCCCCCTTCAGTTCTGTGCCGGTGACGGGCAGCCCCTGGAGGATGCCCAGCGTCGCAGGCGCGGGCACGGGGTAGCGGCCGTGCTCGATGTCCACCCAGCCGCTGCCCACGGCCACCGGCCGCATGCGGAACTCGTCAAAGCCCAGCTCCGCCACGCCGGCCATGACGCACAGCACGTCCAGGATGGCGTCCATGGCGCCCACCTCGTGGAAGTGCACTTTCTCCACTGTGGTGCCGTGCACCCGTGCCTCCGCCTCCGCAATACGACGGAACGCGTCCTTTGCCCGCTCCTTCGCCTCGGCCGGCGCCGCCGACCGGTCGATGATCTCGACGACGTGGCGGAGATGCCGGTGCGCCTTCTCGGGTGGGTAGCTGAAGCGGATGTGCGGCGCCGCGATGCCCCGCCGGTTGACCCGCTCGATATGGATCTCCACATCGCCCAGGCCGAGGCCGGCAACGAAGGAGCGCAGCCACGACTCGTCGAGCCCCAGGTCGAGGAGTGCGGCAATGGTCATGTCACCGCTGATGCCGGCGAACGGATCGAAGATGAGGATGCGATTCATGCCGCAAGACTACGTCGCCCGCAACGTCTCCACCAGACTGCTCGCGAGCTTGCGCGAGAAGCCCGGCACTGCCGCGATCTCCTCCGCCGTGGCCGCTTTCAGCGCGCGCACGCTGCCGAACCGTTCCAGCAGCGCCCGCTGCCGGGCGGGGCCGATGCCCGGCACCGCCGACAGTTCGCTGCGCAGCGTCTGCTTGCCCATGCGCTTGCGGTTGTAGTCGTGGGCGAAGCGGTGCGCCTCGTCCCGCAGGCGCTGCAGCAGGCGCAGCGCCGCGCTGGTCCGCGGCAGCCGCAGCGGGTCCGGGCGGCCGGCCAGGAAGACGTCCTCCTCCCGCTTGGCCAGGCTTACCAGCGCCACGTCCACGCCTCCCGCCTCCCGCGTCGCCCGCACGGCGTTGGAGAGCTGGCCCTTGCCGCCGTCAATGACGATGAGGTCCGGCAGCGGCTTCTGCTCGGCGATCCGTCGTGCGACGTAGCGGCCTACCACCTCCTGCATGGAGCGGAAATCGTCGTTGCCCCAGTCGCCCTTGATCCTGAACCGCCGGTACTCGCTCTTGTCCGGCTCGCCATTGCGGAACACGACGCAGCTGCCCACCACTTCGCTGCCGGCCATGTGGCTGATGTCGAAACACGCCATCAGCCGCGGGACCACCTTCAGCTCCAGCGCTTCCTGCAGGTCGTACAGCACGTCGTCGGCCCGGGTCTCCACGGTGTGACCCAGCACGGCCCGCTCCTCCAGCAGGTGACGGGCGTTCTGGCTCGCCAGCTCGACGAGGCGGACCTTGTCGCCCCGCGCCGGCACGTGCGTACTCACGCGACGTCCCGCCAGCTCGCCCAGCAGTTCCTCCACCGTCATCCGGTCCTCGAACTCCAGGGGCACGAGGACCTCCCGGGGCAGGTCCGCCGTGCCGTGCTCGCCCCGGCCGAAGTAGAAACGCGTGGTGGCCGTGCCCGCCACGTCGGCGTCAGAGGCGTCGTCCAGGTTCTCGAAGAAATCCACTTCCCGGCCCAGCAGCTTGCCGTCCCGGACACGCAGCAGCACCGCGCACGCCTGGTCCCGGTCCCGGGCCAGGCCGATGACGTCCGTGTCGCCGCCGCGCACGTCCAGCGCACGCTGCCGCCGCTCCAGGGACTCCAGCCCTGCCAGCACGTCGCGCAGTGTCGCCGCCCGCTCGAAATCCAGTTGCTCCGCCGCTCGCTGCATGTCCGCCGACACGCGTTGCCGGACCTGCTTCACGCGGCCGCCCAGCACCTCCAGGATCTCGTCCACCATGGAACGGTAGGAGTCCTGCGTCTGCAGGCCCACGCACGGTGCCAGGCACCGGCCGATATGGTAGTCCAGGCACGGCCGCGCGGGCGCCTCCCGCGGCAGGTCGTAGCGGCAGCTCCGCACCGTGTACAACCGCTTTACCAGCTCCAGCGCCTGGCGCATGGCGCCCACCTCGGTGTACGGACCGAAGTAGCGGGCGCCGTCGTTTTCCAGCCGACGGGTGACGTAGACGCGGGGGAAGTTCTCCTGCAGCGTCACCTTGATGTACGGGTACCGCTTGTCGTCCCGGAGCTGGATGTTGAAGCGCGGGCGATGCTCCTTGATGAGATTCGCCTCCAGGAGCAGGGCTTCCGCCTCCGAGCCCACGACGATGGTGTCCACGTCCGCCACGCGTCGCAGCATCTCGCGGTTCTTCGGCGATGTCGAAGGATCCACGGCGAAGTGGCCGCGCACCCGGGCGCGCAGCGATTTCGCCTTCCCGATATACAGTACTTCGCCCGCCGCGTCCTTGAAGAAGTAGACGCCCGGACGCGTGGGCAGGCTGCCCAGCTTGGCCTCAATGTTTGTTCTGCTCACGACGCGCTTCGTTCCAGGTCCCCGGGCCATTTCCATGAACGGGCCCCCGACGATCCTGATACCCCTGCCGGGACCGCTTTTATCCCTGTGCCCGGTGTCGGCTCAATTACCGGGAAGTGTTGGTGGCTCGGCGCCTCGGTAGCTGGATTCGCCGGACACCTGCATAGCTGGATCGGTCTCCCGGCCTGCACACCCCGTCAGTCAGCGCCGCAAACAAGGGCCTCCATCCCCCATCCACCATCCACTATCCACTATCCGCCATCCGGTCCACCAACACTTCCCGGTAATTGTCCTGACAACCGGTGGAGCGTTCAAGCGCGACCGCGACTCTGCGGCGACCAGCCATGGGTGTGTCCGGCGGGGCCATTGCGTGGCGCTGGACACTGTAGGGCATGGCTGTGCAGGAGGGACGTCAGGTCCGCCGGCCGCCGCCGAACCGGCTGCCGATCCTCGCCAGCGCGGTGCTCACCTCGGCCACTCCCAGTACATGGGCCAGGGCGAAGTAGACCACGCCGAAGGGCGCGAGCACGGCGAGGGCCAGCAGCACGTTGGGCAGGCCGGGCAATGCCACGGCGATGCCCCGGCCCACTGCACCAGCCACCAGCGCGGCGATGATGAGCTTGAGCAGCACGCCGGCGGCGGACGCATCGCCGATGCGGCGACCCAGGGCCCGGCGCAGGAGGATCCACTCGAGCCACGCTGCCACGCCGGCGCCGAGGGCGAGCCCCGCGGCGCCGATGGGGTTACCAAGCACCGTAATGGCCTGCCAGCCGCCGAACGTGAAGCCGCGGACGGAGATGGGCTCGAGCGTCGTCATGAGCGCGGCGCCCAGCAGCGCCGACGTCGTCACACGCAGCACGGCGATCCTGGCGGGTGTCCGGGTGTCGCCCAGGGCGTACAGTGTGGACGCGTACAGGCGCGTGGCGGTGGATGCCAGCAGTCCGACCGCGTAGCCGCCCAGGATGAACCAGACCAGCAGCGTGTCGGCGCGGTCGAAGTCGCCGCGCTCGAAGACAGCGCCGAGGATGATGTCGCCCAGCAGCAGATAGCCGACGGCAGACGGCACGACGAACACGGCCATCTGGCGGAGTCCTGCGGAGACCCGTCGCCGGAGCGGCTCCTCGGTGCCGGCGCCCCTGCTCTGGCGGGACAGCTCCGGCAGCTCCGCGGCGGCGATGGACATGCCGAACAGGCTGACGGGCAGCATGTAGAACGTCTGGGCATAGCTCAGCGCCGCCACGGCGCCGTCGAACAGCAGCGACGCCAGCACCAGGTCCGCCCAGCCGCTGAGCTGCACCACGCCACGGCCCATGATGGCGGGTCCGGCGTTGCGGATGACCGTGGAGGCGCCGTGGCTGCGCAGGTCCCAGCGCGGCCGCAGGCTGCGTTCGGCGCGCAGCACCCACGGCACCTGTACCAGGAACTGCAGACCGCCGCCGATGAGCGCGCCCCACGCCAGCGCCACGGCGAGACCCCGCTGGTCGAGCCGGCCGCCGAAGATGACGAGGGCCCCGATCATGGCGGCGTTCCACAGCACCGGCGCCGTGTAGGAGACGAAGAACTTGCGGTGGCTGTTCAGGATACCCAGCGCCCAGGCGGACAGCACCAGGATCCCCGTCATGGGGAAGATGATGCGTGTCAGCTGGATGGTGAGCTGGCGGATCTCGCCCTCGAAACCGGGCAGGAAGACGCTCACCAGCACCGGCGCCATGAGGACACCGAACAGGGACAGCCCGCCGGCGACGGCCAGCAACAGGGCGAAGATGGCGCCTGCCAGCCGACCGGCATCCTCCTCCCTGCCCTCCTCCAGCAGCTTCGAGTAGACCGGGATGAACGACGCGCTCAGCGTGCCCTCGCCCAGCAGGTTCTGGAGCACGTTCGGCATACGCAGCGCGCCACGGAACGCGGACGCGTACGGCGACGTGCCCAGGTACCGGGCAAAGACGATGTCGCGGAGCAGGCCGGCGATGCGGCTCAGCAGGATGCCGGCAGCGACGAGTTGGGCCGAGGAGATGACGTTGCCGCTCTTCGGGGCCGGATCGGCGGCCGCGCCCGTGGGCTCCGCCGGTTCAGTCGGTTCGTTCACCCGGTGGCAGCGCCTCCGGCGCGCGTTTCTCTTCCAGCAGCTTGTGCAGGAACGTGCTTTCCTCGTCGAGGCGCTGCAGTTCCCTGGCCAGCCGGTCGACCTCCTGCTCCAGCGCGGCGATGCGGCGGTCGGACAGCCGATCACCCTCGCGACCCTCCAGCCGGGCCGCCAGTGCGCGGCCCACCTGCGAGTCGAGGACCACCGCCACCAGCGGGATCATCAGCGCAACGAGCAGTACGATCAGGAAGAGGCTCATGAATCGTTAAGGTATCCGTACCGCGCAGGCAGAGGCAAGAACGCTACCACGCCCGGAAGAGTCCTGCTCGCCACGCTCCGGCCTGGTTCTTCGCACACAGCCGGCCGATCATCCGCCCCGTCCGCCGCATTCCGGGCCATGCCACTGCGCCACCGGCACCGGTGTCAGGTCCAGGGCCGCTTCCACTGCTGCCACCAGTTCGGGGCCGTGTCGCGCCAGCAGTGGCAGAGGCGATAGCACCCGTTCCTGTGGTGCGCCGTCAGGATGCAGGCTGGCCGACACCTTCCTGACCTGCTCCACGAGAATGGCGTTGCGACGTTTCATGTGCCGCACGATGCGCTTCTCCGCCTCGTTGGCGCGCACCGTGCTCCAGTTCCGCGCCGCCGTCAGTGGGCCGCGCAGCGTCGGGTCGATCTCCGCGGTGAGTTCCATCAGTTCACCGTACGACTCGTGCAGCACGCGCCGGATCCGCTCCAGCGCGTTACCGGCGGCCGGCGGGATCTCCCGCCGGACGACCTCCGTAAGCAGTTCCTGGTACGGCCGGCGCACACCCTCGGGCTCCAGCCCGATGCGCCCCAGCAGCCGCCGCATCTTCGCATCGACCAGCGTGACGCTGGGCCGCGCCACCACCACCGGCTGCAGGATGCCGTGGGCCTCGAACAGGCAGCCCAGCTGGGCGAAGTAGCTGAGTTCGCCTGGCCCCGCCACGTACGCCACGGTCGGGAACACAGCGCTCTCCACCACCGGCCGCAGCAGCACGTTGGGCGAGAAGCGGTCCGGCTCGGCGCCGATCATCTGCTGCAGCTTCTCGCCTGGCAGCCCGTGCCTTTCCCGGCGCGTGCGCCAGCCGTCGCCGTCGCGCATGATGCGGTCCCGGCCGTCCGGCCCCAGCAGCATGATGTTGGACGCTTCATCAGCGAGCTGCACCTGTGGCGCGTACCCCGCTGCCTCCAGGCGCGCCGTCTGCCGGTGCAGCGCCGCCGCGTGCGCCGCCGCGCCCTCGACTTCCCGGAGCAGCACCGGCGCCGCCGTCTGGCGCACCGCCGGATGCGCAGAACTGACCATCGCCACGCGGCGCCCTCGCAGCAGCAGCTCCATGGTCGCGGTGAAGGACGCCGCCACAGTGGAGCCCGGCGTGTACGCCGCGCGCACGTGGGCCACGACGTCGTCGCGAAACTCGGATGGTGGCAGCAGCGACACGAATTCGTCCACCACGCTGTCGACGCCCGGTCCCCACGTCCGCTCGCTCAAGGGTATGGGGGGAGCCTTGGGATCGCCACGGACAGTGAGTCGGTGCACATAGTGCTGGCTGTCCAGCAGCGAGGCGTGGTTCGCTTCGGCCCAGTCGTGGTCGTCGGCGCCGATCCAGAAGAGGGCCAGCACCGGCCGGCCCAGCTGCCGCTCCAGCACTTCCGCCAGACGGATGGAGCCCAGCACCTTGTAGAGCGTGTACAGTGGTCCGCCGAACAGCGCCGGCTGCTGGCCGGTGGTCACGAAGTAGCCATCGCCGGCGAGGATGCGAGAGAGGTGCTGCGCAGCGTCACCCAACGGCACGATGGCCGCCGCCACCTGCGCCCGGGCCACCCCGTCCAGTCGCGCGTCCACCTCCGTCGCCTTGCGCCGGTACGCCGCCAGGTCGCCCGGGTGGCCGCTGTAGAACGGGGCCAGCGCCTGGGCGCCGGCCAGATAATCCCGGACCAGCGGCCCGCCGCCCTGCAGCGGCCCCGCCAGGATCTCGAGATTCAGTGACGTCTCCGGCAGCACGAAGCTCACTGGGTCATCCCTCGTCGCTCGTGTTGTCACTGCCCTTGTGGTACGGCTCGCCACGCAGGATGGTGCCGGCGCGGTAGAGTTGCTCCAGCAGCACGAGGCGGGCGAGGTCGTGGGGCATGGTGAAGCTGGACAGCTGCATCTGGCGGGTGGCCCGCCGCAACACCGCGTCGCCCAGCCCCAGCGCGCCGCCGATGACGAACGCGACGTCGCCGCCGCCGGACACCGCCCGCTTCGCCAGCTCCCGGGCGAACTCCGCTGAACCGTATGTCCTGCCTGTACGCGTCAATGCCACCAGCTCCGCGGCGTCGGGCACGCGCTTCAGGATGCGTTCGCCTTCCGCGTTGCGGATGAGCGCGTCGGGCACGCCCTTGCCCGCCCGTTCCTCCCGCACCTCTGCCACGTCCAGCGTCCAGTAGCGCCGGGCCCGTGTCTCGTACTCGCCGATGGCGCCCTCCATGACCCTGCCCGCCCGACCCACACAGACGACGGTGATCTTCACGCTGCGCTGCTTTCTCCGACGCTCCGCAGGAGCGTGGTGTCCCGCAGGAATCGCTCGCTGTCCCGGAACGGGTAGTCCGTGTTGTAATGCAACCCCCGGCTCTCCAGTCGCCGCTGTGCGCACGCCACGATAAGCCCCGACACCTCCAGCAGGTTCCGTAGCTCGATGCGCTCCACCGTGAGGGGGCCGTCCACCAGCGGCGCCGATTCCTCCGCCAGCACCGCGAGTTCCCTCGCTGCCTCGGACAGGCGCGCGTTGTTACGGACGATGCCCGCGTCCTCCCACATGAGGTCGCGGATCTGCTGGCGGGCGCTGTCCGCGGCGGCGTCCGTGCCATCGCCCGGCGGGCCGCCCTCCGGACGCACGCCGTCCGGCCGTACCGGGTCCAGCCTGGCCCCGGCGGCAGCCGCCAGTTCCACCGCAACCAGTTGCGCGGCCCTGTGGCTGTAGACCACCGCCTCCAGCAACGAGTTGGATGCCAGGCGGTTTGCCCCGTGTACCCCCGTGCAGGTCACCTCCCCCGCGGCGAACAGCCCCGCCAGCGATGTGCGTCCGTCCCCGTCTGTAATGACACCGCCACAGCTGTAGTGCGCCGCCGGGACCACTGGTATCGGCTCCGACAGGATGTCCAGGCCGCGGCTCCGGCACTCGGCCAGAATGCCGGGGAACCGGCGCTCCACCAGCTCCCGGGACAGGGACGACAGGTCGAGATGTACGTATGGGCTGCCGCTGGATTTCAGCTCAACGTCAATGGCCCTGGCCACAATGTCCCGGGGCGCGAGCGAGCCCAGGTGATGAACGGCGTCCATGAGTTCGGTGCCGTCAAGACGTCGCAGGACCGCGCCTTCCCCCCGCACCGCCTCCGTGATCAGGAAGGCCCGCTCCTGGGCCGGGTACAGCGCGGTGGGGTGGAACTGTACGAACTCCAGGTTCGCCACGGCCACGCCCGCCCGCCACGCCATGGCCACCCCGTCCCCGGTGGCGATCTCCGGGTTCGTCGTGTGACGATACGCCTGGCCCAGACCGCCGGTGGCCATCAGGACCAGACGAGCGTGGACATCAACCAGGTGCCCCGTCAGGTGCTCCAGCAGCAGCGCGCCCGTGCAGCGCTCGGTGCCGGTGCGCCGGTCCAGTCCGACAGTGAGGTCAACGGCGTGCAGGTCCTCGAACAGCCGGATCCGCGGATGCGAGGCGACCGCATGGAGCAGCGCCCGCTCGATCTCCCGGCCCGTCAGGTCGCCAGCGTGCACAACCCGGCGCCGGGAATGGCCGCCCTCCCGCCCCAGGTCCAGCCTCGCCCCGGACCGGCTGAAGCGTACGCCCCACTCCATCAGGTCGCGCACCCGGGCCGGGCCCTCCATGACCAGCCGTTCCACCGCTCGCATGTGGCACAGGCCGGCCCCGGCCAGCAGTGTGTCCCTGATGTGCAGCTCTGCGGAGTCGTCCTCAGACATGACCGCCGCGATGCCGCCTTGGGCGTAGTTCGTGCTCGACGCGGCCCGCTCCTTCTTCGTCACGATGCAGACATCGCCATGCTCCGCCGCCTGCAGCGCATACGTCAGCCCGGCAATGCCGCTGCCGATGACCAGCACGTCCGTCTCCATGCTTCTCATGCGCCGAGCTCCGATAGCCGCGCCTCAAGGACGTCTTCCCCGTCCTCGATAATGACCTGCTGGGCCAGCAGCCGCACGTCTACGCCGTCCAGCAGCGGCTGCAGCTTGGTCCAGTCCTTCTCCGTGGTGACGACGGTCCGGCCCGCCGCCACCCGGCGGATCTCGGTCCCGTCCGCCTTCGAGTACCCGTGGTGATCGGGAAAGACGACGTGCCCCGCGACGTCGGCGCCCGCCTGCTTCGCGCTCTCCTCGAACAGTCCCGGTTCCGCCAGGCCGCTCACCAGTAGCACCCGCCCGACGGGCGGCCCCGATGGTCCGAGCCGGTCCCGCCAGCCGGCGGGGCGGAGGTGGGCGAGCAGCACCGGCGCGTGGGTGAAGGGCGCGATCTCTCCGGCCACCGCTCTGGCGTCAGCGGCGAGGGCAGCCTTCCGGGTCACGACCACAATGTCTGCCCTGGCCAGTGCGGACGGTGGCTCCCGCCAGGGACCCCGGGGCAGCAGTCGTGCCGGCATCGCCCACCGTTCCGCGGACACGAGCACGATGTCCAGGTCCCGGCCCAGCCGGCGGTGCTGGAATCCATCATCCAGGACCAGAACGTCGGCGCCTGCCGCCAGCGCCCGCTCCGCGCCCGCCACCCGGTCCCGCTCCACTACCACGGGGATGTCCGGCGACCACCTGCGATGCAGTTCCGGTTCGTCGTCGGCGTAGCCGCCGTGGAGCACTGCCGGCCGTCTCCCGTGCTCCTGCAGCCGCACGGCCAGCCAGTGGGCGAAGGGCGTCTTGCCAGTGCCACCCACCGCCACGTTGCCCACGCTGATGACGGGCGCGGCCACGCGCTGCACCTCCAGCAGGCCCCGGTCGAAGGCCCGGCGCCGCAGCCTCACACCGAAGCGGTAGACCGCTTCCGCGGGGGCCAGGCCGATGTCCAGCGCCGTGCCGGCAGCGCCCAGCTCGCCGGCCCACCACTGCCGGGCCAGCAGGTTGAGCCGGCTCACCGGACCGCCTCCTCAGCCACCTGCTGCAACTCGGCCATGACTGATTCGACATGCCCCGCAGTTTCGGCAATGTCTCCGGCCGAACTTGAGCGCGCCACCGGCACCGCCTCGCCAAACGCGATGACGACCCGGCTGAACGGTTCTGGCACCATGAACGCGTCCCAGCTGCCCAGGCGCCAGCAGCGGTCTGCCGCACTGGCCACGGGGACCACTGGCACGCCCGTCAGCTGGGCCAGCCGCAGCACGCCGTGCTTGAGCCGGCGGCGCGGTCCGCGCGGGCCGTCCGCCGTGAGGGCCACCGAGTGACCCTGGCGGATGTGCCGGGCCAGCTCCCGCAGCGCCGTGTCGCCGCCCCGGCTGCTGGAGCCCCGCGCCACACGGTACCCCCAGTGGTGCAGCATGCGCGTGATGTACTCGCCGTCGCCGGACCGGCTGGCCATTGTGGCAAAGCGCCTTCGGCGATAGTGCCAGGTGGGGATGAGCAGCTCGCCGTGCCAGAGTGCTACCACCGCGGCGCCGGCGGCCCGCTCCGCATCGTCCAGGCGCTCAGGATGGATGGTGGACAGGCGTGTGGTCGTCATGAGTGCTGCCAGCAGCCCGGCACCGGCACCGCCTGCGGCGACGTACTTCACGTCGGTCCTCACGGCATCAGCTCCGCCGCCAGTTCCGCGACGCGCTCGCCTGCGCTCCGCCCGCCTGCCGGTGGCGCCAGTGCCTCCCGCACCCGGGCCAGCCCCGCCACGGCCCGCTGCCGCTCCGGGCTGGCCTCGTCCAGCAGGGGCAGCAGTGCGGCGGCCAGGTGCTCGGGTGAGGCCTCGTCCTGGAGGAGTTCCGGTGCCACCCGTTCGCCGGCCACAAGGTTCACCAGCCCAACGTGGGGGACCTCCACAAGTCGCTGCGCCAGGAAGTACGTTAGTGGATGCATCCTGTACGTCACGACCAGCGGTGTGCCGGCCAGCGCCGCCTGCAGCGTGCTGGTCCCCGACTTCACCAGCGCAGCCCGGGCATGGTTCAGCAGGGACCATGAGTCCGCCGTCCGCGGCCACGGCACGTCGGCGTACAGCTCGGCGGGCACCGCGCTGCTGGTGGCGATGACCGGCTGTACGTCAGGCGCCTGCCGAAGTACCGCGTCCGCCGCAGCGCTGAAGACCGCCAGCTGCCGTCGCACCTCCTGGGCCCGGGAGCCCGGGAACAGCGCCAGCACCGGCCGGTCCCCGCTCACCCCCGTCTCCTGTGCGAATGCCGTGAGGTCCACTGGCGGCGGCTGGTCCGTCAGTGGGTGTCCCACGAAGACGGCATTGGCGCCTGCGTCACGGAAGAGCTGCTCCTCGAAGGGCAGGATCACCGCCAGCCGGTCCGTGTTCCGGGCCAGCTCCCGCATCCGGCTGCGGTGCCACGCCCAGACCTGCGGCGCGATGTAGTACAGCACCGGGATGCCCGTGTCACGGGCGTGCCGGGCCAGCCGCAGGTTGAAGCCGGGGTAGTCTATGGGGATGACAACGTCGGGCCGACGCTCCGCGAGCTCCGACTTCACGCGTCGCATGAGCCGGACGAAATAGGGGAGGTGACGGGCCACCTCGACGAAGCCCATCACCGCCAGCTGGTCCACGTGCGCCAGCAGCTCCACGCCCGCCGCACGCATGCGCTCGCCGCCCAGGCCGTACAGCTCAACGCCCGGGAACCGCCTCTGCAGGGCTTCCGCGACGCGGGCGCCGTGCAGGTCGCCGGACGGCTCGCCGGCGGACAGGAAGATGCGACGCCGGCTCACCTCAGCCGAACGTGCCCAGCCACCACAGCAGCAGGCCCACGATGATGATGCCCAGCACCAGCCGCCACAGCCGTGGCGGTCGGTTCGGGCCCCGGTGCTCCTCGCGACGTTCCCGCCGCACCCTAATGAGCGACATGTGCCCGCATGCGTTCCACTATATCCAGGGCCACCGCCAGCGCCTGCCGGCCGTCGTGGCCACTCACCGGCACCGGTGCGTCTCCCCGCACCGCCGCCACGAAGCTGGCCAGCTCATGGGCCAGCGGTTCACCGCCATCGCCCGCCAGCGAGATCCGCTCCACCAGGTCCTGGATGCCGAAGCCGGCGGCCATTGCAGCACCTGTCCCGACACCCGCCCTGACACCCGGACCAGCACCTGCAGGATCCGGGGCCGCACCCGCCCTCGCCGGAGCGGCACCCGCCATCATCAGCGCGCCCAATTGCTCCGCCATGCCCGGCTTCAGCCGCAGGAACTCGCCCGTCCCGGCCGCCAGGTCCAGGCTGATGTAGCCCGACTTCTGGAAGAACCGGATCTTCCGCATCCGCTCCAGGGAAATGCGGCTGGCCGTCAGGTTCGCCACGCCGCCGCCCTCGAACTCCAGTCGCGCATTGGCAATGTCCACGCTGGGCGTGAGCACCGGCACGCCCACCGCCGCCACCGCACTCACCGGCCGCTTCATGAGGCTCAGGACCAGGTCCAGGTCGTGGATCATCAGGTCCAGTACCACGGCCACGTCGGTGCCCCGGGGGTTGAACGGCGCCAGCCGGTGCGACTCAACGAACAGCGGCGCCTCGAGGTACGGCTCGCACGCACGCAGCGCGGCGTTGAACCGCTCGACGTGCCCGATCTGTACGATGACGTTCGCGGCGTCGGCAGCGTTGACGATCCGGTCCGCCGCTGCCAGTGTCGGTGCGATGGGCTTCTCGATGAGGATGTGAACGCCGCGCTCGATGGCGGCCATGGCCACCGCTTCATGCGCGGTGGTGGGCACGGCAACGACCACGGCGTCCGAGCCATCCAGCAGTGCGTCCAGGCTGGTCTCCGTCGCGACGCCCAGTTTCTCCGCCACCTCCTCGAGTCGCGCCGGGCTGGTGTCGTGAACGCCGCTGAACTGCACTTCCGGCATGCTGCTCAGGATGCGCGCATGATGGTAGCCCAGGCTGCCCACGCCGACGACGCCCAGCCGCGGTGCGCTCACAGCGTGATCCCCCGCTCGCTGCGTTCGATGAACGACAGCAACGTGTTCACGTGCGTCGTGTCCGCCAGCTCCGCCCGCGCCGTCAGCACCGACTCCCGCAGGTTGCTCTTTGACTGGAACAACAGCCGGTAGGCACGCCGCAGCGCGGCCCGCTCCTCGTCGCTGAAGCCGCGGCGCTGCAGGCCCACGGCGTTCAGACCGAACAGGCGCAGCGGGTCGCCCGCCGCCTTGACGAAGGGTGGCACGTCCTTCCGCACCGCCGACGAGCCGCCCACGAACGCATGCGCGCCAATCTGCACGAACTGGTGGATGGCCGTGATGCCGCCCACGATGACCCAGTCGCCCAGCTCGCAGTGGCCGCCCATGTTCACTGAGTTGGCCAGGATCACGTGGTCGCCCAGCAGGCAGTCATGCGCAACATGGGCGTACGCCATGATCAGGCAGTCGGCACCGATCTCCGTCCGGCCCCGGGCCTCCGTTCCACGGTTCACAGTGACGCACTCCCGGATCACCGTCCGGTCCCCCACAATGAGGGGCGCTGCCTCGCCGCCGTACTTCAGGTCCTGCGGGTCACCGCCCAGCACGGCGCCGGGATGGATGCGGCAGTCCCGGCCCAGCGTCGTGTCCCGCTCGATGACCACGTGCGGCCCGATGCGCGTGCCGTCGCCCACACGGACGCCAGGGCCCAGGACCGCATAGGGCCCGATTTCCACACCGTCGCCCAGCTCGACGGAGCTGTCGAGAACGGCTGTGGGGTGTATCCCCGGCGTCATTGTCATGTCGGTTTCGCCCATGGGTGTCCTAGCGGTCCACGATCCGCGCCATCAGGTCGGCCTCCGCCACCACCTGGCCGTCCACGTACCCGATGCCGCGCATCCGACAGGTATGCCTCCGGAACTGGAGCATCTCCAGCTCGAACCGGATCTGGTCTCCCGGTGTGACCGGCCGGCGCCACTTCACGTTATCCATCGTCATGAAGTAGACGACCTTGTCCTCCACGTTCTCGATGGCGTCCATCATGAGCAGACCGCCCACCTGGGCCATGGCCTCGATGATGAGCACGCCCGGCATGATGGGGTGCCCGGGGTAGTGGCCCTGGAAGAACGGCTCGTTGATGGTGACGTTCTTCACGCCGACGATGCGCTTGCCCTGCTCGAAGTCGATGATGCGGTCCACCAGCAGCATCGGATAGCGATGGGGCAGGTGCTGCATGATCTTCATGATGTCGACGATGGGCGCACCCTGCGCACTGCTCCGGGACGCGTCCACCATGGCCCGCGCCAGGGCAATGTTGCCGGCGTGGCTGGGTCGCGTCGTCACCACCTGCGCCCTGATGCGCCGGCCGGTGAGGGCCAGGTCACCGATGACGTCCCCGGCCTTGTGCCGGACGAACTCGTCTGTCCAGCGCAGCTCACCCGACGCGACAACGTCGTCGTCGAGAATGACGGCGTTGTCCATGGACACGCCCTTGACCAGACCCCGCTCCCTCAGCGCCTCGGCGTCCTTCATGAAGCCGAACGTCCGGGCCCGGGCAACCTCTTCACCGAACGAGTCGGGGGTGATCTCCCAGGCGCCGAACTGCCGGCGGATGAGCGGGTGGTCGAACTCGATGGTCGTCGCCACCCGGAACGACTCGTCCGGCAGTGCGAAGTAGGTGGCGCCGGCAGGGCCTTCCGCCCGCACCGGCTCCTTCAGCTCCAGCACCCGCGCCGGTGCGCCCTGCGCCTGCACGCCTGCCTTTCGCAGCAGGTCGTAGAACGGCGCGAAGCTGCCGTCGCCGATGGGGACCTCCGGCCCGTCCAGCTCGATGACCAGGTTGTCCAGCTCGCACGCGCCCACGGCGGCCATGACATGCTCCACCGTGGCGACGACGGCATCATCCTGTGCCAGCGTGGTGTTCCTGTCCGTCGCAGCGACATTGTCCAGCACGGCCGCCACCTCCGGTCCGCCCGGCAGGTCGGTGCGCCGGAACCGGACACCAGTACCGGGGTCGGCCGGCACGAAGCGCATCCGGACCGTGCTGCCCGTGTGGAGCCCGGTCCCCTCAAAAGTGGCGTCGCCGCCGATGGTCTGTTGATCCATGCTCATGTGTCAGGCGTTTCCTTGCCCATGACCGCGCGCTCCAGCGCGCGCAGCCGCTTCACCAGTTCCGGCAGCTTCAGCGTCAGCGCCTGCGCCCGCAGCGCGTCCCGATGCGGACGGGCCGGGTAACCGCTGACGGTCACGCCCGGGGCGACATCGCCGAACACGCCCGCCTGCGCGGCCACCGTCGCGCCGTCGCCGATGCGGATGTGCCCCTTGATGCCCGCCTGGCCGCCCAGCGTGACGAACCGGCCCATCCGCGTGCTTCCCGAGATGCCCACCTGCGACACGACGATGCAGTGCTCGCCCATGCGGACGTTGTGGCCGACCTGCACCAGGTTGTCGATCTTGCAGCCGTTGCCGATGACCGTGTCCCCGATGGAGCCGCGGTCCACCGTCGTGTTCGCGCCGATCTCCACGTCGTCGCCGACGATGCAGCGGCCGACGTGACGGATCTTCGCATGACCCGACCGGCTGCTGGCGTAGCCGAAGCCATCGGTGCCCAGCCGCACACCCGAATGAAGAATGGTGCGCTCTCCGACTGCGACGTCGTCATACAGCGTAACGTGGGGGTGAAGGTACGCGCCGGCCCCGATCCGGCAATCCCGGCCGACGACCACGTGCGCCCCCATGATGGCACCCGCGCCGACTACGGTGCCGGGACCAATGACGGCGTGGGGCCCGATGCTTGCCGATTCGGCAACCTCGGCGCCGTCATCCACGACAGCCGTGGGATGGACGCCCGCCGCCGGGCGCCGCTCCGGGTGCAGTATGGGGATCAGCACGGCCAGGGCCGCGTGAGGATTCGCAACGATGATGCGGGGCAACTCGGCCGGCACGGCGCCGGCCAGTTCTCCGGTGACGAGGGCGGCGCCGGCAGTCGTGCCCGCCGCTTCCGCCCGGTACTGCAGCGAACTGAACAGGGTCAGGTCCGCCGGGCCGGCGCGATCGAGGGGGGCGACGCCCGTGATGTCCGGGTCGGCGCCCCCCTCCAGCCTGCCGTCAACGGCCCGCGCGATCTCGGAAGCCTTCAAGCTTCGGTCGCGTCAGCAGGATAGCTATCTCGACGCCGCAGGCCCGCTGGCCCGCAACCGCTCGATGACCCTCTCCGTCAGGTCCAGTGACGGATCCGCTGAGACAATGGCATCGGCGGCCACATCGAATACAATGGCGAAGCCCTCTGCCTGCCGGACCTGGCTGATGACTTCCTCCACCCGCTGCATGATGGGCTCCATCAGTTCCTGCTGGCGCCGGCCCGCCTGCTCCTGCAGCTGTTCCGCACGCTGGGCAAAGCCCTGCCGGCGCTCCATGATCTGCTGCTCCTGACGCTGGCGCGCCTCCGCCGACATCACCAGCGACCGCTGCTGGTAATCCGCCATGATTGTCTGCAGCGAATCCTCCATGGCCTGCATCTGCTGCTGCCAGCCGGCCATCTCGCGCTCCAGTGTCTCCCGCGCCGTCTGCGCACCGGGCGCCTCCTGGAACACGCGTCGCGTGTCGATGTAGCCGATCCGGGTCGGCGCTGCCTGCGCTGCCAGTGGGGCCGAGACCACGAGCAGGCCGAGAATTGCAAGTATGGAACTATGGATGTGTCGCATTTGAGTCCTTCTCTCTCGATCCGTTTGTTCAGGCGCACGACCTGCGCGCACCTGGGTCCGCTTGCACGGTGGTCAGAAGCCCTGGCCAAACTTGAAGTGCATCTGCCAGCCCGGCTGGTCCTTGTCGAACCCGTACGCGTAGTCCAGCCCCAGTGGTCCGAACGGCGTGATCAGTGTCATCCCGATGCCGGCACCCCGCATGAGCCGTGTCGGGTTCATCTCCCGCGGGTTCAGCCAGACGTTACCGGCGTCGTAGAACACGCCCACGGAGATGTTGTCGGTGAAGCGCATGGCGTACTCCGCCGACAGGCGGGCATACGCATCACCGAAGCGATCGCTCAGGGCCACGCCCGACGCCCCACGGGGGATGTACCCGCGCGGCGTGATCTCTGTTTCCTCGTACCCGCGGAGCGGTCGGCCGAACTGTACGCCGCCCATCCAGAACCGGTCGAACGGGAACCGGCTCGCATCGCCGAACAGCGCGCCGGCTTCCATGGCCAGGCCCAGCGTGAACCGGATGGGGCGGGTCCCCGGTTGATCACCGCCCAGGCTGCCTACCGGCACGTACCACGCGCCGTTCACAGTGTACTTCTGGAAATTGCCGTCGCCGCCGAGCAGTCCGCCGCTGAGGTCCGTGTTCAGTTCCAGCCGCGTGCCCACCGTCGGAAACAGCGGATGGTCCAGGGCCATGCGAGTGATACCCAAGCTCACGGTGCTCTGTACGCCTGGCGGCAGCGAGAACAGGGATTCCGCCTGGTCCTGGTCGAACTCCTCGTATGTGGTACGGGACAGCGAGTAGCCCACGTTGAACCGGCTGAACCGGTCCCGGGGCATGGGCACGCCCACACGGAACGATGCACCGGTGCGCCGTCGCTGCCCTTCACTGAACGTGAAGAAACGGTCCCGTGAGCTGAACAGCGAGACGGATCCGCTCAGGAAGCTGCCGGCGATCTGCGGGTCGCTGTAGCTGGCCTCGAAATTGTTCGAATAGCGGCCGAACTCCCATCGCAGGTGCCCGGATTTGGCCTGGCCGAACAGGTTTGGCTGGTCGTAGCCCAGGAAGCCCATGAGCCCCATGGCACCGCCCAGCGACGTGCCGAAGTTGACGGAGCCCGTCTGCTTCTCCACCACCTCGAACGTGATGTCCACGTCGCCCGTCTCCTCGTCCGCATCGATCTGCGGCAGCGGCATGGGCGTCTCGAAGAAGCCCGTGCCGGAGATGCGGCGATAGCTGTTGATGAGCATCTCCTCGCTGTAGATGTCGCCGGGCAGCACCATGATCTGGTTCCGGATCACACTCTCATGCGTGAACGTGTTGCCGGCCACCTCCACCCGCCGCACCGACGCGGGGTTGCCTTCCTCGATGTCCCACACCACGCGGACACGGGGCTCGCCGCCCTCCGCAGACGGAATGCGTTCCACCACCGGGTGGATCTGGGCGTACAGGTAACCCTGGTTGTTGTAGAGCCGCTGCACGTCCATGGTCGCGTCACGGAACGCGATCTGGTCGAAGACCTCGCCCGGCTGCGTGCCCGTGTCCCGGCCGCCGCCGATGCCGAAGCCGCCCAGGAACCCGGACCGCCGCTCCTCGAAGTAGCGGCGCAGGTCGTCAGATGCGAACCGGCGGGCTCCCACCACGTCGAACTCCGCCAGGCGGTACTGCGGTCCCTCAGCGAGCCGGACGACGAGGCGGCCCTTTCCGGTCTCGTCATCCACGTCCAGCGAGTCGCCTACCACGGCGAAGTCTATGTACCCGTGCCGGGCGTAGAAGTCGGGCAGCGAGCCACGCAGATCCTCGCGCAGCTGCGCCTCGTCGAAGGTGCCCGGGCGGGTCCAGAGGAAGCCCTCCCGCTTCAGTCGCATGACGCTGCGCAGCCGGCTGTCACTGAACGCCTCGTTGCCGACGAACTCGATGTCGGAAATGGCGACGCGCGTGCCCTCTTCCACTTCGAACACCAGCAGGAACTCGTCAACGCGGTCCGCCAGCGGCTCCAGCCGGTGTTCGATGCTGCGCACGCGGAAGCCGCGGTCGGCCAGCATCTGCCGGGTCACGGCCTCAGCCTCCGCGGCCCGGCGCGGCTCGTAGGGCCGTCCCACCCGCAGGCCAACCGTGTCCCGCACCGCTGAAGCGCGGATGTTCTGCAGCCCCCGGAACTCGATTTGCGCCACCAGTGGTTGCTCCTCCACCACGAAGCGCAGTGTCGCCGGCGCGTCCGGGTTCGCCGGGTCCGACTGGGCGTACACGGTCACGTCGCTGAACTGGCCCATGGCGAAGAGGCGTCGCATGGCACGATCGACATCCGCTGCGGTGACGGTGTCGCCCGCGGCAATGTTGATCTGGCCGAGGATCTGGTCTTCCGTGACACGGCGGTTGCCTTCGATGACCACCGCTGCCACCGCCACGCGCTCTGTCGTCGTGAGCGTTTGCTGCGCCGCCGCCGTGCCGGCCAGCAGTGGCACCAACAGCAGGGCCGCCGCCAGTGCGGCGGCCCGCTTTGTCAGGTTGAAATGCTGCACGTTCCCGCTTCGTTCAGGTCTTTGTGGAGAGTACCCGGAACTCGAAGCCGTCGCCCGAGGGCGTCACGTCCACCTCGATCTCCTCACCGGCCGGGAACTCGCGCGCCAGGATCCGCTCCGAGAGCGGGTCCTCGATGTAGCGCTGGATCGCCCGGCGCAACGGACGGGCGCCGAACTTCTCGTCGTACCCGCGCTCCACCAGGAACGCCAGGGCCGCGTCCGTCAGGCTCAGCTTCAGGTTCTCCTCCGCCAGCCGATTGTAGACTTCCTTCAGCATGATATGGACGATCTGCGCGATCTGTTCCCGATTCAGCGGGTGGAACACGATGACATCGTCCACACGGTTCAGGAACTCGGGGTTGAACGCCCGCTCGATCTCGTCCTTGACCCGGCCCCGCATGGAGTCATAGGCCGTCGTCTCGTCGGCCTGGTGGAAGCCCAGGGCGCCACCCTTGGTGATGCCGCGGGCGCCCAGGTTCGACGTCATGATGATGACCGTGTTCTTGAAGTCGATGACACGGCCATAGTTGTCCGTGAGCCGGCCCTCATCCAGCACCTGCAGCAGGATGTTGAACACGTCCGGGTGCGCCTTCTCGATCTCGTCCAGCAGTACCACCGAATACGGCCGGCGACGGATCGCCTTCGTCAGGGTGCCACTGTCTTCATAACCCACGTATCCCGGCGGCGCGCCGATGAGGCGGGACACGGAGAACTTCTCCATGTACTCGCTCATGTCCACCCGGACCAGCGCATCACGGTCGGCAAACAGGAACTCTGCCAGTGCCCGCGCCAGCTCCGTCTTGCCCACGCCCGTCGGGCCGCTGAAGATAAAGCTGCCGATGGGCCGGTTCGGATCCTTCAGCCCGGCGCGGCTCCGCCGGATGGCCCGGCTGATGGCCTTGATGGCCTCGTCCTGGCCGATGACCCGCTCGTGCAGCTCGTCTTCCATGTGGACCAGCCGCTCCGATTCCGCTTCCCGCAGGCGCGTCACCGGAATGCCGGTCCACCGGCTCACGATGAACCCGATGTCTTCTTCGTTGATGGTGGGACGGTGGCTCTTCCGCTCCTGCTCCCACTCCTCCTGCTTGCGGCGGATCTCCGCCTGCAGGTCACGCTCCTGGTCACGGAGCTCCGCCGCCTTCTCAAAGTCCTGGTCGCGGATGGCCGCGTCCTTCGACTCCGCCAGTTCCTCCAGCTGGTCCTTCAGCCCCGTTACTTCCGGCGGCGGCACCTGCGTGGCCAGTCGCGCGCGGGCGCCAGCCTCGTCGATGACGTCAATGGCCTTGTCAGGCAGGAAGCGGTCGGTGATGTAGCGCTCCGACAGCCGCGCTGCCGACTCGATGGTCTCGTCCGGGATCACGATCCTGTGGTGATCCTCGTAATGCTTCCGGATGCCCTTCAGGATCTCGATGGCCTCCTCGATGCTCGGAGGATCGATGATGATGGGCTGGAACCGCCGCTCCAGCGCGCCGTCCTTCTCGATGTACTTCCTGTACTCGTTCAGCGTGGACGCACCCACGCACTGGAGCTCGCCCCGGGCCAGGGCCGGCTTCAGCATGTTGGACGCGTCGATGGCGCCCTCCGCCGCGCCTGCGCCTACCAGCGTGTGCAGCTCGTCGATGAACAGGATCACGTTCTTGTTCTGGGCGATCTCGTTCATGATGGCCTTCAGCCGCTCCTCGAACTGGCCGCGGTATTTCGTGCCCGCGATCACCGCCGCCATGTCCAGCGCGAGCACCCGGTTGTCTCGCAGGCTGTCCGGGCAGTTGCCGCTGGCAATGAGCTGCGCCAGCCCTTCGACGATAGCCGTCTTGCCGACGCCTGGCTCACCGATGAGGACAGGATTGTTCTTCTTGCGCCGGGACAGGACCTCCATGACGCGCTCGATCTCGGTGGCCCGGCCGATGGTCGGATCCAGCTTCTCCTCCCGCGCCAGTTCCGTCAGGTCGCGGCAGAAGTGGTCCAGCGCCGGCGTCTTCGACTTCTTCTCGCCCTTGGGCGCAGCCGTGCTGCCGCCGGAGCCGGAACTGCCGCCGGACTGCGGCGGGCCGACATCGCTGCCCAGCAGCTTCAGTGTCTCGGCACGGGCGTCCTCCAGTGTCACGCCCAGTGCGTTGAGGACCTGGGCGGCGATGCCCTTCTCCTCCCGGAGCAGGCCGAGGAGCAGGTGCTCGGTGCCGACGTAGGAGTGGTTCAGTTCCCGGGCCTCCGCCATGGCGTACTCCAGGACTTTCTTGGCCCGGGACGTATACGGCAGTTCACCCAGGGCGATGGTCGCCTTGCCCTTGCGGACCGAGTCCTCGATCCGCTCGTGGATCTGCTCCAGATCCACGTTCAGGTTCATGAGAACGGCGGCCGCCACGCCCTCGCCTTCCCGGATGAGACCCAGGAGGATGTGCTCGGTGCCGACGTAGTCGTGCTGCAGGCGGATGGCTTCCTCGCGCGCCATCGCCAGCACCTTACGTACACGGTCCGTAAAATTGTAGTTCATGAAATACCTCGTCGCCCGGGACCCCGGCTGTATCCTGGTCTCACGTTTCGCCCGGCGCGCCATCCGCATCGGCGGAGACGTCGCCCTCGCTGGCCAGCACGCGTCGGACGTATGTCGCTCTATGCAAGTCGCCTTCCGCGTCCCTGAGCGGCCGTCCTGCAGCCTGCTCCAGGTGCGCGTCCTGCGCGAAGATCATGATTTTGTTGAGCGTGTATACACGGAGCCCGGAGAGAAGGTTCATGCTCACGCCGAGCCGGATACCGCTCAGAAGGTTCATCACCTCCTCGAATGAAAGCGACCGTGCATACCGCAGCAGGCCATAGGCCCGCCAGATCTTGTCCTCGATGACCGTGGGCGCGTCCCGCATCAGGATATCGCGGGCGCCCATCTCGTACTGGATGACGCGACCCACGATCTTCTGCAGATGCTCGATCAGGTCCTCCTCGCTCTTGCCGAGGGTGGTCTGGTTCGAGATCTGGAAGAAGTTGCCCACCACCTCCGAGCCCTCACCGTACAGTCCGCGGAACGTGAGGCCTACCTGGCTGATACCCTGCAGGACCTTCCCGATCTCCTTGGTAAGGACCAGTCCCGGCAGGTGCACCAGGACCGAGGCCCGCAGCCCGGTGCCCACGTTCGTCGGACAGCTGGTAAGATATCCGTATTCGGGATGGTACGCGAACGGCAGCTGCCCGCCCAGTTCCTCGTCCAGCCGGTCCACCCGGTTGAACGTCTCCTGCAGGCGCAGGCCGGACATGATGGCCTGCAGGCGCAGGTGGTCCTCCTCATTGACCATGACGCCCACGGTGTCACCCGCTGCGATGAAAAGGCCGGCCCCGCGGGCGGCCGATTCGCCTGCCAGCCCGGCCAGTTCCCGGGAGACGAGATGCCGCTCGTGGAGGATCCGCCGGCCCAGGATCGGCATGGCCTCCAGTTCGTAGCCGGGGCCGCCCTGCAACTCGGTATGGCGGACAGCGCTGCGGACCTGCTGCAGGATCTTCTCCCGCTCGGAGTCGCCCACAGTGGAGCTGAACGCGTGACCCTGGAGGTTGCGGGCCAGGCGGACCCTGGTGGAGAGCACGATGTCCGCGTGGGCACCGCTGCCTTCCAGCCAGCCCAGGCCGATATCGGCGAAGCCGTTGTCCATCACAGCGCCCCCTCCATGGCCCGGATCTGGTCCCGGATCCGGGCAGCTCGCTCAAAGTCTTCCGACTGGACGGCGTGGTCCAGTTTCCGCCGCAGCCCCGCAAGCCGCTCCGACCGCGCGGACTCCGAAGGGTTGGGCGGCAGGTATACCTTGCCCACGTGCTGGGTGCCGCCGTGCAGGCGGCGGAGCAGTCCGGACAGGTGGTTCTCGAAGGTGACGTAGCAGTGGGAGCAGCCCAGGCGGCCGGTCTTCCTGAAGTCCTCCAGCGTCAGCCCGCAGAACGCGCACGGTGCGGGGACGGCGCTTTCGGCGCCGGCCCGACCCATCTGCGCCAGGAAATCGGTCAGCGGGAAATCGCCGATGTTGACGCCGGGCTGCAGCCCCTTCGTTGCGGCGCAGTCCTCACACAGATGGAACGTCTGCATCTCGTTCTTCTCGATCTGCGTGTAGTGGATGCTCGCATTCTTTTCGCCGCAGTTCTCGCACAGCATGATATCACTCTGCCGGTGAGACGCCGTGAAGCGTCGCGTCCCTTACTTCCAGCACGCGGTCGGCCCGCGCAGCCAGTTCCTGATTGTGGGTGGCCAGCACCAGCGCCACCCCCTGCTCCGCCCGCAGCCGGAAGAACAGGTCGTGCAGCGCCGCGCTGGTGTGCGTGTCCAGGTTGCCGCTCGGCTCGTCCGCCAGCACTACCGCCGGCCGGTTCGCCAGTGCCCGGGCCACAGCCACCCGCTGCTGCTCGCCGCCACTCAACTCGGACGACTTGTGCGTCATCCGGGCGCCGAGCCCCACCGCCTCCAGCAGGCCTCGGGCCCGCTCCGAGGCCTGGCGGCGGCCGGCGCCTGCGATGAGCAGCGGCATCATCACGTTTTCCAGCGCCGTGAAGTCCCGTAGCAGGTGGTGGAACTGGAACACGAACCCGATCCGCTGGTTCCGCAGCGCCGCCAGCTGCCGCGCCGGCAGCTCCGCTACACTGCGGCCCTGAAGCGTGACCTGCCCGCGTGTGGGCCGGTCCAGGCAGCCCAGCAGGTGCAGCAGCGTGGACTTGCCCGCGCCGCTCGCACCGATGACCGCAATGGCCTCGCCTTCCCTCACCTGGATGTCTACCCCATCCAGAATGGTGAGTTCGCTGCCGTCTTCCTCCCGGTAGACCTTCGCCAGGCCGGTGCCCTCCAGGACCACGTCAGTCATGGCGGATGGCGTCAACCGGCTGCAGCCGGGACGCCTGCCGGGCCGGATAGATGGTGGCGCCGAAGGCGATGAGCATGCTCACCAGTACAATGAGCACGACGTCGAACGGGTCCAGCGCGAAAGGCAGCGTATCAATGAAATAAACCTCGCCGGGGAGCCGGATCAGCTCGTAGCGATCTATGACCCAGATGATACCGCCGCCCAGCAGCCCGCCGATGACCGTGCCTACCGCGCCGATGATCATGCCCTGCAGCATGAAGATCCGCAGCACGCCGCCATCCGTCATGCCCATGGACTTCAGGATCCCGATCTCCCGCGTCTTGTCCGTCACCACCATCGTCAGCATGCTCACGATATTGAACGACGCCACGATGATGATCAGTGACAGGATGATGGCCATGGCCAGCTTCTCCAGCCGCAGCGCGGAGAAAAGCGCGCCATGCATGGCCATCCAGCTCTCCACACGGTACGGATAGTCCAGCTCGTTGTTCAGCGCCGCGGCCACACGGTCGGCTCGCCACGGGTCCGTCACGTTGACCGCCAGCATGCCGATGCTGTCCGGCGGCAGATCAAGCATGTCCTGCACCGCCGCCAGGTGCGTGTACAGGTTCACGTTGTCGTACTCGTACATGCCCGTGCGGACCGTCCCGGTGACGACAAACTGCTGCAGCGGAGGCATGACCCCGCCCGTCGTGAACTGCGGGTTCTCAATGGTGCCGACAATGAGGGTGTCTCCCGGCAGGACCGCCAGCCGACCCGCCAGCTGGGAGCCAACCAGAATACCCGGCACCACACCCGGCCCCGGCTCCGGCCCCAGGCTGTACTCGCCGGACAGGATGCCGCGCTCCACCTCGCTCAGCGGCTGGGCGCCCAGCCCCGGCTGGATCCCCACCAGCACGCCCGGCTGCACGTAGTCGAACGTGCGCGCGACCATCACGGCCGGCGTGAGAAGCGGACCCGCCGACACCACCTCCGGCCGCTCCTCCAGGCGCGCCATCATCTCCTGCCAGTTGCCCAGCCGGAGGCCGGTCCCCGCTTCGTACACGAAGATATGCGGCGTCCCGGCCAGAATCTTCTCCTGCAGGTCTCGCTGGAGGCCTGTCATGACGGCAATGACAATGAGCAGCGCCATGACGCCCACGGCCACGCCGCCGATGGCGATGAATGTGCTCAGTGACAGCAGCCGACGGGCCTTGCGCCGCGACGCCAGGTAGCGCCGGGCGACGTACCATTCCAGTCCCTTCACTCGGCCTGCTCAGGGCGCATGGTCGGAAACAGGATGACGTCGCGGATGGACGGCTGGTCCGTGACGAGCATGACGAGCCGATCGATGCCGATGCCGACGCCGCCGGTGGGCGGCATGCCGTACTCGAGGGCGCGCAGGTAGTCCTCGTCCAGGTTCTGGGCCTCGTCGTCACCGGCTTCCCGCAGGCGCACCTGGGCCTCGAAGCGGTCCCGCTGGTCAAAGGGGTCGTTCAGTTCGGAGAAGGCGTTGGCGATCTCGCGTCCGGCCACCATCAGCTCGAACCGTTCGACCAGGTGCGCATCACCGCGCTTCGGCTTGGCCAGCGGGGACAGCTCCCTGGGATAGTCGGTAATGAAGACCGGCTGCACGAGGTGGGACTCAACGAGTTCCTTGAACAGTTCGTCCAGCAGCTTCGGTCGGCTCAGGGTGTGGGGATCCTCGACGCCGAGGCGGGCGGCCTTAGCGGCGAGGGCCGCGTCGTCCATGGACTCCACGTCCAGGCCGCCGTACTCGCGCAATGCGGCCAGGAACGGCAGCCGGCGGAACGGTGCAGCGAAGTCAATGCGCTGGCCCTCGAAGGTCACGGTGGTGGAGCCGCCGGTGACGGACGTGACGACGTCGGCGACGAGTGCCTCCACCAGCGTCATCATGTCCTCGTAGTCGGCAAAGGCCTCGTAGAACTCGAGCATCGTGAACTCCGGGTTGTGAGTCCGGTCGATGCCCTCG
>DATHVP010000156.1:0-24102 GCA_035461245.1 Longimicrobiales bacterium | reverse complement strand
GGACGAACTCGTGGCTCTCGGGGTACGCCACCGACAGGCGCGTGCCGATGGCCGTGATCTGGGCCTGGGCCGCGTCGCGGGATACGCCCGGGGCCAGGCGGGCGAACACGCGGACGGGCGGGCCGCCACCCGGCTCTACCGCGCCCTCGGGTTCCAGCGGCAGCCAGAACTGGTGGGCGATGGGGAACGCGAAGCCCTCGGGCATCACGCCGATGACGGTAGCGGGCTCGGTCCCCACCCTTACAACCCGCCCGAGAATGGCCGGGTCACCGCCAAACATGCCCTGCCACAGGTTGTGGCCGATGACGTCGACGGGAGGAGCACCGGGCCGCTGGTCCTCCTCAGTGAACGTGCGTCCGAACATCGCGCCGACGCCTGTGACGCGGAAGCCGGCGGCGTCCATGACCGCGCCCACGACGACGTGGGCGGCAGCGTCGTCCACGATCACGTTCCGGGTCACCGACTGGAAGGCACCGATCTCATCTACGGCAGTGAGCTCATCCTGCCACACCCCCATGTCAAACAGCGCCCGGTTCCAGTCATCGCCCCGCTCGGCGTCCCAGAGTTCGAGTGCGACCAGACGGTGGCCATCCTTGAACGGCAGTTTGGGCGCGCCGACCTGCGTGAGGAACTCGAACGTGCCCGCGCCGGCGCAGATGGCGAACGCGATGGCCAGACCGCCCAGCACCGTCAGCGCCGGGTACCGCATCAGCATCCGGGCGCCGAGCTTGAAATCGAGCATCGACACCGTGGGCGCTACCGGACGATGGCGCAGCAGCGCAAACGCCATGTCCGCCGTCTCCAGCGCGGCCAGAAGCCCGCCCACCAGGCGCCCGTGCGCCTGTACCCGGGCACGGTGCGCCTCCTCGAGGTCGCCCAGGATCTCGTCCTGCCGGTCGTCCGGCGCCAGCCGGCGCAGCAGCGCGCGGCTCCACCGCGGCGCGCTCATCGGGCCTCGCCCAGCATGTCGCCCAGCCCCCCGAGCATGGCGTGGATGGCGCCCGTCGTCGCACGTACGGCGTCCAGACCCGCCGCCTCCACAGTGACCAGGCGCGGCGGCCGACCGCCCCGCTCCGGCCGCGCCTCGCCCAGCGCGCTCGAGATCAAACCCTTCTGCTCCAGCCGCTGGAGCGTGGTATACACGTTGGCCCGCCGGACGAAACGGCCGGTGCGCCGCCGGATATCCTCCGCAATGGACACCGTATAGGCCTCATCAGGGCCGAGCCGCAGCGCCGCCAGCATGACCAGCAGTTCGAACTCGGCAAGGGATTCACTGGGCATGCGGTGCTCCGGTCGGCGGGGTATAGTCTATTTGTGACTAAATAGCGGAGTCCGGGACTGCGGTCAAGGGGTGGCGTGGCGATGAGGGCCGGACACGAGGGCGAGGCGATTTTCATTGACCGGAGCCGACCGGGATATCCATCTTTTTTGGGGTATCGCTCCCGGCTACCTCCTCGCTGTGGCTTGAATGCGCATCGTCTTGGCGGAGACGGTGCCGAATCCCTTTGGCGGCTACGAAGGTGTGGAGATCCGTCCGAGCGAATCCGGATTCGGAATGAACGGCGGCGCAGGGGCCGCCTTCAGCCTGCGCATCCCCCGCTGGACGCGCCTGGATTGCAGCGCGACGGCTCGCTACCACTCGGTGCTTACGTCCGGCCCTCGTACCGGATTCCTGCCCATCGCGTTCAGCGCGCGCCTCTACTGAAGCAGTTCACGCGGTCGGCCCGTTTCCCGGCCCGAACCATGATGTCAGCGCGTCCACCGGCCCGTCCGTTCGTCCGTCACCGACCCACGCCACATGGCCGTCGGGCCGCACCAGCACGGCTGTCGGCGCGGCCACCTCCCCGATCACCGGCAGCGCCCACACGCCGTCGTAGCCGGCCCGGATGCACTGGACGCGGTGTGCCCACGGCGCAACGTCCGATTGCGCGATTCCCGGTGCGTCCGAATTGCCGGGCTCGACGAGCTGGAGCAGCACGGGGCGAGCGTCGTGCAGCAGCGTGAAGAAACGCAGCGGGCCGCTGGCGGTGGTGAGCTCCAGGTCGGGCATGCGCCGGCCCAGGAGCGGGTGCCCTGCGCCCAACTCGTAGTGGACGTCCAGGCCGGACATCATCCCGGCGAGCCGCCGGCGGGGCTCGTCCATGGCGAGGAGTTGTGCGACGGTGTCGCGCAGCGCTGCCGTGCGTTCGTCCGGCCGGCGCAGTGCCACCTGCGCCAAGGTATTGCGGAGCACGCGGGCGGCGATGGGGTGCCGCTCGGCGTGATACGTATCGAGGAGGCTGTCGGGCGACGTCGCGTGCACCACCTGCGCCAGCTTCCAGCCCAGGTTCACGGCGTCCTGCACGCCCAGGTTCAGGCCCTGCCCGCCGTCGGGCGGGTGCACGTGTGCGGCATCGCCTGCCAGCAGCACGCGGCGGTCACGGTAGGCCGCGGCCTGGCGCGCCGCGTCGGTGAAGCGCGAGATCCACGTCGGGCTGTGCACGCCGAAATCGGTGCCGTATACGGCAGCGAGGGCGTCGCTCAGTTCGCGCAGCGTCGGCGTGGCATCGGAGCCCGGGCTCCGCTCGGTGACCATGACACGTACGCGGCCTTCGTCGCTGAAGACGGCCTCGCCGTCGCGGATCTCGAACTCCACGCGCCCGAGTGCGTGCATGCCGAGTTTGTCGCGGCGGATGCCGAGTTCCGGTGCATCGCGCATCTCGACCTCGGCGATGAGGCTGCTGGTGGTCGGGTCCCAGCCCGGGAACTCGATGCCGGCGGTCTTCCGGACCAGGCTGCGCCCGCCGTCGCATCCCACGAGGTACGCCGCCCGCACGGATCGGTCATCGGCCAGGCGGACAGTGACGCCGTCGTCATCCTGCGTGAACCCCTTCACCGCGACACCGTAGTGGATGGGCACGCCAAGCTCCCGGACCCAGCCGGCCAGGATGTGCTCGATGTGGTTCTGCCAGAGTGCGAGGCCGTAGTTGTGACGGGTGGGGAAGTCGCTGATGTCGAGGCTGACGCCGCCGAAGCCGGCGACCTGCGCCACCTGGCCACGGTCGAGGAAGCGGTCGGCGATGCCGCGCTGGTCGAGGATCTCGATGGTCCGGGCGTGCAGCCCGCCGGCGCGGGAGCCGGCGAGGTCCTGGCTGGTGCGCCCCTCGATGATGGCAACATCGACGCCCGCCAGCGCGAGTTCGCCCGCCAGCATGAGCCCCGTCGGCCCGCCACCGGCGATCACCACTGCCAGTTCAGTGTCCAGCTCGTACATCCTGCGACTCCCGTTCCCGGGCCGTGACCGGCCGTGTCTGTGGTCGCAAACATTGCCTGAACAGCACCGGCTGGCGGCAAGCCCCCGGGTGTGCTATATACTGGGTACGACGAGGCGACCTGCCTCCGGGACGGGCCGGGCTCCGAGCGGATTGGAGCCCGGCCCGCTTCTGTCTGCCAGCCATGAACCGGACGTCCGCGGCCGCGCCGGCAGCAGGCGCCAGGCGGCTCCCGGGATTGCCGCAGACCAGCAGTGGGTGGGGGCTGGCGGCGGGGCTGCAGCGGCAGCCTGCTTAGCCCGTGCCGCCCCCGGCCACGGCACCGCCGGCCCCTGCCGGGTGGTCGGCGGGCAGCACCAGCACGTCGTGGGTGCGTCCGTCATCCCGCAATGGGATGGCGTCTCCGTCCACCCGCTCACCGTCAAGGGTGACGTGTGCCTCACGGGGTCGCACGAGTCCCGGCGTGCGTACGACAATGCGGTACAGGCTGCCGCCGAAGCGGTACTCGATGGCAAGCTCAGGCCAGGCCGCTGGCACGCGGGGCTGGATGCGCAGCACGTCGCCGCGCTTGTGGAAGCCGAGGATCGCCTCGAGGGCGACGCGGTACATCCAGCTGGCCGAGCCGGTATACCACGTCCAGCCGCCGCGCCCGAGCTGGCCGTCCGCTGTGTAGACGTCGGCGGCCACGACGTACGGCTCGACCTTGTACGTGGCCACGCCCTCGGGTGTGGCGGTGTGCTCGAGGGGGTTGATCATCTGGAACAGGTCGAGTGCGCGCTCGCCGTCGCCGAGCAGGCTGTGCGCCAGCACCACCCACAGCGCGGCGTGGGTGTACTGTGCGCCGTTCTCGCGCACGCCGGGCAGGTAGCCCTTGATGTAGCCGGGATCGTGCGGTGTGGTATCGAACGGCGGCGTGAGCAGCACGATGATGCCCGCGTCGTCGCGCACCAGGTGCTCGTCGAGGGAGTGCATGGCCCGCGCCTGCCGGTCGGGCGCGCCGGCGCCGGAGATCACGCTCCAGCTCTGCGCAATGGAATCGATGCTGCATTCGTCGCTGGCAGCGGTGCCCAGCGGTGTGCCGTCATCGAAGAAAGCCCGGCGGTACCACTCGCCGTCCCAGCCGTGCTCCTCGATGGCGGCGACATATGCGTCGGCCTGCGCCCGCAGCCCGGCGGCCGTGCCGGTGTCCCCGCGCTCCTCTACATGCTCGGAGAACGCGCGCAGCGTCGCAACGAGGAACCAGCCGAGCCAGACGCTCTCGCCGCGGCCGTCCGCGCCGACACGGTTCATGCCGTCGTTCCAGTCGCCGGAACCGATGAGGGGCAGCCCGTGCTCGCCGGTGGTGCACGCCCGGCGCAGGGCGCGCAGGCAGTGCTCGTAGACGCTGGCCTCCTCGTCGGCGACGCGGGGCAGGTCGTACACCTCGTGCTCGTCCGGCTCGAGGGGCCGCATCTCCAGGAATGGCACGCGCTCGTCGAGCACACCGGCATCGCCGGTGACACGGACGTAGTGATCGGTGACGCAGGGCAGCCAGGCCAGGTCGTCGGAGAAGCGCGTGCGCACGCCGCGGCCGCTCTGCGGGTGCCACCAGTGCTGCACGTCGCCCTCGACGAACTGGCGCGCCGCGGCGCGCAGGATGTGCTCGCGGGCCAGCGCCGGCTCCGCATACACGAAGGCCATGACGTCCTGGAGCTGGTCCCGGAACCCGAACGCGCCGCTGCTCTGGTAGACGGCGGACCGCGCCCACATCCGGCAGGCGAGGGCCTGGTACAGCGTCCAGCGGTTGACCATGGCGTCGAAGGTTGGCTCCGGCGTGCGCACGGTAATGACCGACAGGCGTGCCTCCCATGCGGCGACGCTGCGACCGACCTCCGCGGCGGCCTCCGCGGCGGAGCCGAACCGCCGCACCAGCGCACGGGCCGCGTCGGCGCCCTCGGCGGCACCCAGCAGTACCACAACGTCCCGTGTTTCGCCGGGTTGCAGTTCCAGCGAGCAGCGCAGTGCGCCGCAGGGATCGTGACCGACGCCGGTGGTGCCGGCGAGGCGCGGGCTGCGTACGCCCGCCGGGTCGTCCACGTCGCCGTTGCGTCCCAGGAACTCGCGGCGGTCGCCCGTGTGGCTGGACACCGGCTCACTCAGGGCCAGCAAAGCCGTCCACCCGGCGAACTGCGGGTCGAAGTCATTCCCGGCGAGCATTGCGCCGAGCTCCTGGTCCCAGGCCGTGCGCACCTGGTGGCGGGTATGTTCCCGTGTCACGCCCAGCGTCCACTCGACGAACGCGGTCAGCGCGATCCGGCGCGGGCGCGCGCTGCGGTTCGTGACCCGCAGCAGCGAGAACTTGAGCGCCTCCTCGCACGCGAGACCCAGCGTCAGTTCCGTCGCGATGCCGGCGCGCTCGTGCTCGAAGACCGATGTGCCCGGCGCGTGGCGGACCGCGTAGTGGCCCTCGTCACTGCTGTCGCCCGGTGTCGGCCGCCAGACTGCGCCGGATTCCTCGTCGCGCAGGTAGATGGCTTCACCGGCGGGGTCGCTCACCGGGTCATTGTACCAGGGCGTCAAGCGGAAGAAGTAGCTGTTGCCCGCCCACGTGCAGCCAGCTCCCCGCTCTGTGACGATGAACCCGCCGCGCGGGTTCGCGATGACATTGGCCCAGGGTGCGGGTGGCAGTGCATCGCCGCGCACGTCCATCAGGTAGTCGCCCGCCGGCGTCAGTCCGCCGATGCCGTTGTAGAGGGCCAGCCTTGCGGGATCGGCGGCGTCGGCCGTGGCGGCGGTCCCCGCAGTCCCGGGCGCAGCGGAATCAGCGGCGGTACTCGCGACGGCATTCGTGGCGGTCGCCGCGGCGATCTGCACCGTCGCCGGCGCGTTCTTCTCCTCGTGGCGCCTGACGACGCGGGCCGCGTGGGCGTCCGCCGCGGCACCTGGGGCGGTCCAGTCCGGCGCGGGGGACGTGCCTGGCATGCTGGTGGACGCCGCGCCGGTGACTGCATCGACGATCCGGCCGAGGGAGCGACCGTCGCAGTTCACGTGCACGCGCGCCGTCGCTCGCAGCATGAGCAGCGCCTCGTCGCCGAGCAGTTCGGGCCGGCGGATGAACACACCGCCGGGCTGGTCCATGCCCTCGTCGCCTGACGCGAAGAGCGCTTCCATCACGCGCTCATGGAGTTCCTGCATGTAGAGCGAGGAGTCCTGTTCCGTGAGCACGACCAGGTCCACCTTCATGCCGCGCCTGCGCATGTAGCGGTGGGCGGCGAAGACGTGGCGCAGCGTGGGCAGCCCCGCCGGCGCTGCGATGGTGGCGAGGAGGATGGGCCAGTCGCCGGAGATGCCGTGTGCCCACAGCACCTGCTGCGAGCCGCGGTTGCTGAGCAGGACGTCAGCCGGTGCACGCAGCGCAGGGTGCGGATAGAGCAGGAAGCCGGCGATCTCCTGGAATACGGCTACGTCGGCCGGCGTCACGCCCAGCTCGCGCAACTCCACCTGCTGTGCGGTCCAGGCGAGGTCCAGCGCGCGCTGGGCGGCGTGCGTGTCATGGTAGCGGTCCGCCAGCTCGAACGCGCTCTCCCGGCTCGTCGCGACCAGTGTCGTGAACGCAGCCGACGCTGATTGCCCGGGCCCCAGCCGCAGGCGCACACGGATGGCGAAGATGGGGTCCAGCACGGCGCCCGTGGTGCCGGACAGGTCCCCGTCAGCGGAGGTGGCAGCAGGCCGCCGTGTGGTGCCACCGCGACCCAGGAACCGTGCGCGGTCCGTCTCGCAGCTAACCCCGCCCACCCGGTCGCGCCCGGCGTCCACCACGTGCACGCACCAGAGTTCCCGCTCCTGGTTCGAACGTGGCCGGCGGGTGGCGGTGATTGCGGAACACCAGTCGTGCCACTCCGTCTCGACAAAGAGGTTGCCGAAAGCCGGGTGCGCGCGGTCCGCGTCCGGCGGCCCCAGCACCACCTCGCCGTAGCTGGTCAGTTCGACGACGCGCTCATCGGAGCCGTTGTTGAAGACCGTCACCCGGCGTACCTCAGCAGCGTCCTCGGGCACAACGGCGATCTCGGTCAGTGTCTCGATGTCGCCATCGGCGCGGTGGAACGTCACGCGGTCGGTGGCGAGCATGGCGCGGTACCAGTCGGCCCGCACGCCCACTGGCTGGTGCGATGCGGACCAGGTACGCCCTGCGTCCAGGTCGCGGACGTAGATGAACTGGCCGGTCGCGTCCGCCGTGGCGTCTGCGCGCCATCGCGTTACAGCCACATCTTCGTATCGGCTGTACCCGGCGCCCGCATGGCTGAGCATGAGTGTGTAGGGCTGGCGGCCGAGCAGTGCGATGTGGGGCGCGCCGAGGTCCGGCGAGGTGAACTCGCGGACGACGGGTGCCTCCAGGTCCGGGTCCGGCAGTGCCTCATCCGGCCGCGCTTCCTGGGGTCCCTGCAGCAGCAGCCGTCGCGGGATGCGCTCGTGGAGCAGCAACTCGACGGAGCGGACCAGTGCGTCCGCGTGGAAGCGCTGCTGCCAGATCTGCCCGCACAGCACGTTGGCCAGGGCGACCACACTCATGCCCACGTGGTGTGCCATGTAGTTGCCGACGATGGCGTAGCGCTGCCGGGGTTCCGGCCTGGTGTAGTCGATGGCATCACGAAAGCCGAACGGCCCGAGGGCGCCCTTCCTCTCGAGCGCCGCCAGGTTGGTGAGGGCGCGGCGCGGCTCGACCAGCGCAGCCAGCAGTGACGCGTAGGGCGCGACCACGAGGTCGTGGCCGAGACCCCGCTTCAGCCCGAGGTCCGGTACGCCGAACGCGCGGTACTGGTAGGTCAGCTCATGGTCCCGGAGGTTGTAGGCGCTTTCGCTCACGCCCCATGGCACGCCGTGCAGCGCGCCATACGCCACCTGCCGCCGGACGGCGCCACGGCTCGTCTGGTCCAGCACGGTGTTCGGGTAGGAGCGCATGACGAGGGCGGGCATGAGATACTCGAACATGCTGCCGCTCCAGGACACCAGCGCCGTCTCGCCGGCGGCGCGTGTGAGCGTGCGCCCGAGACGGAACCAGTGCGCCACCGGCGCGTCGTTCTTGGCAATCGCGACGAAGCTCGCCAGCCGCGCCTCGGACGCGAGCAGGTCATAGTATGAATTGTCGAGGGCACGGCGGGCCGTCTGGTAGCCGATGGCGAATACCTCGCGCTCGGGATCGAGGAGGAGAGTGAAGTCCATGCCCATCGCCAGGCGATACGAGCGCGCCGCCAGGTCTTCCAGCCGGGGGCGCAACTCGGCGGCCTGCGTCGCAGCTTCGGAGCTGTCTCGGATCTCTCCGGCCAGCGCAATGCTCCAGTCAATCCACTCCAGCGCCGGGTCCTCCTGACCGCGATGTCCCGCCACCTCGAGGGCGGCACGCGCCGCCTCGAGCTGGGCGACGACGGCGCCGACATCGAACGTGCCGGCGGCCTGGCCGGCGGCCGGCGACGTCCGTGCTCGTTCCAGGTGCTTCTCCGCGGCCGCTGCGGCGCCGTCGTGCAGCACCGGCGAACCCGGCCCTCCCACCACCAGCGACCGCAGCCTGACGGCAGCCAGGTCGAGGCCGGTGTGGAGCCCCATCGGAAGTCGGCGCGTATGGTCGCCCTGCTCGGCAATGTCAAGGCAGGCCTGCCGCAGTGCGATGAGGTGGCCCGCCAGGTTGCCGGAATCCACCGTTGAAATGTACGCGGGCTCCAGCACCTCGAGGTTGCGCAGTTCGTACCAGTTGAAGAAGTGGCCGCGCAGCCGCCGCATCCGTTCCATGGACGCGAACGCCAGTTCGAGCCGGTTGACCATATCCCCCGCAGTGATGAACCCGAGGTCGTATGCGCTTACGGTAGACAGGAGCTGCAGCCCGATGTTCGTGGGTGACGTGCGCTCGGCGACGACCGGCGCAGGGTCCTCCTGGAAATTGTCCGGCGCGAGCCAGTTCGTCGCCGCGGTGACGAAACGGTCGAAGTAGCGCCAGTGCAGCAGCGCATAGCGACGCGCCGTCCGCTGGTCCTCGGCGCTGAGGGGCGGATCCTGTCGCAGCGCCGGTGCCCCGAGCAGGTGCGCGACCGCGGGCGATGCCACCCACGCCGTGACGAACGGCACGACCAGGGCGAAGAGTTGCCAGGAGCGCGGGGTCAGACCGGTCATGGCAGTTCCGGCGGCCGTGCTGCCATGGGCAAGCCATTGGGTCAGGCCGACCAGGGCGAGGATGCCGAGGGCGAGCAGGACCGCGGGCATCATCTGCCGCCACAGGGCCCATGCTCCGCCGGCCTGGCTGCGCTCCGCATGAGACGCGGTCTGCCATTCGAGCAGGCGACGCCGACTCACGAACAGCCGCCAGAGCGTGCGTACGATGGCGTCCGCCGAGATCCACGCCTGGTGCGGGAGGAACACGATAGCCACGGCAAGTTGCTTCGCGCTGGTCACCACGTCGGCGCCGAGCGGGCCGTAGTAGGCGCGCCAGGACCGGTCCAGCGGCGGCCGCACCGCGGCCAGCAGCAGGGCCAGCAGCCAGGGCATGGCGATGGCCCCCACGCTCAGCAATGTCCAGGTCAGTGGCGATCCCGGCAGTACTGTCCAGCCGGCCACCAGCATGACCAGCGCGCCGACCTCGACCGTGCTGCGTCGGAGATTGTCGATGATCTTCCAGCGCGATAGCATGGGCAGGCGGTTACGTTCCCACCCTCCGGGCCCCGGCACGTATGCCGTCAGCCAGCGCAGCAGTTGCCAGTCGCCCCGGATCCAGCGGTGTTTTCGTCGTGTGAAGGTCAGGTAGCGCTGCGGGTAATCGTCGTAGACGGAGATGTTCGTCACCAGCCCGGCGCGGGCGTAGCTGCCCTCGATCAGGTCGTGCGACAGCAGGGTGTTCTCAGGGAACCGGCCGTGGGTGGCCTGCTCGAAGGCGGCCACGTCATAGATCCCTTTCCCCGTGAAGCTGCCCTCCCCGAACAGGTCCTGGTACAGGTCCGACACCGCTGTCGTGTACGGGTCCACGCCCGGGTGGCCGGAGTGGATGGCCGCGAAGCGCGATCGGTGCGCGCTGGGCAGGGAGATGCCCACGCGCGGCTGCAGGATGCCGTAACCGCGGACAATCCGGCCGTGCGCGCCGCTGTATACGGCGCGGTTCAGCGGATGCGCCATGGTCCCGATCAGGGCGGCGGCCGCATTCGGAGGGAGCGCAGTGTCCGCGTCCAGCGTGATGACGTAGCGCACATTCGCCAGTGGCATTCTGTTACCGACGATCTCGGAGAACGCAGACGCATCGCCCCCGCGGAGGAAGCGGTTGAACTCGGCCAGCTTGCCGCGCTTCCGTTCCCAGCCCATCCATACGCCCTGTTGCGGGTTCCACCGGCGTGGCCGATGAAACAGGTAGAACGCGTCCTCTGTCCGGGGCGCGTAGCGCTCATTGAGGGCGCGCATGCCGGCCACCGCCGCGGCCAGGATATCGGTGTCGCCGGGCACTGTTGCGGTGGCGGCATCCATGAAGTCGCTGAGGATGGCGAAGTGGACGTGCTGCGCACGGTTCGCCAGGTACTGCACCTCGAGGTTCTCCAGCGCCTCCTCCACCTCTTCGACGCTGCCAAAGAGCGTCGGCGTGACCACTGCGGTGCGCAGTGCGGGAGGAACCCCGCCGGGTCCGTGTACGTCGAGAGCCGGCAGCGTGCGCGGCGGCAGGAACGCCGTGAGCAGCTGGTTCACGACATTGACCGCGATGTCCGCGGCGGGCACGAATACCACCAGCAGCACCAGCGGCCAGGCGGTCCGCGCTTCGGCACCCGCCAGCCACATCACGGCACCAAGCACGGCAATGGCGGCGGTCACGATCCCGCCACCGAGCACCAGCGTCGGGTTGCTCGTCAGCCATCGATGCACCGCCTCACCAGGCGCCGGCCGGTAGGAGGTGACCCGCTCCAGTGCCTCCACACCGTCATCGACCAGGTAGTACCCGACGTGGTGCTCCACTTCGCCACGGGCGGTATCGGTCGCTGCTGCCCGCGCGAGCCCGATGGCGGCCTGCGCCACCTCCACTTCACTGCCGCCGGCACGCCGTGCAATCTTCTCCACAACGTGGCGATAGCGGTCGCGCGAGGCGAACGTCATGGCCCGATAGTGACCGGATGGGTCCTCGCGCAGTACGACGTCCATCGCGCTGTGCCGCTCGACCACCTGCTTCCAGTCCATCCCCGCGATGGCTCGAAGGCTGGTGATGCTGTGCGCCATGACGATCTGCGTGAGGGCGAGCCGCTGCGTGGACATGGCCGCCGCGTGCTCCGCGCTCATGCCTTCCTCGGTGATCCAGTGCTCGAGCGCGGCCAGCGGCGGATGCTGGCCTGCGGTGAGATGGATCTGCTGCAGGAAGCGCGATACGAAGATGGCCGTGAACGGCGGGTGGTCGCGGGCGAAAGCGCGGAGCACGTCGCTCAGTTCGCTGTCCCCGGCCGCGCTCGCGGCCTCGATCCGGGCAGCCCACGCGTCCGCAGAATCTACCTGATCGAGGCGCTGCACCGTGCGCAGTGCCATGCGGCGAACACTCTCGATCAGACCGAGACGGAGCATGGCCGGCAGGGCCCACAACTCGCCGATGGCCAGCGTTTGCACTTCCTGGAACGTGTCGATGAACCGGGTCACGTTGTCCAGGTCCACGCGGCTCTCGGAATGCGAGATCAGCGTGATTGCCAGCTCGTAGACGCGGGGGTATCCGGCGAGCAGTCCCGACGCCAGCTCCGGCAGCTCCTCGTAGTAGTCGCGCGGCAGGTTCTGGTGGACCTCCCGGATGTGCTCCCGGATCACGTGGAAATTGTCGAGCAGCCATTCGCCGGCGGGCCCGATATAAGCGTCGTCCGCGCTGCGGGCCGAGAGCCGTTCCTGGACGTCGCCCAGGATGCGCCGGGTCTCCGTCAGCCTGTTGAGCAACGGCGCCGTGCGGCGGGGCCGGGTCGCCGGCCGGACCTGCTGCGCCCGAGCCATGGCCCGTACCCGTTCCGCCAGGTGCTCTGCTCCCAGCAGTTCGCCGCGCAACGGGCCAGCAAGCGGCTCGGCCGGCGGCTCCGGGCCGCGCCGGAACAGCCAGCCCAGCGGGAACGGCATCATGCCCGCACCGCTTGGTCCGGCCGCGCCAGCGCCTGCGTCAGGCCCGGTACCCCGTCTCCAGCTGGCACCCTTCTACCCACCAGGTAGTCGATCATCGAACTCACCCCGGTTGCCACCACAAGAACCGCGCCGGGTCGGTCAGCGGGACGGGACCCTGCCGATCTGGACAGAAAGGATGAACGCAGCGAAAGGGTGGTCAACGTTCAGGTTGCCGGCGAGCGTGGCACCCAGGCGCAGGGGCCCCCGGGAGATCAGTTGGGCCTCCACGGGTATGCCGACGGTCGTCTTCTCATCGGCGTCGGCGCCGCGGGATATGTTCACCAGCGCCAGCCCGCCGGCGACGGAGCCATAGTTCACCGCGTAGCGGCGTCCGCGACCGAGCATGAACGCCGCCTCCGTGACGGTCAGTCGCTCGCCCCGGGACGTGGCGGCCATGACGGCGTTGTCCTGGACGGACAGCCGGAAGCGGTAGAGTCGCGGTCCGCTGTTCAGCGAGGCATCAACGGCTGCGCCGAGCCCGGCAGAGCCGGCTACCGCACCCAGCCCGACTCGAAACGCGCGCTCGGGTTGTAGAGGCCCCGGTGTGGGGTTCTTCTGGGCGCACAGCGGTGCACTGAGCAGGAGCAGGGCTACCGCGAACGCGCTGGAGGACGCAGGATTCACTGATTCACCATCACTCCTGAAGAGGACATCCGCCGTCGGAACTGACCACCGACATCAGGATAGTGATCCGCCGTCCCGCACGCAGGTGGAGACGGGCGGCAGCCGTTGCCCCCGTCGAGGGGCTATCACCTGAATCCTACGTAGCGGGTGCCGTATTGGATGCAATATCCGGACGTGTTTGTAGGAATTCGCCTGACTGCGCCATATCCGGTGCATGCAATTATCAGGTGTGGATTTCGCTTGACTCGAGTGGGAGCTGTCCCTTGATGGACATTACAGTCGGTGACGGGGCATGGTACCGTGGCCTCATCGAGCACTCGCTGGACAAGGTGGCCGTCGTCTCGGCTGACGGCACCATCCTGTTCGAGAGCGCGGGGGTGACACGACTGCTGGGCTGGCGGCCGGAAGAACTGGTGGGCACGGCCATGGTCGACCTCATTCACCCGGAGGACCTGGCCACTGCTGTTTCCGTCATGGGCGAGGCGCTGGCGAGCCCGGGGGAAGCGTACCGGCTGGATGCACGCCTGCGTCACCGGGACGGGACATGGCGCCATTTCGAGAGTCTCGGCCACGCCCGTGCTGGCGCGGGCGGCCTGGAGATCGTCGTCAACAGCCGTGACATCACGGACCGGCGGGAGGCGGAGGAGCGCGCCCGCACCAGCGACCAGCTGTTCCGCACTCTGGCCGACTCCTCGCCGGACGGTTTCATGCTGTTCCACCCGGTACGCGATGAGGCGGGCCAGATCGTGGATTTCGAATGGGTCTACACGAACCCGGCCGCAACGGCGGTGGTAGCCCGTTCCCACGACCAGTTGCTCGGCCGGCGCCTCAGAGTGGAGATGCCGGGCACGGTGCCCTCGCGCCTGTTCGATGCCTGGGTGGCAGTAGTGGAGACGGGCGAGCCGTGGACGTCCGAGTTCCACTATCCGTTTGACGGTCTTGACCGGGTCTTCCGGTCCCAGGCCGTGAAGGTGAACGACGGCTTTGGCGTGACGTTCAGTGATGTTACCGAGTCGCACCGCATCCGGGATGAGTTGCGGGAACGGGAGGCCCGGTTCCGCGCGTTGACGGAGCAGATCCCACAACTGGTCTGGTCTGCGCGGGACGACGGGTTCCACGACTTTTTCAACCAGCGGTGGTACGACTACACCGGGATGGAGCCGGACAGCGGGCACTGCTGGACGTGGGAGGCGTACGTTCACCCTGACGACTATGGCGCGGCACGCGCGGGCTGGCTGGCGGCCATGTCCACGGGCGAGGCATTCGAAACGGAGTGCCGATTGCGAGGCGCGGCCGATGGCAGCTATCGGTGGTTCATCTGCCGGGCGCTGCCGCTGCGGGACGACGCAGGCACCATCCACCGCTGGTTCGGCACGTGCACCGACGTCCACGACGAACGGCAGGTCGAGCTGGAGCTGCGGCAGGCGCAGAAGATGGAGGCCATTGGCCAGCTCGCAGGGGGCGTGGCCCACGACTTCAACAACCTGCTCACCGTCATCACCAGCTATTCCGAGGTGCTGCTCGCCGACCTGCCGGAGAATGCGCCGGCACGGACGGACGTGGAGGAGATCAGGCGCGCGGCGGGCCGGGCGTCGACGCTGACGCGACAGCTGCTGGCGTTCAGCCGCAGGCAGGTGCTGCAGCCCCGGGACCTCGACCTGAACCATGTCGTGGCAGACATGGAGAAGCTGCTGCGCCGGGTCATCGGCGAGACTATCGCCCTGGAGTGCAGGCCGGGCACGGACGTGGGCCACGTGAGGGCCGACCCCGGCCAGATCGAGCAGGTCATCATCAACCTCGCCGTTAATGCGCGGGACGCCATGCCTGGCGGCGGGAGCGTGGTCCTGACGACGTCGCGCCGGCGCACCGCCGGTGGCGATTACGCCGTGCTCAGCGTTACCGATACGGGCACGGGCATGGATGAACTCACCGTGCAGCATATCTTCGAGCCCTTCTTCACGACGAAGCCCGAAGGGCAGGGCACCGGCCTCGGATTGGCCACTGTTCACGGCATTGTCACGCAGTCTGGCGGGCGAGTGGAGGTGGATTCGGCGCCAGGTCGCGGCTCCACCTTCCACGTGCTGCTCCCGGCCACGCAGCCCACGGAGCCGATGGTGACGGCGCCCCCGGCGACGACGCACGAGACACCGACGGGCGGTGGCTCCATCCTCGTCGTGGAGGACGAGGAGGCGGTGCGCTCCATCGCCCGGCGCAGCCTGGTCCGGCATGGCTACCAGGTGTACGAGGCGAGCAACGGCCGGGAGGCGCTGGCCATGCTCGACGATGGCGCGGCCGGTGTGGATCTGATCATCAGCGACCTGGTGATGCCGGTCATGGGTGGCGGTGAGCTCGCCCGCCGGCTGCGAGGTCGTGAGTCCGCGCCCCCGATGCTGTTCATGAGCGGCTACGCGGAGAAGGATGCCGTTCCCGGCAATGAACTGGACGCGGGCGCGCTGCTGCTGGAGAAACCATTCACCATGCAGCAGTTGCTGCGGGCGGTGTCGCGGGCGCTCGGGCAAGCGTGACAGCGGCCCGGCCCCGCCCCCGCCCCGTCAGGATCCGGCTGCACGGCCGGCAGGCATCAGCGTCGCATTGATCGCATGAACATGCGATAACGCCACCGTCCTCTCCCGCCCATAATGTGCGTGTCCCGCCCCGGCCTGCCGCCTCCGGCTCGCCGGCGACGCTGATACTGCGCTGCCTGCACCGCAACATGGGAGAGCCCGATGACGCTGACCCCTGCAGTCCCATCACTGCCGACGGCCCGCCTGCTTGTTCTGCTGCTCCTCGCGCTGTTCGCCAGCGCCTGTCAGGACCACCGGCTGCTCCGACCGGCGGACCCGCAGGCGAACGTGGCGCCGGGTGTCGCCCGTTGCGAACTCAACTTCTCCGACGACGAGGTACGTGCCGAACTGGCGGGGCTGCTCGCTTCGGTGGTGTCCCTGGAATCAGCGGGAGTGCTGAACGCCGGGCAGGCCCGGGCCCTGCGCAATCACCTGGCGAACGCCGGCGCGCGCCTGGCTCCGGCGGACTACTGCGCCGTACGGGCCCAGCTCGCGGCGTTCCGCGAGCAGCTGGAGAACCTGGCTGCCGACGGCGTGCTCGCCGAGGATCAGGTGCGCCCGCTGATCAGGGTCGTTAACCGACTGCTCAACGATCGGCCGCCCGAACTGTCGGTGGACCCGACGCTCATGCCGGTGGCGCCGACAGTGGCGGGGATTCGTGGCGGTCCGGCCCGTCCGCTGGCCAGGTTCGTCAGCACCACCGGCCGGGTGGTGGACTTCGTCGCCAACGAACTCTACCTGATGACCGATGATGCCGGTGCACGCGACGCGTTCCTCGGCCGCTGGGGCGGGACCATCCTGCTGACGCTGGACTTCCACTCCATCGGTGCGACCACGCCGCCCGTCTACCTGGTGCAGATTGATCCCAGCGGCGCCGACGTGGACGGGCTCGCCGAGCGGTGGGCGGCTTCCGCCGGGCTGAACGGCGAGAACTACGTGTCCAGCACGGCCGGGCTGCAGCTCCTCGCCGCCGCAGTGGAAGAGGCGGCGGACCGGGGCCTGAAGGTGGGCATGAACTTCATGCTGGAGAGCGCCGCCTACTCCGACCGCAGCACGACAGACGGCTTGTCCGCGACCATGACGGCGCCGGACGGCTCGCCGTACTCGCCAAACGCGTTCACCTGGCCGTACATGAACCGGGGCAGCCCCCAGAACATCGGCACGGCGGAGGCCTGGCGCGTGATGGATGCCATGGGCCGGTTTGCCAACCGCGTGCGCATCGGCGTGGCGGACGGCGGGTTCCGGCCGAACGATGATTTTCCGGACGTCTGGAGCATCGCCGGGGCGCTGCGCACGCCGAATCCCGACCCGGGCAACTGCGGCAGCGACGGGCCGCCCACATTGGGGTGCGTCTGGCACGGCACCAACGTGGTGATGGCAGGGATGGCGCAGGCGGACAACGGGTTCGGCGCGGCCGGTCCGGCCGGTCCCGTGGCCGAGGCCGTGCTGCTGCAGAGCCCCAGCATGGACTTCATCGCCTTCATGGAGTACATCCTGGACCACATCCCCACGGCGCTGGGCAGCGGAAACCGCATCATCAACATCAGCGCGAGTTCCGCACTGCCCTCCGAATGGTGCCTGCTTGCCGTGGTCGGCCTGCCGCTCTGCGAGACGCTGCACGGGATCACCAGTGCGTTCCGCGCGGCGGGCATCCTGGTCGTCGCCGCGGCGGGCAACAACGGCCACGACGTGGACATGACGCGGGTCTTCGGCGTCTGGCCTTTCGAGTTCACGGAGGAGTCCGACCTCATCATACCGTGCGAACTCACGACCGTGCTCTGCGTCGGGGGGCTGGGCTGGAACGGCACGGGCAAGCATGGCAGCTCCAACTGGGGCAGCGACCGGACCAGCCTGAACACGGTACGGATGTTCGGCCCGTTCGACGTCTGGTCCGTAGCTGACGCGGTTGCCGCGGACGAGATGAATACCACGCCCAATGGCGACGCCGGCATCATCAGCGGCACCAGCTACGCGGCGCCGTATGTGGCGGGCGTGGCCGGCCTGGTCTGGGCGGCGAACCCGGGCCTCCACGCCACGCAGGTGGAGCAACTGCTGCTGAGCAATGCGCATACGCACTCGACGGACCCGCGTGTGCCGCGCTGGGTCAACGCGCTGGGCGCCGTCCGGCAGGCGGTGGGCGGCAACACGCCGCCGTTCGTCAGCATCATCTCCCCTCTGGACGGGTCGAGGCACCCCCGCGGACGCGTGATGATCGAGTTTGCCGCTGACGTCGAGGACCTGGACGGCGATGCGGTCAATGTCACCTGGCGCAGCGATCGCGACGGCGTCATCGGCACCGGCCACACCCTGCGCCGCAATGATCTCTCGTTCGGCACGCACGTCGTGACGGCCACCGCGTCCGACGGCGTGTTCAGCACCGAGAGCGGCAGTGTCGCGTTCGAGGTGTTCAACGAGTTCCCGACGCTGGAACTCATCACGCCGAGACCGTGGCAGTACTTCTGCGTGGGCCAGACGGTTTCGTTCCTCGCCAATGCAACGGACCTGAACAACCCGCCGGCGTTCGACGTGCCGGAGGCGAACATCACCTGGCACCTGGGGTCGCGGTCCGGCCCGGTATTCGGCACCGGCAGCAGTGCCTCGCACACGTTTGACGTGGCCGGTGAACACCAGTTCCACGTAAGCGCGCAGGACATCGGCGGACTGTACGCCTCGGAGACCGCGATGATCCGGATGCGGGATTGCGATGGCCTCGTCCCCACGGCCACCATCCTGGAGCCGGCGGCGGATACGCCCTATGGTGACAGCGACTGGACGTTCGACGGGTTCGATGCCAGCCGCGGCGAGTGGTACAAGGACGTCACGCTGCGGGGCGAGGGGATGGATCCGGAGGACGGCGTGCTGACGGGTGCGGCACTGACGTGGAGCCTGCGCCTCGACAACGGTTCGTGGAGCACGCTGGGCACGGGCGCTGACCTGAACGTGCGGCTGTACTCGGCGGAATGCACGGGCAGGTGGCACACGGTCCGGTTGCTCGCTGCGGATTCCGACGGGAACACCAGTGCCGCTGCGCTGCGCAGGATTCACATATGGACGCTCTGCTGATGAGGAAGCTGACGGACCCGCGCGAATCGATCACTCATCGGCTCGCGCGGTGACGGGAGGGTACGGACCGGCCAATGCAGCCGTCAATTGATCGTTCGACTCCGTCATGGGTGTCGAGTGGTCATTTGACGGCTTCATTGCCTGAGAACATCTCGCGGAACGGCCTGTTGCCATCGCAATGCGTTCGCAACCGATGATCGGCCGGGCGCAGGGGCGGACAACGTGCGCCTGACGAGCGGAGATCCCGGCTCGCCCTACTGCACTTGCAGCCGCAGCAGGTGCAGCGCCAGGCCGTCCAGCGGGACCGACGAGTTCGCCAGCGTCGCCACACCGACGCCGCGCACGGGCGCATAGCCGATGAAGGCGTGGAAGCCGCCGGTCTGGCCGTTGTGCCAGATGACCGGGTCGTCATCGGTGCCGAGGACGTGCCAGCCCAGCCCGATGCGCAGGCCCGGCTGGTTGGTTTGCGCCCGGGGGTGCGTGGCCAGCGCGAACGCCTCGCCCAGCAGCCCGGCCGGCGGGTCCATGGCCGCGGCCACCAGGCGGCGCAGGTCAGCGGCCGTGGACAACCAGCCGCCCGCGCCTGCCAGCGCGTTGAACTGCCAGTGCGGTGTTGGGGCGCCCGCGGCGTCGTGCCCCGTAGCCAGCCGCTCGCGCATGGACGGCGTGGGCGTGATGCGCGTGTCGTGCATGCCCAGCGGTTCCAGGATCCGCTCGATGACCAGTTCCTCGTACGGCTTGCCCGCCGCCAGCGCCAGCGCATGGCCCAGCAGCCCGGCGCCCAGGTTCGAGTACTCGTACTCCGCATCCGGCGCGCGCCGCAGTGTGTGCCCGGCGAGGAACGCATAGAGCCTGGCGACATCGTAGGCAGCGTACGGGTTCGTCATGTCCGCCGGCATCAGGTTCGACGGCAGGCGCGGCAGTCCAGACCGCTGCGTGGCCAGGTCGGCCAGCGTGATCTCGCGGCCTTCATGCGACGGCATGCGCACGCTGTCCGCCAGGTGCAGTGACACCGGGTCGTCCACCGAGACCTCGCCGCGGGCGGCCATCTCGGCCAGCAGCAGCCCCGTCAGCGCCTTTGCCACGGAGCCGATCTCGAAGACGGTCAGGCTGTCCGGTACGGCTCCGGCGGAGGAGGTCACCCCGGCGGCGCGGTGCTGGTGGCCCCTGCGAATGGTGACGGCCGCAATCCCGACAACACCCGCCGCGACGTGAGCCTCCAGCAGCGCCTGCGCGCTGTCCTGGCGCGCGGCGGTCTGCGCGGCGGTCTGCGCGGCAGTCTGCGTGGCGGTCGGCGTGGCGGGCGCGGGCTGTGCCGGCGACTGTGCGGACACCGGTATGCCGGCCGCCGCCCAAACCGCGAGCAACACCAGCGTCGCCAGCGGTCCTGACGTCGCACGGGCTGTTGTGCTATGCATCATCCCCTCCCTCGAGTTCACGGATGGACTGTTCCAGGGCGCGGGCGATGGGCCGGACGTTATGCCGCGCCGTGTGGAGATTGAGCCAGGCGATGCCGGCGTACAGCACCGCCAGCACGAGGAGCGAGCCCGCGCGGAACGCCACGGACTCCGTGCCACCGGCCATGTACAGGGCCAGCCCCAGGCCCAGCGGGCCTACGTACCAGACCAGCACGCTGCCCAGCAGCCGCTCCTGCGCCCGCACGCGCTCGAGCTCCTCGCGTAACGCCGCCGCCACCGGCAGCCCGGGGTCCGGCTCGGCCTGGCGCGCAGCCCGCAGCCGCAGCGGGATGAACGCGCATGATACGACAACGATGAGGGCGCCCACCGTCGCCAGGGTCGTGGGTGCGCGGAACGCGAAGAGCAGGAAGACCGGGATGAGCAGCAGCGCGACGACGGTCTCCCGGCGGTCGCGGCGTCGCACGTCGGCGGCGAGGGCGGCGGCACGCTGGCGCGCGGCGTCGAGGGCAGCGGCGCTGGAGGCGTCCGGCGCCTCGTCATCGCCATGGCGCCAGGCGTCCCTGAGTGAGTCAAGCTTCATGTCGTTACCGTTCCACATAGGTGGTCGCGAACTTCTTCCTCATGCGGTGCACGCGTACCGCCACCGCGCCGGTGCTGATGCCGACGACGTCGGCGATACCGTCATTGTCCAGTCCCTCCATGTACAGGACGAGCACGGTGCGGTCGACGTCGCTCAGTGCGTTCATGAACTCGCGCAGGATCGCCGTCTCCGTGCGCGTGGCCGGTGGCGTGCTGCCCGCCTGCACGGCGTCGAGCCGGACCTGCTCCGAGCGCGCTGTCCGCCGCCGCGCTGAGCGGCGCCACGCCAGTGCCGTGTTCAGCGCCACGCGGTACGACCACGTGCCGGGCGCGGCATCGCCGCGGAAAGACGGCAGGGCCCGCCACAACTGCAGCAGGATCTCCTGGTACAGGTCCTCCTCCTCGCCGTCATCGCCGGCGTACGCCCGGGCGACACGGCGCAGGGCCGGGCCGTGGGTGCGCAGCACCTCATGCAGCATGTGTTCGTTCGGGGTCACGGTGGTCATGGCATCCTGGGCTGTGTGGTGCTCTCAGTGTATTGGTTGCCGTGGGTGCGTGGAACTTACAGGACGTGGAGTATGGGGATCGGGATGGTGTATGGTGTATGGGGATCGGGATGGTGTATGGGGATGGTGTATGGTGTATGGGGATGGTGTAGGGTGTATGGTGTATGGTGGCGGGCTGCGCTGGCCCGCGGGCGGATTCATCGAGGGGGCGGGATGAGACACTGGCCTGTGCTGGTTGCCGCGGTGGTACTGGCTGCGACGTCGTGCGCGTCCACCCCGCAGGCGGCGCCTCCGGCGGAGGTATTCGAATACGAGTACGAGTTCACTGGTGACGTGGGCGGCACGCCCGTGGGCGGCACCTTCTGGTTCGAGGAGATCGACGTGTCGCGGCTGCGGTTCACGGTGAACAGCGAGCGCGGCATCTGCACCGGCGAGGTCAGGCGCATGACGTCGCGGGTACAACTGGCGTGCGGCGGGCTGAGCTTCGAGTTCACCCGCGGCGGCCAGGTCCAGCAGCGCGCGATGGCTACACTGGCGGGTACACGCACGGTGACCACCCGCCAGTGCATACGCCAGGAGCGCGACAACCGGGGTGTCCTGGTGTGCGCCGAGTACGCAAACGTGGAGAAGGATGAGCCGGTGACGCACCGGGGCACTGTGGAGATCCGCCGGCGTGGGGCCGGCGGCTGATCCGCCTAACGTGCGGCCAGGACCGCGACGATCAGGGCCAGCGCGGACAGCGTGTTCAGCGCCACATGCACGACGATGCCCAGGCGCACGCTGCGCAGGCGCCACACGCCGAACGCCATGGGCAGCACCACCAGGAAGCGCACCGGGCCATCCCACGGCGATTCGAGGTGGTAGAGCGTGAACAGCGCGACTCCGAAGACGGGCGCCCACGCGCCGAACCGGCCCAGCGCCGGCATGAGGTAGCCGCGGAAGTACAGTTCCTCCACCACCGGTGCCACGACCCCGACAAACAGCACCATGGACGCAAGGAACACCGCCAGTTGCGGCGCTTGCATGGCGACGATGGCGTCGAACCCTGCGGGATGCAGGAACCACTCGGGCAGGCCTGCGAACGCGCCGCGGATTGCCTCGCCTGCGCCCAGCGCGTCTGCCATGCCGAACGCCACCGCGCCCCAGGCCACCAGCGCCACGGACCATGCGACGAGGCGGCGGAACGGCACCGGTTCCCGGTAGGACACCGCGTCCATGGGCGCCCACCGGCCCGTCGTGCGCCGGGCCTCCAGCGTCAGCCAGCCGAGCATCCACGGGACGACGATGAGGGGGATGGTGGCGATGCTGGACATGAGCGGTGGATAACCCCAGCGCAGGAAGAGGGGCGCCGTCGCCAGGTAGAAGCCCAGGCACAGCAGCCCCGGCAGGAGGTGCAGCACGGCAGACCGGAGGAGCCCGTGTTGCGCCGGCAGGCCGGGGACGGCGGATACCGCGCGGGGCGTTACCCCCTGCGCCGTACCCCCGGCGAGCCGCCCGCCCGGGGCTCCACGGGAATCGCGGGTCGTCGTCATGACCCCAGGATGTGCCCCGGTGCGATGCGGCGCCATGCGGAAAGCCCGTATCCGGTGTCGGGCAGCCCCCGACGTCGCCCCCCCTTGACTGTATACCGTGGTATAGGGTTTACCTTGTACGTGCAGCTCAACCGGAGGGCCCGATGGAGACCATGAAGATCGGCGAGTTCGCCCGGCGGGCGGGCGTGAACGTGCAGACGGTGCGGTACTACGAGCGGCGCGGGCTGCTGCCGGAGCCGGAGCGGCAGGCGTCGGGCTACCGGGAGTACGGGGCGGACAGCCTGGACCGGCTCCAGTTCATCCGGCGCGCGCAGGAGCTGGGCTTCACGCTGGCCGAGATCCAGGAACTGCTGGCGCTGCGTACGGACCCGGATACGACCGCGGCGGAAGTGAAGGGGCGGGCGGAGGCGAAGATCGCCGACATCGATGCCCGCCTGCGCGACCTGCAGCAGATCCGGCACGCCCTCCAGCACCTGGCTGGACAGTGCCGGGGTGGCACCGGTCCCGCGGGTGATTGCCCGCTGCTCGCGGAACTGGGCTCGCTGGGTTCGGTGGGAGCGTCGGCGGGCCCGTCCCGGTCGCCGTGAACCGTTCGCCGCTCACAACTGATAACTGCCACGGGCAGGAGGAAACCATGACGGCAGCCATGAAGTCACGAATCATTGCGACGACGTCGCTTGTCATTCTACTCATCGCGGCCGCCGCGTCGCCGGCGTGGGCGCACTGCGACGGCATGGACGGGCCGGTGGTGAAGGCCGGCCAGGTCGCCCTGGAGACCGGCGACGTCCGCCATGCCCTGGTCTGGGTGCTGGCCGACGGCGAGGACGAGGTACGGCGGGCGTTCGACCACGCCGTGCAGGTCCGCGGCCTCGGCGACGACGCCCGGACGCTGGCCGACCGGTTCTTCTTCGAGACGCTGGTGCGCGTGCACCGCGCGGGCGAGGGCGAGCCATACACGGGCCTGAAGCCCGCCGGGCGTGACCTCGGCGCCGTCATCCCCGCCGCCGACCGCGCGCTGGAGCATGGCTCCGTCGCCGAGCTGGAGGCGTTGCTGCTGGAGCACATCCGCCACGGGCTGCACCAGCGGTTCCGCGCCGCCGACGCCGCGCGCGGGTTCGGACCGACGGATGTGGCAGCGGGTCGGGAGTATGTGAAGGCGTATGTCGACCTGCTGCACTATGTCGAGGCGCTGCATGGGGTCGTGGCCGGGCATGGCCATGGCGCAGGAGCGGCGGGTGGCGCGGCGGAGCCGCACGGGCACTGAGAGGCGGCGGCGGGCTCGCTTCGCTCTCCCGCGGTGGGTGGTGGCGGGCTGCGCCCGCGGTGGGGGGTGGCGGGCGCGCTCCGCTTGCCCGCGGTGGATGGTGGGGCCTGGAGTTATGCTGCGACATATGCCGTCAAGTGACCACTCAGCATCCCGTCGCCGTCGAATGGTCAGTTGA
>DATHVP010000155.1:0-1994 GCA_035461245.1 Longimicrobiales bacterium | reverse complement strand
CATGGCCGTGACCTGGCGGCTGGAGCACCCGCTGCCGGGGGACCTGTTCCAGGCGTTTGCGGCGGCGGTGGCGTAGGGGGCGGCCCAGAATGCTATCGAGAGACGTGGCGGGCGGCTGGCGTTCCCGGCGGCGGTGGCAGGAAGGTAGGCAGGGAAGCCTGGCCGCTTCATGACAGCCTGCTGCCCACCCACTCAGGCATTGCCTGTGGGAAAGTGGCGCTTCGAGAGTCCTGGATCGTTGTTACAAACACAGCGTCTTGATCAGCGCTGTACTCGTAGACAATCAGCATTCACCTCCAGGGCCCCAACAACAACCGCGACCCCTCCCAGCGCCCTTCGAGAGCGGAGCCCATCAGATGGAAGCGGGTGAGATGCTGAAGCAATTCCCTCACGCGTATCGGTGTATCCGCTGGAAGAGAGTGCTCGGCGATGAGATCCGTCAGGTCGTCGGCCGCCGTCCTGGTGACGAATACGGCCGCCACGGCTACAGATCCTCAAGGGGAATCGTCCGTCCACGCCGAGCATCGTCACGTCCCTTCTGGTGACGCTCAAAAGCCCCGGGTATGGCGTTGAGTATCTCCGTAATAACAGCGGGATCGGGATCGGCCTCGTCGATTGCCGTCGAGAGAAGTGAACGCGCGAGGGTTCCTGCCTGGACATGAGTTCGTTCGGCCAGGGCCTCGAGCCGAGCCGAACGCTCCTCATCGAGCTGAATGTTGTATCGCTTGCTCAATGGGAACCTCCTGTGGGATATGTTACACCCTGTAACATACCGTGCACCTCCTTCGGACGTCAATGGCGGCGGGCGTTCGCCGAGGCGGGCAGCCATGTTCGCGGCCGGCCGCGCCCGGAAGATGCGCGATGTCACGGTGTCCCTGCGGGAGACCGGGCACGCAGCCGCGGACCAGGGTGCGGTCAGGCGCGATCGTCGGCTCCGGGGGTGTATCGAGTGCGACGGAAACCGCGGGCGCACATGTCCCAGCTCGGGTGAGTTGGGGGGTGCCCAGGCTCCTCCGCCGGCAATGCGAGACTTGATGCCCAGCGGCAGACGGTGATATATTCAAATGAGATATATCACCGCGAGGTCAGGATGAGTGAAGACCGGGCACGTGTATTCTGGTCGGGGCGGTCGCAGGCTGTGCGGCTGCCGAAGGAGTATCGTTTCGACGTGGAGGAGGTGCGGATCCGCCGCCGGGGCGCAGCCGTGATCCTGGAGCCAATCCCCACCGACTGGTCGTGGCTGGATGCCCTCACCGCCGGCGGCACACTGGACGACGACGCGGCGGACTTCAGCGCCGAGGAGCCTCCGGAGCAGCGGCGTCCCGAATTGGACTCCCTCTTCTGATGCTGCGCTACCTGCTGGATACCAACGTGGTCGTGGCGCTGCTTCGTGGCCCGGCGGAAGACCTGAACCGTCGGCTCCGGCAGCATGAACCAGCGGAGGTCGGCGTTTCCTCCATAAGCATGCATGAACTCTACTACGGCGCCTGCCGCAGCGAGCGCACGGAACACAACCTGGCGCTGGTGGACGGCATGCTGCTGCAGGTGGTGGACTTCGACAGCGATGACGCCCGGGAGTCCGGGGCCATCCGTGCCGACCTCGCCGCCCGGGGCACCCCCATCGGCCCCTACGATATCCTCATCGCCGGGCAGGCCCGGGGCCGGGGGCTGACCCTGGTGACCGCGAACACGGCGGAGTTCCAGCGCGTGCCGGATCTGGCCATGGAGGACTGGACGTCGTAGCGCCCGAAGCAGTGTCACATCCGCCAGCTAACCTTCAGGTGAACCCGCGACACTGACCACCCGCGAAAGGGAGGCGCGGATGCTGACGGTGATGACCTGGCTGTTCTTCCTGCTGTACCTCTGGAAGGCCGTCCGAAGGCGACGCCGCACCGCCGCCGCCGCCGTGCCCTGACCGAACGCGCGTTGCCGCGCTGTGCCGAGCCTTCTCCTACGCCGCGTCCTCCGCCGTCTCCACCCGGTCCGTGGCCGCG
>DATHVP010000154.1:0-8860 GCA_035461245.1 Longimicrobiales bacterium | reverse complement strand
GACCTCGGCCGCGCTGCGCCCCTCGGAGGGATGTGCATGGCAGGGCGCCCCAACGGCGGCGTTGAGGGTGTTGGCAGAGTCTGCGTCGACGTTCCCCTTGTTGCGCCAGAGCTACGCCCGTAGGAGGATCGACGGCGGCAGGTGCAGCACGAGCGCAACGGCAGGCGTGCGGCCATGCCGTGACCCGCGCTCGGTGCGACGCCGTAAGTTATTGTGAATGCGCACATGTCCGTGGAGCGGAAGCGAGGCACCGATCTTGTAAGAAGGGAGTGCCAGCGCAGTGGAATGTGAACGTGACCCAAACCACAGACGATCATGGCAACGATTCTTCGCTGGTTCGAGGTGGGCGGCCGCCGGCACCGCGTGTACTTTCGCCAGACGCCGGCCGGCTCCAGGGAGCTGGTGATTGCAGGGCCCGGATTCCAGACCGGCGTGGGTGACGTGCCCGTGCAGACGCTTGAGGACCTGTCCGAGTTCGATCTCACCGAACTCATGTCCCGCGCCCGCGCGCCCGTGGCCGTCGGCGACGCCTGACGGCCACTTGACACATCGAGGACATGCTGGAGCGCGGTAGCCGCACACGACCTGCGCCGTCCTGGCTGCGGCTGGCCGCGGCCCACAGGCCGTTCCCGCTGGAACCCGCTGAAAGCCGCCGCCTCCGGCACCTGCTCAGACGGAGCCGAACCCGCCACGTCGGACCGTAACCGTTCCCGCTGCGCCGCCGCCACCGCCCGGATTGTGTGGCGCGCCTGCGTCACTTTGCCGAACCCACGCACACGCCCAAGTGACGCAGGCCGTCACTGGGTAAAGCCATCGTTTACCGCACCGCCGCGCACATTCCACCTAATCTGATCTATACCAATGACTTACACGGGCTGCGCAATAATGTGACCGTAAACAGCCGGTTACGGTCCGCCCGTTGCCGCAACCAGTACCTGCTTCCCCGCAAAGATTTCGCTGCGCCAACCGGGCGTGGCGGGGTCATGTTATTTCATCAGGAGGATGGCATGAAAAGAACCTGTTGCACCGTTGCGGTCGCGCTCGCGCTGGCAACGGCCGCGCAGCCGGCCGCGGCACAGACCGTCGTGGAGGAGCCGGGCACGCAGTTCGCCACGGACGCCATGGCGGGATTCGCTACGTTCGGCGCGGACATGGAGGGCATGCACGTCAGGGGGTATGACGGCAGCGGCACGCTCTTCCAGGGCACCTGGGGTTTCCTGGGCGGCGGCTTCGGCTGGGGCGTGCAGACGGACCTGTTCTACCTTTACCTTCCCAGTGGCGACACGTTCAGCTCGGAGTGGACGCTGGACGTCAGGGGCGGCAGCCTGTTCAGTCTCGTCATGAACGGCGCGCCTGGCAACACGCTGTTCGACCGCACGTTCGGTGGTGCCACGGGCACGCCTGGTTCGGAGCTCGGTAGGGACCTGGAGATCGTAGGCGCCGACGTGTGGAACACGCTGGTCACCTACAGCAACCGGGTGGCCGTGGGCGGTACTGTGTACGGTGACCTGTTCGAGCAGGTGCGCCTGGACTTCGGCGTAGCCGTCGAGGGTGAGACCCTGAACTTCATCATGGACACGGACAATGCTGCGGTGGATTCGCCGATCCGCCGGGTACCTGAGCCCATGTCCATGCTGCTGATGGGCACCGGCCTGGCGGGCATCGTGGCCATCCGCCGCCGTCGCCTGCAGCAGTTCGACGACGCAGTCTGAGTCCTGACCAGGGGAGGGCAGGCATGGAGCAATATCGTTCCCGGATGCTGATCAGCGCCGGTTACATCATTGCGGTCGTAACCGCGGTTCTCGCGGTCTCGGACCTGGTAATGGCCTCGTGGCCGCTCCGCTTCGGCGACGTCCGCTGGCGGCTGGGCGCCGCAGGCTTCGTTACCACCGCCATGCCTGCCCTTCTCACGTCTTTCTTCATTGCCGGCGTTACCGCATGGTTCCTGCAGCATCGCCTGGTGCTCAAGGGCTTCGCCGGCCTCGGCGCCGGCATGGCCGTGCTGTCGGCGGTGATGCTGCCTGTTTTCGCTTCCGACTTCCTGCAGGTCCGGCAGCTCGTCCGCGCCGAGGCCATGGCGGGCTTCGATGTCACCGTCATCCGCGGCGCGCTGGTCCTGGGCGTTGCGACCCTCGCGTTTGCGTGGCTGAGCTACGGCGCCTGGCGAGCCGCCGGCGGTGGCCCCACACCATCGCGCAAACCCGGACGTGACAAGAAGCGCGCGCCTCTGATGTCGGCGGGACCCGCGCAGGCCTCGCCCGAGGCCTGAGTCCCACCGAGGGCGCCGGGAGCCGCGCCCTGTCCGCCAATTGTAGGACATTTCCTTACGTGATTTCAGCGGCCGCCTCTCAACGTTGCCAGCTCCGCATTGCCAGATTCCCCGCGGGACAAACATCACGGAATGCGAAGGAGGAGCGAAGTGACACGGGGTTTCATGCGGGGCGCCATCGCAGGACTGCTGGTCATCTGGACAGCCCACTGGCTGGTGGACGGCTGGGCGTACCTCCAGACGCATAGCATCGTTGTGCAGCAGGGCTTTGGCGCTGACGGCATACAGATGTGGGAAGTCTTCAACATCAAGATGGTCGCTGCACATCACGCCATCCGGTGGGGCGTCGGCGCCGCCGCGGGCGGTCTCGCCCTGTACATGCTGCGCCGGCGTCGCGATACGGCGAACGCGACGTCCGCCGCATCGCACCCGTCGTCTTCGGAGGCACTACCGGCACAGGGCTGACGTACCTAGCTTCAGGGAGCGTCGTTCGTTCGACAGACCGGAAGCAACTGCAATGAAACTCTTTGGCCGTGTGGGCCTGGCTGTCACCCGCTTCTCCTCGGCGGGTGACGGCGTTGCGTATGTGGGCCGGCTGCTGCGTCACGCACTCGAGCCCGTCAGCGACGAGTTGGTCTGCGTGGAACTGGGCGAGTACGACGGCCATCCCATCAGCCTGCCGCGGAAGGGCGCCTACATCGCCCAGCTCGCCCGGGCCCAGCGCGTGCACCAGCCCGACTGGTGGCTGTTCGCCCACTGCGACCTGGCCCGCCTCCACTTCGGCCTGCCCCCGCGATTGCGCCGGCCCTATGCCGTCTTTCTGCACGGCATGGAGATGCGCGACGGCACCATGAACCGCGCCCGCTGCCGCGCCCTCGAGATTGCCGATGCGCGCCTCGCCAACTCCCGCTACACCGCGCGCCTGGCCGTGAACACGTGCCCGGAGTCCGGCGTGGTCAGCATCTGCCCGCTGGCGCTGCTGCCGGACCCGCCGGCGGGCGCCACGGACATGGAGTTGCTGCGCAGTGTCGGCGGGGGGTATGCGCTGATCGTGGCGCGGATGAACGCGGCCGAGCGGTTCAAGGGGCATGACGCGCTGCTGGACGCCTGGCCCGCCATCCGCGGGGCCGTGCCCGGCGCGCGCCTCGTCGTGGTGGGCGGTGGCGACGACGTGGACCGGCTCCGGCACCGGGCCGCGGCACTGAGACTGGGCGCCGCCGTGCGCTTCACCGGCCACGTCTCCGACGCCACCCTCGCCGCGCTCCGCGCGCACGCGGCCTTCTTCGTCATGCCCAGCGCCAACGAGGGGTTCGGCCTGGTCTACCTCGAGGCCATGCGCGCCGGCCTGGCGTGCATCGGCGGCGATGCGGACGCCGCCGCGGAGATCATCGTGGACGGGCAGACCGGACTCCTCGTCCGACCCGACGACACCGCCGCCCTCGCCGCCGCCGTCAGCCGCCTCTTCCTCGAGCCCGAACTGACCCGCCGCATGGGCGACGCCGGCGCCGCACGCGCCCGCCGGGACTACACCCTCGACCGGTTCCAGGCCCGCATCGCCTCAGCGCTGCACCTGCCGTTCGCGTACCGACGCAACCGGGTCCCGGCCGCACCTGCACACGGGATGGTTCGGTGACAGGAAAGGCTGCTCGGAAAGTCTGACGGCGGCCCGAAGTCTGACCGCACATGGCGCAAGGGCCGCCTCATGGCGCCCGCGCCCCATCCATCCGCCCACCATACACCATACACCATACACCATACACCAGACACCATACACTATTCGCTGACGTTCCCAATCCGCCCCCGAGTGACAGGCGCCGGCACGCCTTCGATGTGCAGTTCCAGCCCGTCGCCGATACCGGTGACCCGGCCTTCAGCGATGACGGTGCGGGCGACGTCGTCGCTTACCACCGTCACGTGTCGTCCGATGATGCTCGACCGGGTGCGGTACGCGTCCAGCAACGGTGTCGCGCCGTCATCCAGCAGACGCAAGTAATTCCGCCGCAGCGCGTCCAGCAGCGCCACCACCACCGGCCCCGTCCAGACGCCAGCGGCCGACGATGCCCCCGGACCCGTCGCCCCTGCAATCCCGCCGGCCCCGCCCTCCGCCGCCGATGTCGTCCGCGATGACGTCGCTGTCCCCGCCCGCGCCGTGACCAGTTCCCGCAGTGACGCCGCCGCCGGCACCTCCGGCGAGCGCTCCACCCCCGGAGTCGTCTCCACGTTCAGGCCGATGCCCAGCACCACTGACGAGACCACGGCGTCACGGGTCTGGGTGTAGGCCAGCACGCCGCCCACCTTGCACCCGGCGACGACGACATCGTTCACCCACTTCAGCCTGGCGCCGCCCGCCGTCTCAACGCCGGGCACGGACTCCGCCGCCTCTGCCGCGGACACCGCGGCCAGCGCGGTGAACGCCGACTCGAAGCGTTCCACCGCCACCCCCGGCGCGAAGTGCACCACCAGGTGGATGTTGCCGGGATGGGCGCTCCACGGCCGGCCCCGGAACCCGTGCATGCCGTGTCCCGACCGGGCCAGGCACGCCACACTGTCAGGCACCGCCACGCCCTGCCGCAGCAGCTCCGCCACCAGGTCGTACTGGGACGCTCGGGCGTGGTCACGGATGAGGATGCCCCGCCATCCCGTGACGTCCACCGGCGCGGTGTAGAGCGACGTCGCATCGTCGAACACCGCGTGTACCAGCGGCGCCAGCTCCGGCTCCGGCCGCGCCCCCGGCACCGGCGTGCCCACAACTTCCGCCGGCAGCAACGCCGCCAGCGCTTCCAGGTTCTCTGCGTAGATCGCCATGACGGGAAGACTACCTGTCGCAGGGGTGTCCAGCCAAGCCCCCGGGGGCTGTGGCGCGGCCGACGTCGCAGCCGGTTCGTCAAGCCACACAGCGCCATTCACCCGCCCGCGCCGGAGCCGGTCCGCCGCGCCTTGAGTTTACGCGCCCGAACCCGCAGCTTTGAGCCATGCCGAAGCCAACGTCCCGCCCCCGTACCGACGCCGTGAAGCGCGTGTCCGAGTGGCTGGACCGACAGGAAGCAGCAGGACCATGAGCACCGAGAACCGCACTGCCCTCGCCCGTACCTGGCGACCGCGCCGCTTCGCCGAGATGGCAACGCAGGAGCACGTCTCCGAGACGCTGCGCGCCGCCGTCCAGCGCGGCCGCACCGCCCATGCCTACCTGTTCTGCGGGCCCCGCGGGGTGGGGAAGACCACCGCCGCCCGCGTGCTGGCCATGGCGCTGAACTGCCCGAACCGCGGCGCCGATGGCGAGCCGTGCGCCGAGTGCGACTCGTGCCGGAAGATCTGGGCGGGCAAGACGTCCCTGGACGTCATCGAGATCGATGCCGCGTCCAACCGCGGCGTGGACGATGCCCGCGACCTCCGCGAGCGCGCCATGTACGCCCCCACCGATGAGCACCGCTACAAGGTCTACATCATTGATGAGGCGCACATGCTCACCCGCGAGGCGTGGAACGCGCTCCTCAAGATCCTCGAGGAGCCGCCGCCCCGCGTGATCTTCGTCTTTGCGACGACGGAGCCCCAGAAGATCCAGCAGACCGCGGCGCCCATCCTCTCACGCTGCCAGCGCTTCGACTTCCGGCGCATCACCACCCAGGGCATCGTCGCCCGGCTGAAGACGGTGCTCGCAGGCGAGGGCATCGAGGCCGACGACGACGCCCTCACCGCCATCGCGCGCCGCGCCGACGGCGGCATGCGCGACGCCCTCTCCCTCACCGACCAGGTGCTGTCCTTCGCCGACGATCGCGTCACCGGCGACGCCGTGCGCCGCGTCCTCGGGCTGGTAGGCGAGGAGCTGTACCTGGAGCTGTTCGGGATCCTCGCCGAGAAGCGTTACGCCGACGTGTTCCACTTCGTGCAGCGCATCATCGACGAGGGCTACGACCTCACCGAGTTCTACAAGGGCCTGGCCGACGCCCTGCGCGCCGTCATGGTCACGAAGCTGGAGGGCGCCGACCACGCTGACGTCCGCGAGGACCTGAAGGAGGCCTACGTCGCCGTGGCGGAGCTGTTCGCCGCCGGCGACCTGCTGCGCATGCTCAGCATGGTGGCCGAGCTCGACACCGAGGGCCGCTTCCGCAAGAGCGCCAACCCCCGCACCATGCTCGAGTCGCTGCTCCTGCGCTGGGCGTTCTTCGAGCGGACCGTTGACGTCGAAACGCTGCTCCGCGCCGCAGGAGGCCAGGCGCCGCCCCCTTTAGCCGGGGGCGCACCTGAAGCGCCCAGCGCCGCGTCGCTCACCAGTATCCTGAAGGACCTGGCCGCCAGCCGGCCGCAGCCGGCGCCCGCGCAGCCCGCGCAGCCCGCGCAGCCCGCGGCCACCCCGCGGCCGGCGGCCCCACCGCCGTCGCAGCCGCAACAGGTGGCGCCCCCGCAGCAGGCAGCATCCCCGCAGCCGGCAGCGTCCGTGCAGCCAAACGCGTCCGCGCAGCCAAACGCGTCCGCGCAGCCAAGCGCGTCCGTGCAGCCAAACGTGGCCGTGCAGCCAAACGCGTCCGTGCAGCCAAACGTGGCCGCGTCCGGGCGCGCATCCGAGGCGATGCCCGAGCCGGCGCCCGCGACCGCCGACGCCACGCCGTCGCCCGCAACCGAGGCGCCCGTAACTGAGGCGCCCGCAGCCGGAACGCCCGCATCGGCGGCTCGCACCGCCGACGAGGCCCTGCGCATGATGTTCGAGCAGCGCCGGGCGCCGCACGGGCTGGGCATCTTCCTGAAAGCCGCCTACGTGGTGGAGGAATCCGGCGACGACGTCGTTATCGAGGTGCCGCCGGGCCCCGGCCTGGAGAAACTGTCCGCCGGCTCCCCCGCACGGCGTGAGGTCCAGAGCATCATGAGTGAGTTCATGGGCCGCACCATAAACCTCGCCGTGCGCTCCGGCGTGTCGGGGCCCATGCCCGGGCCGCCCGGTCCCGCAGAGGGTTCTCGGCCGCACGGTCCGGACGGTGACGCCCGCCGGTCCTCGTCGGCCGCCCTCCGCGAGCGCATTCCGTCTCGCCCGGGCGGTCGCATCACCCCCGAGCAGGTCAAGGCCGAGCGCCTGGCTCGCATCGTCCGCGGCGATGACACGCTCGATGTCGCCGTAAGGGACTGGGACCTGGAACTGCTGGACTGAGACGCTGCCGCCGAGAGGCGGAGCCCCCTGGCGAGACGGCCCCGCGACGCCCGACACGGTTGAGGCGGGATTCAGCCTGCACGACCCACCGAGGGCCGCCGGCGCACTCCTGCGGCCGGCGCGTCATGAATCCTTCAAGCGGTGTGGCGTGGATGGGTTGACCGGGCAGGCACAAAAAAGTGCCCCAGGAAGATCACTCGCGACGCTCGCTATACTTACCGCTGCTGCCTGCGGGGCCCTGACGGGATTCGTAAGCTCGCGCCCGGTGGTTCCTGGGGCACGTCTGTAACCTAGCGGACAACCCGGGGACGGTCAACCGGTGCAGGCGCGAGCCGACCACCCCGCCGGTCAGCCGATGCGGCGATGGTCCACCATCGAACAACGGTCCTGGACGACGTCAATGCCCGCATCCGCCAGACGCTCCGCAGCGTCGTCGTTGCGGATGCCGAGCTGGAACCACACCGCCTTCGGCCCCTTTTCCACGATGTCGTCCACGTGCGCGTCTATGTCCTCCGGACGACGGAATACCACCACCAGGTCTACCTCGCCGGGGATCTCCGCCACAGACCGGTACACCCGCTCGCCCAGGATCTCGTCCAGGTCGGGGAAGTACACCGGTACCGGCACGATGTCGAAGCCCGCCCGCTTCAGGTACGCCGGGACATAGTACGCCGCCGCACTCCGGTGACTCTCCGGCTTGATGCCCAGCACCGCCACCCGCCGGGCCTCCTCCAGCACCTGCATCACCTCACGCTCACTCGTCAGAATCGCCATCCGATTTATGCCCTGCTTCCTCGCCTTTGCTCCATCCACGTATGCCGAAGTCCCCTCCGGCCATGTTCTCTGGGGCTCCCCGTATGCAACTTCGGAACCCATGGGCCTGTCCCCCGGAAGCGCATGCCACACCGGACGTTGCGGGCGCGCCCATCCCAGTAACAGGAGGAGGCGATGGCCGAACACAACGACTACGGAGCCCGCGCCGAGGACCTCGCCGCCCGCGCCCTGGCCGACGCCGGCTGGGAGGTCATGCACCGGAACTGGCGCTGGCGGCACAAGGAGCTGGACATCGTCGCCCGGAAGGGAGACATCGTCGCCTTCGTGGAGGTCCGCGCCCGTCGCTCCACCAGTTTCGGCCACCCCGCCGCCACCATCACGCGGCGCAAGCAGCGGGACCTGGCCACGGCCGCATGGGCTTGGGTCGCCGCCCACGGACGACGCAATGACGTGTACAGATTCGACGTCGTCACCGTCACCGGCCTCGACGGCGCCCCGGACCATCTCGAGGCCGCGTGGTACCCGTGAATGCTCCGTAACCCGGGAGCGCAGCCAGAACCCCCCGCGCCCCCAGACCACCCCCGAACCCGAGGACACCCCCGCGCCCGAGATCACCCCGCGCCCCAGATCACCCCGCGCCCCAGATCACCCCGCGCCCCAGATCACCCCCGCGCCCA
>DATHVP010000153.1:0-44790 GCA_035461245.1 Longimicrobiales bacterium | reverse complement strand
CGTCGGCCCCATCAGCCTGCCACCCTGCCAGTCAGAAGCGTGCCCGCAGCAGGGGCACATACACGGCGGGCTCCGCTGCCGCGCCACGGCGCTGCACGTCCATGCCGGGCTCCGGCAGGCCCAGCGCCCAGCGCCCGCCATCATGGTTGATCAGCGCGCCGCCTGGCGCACCTCCACTTCCGCCCACCCGGTCACGGGTGTAGTGCATGCCCGCTGCGAGGCCGAGGACGCTGCCGGTAACGGGGAACGCCATGGCGACCCGCTCATCGTCCGGCTGGAAGATGAGGGCGAGACCGGCGCCGGCCAGGCCTCCGATGAGACCGCCGGCACTGATGAGCCGGACCCGGCTCTCGGTCAGGTCCCGGCCCGGCGCCATGAGCGCCGCAGCAACCAGCGCCGCGTTGCCGCCCAGCAGCGTGGTGGTCAACAGCGCATCGTCCTCCTGATCGGCGATGAAGCCCGCGCCGAACCCGAACCAGGTGCCCCACAGCCCGGCGCTGCTCACCGCCGCAGCGGTCCCCGCCGTCACCGGCCGCCGGGCCAGGTACGCGCCGGTGCCGATGCCCGCCAGCCCGCTCAGCACGCCTACGGCCACGCGGGTGGGCACGTGCGCCTCCTCGCACCCCGTATCCTGGGGCGGGCACCATTCCGGCCGGCGGCTGCCAATGTCCAGCACCTCACCCCAGCCGAAGCCCTGCCAGGTGCCCCACGTGCCTCCGAACGTGATGGCCCGGGCCTGTCCCTCCGTCACTCCCGCGGCATTGGCATAGGCCCGTCCCGCCAGGAACCCGGCGGGTGCTCCCAGCAGCAGGCCGACGCCATAGGCCTCAGGACCGCCGGCGTCTGCCATGAGGGGCACCGCCACGCCCAGCCACGCGCCGTAGGTGGCCCCCCAGACCATGAGTTCCGTGCGGCCGGGCCGTTCCATGGCCTGCCCGCGCCGCACGCCCAGCATGAGCTGATCGGCCTCCGCCGCCGCGACCGTACCCGCATACTGCCGCTGCACGTACTCCAGCAGCACTCGCGCGGTGGCCTCGTCGCCCCGGGCCCGGAACTGCTGCGCCGTGTGCAGGATCACGGCTGCACTGTCCGCCCGGGTCTGGGCCTCTGCCGCACCGGCCGCCGCCAGCATGGCCAGCGCCAGGCACCAGGCCGTCATGACCTGCCTCATGTTTGCTCCTGCCGCGCCCCGGCGGCATGGCTCGGGTATCGCGCGGTCACAGCCGCCGTGGCGTGCCGCCTCGTTGCACCGTCGTACGACCCTACTCCCTGGCCCAGTCCATCACCACCCGCGCGCGCCGGGCGGCGTCCAGGGCGATCTCCAGCTCCTCCACCACATAGCGGGCCTTGATGGATCGCTCCTGCCGGGTCAACTCCTCCCGCTCGATCTCCGCCACCGCCTGGATGGCGTGGGAGGCACGACGCACCACTTCCCACATCTGCTGGCGGTCATACTGGTCCTCGCATTCATGCTGCCAGCCGTCCGCAGCACGGTCAATCTCCTGCGCGATCATCCTGAGCTGTTCCTTCGCCAGCATCATGCCTCCGCTTCGCAGTTTGATGACGCCGCCCCGCCCCCCTCGGCACGCCCCGTTTCCCCCAACCGTGCCGGCGCGTAGCTTACCCCGGTTCCCTGCGTCCTGACCCGGGCCCGACCATGGATACGACAATACTGCGCATGCTCCGACACAACCCGCTGACCCGGGACCTTGTGTCGGAAGACCTGGAATACCTGGCGTCCCACGCCCGCATCATCGGCTACCTGCCTGACGCGTACATCCACCATGAGCATCAGCCCCGGCGCTTCTGGGGCATGCTGCTGAAGGGGCGCGTCGCCCTGGAGCGCGGGCCGCGGGGCAGGCCTCGCATCCTCTACACGATGGAGGCGGGCGAGTCATTCGGCGAGGGTAGCCTGCTGGACGACTACCCCCACTCCGCCTCGGCCCGTGTGCTGGAGCCGTGCGAGGTGCTGGAGGTGCCACGAGAGGCCTTCACCCGCATCGCCACGGACCGCCCCGACCTGTACCGCACACTGCTGTCCTCCGCTGCGCGCATCATCGCGGAGCGATTGAGCTCCACCACGGGCGTTGCCGGCAGCCGTGCCGAGGCCTACATCTCCGGCGAGGTCCGCCGGGAGAAGGACCTGCTCGGGGAGCGGGACGTGCCCGCCGCCAATTACTACGGCATCCAGACGCAGCGCGCGCTGGAGAACTTCCCCATTACCGGCATCCCCATCGGACAGTTCCCTCACCTCATCAAGGCGCTGGCGGCGGTGAAGCTGGCGTGCGCCGCGGCGAACCGGGACCTGGGGCTGCTGGACGACGACGTCGCCGATGCCATCATCCGGGCGTCCGGCGAGATCATCGCCGGCAACCTCCACAACCAGTTCGTGGTGGACGTCATCCAGGGCGGGGCGGGCACATCCACCAACATGAACGCCAACGAGGTCATCGCGAACCGGGCGCTGGAGCTGCTGGGCCGCGCACGTGGGGACTACGCCGTCGTCCACCCCAACAACCACGTGAACCTGTCCCAGTCCACCAACGACGTCTATCCGACGGCGCTCCGTGTGGCGGCGAGCTGGGCGCTTCGTGACCTGCGGCGTGCCCTGGCCACGCTGCGGGACGCGTTCATGGAGAAGGGCCAGGAGTTCGGCGACGTGGTAAAGATGGGGCGCACGCAGTTGCAGGACGCGGTGCCCATGACCCTCGGCCAGGAGTTCCACGCCTACGGCGTCACCATCGGCGAGGACGTGGACCGGCTGCGGGAGCTCGGGGTGCACCTGCACGAGATCAACATGGGCGCCACGGCCATCGGCACGGGCATCAATACGGATCCGCGCTACGCCGCCCTCGTTCGCCGCCACCTCAGCGAGGCCACAGGCCTGGACCTGGTGACCTCACCGGACCTGGTGGAGGCGACGCAGGACACCGGCGCGTTCGTCATGCTGTCCAGCATGCTCAAGCGCACGGCCATCAAGCTGTCGAAGATCTGCAACGACCTGCGCCTGCTGTCCAGCGGCCCGCGCACAGGTCTCGCCGAGATCCGGCTGCCGCCCATGCAGCCCGGATCCAGCATCATGCCCGGCAAGGTGAACCCCGTCATCCCGGAAGTGGTCAACCAGGTCTGCTTCCAGGTAATCGGCAACGACTCGGTGGTCACGCTGGCCGCGGAGGCGGGACAGCTCCAGCTGAACGTGTTCGAACCCGTCATCGCGTTCAACATCTTCCAGTCCGTGGAGATGCTGACGCAGGCGGCCATCGTGCTCCGGGAACGGTGTGTGGTGGGTATTGAGGCGAACCGCGAGCGGATCCGCCGCATGCTGGAACGCAGCATCGGCATCGTGACGGCGCTGGTCCCCTACATCGGCTATGAGCGCGCCACGGCCGTCGCCAGCGAGGCGCTGGAGACCGATCGGGGGGTCTACGAACTGGTGCTGGAAAAAGGCTGGCTCAGCAGGGACGAGCTGGACGAGATCCTGTCACCCGACGCGATGACGAAGCCGCGCCCCATGAAGACCCGGCCCCGGGACAGCTGACGCGTCAAGCCCCCGGGGGTCTGACGGCGTAACGTCCGGCGATTGGCCTGGCCGGGCCGTGGCGACCGCCGCCGGCCAGGCGTCCCGGCGTCAGGGCGATTCACCGCCCGGCACGACCAGCCGGAAGGTGGAGCCCCGGCCGGGCTCACTCTGCACCGTGACACGACCACCAATGAGGCGCGCGAGGCCGCGGGACAGGGCGAGGCCGAGGCCGGTGCCGCCGTAGAGTCGTGTGGACGAACCGTCCACCTGACGGAACTCGTCGAAGATGGCGTCCTGCTGGTCCAGCGGGATGCCGATCCCTGTGTCGGCGACACTCCACTCCACGTGCCGCTCGCCGTCGTCCGTGAAGGTGCGCACGCCCAGGGTGACAGTGCCGCGAGCCGTGAACTTGAAGGCGTTGCTCAGCAGGTTCTCCAGCACGCGCAGCACCTTCTCGCCGTCCACCAGCATGGGCAGCCGCTCCGTGGCCGCATCGATGCGGACGGTCACGCCGTCCGGTGGCGAGCCGACGCTCTGCACGGCTCGCTCGGCGAGCAGCACCGCGTCATCCGGCGCCATGTTCATTTCCACGCGGCCAAGGCGGAGCTGGGTCAGTTCCAGCAGGTCACTGATGAGGCGCAGCAGCACGCCGGCGGACGCTTCGATGCGCCCCACGGCCGCTTCCTGCTCCTGTGCCAGGGGCCCCGCCTGGCCGCCCGCCAGCAGGCTGGTGTAGCCGAGGATGGAGGTCAGGGGCGTGCGCAGCTCGTGGCTGATGTTGGACAGGAACTCGTCCTTCATCCGGCGCGTCTCCTCGCCGGCGCCCACCCGCGCGCGCAGCAGCTCGTTCTCCGTCCGCAGCCGCTCCATCTCCCGACGCTGCTCGTCCATGGCCGCCGCCCGGCCACCCGCCACCGCGAGCTGGTCAGCGATGAGCATGAGCAGGTGCCGCTCATCGTCGTCGAAGTCGTGGGCATCGCTGAAGTAGAAGGAGAGCGCGCCGGTGGACTCGCCGCCCGAGCGGAGCGGCAGGGCGATGAGCGAGGTAAAGCCCAGTTCCCGGGCTGGATCCCACCACTCCCGGAGGGCCGGGTCCGCGAAGACGTCCCGCACCTCCACCGGCGCGGCCTCAGCCACGGCCCGGCCCGTCGGGCCACGCCCCACCCGTACGCGGAGCTGGCTGAGGAACCGCGCCGAGGACTGTGGCCAGTTGTGGGCGCAAGCCAGCTTCAGGAGCCCCGGGTCCGCCGGGTCGCGGACGAACACGGACCCGAAACTGGCCCGCACCAGCGGCGTCAGACGGGCCAGTGCCAGCCGGTACACCTCTACTGTGGAACCGGCGGTTATGAACGCGTGGGCCACTTCCCGGGCAACGTCCAGCTCACGGTCCCGAAGCGTCGCGCCGACCGCGCCATTGGATTCCTTCATCCCGTCCCTGCTGCTGAGGGGAGTGCGACGTTCCCTTGACGGTACCGGAACACCGGCCTACTCTATCCGGCGCTCGCCACCGCGCTCCGGGGCGTGCCCGCAGAACGGCGCGGAAGTTTGGACAGGTCGCAGCGGTCCGCGCAAGGTGTGCGAGCGACAGTCCTGACGAACGCCGGCCGCGACTGCGTACGTGGGAGCGCGGCCGTTTCTTCTTCACGGCACCAGCAGCTCATTACCATTGATACCGAGGAGCGACACATGAACAAGTCGGAGCTGGCACAGGAGCTCGCGAACAAGGCAGACATCAGCAAGGCGGATGCGGCTCGCGCAGTGGACGCCATCTTCAGCCCGGAGGACGGCCTCATCACCAAGGCCCTTCGCCAGGGCGACAAGGTGCAGATCACCGGCTTCGGCACGTTCGAGACAAAGGAGCGCAAGGCTCGTACTGGCCGCAACCCGCGCACCGGCAAGGAGATCCGCATCGGGCCAACGACCAGTGCGGCATTCCGCCCGGGCAAGGCCCTGAAGGACGCCGTCAAGTAATCGGAACAGCCAGCTGCGCACCGGGCCACCAGGCCGGTGCAGCAGCACGGGGGCGGTCGGCCTACGTCAGGCCGGCCGCCCCCGTTCCTTGCACAAGAGCCACAGGTCCCGCGGGATCCGTGGCTCTTGTGCTTCAGCCGTCGAACAACCGTGCAGGCTACTCCGGCGGCCTGCGCCTGGGCCGGCCGCCGGCACCACCGGGCCCGCCCGGCCCATGCGCGCCCCCGGGTCCGCCCGGTCGCGACGTACGCCGGGGCCCGCCGCCCCGGGGGCCCGCATCAGGCCCGCCCTTCTTGCGGTCGAAGTCCACGCGCAGGCTGCGCCCGCGCATGGTAGTGCCGTTCAGGGCGCGGATCACCTTTTCCGCGGCGGAGGCGGCGACCTCCACGACAGAGAAGGTGTCGCGGATATCCACGCGACCGACCTGATCCCCCTTGATGCCCGCCTCGCCGGTGATGGCGCCGACGATGTCCGCCGGCCGCACATTGTCCCGGGTGCCGATGCTGACGAACAGCCGGGCGAAGCCAGGCGACATGGCGGACTTCGGCACGCTGCCGGTATCCGCCGCGCCGGCCGCCGTACCCGCACCAGCCGCCGGCCGCACCGGCGCGCGACGGCGGAGCAGCGCGCTCAGGGCGGCAGCCACCTCGGCGGGCGAATGCTCCTCGAACAGCGGATCCAGCACCAGCAGCTGGGCCGCAAGGTCCTCCTCGCCGAGGGCGGCACGGACGGACTCGCGGAACGCGTCGAGGCCGGAACCATCGAGCTCCCGCGCCCGCCGCTGCTTCACGGTAAAAGGCGCCTCCCGGGCCATGCGCCGGAAATGCGCCAGCTCGGCTGGCGTGACCATGATGGTCCCGCCGCCGGCATGCAGGCGACGGAGCTGGTCCACAGAGAAGGGAACGTCGTAGCTCAGCACACGATCGCCACCGGCAACGTCGGCGTTGAATGCGGCGACACGGATGCTGACGCCATCGTCGTCCAGGATGCCGCGCCGCTCCAGTTCGGCCTGCATCCGCTCTGCCCGCGCGGACGTGCGCGTGAACAGCAGGACATCACCCTCGCCGCCCTGCAGCAGCCGCGCGGCCAGCTCCGGCTTCTGTGACTCGGCAACGACGATGTATGCGATCTGGGCAATGGGTTCCGCCGCCTGCTCAGCGGCGGGATCGGCGGGCCGCGCCGGCATCGTCAGCGCGCGCCGCACATGCGACTCCACGAACCGCTCCACCTCGGACGTCAGTTCGCCCGAGGTAATGACGCGCTGGGCGTCCCGGGGCACCAGCGTCACCAGCGTGTCCAGCGCCTCTCCGAGGCCGAGCGCCTGCTGCTCCGACAATTCGGTAAAGACGACCGCCTGCACGGCCTCCAGCTTCAGTGCGGACGCCTGCACGGCGTTCATCGCCCTGTCCGATGCCATGACCAGCACGTCCGCACCCGGCGACCGCCAGCCGGGCCCTGCGGCCCGGACCGTCACGCCCGATTCGCCGGCCAGGATGGCCATGGCGCCAGCCACTGCCTCGGCCCGCTCCGGCGTGGGCGTCAGCACCAGCGCTGACGGGCCGCCTTCGCGGTCATCGGCCTCCGCCAGCCTGCCCAGGAGCGGCAGCGCAAACGCGCCCGTCACACCGGCTCCGGTGCTGGCGTGCAGCACCGCATTGCCGCCTCGCAACAGGACGGGAAGTGCGGCCTCCTGCAAGGCCGTCAGCGTGTCATAGCCGGCGGCCCGGGCAGCGGTCACGAGCGCTTCGTCCAGTCCGGCGGCGCCGATATCCTGTGCCACGTCAGTTCCTCGACAGTCCGCCGGGCAGCGCGTCGCCGGCACCGCGCACGTCCTCCGGCTGGTAGGGCAGCAACGTCATGAAGTACTGAACATCCAGGTCCAGGCGCGATGTACGGAGCTGGTCCGTCGCCGCGTGGACCTGCCCGTCCAGGCCGTGCCGGTGGACCGTGATGGTCACGGTGCCATCGCCACCCTCGAGCGTAATGGAATGGCTGTCCCGCTCCGCGACGGTCAGGGGCAGGCGTGCGGTCAGGACCTCTTCGGCCAGTCGCAGCACCTCACGGGTCGGCGCCGCCGTAATCCGTTCATACGTCATTCTGTGTCACCCACGCTTTCAGTTCGTCATAGGTCTGCAGCCCGGTCCGCAAGTCACCGTCGGAGCCGGTCCGCACGAACGCCGGCACGCCGGACAGGCCCAGTCGCGCGGCAACGGCGCGATCGGCGGCGACGCGGTCGGTGAACTGGTCAATATCCAGCGCCACGCGCATGGCGCCCGGCTCAAGTCCCACCTCTTCCGCGATTTCCGTCAGCACGTCAATCCGTCCGATGTCGCGGCCGTCCTCCCAGTAGGCGGCGTACACGGCCGCGTGCATGTCCCGTAACGCGCCCTGGCTCCGGGCGAAGGCGGCGGCCTCGTGCGCCTTCGCGGTGCGCGGCACCAGCGGCGGCATGCGCATGGTCACGCCGAGCCTGCTGGCGAGCGGGCCCACATGCTGCTCCCAGGCCGCCCGCATCCACGGCTCATCGGGCGACAGCGCGGGCGTACCCGCGGGGCGCAACTCGAACGCCGCTGCTTCCACGGCGATACCGTTGCCGCGCAGCTGCTCCACCGCGGCTTCCGCCAGCCGGCAGTACGGACAGACGTAGTCAGCAAATACGATCAGGCCCCGCTCCACCACCAGCACCTCCATCGAGCCCTGCAATCTCGCGCAGTGCCTGATCCGGTGCAACCGACGGGCCGGCCGATCCCGTCCGGTGCTGTCGGCGCGCCTTGTTTGGGGACGCAGTGCCGGGCATATTGCGCCCGTCTACCCCCGCGCCCCGATATCCGGATCCCATGCAGCTGAGCGAGAACGTACGCGAACTCCATCCGTCTGCCACGCTGGCGGTCACTGCGCTGTGCAGGGACATGCGCAACGCCGGCCGCGACGTCCTGGACCTGAGCACCGGCGAGCCGGACTTCCGCACGCCGGAGTTCGCCAGCGCGGCGGGCATCGCCGCCATCGAGCAGGGCTTCACTCAGTACACCCCAGTGCCGGGCACGCCGGAGCTGCGCCGTGCCATCGCCGAATGGATCAGGCGGTCCACCGGGCGCGCCACGACCCCCGCCGGCGTGGTCGTCAGCACGGGCGCGAAGCAGGCCCTGTTCAACGTGTGCTTCACCCTGTTCGGTCCCGGCGACGATGTGCTCGTCCCGGCGCCGTACTGGACGAGCTATCCTGAGATCCTGACGGTGGCCCGGGCCCGGACGGTGGTCGTGCCTGGCGACCCGGCGAACGCGCTGAAGGTCTCCGCGTCCATGCTGGACGCGGCCGCCACGCCCGCCACCCGCGGCGTCATGCTGAACTCGCCGACCAACCCCACGGGCGCCGTCTACACGAAGCGGGAACTGGACGATATCCTGGCGTGGGCCGCGGAGCGGGAACTGTGGGTCGTGAGTGACGAGATCTACAACCGCCTGTGCCTTGATGAGGACCGCGCCCCCAGCGTCTTCGACGTCGATGAATCCGTGCTGGATCGGGTCATCCTCGTGGACGGCGTATCCAAGACCTTCGCCATGACCGGCTGGCGTATCGGCTTCAGCTACTCGACGCCCGAACTCGCCACGCAGTTCTCGAACCTGCAGAGCCAGATCACGTCCGGTGCGGCATCGCCGTCGCAGGCCGCCGCCTTCGCCGCCTACCGTAACGAGCAGCGCGTCGAGGAAGCCGTCAGGGCCATGGTCCGCGTATTCCGCCGCCGCCGGGACCACGCCACCGTCGCGCTGCGGAAGGCGCTGCCTGACACCGAGTTCACGCCGCCCGGCGGTGGCTTCTTCATCTTCTTCCGCATCGACATGTTCTACGACGAGACGCGGGCCGGTTCCGTCGCGTTCTGCAACGACCTGCTGGAGACGACTGGCGTTGCGCTGGTGCCCGGCGCGGCCTTCGGCGACGACCGCTACGCCCGTCTCTCCTTTGCCGTGCCCGAAGCCGAGCTGCTCGAGGCCATCCGGCGCATTGGCGAATACGTCAGTAGCAACCCTGCGACGAGGTGAGGAACATGCGCGTTCATCGAATTGCCCTGGCGGCGGGCCTCCTCACACTGGTGATCGCTGCCCCGGCCGCAGCCCAGCACGCCGACCTGATCATCACCGGCGGCCGCGTCTGGACCGGCGACAGCGCCCGGCCCCAGGCCGAGGCCGTGGCCGTCACCGGCAACCGCATCAGTGCCGTGGGCAGCCGCGCGGAAGTCATGGCCCTGCAGGGGCCCGTCACCCGCGTCATTGACATGCCCGGCACGTTCATAACGCCGGGGTTCATCGATAATCACACGCATTTCAACAGCGCCGGCGCGCTGCTCCTCGGCGCGAACCTGCTGGACGTCAGCGACGAGGCGGGCCTCATCGCACGCGTCCGGGAGGCGCGGGACCGGCTGCCGCCCGGCGCGTGGCTCACCGGCGGTGACTGGGGCGCCTACGAGGCATGGGGTACGGGGTCCACGGGGCGGGAACCCATTCGCGCCGACAGTCCGGGGTTCCGCCCGCACCGGGCCATGATTGACTCCATTACGCCGCAGACGCCCGTCCTCTTCAACAAGTGGGATCGTTCGGCATGGCTCGCCAACGGCGCCGCCCTCCGCGCGGCCGGCGCGGCCTGCTCGTGGCCCGGTGTCGAGTGCGAGGGCGGCACCATGACCGGCCGCCTCACTGGCGAAGCGGCGGCGCGCGTCCGGCGGGTGATCCCGGCGAAACCGGTTGACCTGCGGCTGGTGGAATCCCGTGCGGCGCTGCAGCACCTGAACGAGCTGGGCGTCACCACCATCCATGACAACACGCCGCCCGACCAGATGGAGGTGTTTCAGCGCCTGGAGGCGAACGGCGAACTCACCGTCCGCATCTACGCCCGGCCCACCCTGGACCGTTGGGAGCACCTCAGCGCCGTGGGCGTGCGCCACGGTTTCGGCAGCGACCGGTTGCGCATAGGCGGGCTGAAGGGCTTCGTGGACGGCATCATGGGCAACTCCTCCGCCTATTTCTACGAGCCATACCTCACCACTGGCGAGCGCGGCGCCTGGCGCCAGCAGGTGCTGGACCCGCCGGGCATGCAGGAGCTCATCCTCGGCGCTGACGCCGCCGGCCACTGGCTCCAGATTCACGCCATCGGCGACCAGGCCATTGACACGCTCATCACCATGTACGAGCACGCGTTCCGCACCAACCCCGAGCGCGACCGCCGACACCGCATCATCCACACCCAGGTCATCGCCGGACCCGAAGTGGCCGCCCGCATGGCCCGCAACAACCTCATCGCCGAGGTGCAGCCGTACCACGCCATTGACGACATGCGCTGGATGGAGGAACGCATTGGCCAGCGGGCCCGATGGGCATACGCGTTCCGCACGCTGCACGACGCCGGCGTCGTCCTGTCCTTCGGCAGTGACTGGCCCGGCACCAATGCGTCATGGTACACTGCCAACCCATGGCACGGCGTGTACGCTGCCGTCAGCCGGCAGACGCTGGACGGAGAGCCGGCCGGCGGCTGGTTCCCCATGGAACGCGTGGACGTGGAAACCGCGCTGCGCGCCTATACCGTGAACAACGCGTGGGCCGCTGGCGAGGAACACATCAAGGGCATGCTGCGCGAGGGACTCCTCGCCGACATTGTCGTGACGGACAGGGACCCGTTCCAGGTGCCGGCGGGTCAGCTGAAGGACCTGCGCGTCCTCATCACCGTCATGGATGGCGACATCGTGTTTCGCGCGCCGGGCGCGCCCGTATCATCCGGCGCTTGAACCACGCCGGCCACCTGATCGACGGTAACTGAACCAAGCGAGGGGGCGATGGACGAGCACGACGCACACGCGGCACAGGGCCGGCCGGCGGAAGACGCAGCAGCAGAACCGGCGGCATCGCGGTGGGAGGACTACGTTGACGTCTTTCTGTCCCCGGCGGAGCTGTTCCGCCGCCGGGCGACAGACCGCGTGGCGCCGCCGCTCATCACGCTGCTGGCCCTGGCCCTGCTCTTCTACTTCGTTCTGCTTCCGGCCAACCGTCTGGTGATGCAGGCATCCATGGCCGACAACCCGGACGCGCTGGCGGCCATGGAACGCTTTGGCATGCTGTTCCAGGTGATCGGCTCGGTTTTCGTGCCCATCACGTACGCCGCCATGATCGCGTTCGCCGCGGCACTGCTCTGGCTCTGCGGCCGCTTCGCGGACGTCCGCATCGAATTCTCGCGCGCCATGCTCGTCGCAACGTACGGCGGCTTCATCTACCTGCTGGCCCAGGTGGCCGGCAGCGTTGCCGTGATGCTGCACGGCGAGGTAGGCCTCGATGTCGTGCGTCACATCTCGTTCGGACCCCTCCGGTTCATCGGCAGCGCCGATACCGATCCCGTCGTCGTCGCCCTGCTCCGCCGGTTCGACCTCTTCACCCTGTGGCAGGCCGCGGTCTGGGGCATTGGCGTCTCGGTGATCTATCGGGTCAGCCGTGTCCGCGGCCTGGGCGTCGCCCTCGGGGCGTGGCTGCTCATGACGGTGCCCGCCGTGCTCATGGCACTGCTTGGTATTGGCCAGACGCAGAGCCCGGGCGCCGGCTGACGGCCCAGGGGCGCCGGCGCCACTCCTGATGTGGTGCCGGCGGCATCCCCTGCTGCGCGGGCCCGCTGGCGAGCTTCAGGACGATGCCCGTCGCAACGTAGACAGAGTGCGCGCCACATAGCCTGCCCCGAACAGGTTCACGTGGACGAGCAGGTAGTAGAGCTGGTAGACAGCCTGCCGCCGGCTGGCCCCGGCAGTGAGGGGCCACGTCCGGGCATAGGCGTCGAAGAATGCCGGCGGGAACCCGCCGAACAGGACGGCCATGGCCAGGTCCACTTCCCGGTGGCCGTAGCTGGACGACGGATCTATGAGGGCCGCGCCATCGGCGCAGAGGTGCACGTTGCCGCTCCACAGGTCGCCGTGCAGCAGGGACGGCCCGTCCTCCTCCGCCGGCGCCAGCACGTCCTCCAGTGCATCGAACAGGCGCTGGAAGCTGGCGACGTCGGCGTCGTCGAACCACGAGGCAGCCATCTCGAGTTGTGGCCGCAGCCTGCGCTCGGCCCAGAACTCGCACCACCGGCCCGCCGGCCGGTTGGCCTGCGGCAGCGTGCCGATCCAGTTGTCATGGTCCCAGCCCCAGTTCGGCCCGGCGTTGCGATGGAGTTCGGCCACTCCCTGCCCGAGCTGCCCCCACGTGTCGTCCCGGGCTGTGACGGGCTCCAGCCACTCCAGCGCCAGCCATTCATGTCGCGCGGATTCCGCCACGATGGCGGGGACCCGCACGGCGCGGGTCGCCTCGATGCGCCGCAACGCATGGGCTTCCGCCCGGAGCAGCCCGACCGGCCCGCCCTGCGGCAGCAGCTTCAGGAACAGGCGGGCGCCGCCGTCGAGTTGCAGCCGGAACGCCGGGCTGATGCAGCCACCGCCCACCGGCGCCGCGCCGGAAACCTGCTCCCCGGCGGCCACCTCGATTTCGGCACGAACGGAGGGCGGTACGCTCAGAAGCCGTGCTCCTCGCGGATGTGATTCAGCAGCGCCCGGCACGAACGCTCCACCATGTCGTGCACATCTTCAAAGCCGTCATCGCCGCCGAAATACGGGTCCGGCACGTCCAGCTCATCATGGGCCTCGGGGTCGAACTCCCGGAGCATGCGCACCTCCGCGGTGCCGCTGGCCCGCTCAACCAGCCGCGTCACCTTCGCACGGTTACTGGCATCCATGACTACAACGTAGTCGTACGCCCGGACGTCCTCCTCCGTGATCTGGCGCGCAGCATGCTCCAGTACCAGGCCACGGCGCCGGGCCACGGTCACCGTGCGGCCGTCCGGCGGTGAGCCCGCATGATAGGACGTGGTGCCCGCCGAGTCGATCTCGAACCGGTCAAGCAGCGTCGCTTCGCTGACCAGCTGGCGGAACACGCCTTCTGCCAGCGGCGACCTGCAGATGTTGCCCAGACACACGAACAGAACGCCAACTCGATCACTCATGGATGCTCCCGTTGCCATTTCCACTTCCAGCCGCTTGCTTCACCCGATGAAAATACTGCCCGCCATCGCCACGCTGGTCCTGGCCGCATGCCAGGCCGGCGCGGCTGATAATACCGCGCTCTGCACCGACGTCGAGCGCGTGAATACTCTGCCATCGCCCCTCTACGAGGCCAGCGGCATCGTCGCTTCCCGGACGCATCCCGGCATCTTCTGGGTCCACAATGACTCCGAAGGTACGCCGGCGCTCTACGCCCTCGATGCGTCCGGCGGACTCGTCGCCGAGATCGAGATGCCCGGTGCCCGAACCCAGGCGGACTGGGAAGACATTGCCATCGGACCTTGCGCCGCCGGCGACTGCATCTACATCGGCGACATCGGCGACAACCTTCACGATCGAACGGATCGCGCAATCCTTCGGCTCGCCGAACCCGGCCCGACCGACGATGCCGCCGTCCACCGCGTCGAGCGGTTCCCTGTTCGCTACCCCGACGGGCCCAGGGATGCGGAGGCCATGTTCGTCCTGCCCGACACCACCCTGTTCATCATCACCAAGGGTCGCGAGGGGTCGGTCACCCTGTTCCGCTACCCGCCGCCGTTCCGGGAGAACGAGCCCGTCACTCTCGAGCCGCTGCAGGAACTGACGCCCGGCCTGGTCCAGCTGCCGGACCTCATCACCGGCGCCGATGCCCTGGCCGACGGCAGTATCGTCGCCGTTCGGTCCTACTCCCACATCCAGCTTTATCGCGTGGAGGGCGACACGCTGGCACCTGTCTGGCCCGGCTCGGGCTTTGACCTGGCCGAACTGGCCGAACCGCAGGGCGAGGGCATCACCCTTCTGCCTGATGGCACGGTGTACCTCGTAAGCGAGACAGGCCCCTTCAGGGACGCGCCACCGTTCTCCCGGCTGCGGTGTACGCTACCATGACGCGCGGCACGGATGGTGCACGTCAGGAAGCGTAAATTATTGCCTACCAAGGCGTTCTGAGCCGGAAGGAGCAGGTGAGATGACGGAACCAGGCAACCTCCGACGACGAGCCGATGACAGGGACCCGCGAGGCGGCGGGACAGTGCCGACGGAGACGGAGGGCAACGCATCCGACCGGCGGCAGGCGGACCGCCGCGCGGGCGAGCGGCGGGCCGGAGGCGACCGCCGCGGTCGTCTGATGCAGCGGTGGCGTCAGCCCATTGTCGGGCTGGGTCTTGCCGGTCTGGCAATCCCGATGGCGAAGGCGACGAGTCCGGAGGCAACTCCGGAGACGGAGCCTGCCACGGAGGACCAGGATCTTGCGAGCGTCGCTTCCGGCGAGGACACGGAGGAAGCGCTGGCGGAGCAGATCGCGGAGAGCCGTGAGGACGAGGCCCGCAGCCAACAGGTGGAGCAGGCTGTGGACCGGTACGGCATTGACCGGGACCTGGCGGAGGACATCTATGACGCCGCCCGGGAGGCGAGCATCGAACCGCGGCTGGCGTACGGCCTCATCAAGACGGAGAGCACGTTCAATGAGCGCGCGGTGAGTCCTGTGGGCGCCCGTGGGCTGACTCAGGTGATGCCGCGGACAGCGGCGTGGCTGGTCCCCGGCACGCGCACCCAGGACCTGTACGACAGGGAGACTAACCTGCGTCTTGGCTTCACGTACCTGAACCAGATGATTGACAAGTACAAGGGCGACGTCCGACTGGCGCTGCTGGCGTACAACCGCGGCCCGGGCACAGTGGACAAGGTGCTCAAGCGGGGTGGCAACCCGGACAACGGATACGCGGACAAGGTCCTGCGCGGCTGAGGCCCCGCCGGAACCCTGACGCTGGCGCAGCGTACACGAGAGCGCCGGTCCATGGCGGACCGGCGCTCTTTTCTGTTAGCGTGGTACTCATGCTGAAGTCATACAGGATACTGCTGACGCTGGCCGGCCTGGCGTGCCTGCCGGTTCCGGCTGCCGCCCAGATGGTGGACACGCTCGCACTGCGCGGGCATACCCGCTTCCTGGCCGACGACCTGCTGCTGGGGCGGGGCACCGGCACGGAGGGGGAACGGCTGGCCGCCGCCTACATTGCGAGTCAGGCCGCGCGGATCGGGCTGACACCGGTGGGGGATGGGTCCTCGTACCTTCACCCGCTGCCCCTGCGCCGTGCTGTCATGGACCCGTCATCGCGTGTGGTGGTGCATGCGCACGGTGACAGCATGGTGTTCCACCAGGGCGCGGACTTCATCATGAACACGGGAGGCAGGGACGCCTTCCGCGATTTTCGTGGCCGCGGCGTGTTCTTCGGCCAGCCGGTACACGCGGCGGAGCCCGTTGCCGGGCACGGGTCCATGGTGGGCCGTGTCGCCGTATTCCTGGGTCCCCTGGGCGCCAGTGCGGTGGAGATCATCCCCGCTCTGAGCCACGCCGGCGCGGCGGGCGTGGTGCTGCTGGTGCCCGACGCCACCCAGTACGACCTGTACGTCCGGAGCCGGGGCGCCGCACGCTACTTCGTGGACGGCGAAGTGAGCGACCCTGTGTGGCAGCCGCCGCTGCCCGTGCTCATCGCCGGGCCCGCGCTGTCGGAGTTCCTGCTGGAAGGCACGGACATACCGGCGTCCCTGATTCAGGGCGGGGCAGATGCGGGCGTTGACCTGGATCGCGCCATCGTCGCCCGCGTGGCGGCCCACATGCAGCCCGTGCCCTCCGCCAACGTGGCGGCACTGCTGCCTGGTGCCGACCCGGCGGCGGCGGATCGCTACGTGGTCTACACGGCCCACTACGACCATCTCGGCATCAGTTCCCCGGATCCGGCGGGGGACTCCATCTATAACGGGTTCTCCGACAACGCCGCCGGCGTGGCCATGTTGCTGGGCATCGCCGAAGCGCTCAGCGGTGAACCGCCGCCCCATTCCACGATCTTCCTGTTCTTCAGCGGCGAGGAGCGGGGCCTGCTGGGTTCGTCGTGGATGGCGGCCCGGCCGCCGTTCGACCCTGCCCGGGTCATGGCCCTCATCAACCTGGATGCCGGTGCGCCACCCGCGCCGCCGGTCGCGTGGCGTATTGCAGGCGGTAATTCGCCCCTGGGCGATGTGGCCCGGCGCGTGGCGGAGGCCCGGGGCTGGAGAACACTGATGAGCGACGCCGCGCCCAATTCCGACCACTGGCCGTTCCTGCACCGCGGCGTTCCCTCCATCTTCATCATCCCCGGCGACGAATGGGAGAACACGTCCACCGCCGAACGGGACGCACTGCGCCGCCGCTGGGACCGATACCACCAGGCCGGCGACCACTGGCACGCGGACTTCCCCTTTGCCGGGCTCGGCCGCTACGCGGATTTCGCGCTGCTGGTCGGGCTGGAGGCCGCGGGCCTGCACCAGTAGCGCCCGGGGCCCGCCGCTACAACGCATGAGGGGGCAGGCGCCGCGCTGGCGCCTGCCCCCTCATCAACATCCAGTCCCGGCGGCGTCACAACACTAGTTCAGCAACGGCTCGATCCGCTCGGCGAAGCTGGTTCGCGCCCGGTGCAGCCGGCTCTTCACCGTGCCCAGGTTCACGCCCGTGATCTCCGCGATCTCCTCGTAGCTCTTGCCCTCCAGCTCCCGCAGCCGGAACACGAGCTGGTGGTGCGCCGGAAGCTCCGTCACCGTCGCTTCCACGATCTCCTCCAGGTACCGCTTCCGGTACTGGTCGTCCGGCCGGGCCCGCGCATCCTCGAACTGCAGCGGCCTGTGGTCCGGATCCCAGTGCGTCGTCAGCTTCTGGAACAGCACGAGCGGGCTCCGCGAACGGTTCCGCAACTCGTTCTTCGACAGGTTCGAGCAGATCGTATAGATCCACGTCGAAAACTTCTTGCGCTGGTCAAAGCGATGAAGGTGACGTGTCACACGGATGAACGCCTCCTGCACCAGGTCCTCCGCACGATCCCGATCGCCCGTCTTGCGCGCGATGAAGTGGACCAGCCGCGTGTGATATCGATTGTACAGCTCCGCGAACGCCACCGGATGTCCCTCCAGGTGTAGCGCCACGAGCTGGTTGTCGCTCAGGTCCGGCAGTGCTTCCCGCTTCTTCTTTGTCGTCACTGTCGCCAAGGGAACTCCTTTCACCGGGCACGCAAAATCCTCAGTACTGAATTTATGGCATCGAGCCGCTCAGAACAAGACTTGCGCCCACTTGGCTTTAAGGTTTTCCAATCGCCGTTGGATACTATGTAACTTAATACAATACAACGATTTAGACAAGGTGCGACACAGCCGGCTGAGGGAGCCGGGAGCTGTCCTCAGCGGCAGTCCAGACGGCCGTGCTGCGGGTAGAAGGTCAGCCACGCCTGACTCGGTGTGGGGCTCTGGATCACGACATTGCCGCAGATGGCGCGCGGGCGGTCGCCCACGGACTCGGCGATGCGCGTGTCGCCGGAACGGAGCTGGAACGCGGCCCTTCCGCGAGGGATGAACAGGACGAGGTCGAGGGGCTCGCCGTCCACGCGGATCTCCATGTGATTGCGGTCTCCCGGGGAAACGCCCAGGGGTCGGGACGCTGCGATCCGGAAGTCGGCGCCCTCGAACCGCAGCGACAGGCTCCGGACGGCCGCCAGTTCCGGGATGTTAATCATCGTGGGTGCCCAGGTGGAGCGATGTGCCAGAAAGAGGCCACCGAGGGTCGTGGGCAGGGGCACATTATCTGGCCCGACGGGCGATGCGGGCGGGCTGCCAACTGCGTCAGAGGCCGCCGGCGGATCCCCGGCCCAGGACCAGGTTCCCAGCGCCTGCCTCGGCGCCAGGCTCGCGCTGGCGCCGGTGGGCAGCCGCACGCGCACTGACACGTTCTCAGGTACGACCACCAGATACTGGACGGCCTCGGAACCGACGGCGGTGAGGCGGAGCTGGCGCGTGTGGGTACCGCCGAGCCCGAAGCCGGCAAAACCGTCCCGGCTGCGGGCGGCGACTTCGATGCGACCCCGCTCGCCGCGGATCACCTGGATGACGCCAGGCGCGTCGGCGAGGACATCCACGTCGAGGCGGCTGTCCAGGAACGTGTACGTCCGGCGAGTCACGTCCAGTTCCTGCCCGGCGAGGGGCTGGGCGGGGAGGACGATGGCAGCGGCGAGTACGGCGAGGGCGGTTCTCATGGCAGGCTCCCATGGTTCTGCTGCTGCGGGAGCAGAGCTGCCCGCACCTCCAATGTAACGCGGAAGGGCGGGCAGGTTCCATGTGGGAGGGTCAGGCGTCTTCGACTCGCCGCCGGATGTCCACGCCCCGTCGCCGCAGCTCGTCCATGTACATGTCGGCGGGCATCGCCAGGTCGGGTGTAGCGACGCCTGCCTGCAGTGCCTGTCTCCGAGCCTGGATCTGGCCGGTAATGGACAGGGAGAAGCCGGTGGTCCGCTCCATGGCCGTGATGCCGGTCTCCTCGTCGTGGTAATCCAGCAGATCGAACACCACGCGGGTGGGCCTACCCCCCTTCGTCCCTTCGGCGACCACGCGCAGGGCGACCAGATCGCGGCTTTCAGGCTTGCGGAGGCGGGGCTCGGCGCACTCGATGAAGACGTCGCGCGGGACGACGTCCTGGCCCTTCACGGTTACCGGTTCGAGTTCCAGGAGTCCCAGTTCCCGGATGGCGAGCATGATATCGGCGTGGCCGGGGTAGCGGAGCGTCTTGTACTCCATGGTTTCCAGCTTGCCTTCATACGTCCACGGCATGGTGGACAGACCGCCGGCCGTGTGAAACGCCTCCAGCGTACCAACGGGCTCGGGAAACGGCACGGCTTCAACCTCGGAAAGGGCGCCAACCTGCTGGGGCTTGCCGTTCCGCAGCACCCACGACTCAGTGGTATAGTAGTCGAGCACCCCGTGGAGCGAATAGACGATCTGGTAGTTCAGTGGTGGCTGAGGGTCCTGGGGCAGGCCACCGACCCAGATACGCACCGCTCTGGCGTCATCCAGTTCAGCGATGCCGGCGGCGGCAAGGATGTTGACCATGCCCGGGGCGAGACCGCAGTCGGGAATGACGCTCACGTTCCGCTGGCGCGCCTTTTCGTCCAGCTTCATCTGGTCGAACACAATGCCTGTGTTGCCGCCCAGGTCGCAGTAATGGACGCCGGCCTGCACGGCCAGCGTAGCGATCTCCAGGTTGAAATAGTAGGGCAGCGCATTCATGCACGCGTCCATTCCCTTCATGACGGCGCTGACCTCGTCGCTGGCCTGCGCGTCCACGCGGACCACGCGGAGCCGGGGATCGTCCCGGAAGCCATCGAGGAAGTCAGGGAGGGCGTCCACACGGAGATCCGCCAGGACTACTTCCTCCACCTCATCGTTCTGCAACAGGTCATATGCACAGGCGGAGCCCTGCAGCCCCGCGCCCAGCACCAGCATCCGCATGTAGTGTCCTCGACTCTCGAAAAACGTAGGGGCCGTGACCGGCGCATCCTGCGTCCGGCCACGGCCCCGGCAGACTGGTGCCCCAGCGGGTCCGTGTCAACCGCCGCCGTTGCCGCCGCCGCCACCCACCGGTCGGCCCAGGGGGCGCGGCGGGGCACCGGAGGTGTCAGGCCGCGGCGGTGCCGGGCGGGTGGTGTCCCGCGTTGCCGGCATCGGCCGGGCCGTGTCTCCCGGCAGCGGCGGCACGCGCAGCGAGTCGGGCACCGTGGACGGAGGAATGGAATCCATCCCGGTCACAGGCGGCTGCTGGGCCATGCGCACGGAGTCCTCACGGGCGAAGCGCCGACGCAGGCGTTCCCACCACCCGTCGCTGTCGTCGACATCGTAGCCCCACGCGTCCAGCGAGTCGCCGTAGGCGTAGTAATCGGTGGCCGGGCAGTGTTGCGACGGCGCCGTGCCGCGAATGAAGTACTCAGTGCGCACGCCACCCTGACCGGGGCAGTCCACACTGGCAATGACGCCCATGTCGTTCACCTGGTGTGTTTCCACGCCGGCAGGCACGGTCCAGTCCGCGCCGCTGGTGGCGACCTGCCGCATGATCCGGCCCCACACCGGCGCGGCGATCTGACCGCCCGTCGCTCCGCGCAGTATCTGCTGGCGGCGGTCGAGCCCCATCCATATGGTGGCTACGTATTCCGGCGTGTAGCCGACGAACCAGATGTCGGCGGCGTCCTGCGTCGTGCCTGTCTTGCCCGCCGCCGGCCCGCGGAACCCGACGCCGCGGACGCCGGTGCCGGTGCCCCGGTCCACCACATCCCTCAGCATGGACGTCGTCACGAATGCCGTTGCCGGATCGATGGCCTGGAAGGTCCGCGGCTGCTGCTGCCAGACGACGGACCCGTTGCGGTCCACGACGCGGGTGACGAACCGGGGCTCCGGCCGCTGACCGAGCGTCGCGAACGCGGCGTACGCAGCCGTCAGTCGCAACGGCGTGACTTCCGCCGTGCCCAGCACCACCGACGGATGGCCGGGCATGTCGCCAAGCCCGAATTGCGCAGCAGTACTCAGTACGCGCCTCATGCCCACCTCATTCGCGAGCCGGACCGTGGGCACGTTGCGGGAATTGGTGAGCGAGTTCCGCATGGTCACGACGCCGGCATAGCCGCCGTCGTAGTTGCGAGGCTCCCAGACCCGGCCGTTTCCCAGCGAATACTGGAGTGGCTGGTCTACCAGCTGGTGCGTCGCGGGCAGGCCGGCGTTGATGGCGGCCGCATAGACAAAAGGCTTGAACGCACTGCCCGGCTGGCGCAGTGCCTGGGTCGCTCGATTGAATTCCGAGTCGTTGTAGTCGCGGCCCCCTACCAGGGCCAGCACGTCGCCGCTGCGGGCGTCCATGACGACTACAGCGCCCTGAAGGTATGGCGTGCCCGCCGAACGATCCCGGGCCGAATCTGCATGCACACTCGCATAGGTCCGGTGGGGGAATCCGCCGAACCGGCCCGACTCCACTGCAGCCAGCTGCTGCTCCAGTTCCTGCTCCGCGGCGCGCTGGGCCTGCACGTCCAGTGTCGTATGGATGGTGTAGCCTTCGGTGTAGACGGCGCGGCCGAGCTGGTCTTCCAGCCGGCGCCGGACCTCCTCCACAAAGTATGGCGCCGGGTCCTCCGTCCGTGTCTGCCGCTCCCGCAGCGCCAGCTCCTCCGACACCGCCTCGTCCCGCTGCGCAGCCGTGATGAGCCCCTGGTCCACCATGCGTCGCAACACCAGCTCGCGACCTTCCAGTGCCGCCTCCTCGTTCGCCCGCGGGTTCAGGCGCGACGGTGCCCGGGGCAGGGCCGCCAGCAGCGCGGACTCCGCCAGGGTCAGGTCATGCGCGTCCTTCCCGAAATACTCTTCCGCCGCCGCCTGGATGCCGTACGCGCCGCTGCCGAAGTAGATCTGGTTCAGGTACAGCTCGATGATCTCGTGCTTGCTGTAGCGACCTTCGATCTGACGGGCGACCCGGGCTTCCGCGATCTTGCGACCCAGTGTCTTCTCGTTTGCCGGGAGCTGCTCCGGGAATATGTTGCGGGCCAGCTGCATGGTGATGGTGCTGGAACCCTCCTCCACACCACCTGCCCTGACGTTCCTCAGCAGGGCACCGAATACGCGGCGTACATCCACGCCGCCGTGGGACCAGAAGCGCCGGTCCTCGATGGCAATGAATGCGTTCAGCGTGTGCTCGGACATGGAGTCCACCGGCACCACCGTCCGCCGCGTGACGAACAGCTTCGTTATCTCCTCGCCGTTCCGGTCCAGGATGACCGACGCCTCTTCCGGCATGTAGCCACGCAAGAGGTCCACGTCCGGACAGCCGCGAAGTCCACAGTTGAACCACAGCGCCGTGGCCACCACAAACAGCACCACGACCACACCCGCCGCGGCGGCGAGAAGTCGCGTACGCTGTGTACGAGTCGGCCCTTCCGCCGGCGGTGGCGACGCCACCGGCTCCCGGCGCGGGTCGGAACTGCCGTGCTCAGTCATCTATTTCTCCTGGCCCCCAAGCCATTGTCTGTCCTGACCCCTCCATGCGTACCTTCTTATGGGCAAGGGACATACCAGCTTGGGAGGCCGCGGCCCCGCGGGCCGCTGAGGCCGCCACCTTCCTGGGGTCGAGGCCGCCCCTTCCCGGGGCTGAGGCCGCCACCTTCCTAAGGGCTGAGGCCGCCCCTTCCTGGGCTGAGGCCGCCACCTTCCTGGGGCCAAGGCCGCCCCCTCGAGCTAAGGGGACTGAGGTAGCGACCTTGGCCGCAGGCGGCCTTTAGCCCGAAGGGCGGCCTGAGCCGACAGGCGGCCTGGCCGCAGGCCCCATGGGTTGACCGGCTTGCGGCGGCGGCGCACTGTTAGCGAAGCGAGTCGAACGACCGTCCGACCTGGAATGTGGGGACACGAATGAGCCGCTTCACGGAAGACGAGATCAAGCAGAAGGTCCACGAGGGTTATCTCCTGGAGTCGCCGGACGAGATGACGGAGGGCTACCGGAAGGCGCTCATCGTGCAGCTGCTGGTGCAGGCGGACACGGAGCTGATGAGCGCGCCGGCGTACTGGATGGCGGCGCAGGACGCACCGTCAACGAACACGATGGTCAGTGCCGTCGCCATCATCCAGGACGAGCTTGCCCACGCGAACATCGCGTACCGGATCCTGGAGGACATGGGACTGGACAAGGAGCAGCTCATCTACGATCGGGAACCGCATGAGTTCAAGCATCCGTACGGCTTCGATCAGCCGCTGGAGAGCTGGGCGGAACTGGTGACGGCGAACGGCTTCTTTGACCGTGCGGGCATCACGCTGCTGAGCGACGTGCACCGCAACACCAGCTACGGCCCGCTGAAGCGGGCGCTGGTGAAGGTGGACCTGGAGGAGACGTTCCACCTGCGGCACGGCGAGGTCTGGATGAAGCGACTGGCGAACGCAGGCGGCGAGGCCCGTGAGAAGCTGCAGCGGGCGGTAGACTGGATGTTCCCCATGACCATCGAGTGGTTCGGGCTGCCCGACGAGATGAAGCGGCACAGCGGGCAGCTCGACTACAAGCTGAAGGGCATGACCAACGACCAGCTCCGGCAGACGTGGATGTCGGCGACGGTGCCGTTGTGCGAGTCGCTGGGCCTGGACGTGCCGGCACACTTCGACGAAGCAACGGGCGAGTACGTGCTGGACTACCCGTTCCCGTGCCAGTATGACGCTGCGGCCAAGCACTGGGACTTTGAGGGCGGCCAGATCACGTGGGACCAGGTCTTCGAGCGGTGGAAGGCGCGCGGCCCCATGAACGAGCGGTACGTCGAGAGCGTGCGCCGCAGCCACGGCATGCTCAAGGGCATCATGGACAGGGCAGCATGAAGGATTTTGCGGGCGACGTCGTGCGGCGGGTCATGGAGCGCGACGCCGGCGCACCGACGCAACCGGAGTCCGCCCGTAAGTATCACGCGGCGGTGCTGGCTGCATCGTCGCGGACCACCCACGAACTGAAGGCGGCGGACTCGCCCCGGGACCCGCGGTACGCCTCGGACGACCCGGATGTGGACGCCCTGTGGCGGGCGCTGTGTGAGGTAGCGGATCCGGAACTGCCCGTCAGCCTGGTGGATCTGGGTCTCATCTGTGACGTGCGCCGCAGTGCAGGCGACGTGGAGGTGGACCTCACGTTCACGGCGTCCGCCTGCCCGTGCATGGAGTTCATCGTGGAGGACGTCCGCGAACGACTGCTCCGGGAAGCCGGCGTCGAGACCGTGAGGGTCACCGATGTCTGGGATCCGCCCTGGACCACCGAGCGCATGACCGAGCACGGCCGCGCCCTGCTCCGCAGCTTTGGCGTAGCAGCTTGACGCTCTGTCACGGCCTCTGCCGTTCGGCGTCGCCGTCGCCCTTGCCGTTTGCCGTTGACGTTCCCGTTTACGTTTACATTTACGATCCCGTTCCCGGTCTTTCATGATCTACGAGATCTTCGCACGCAAGAGCAGGGGCGAGCCCCTGCGCCACATCGGCAACCTGAACGCACCGGACGATGAACTGGCCCGCGTCTATGCGTTCAGCACCTACGACGAAGAGAAGTGGTTCGACATGTTCGTGACCCCTCGCGACCGGTTCATCGAGGTCTTCAATCGTCTGGATGCGGAGCCATCGGATCGGGCGCCAGCCACATCGGAGCGTGGCGCATGAGTGCCGCGAATGCAGAGGCCGGGTCCGTTACGCCTGGCAGGGAGGCCGCAAAGGCGGCAGACCTGCCGGAGGACGCGCGCGCGGCGGTACGGGACCTGATCCTGGTCCTGGCCGACACCAAGCGGCTGCTGGGCATGCGTTATGGCCAGTGGCTCCTGGGCGCACCGGAACTGGAGGCCGGGATCGCCTGTGCCTCGATGGCGCAGGACGAATGGGGCCATGCCCGCCTGCTGTACGCGCTGCTCCGTGACTTTGGTGATGAGACGGACCGCATCGAGCATGGCCGGCAACCGGCTGAGTACGCCAGCATGGACGTGCTGGACACGGAGCCGTCGGACTGGCCTGGCCTCGTCGCCGTCAATGCACTGGTGGATACGGCGGTGACCGTGCAGCTGGCGGCGCTGACTGAGTCCGCGTACGTGCCGCTCCGCCAGCGGGTGCAGAAGCTCATTGACGAGGAATCGTTCCACGAGGCGCACGGCAACGCATGGGCCCGGCGTATCGCCGGAGCCGGGCCGGACGCGGCGGCGCGGATGCGGGACGCCGTCACTGCCATCCTCCCGGGCGTACTGCGCTGGTTCGGGCCGGATTCGGCCTCGTCGCGGACACTCCAGGAGGCGAGCATCAGCAACGGCAGCGACAGTGACCTGCGCCGGCGCTACCTGGAGCGGGTGGCGCCGCTGCTCCAGGTCGTGCACGCTGACGTCGTCTCCATGGAGCCGGACTTCACCGGCTTCGATGAGCACCGGCGCCGCAGGACGGACAGGGCCCCGGATGAGCGGACCATCGAGCAGGTGCGGGGCGACAGGAACCGCGCCTTCCTCATGGACTGACGATTGATGATGACGGATGGCGAGCGCAACGTGCCGGACGCCGCGGCGTACGGCCTGCCGGCACATGTGCCCTGTCCCTTCTGTGAGAAGTTGGAAACGGAGTTGCACTCTCCATTCGGCCCGCAGCTCTCCGTCGCCACGTACTGGTGCAACCGCTGCCACACCGCGTTCGACTTCGTGAAGTGGCAGAAGTCCGGCGCGCCCGGCGACAGGGGCTGAAGGCCGGGCAGAAGCCGCGTGGGCGTCAGCCGCCGCGGAGCTGCTCCTGCGCCGCCCGCACAGTAGGCGGCAGGCCTGCCGCCAGGGGGCGCGGCGCGTACCCCAGTTCCTCACCCGCCAGCCTGAACGAGTGGACCCAGCGGCTGCCGTCCGCGGCGGTGGCCGCCGCTTCCCTGCTGATGGGCAGGCGCCAGCCCGTCACCCGGCGGATCCCATCCATGAGCGCACCCGTCGCGCGAACGAGCACCGGCGGCACCCGCAACGGCGAGACCCATGTCCCGGCGAGGGCCACGGTCTGCCTGGCGAATTCGTTCGTGGTCGCCGGTTCGCCTGCCAGCACATAGGTCGCGCCGACGCGGCCGATCTCCCCGGCGGCGATGAGGCCGTCCACCACGTCGTCCACATAGACGTAGGAGAACGTGGTAGGCTTCGTCGGCAGGGCGGGCAGGCGGTGTCGCAGCAGGTCTTCCACGAAATGACCGGCGGGGCCCTCGTCGCCCGGGCCGTAGACGTATGCGGGGCAGGCAATGATCAGCGGCAGGCCGTCCGCCTGCGCGTCCAGCGCCCGGTGATGGGCCGTGGTCTTCGTCCGGTGGTAGTGGGACGGGTAGGGTCCGTTCCAGCGGCTCCGCTCATCGCCCTCGCCCCGTGGCACCGGCCCCAGGGCCACCGTGCTGGAGACGTAGACGCCACGGGGCAGGCCGGTCCGGCGCATGGCCTCGACAAACGCAGCCGTGCCACCGACGTTGGCGCGCTCCATGGCCGCCGTGTCCACCAGCCCGATGTCGTACATGCCGGCGACGTGGTAGGCCAGCGCCGCGCCCTCCATCCCGCGCACAAGCACATCCACGTCCGCGGTATCGCCGTATACCAGTTCCGCGTCGAGGGCCTCGAGCCGCCCGGCCCGGGACTCGGATCGGACCAGGCAGCGCAGACGGTAACCTCTGTCGCGAAGTGCGGCGGCCAGTCGGCCGCCGATGAACCCGGTGGCGCCGGTGAGAAAGACCAGCCCGCCGTCGCCCGGCGCCCGGCTCACTGGACGGGGCCGTGCGCCATCCAGCCGATCTCGATGGGATCGCCGGCTACGCTACCCTCATCAATGAGGACGTCGAACTCGCCCGTCCGATCGAGGCGCTCCTGCGACGGCTTGCCTGCCGTCACCGAGTGCGCCGTGATCCGGACCCGCCGGTCCTCGCCTGACGGGCTGCGCAGGAGCAGATCCCGGCCCACGGCCAGGTCATCCAGCGCCGGCGTGCCATCCACCACCCGCAGGCGCAGCACCCTGCCCCTCAGCGGTACATCCACCACGTCCGATACCCGAAACTGAAAGGCGCCGCCCTTGGCGCTGCTCTTCCGCCTGAAGCCCAGCATGCTGTCCTCCCTCTACCGCCGTTCACAGACGGCGGACACGCTAGCGCCCGCCGTTCATGGCGTCAATCGCGGGGACGCCGTGCGGACCCGGATTCCTTGACGGCCCTTTGCACCATGCCGTATTATGGCGTTCCGGTGGAGTGGGACGCGCCACACCACCTCGCGCCCGGAATCCCCGGAAGCAGGACCTGCGGCGAGCTGCGGGTCCTTTTTCTGTCTCCCCGTACGGGACCGAACCGGCGCACTGCTATCCACCACACCAGGAGTTCACAGCGATGGCTCGTACCAGTGGTACCGTCAAGTGGTTTTCGCAGGAAAAGGGCTTCGGCTTCCTGCAACGCGAAGGCGGCGCAGACGTGTTCGTGCACTTCAGCGCCATTGATGGCAGCGGCTTCAAGGTCCTCTATGAGGGGGAGGAAGTGGAGTTTGACGTCATCGAGGAGGCGAAGGGTCCCAAGGCGGCGAACGTGGTTCGCCTGAACCCGCCGGCCGAGCCTCCGCGCAGGCAGGGCGGTGGTGGCGGTGGTGGCTACGGCGGTGGTGGCGGGTATGGCGGTGGTGGCGGTGGCGGGTATGGCGGCGGAGGTGGCGGCGGCGGCTACGGCCGGGGCGATCGGTACTAGCGCTCCGCCGTCGGCGCTGCGCTGAGTGCGCAGCCGGCATGGATGGACCTGAAAAGCCCTGGACCCGTCCGGGGCTTTTCTCATGGCCATCGTCGCCCCAGACTACGAGACATGGGGAATGACACGCTGTCTCTTGAACTGACACCCGACGCCATGCGGACGATGGGCTACCGCGTGGTTGACGCCCTCGTGGACCGGTACGCGGAGGCCTGTCAGGCACCGACATGGCAGGGCGGCACCCGGGCGGAGCTGGATGCGCTCATTCGTGAGCCAGCGCCGGAGCAACCCGGTGATTTCTATGGGGCTCTGGACCGGCTGCTGAATGATATCCTGCCGAGGGGCGCGCGTGTGGACCACCCCCGCTTCATGGCGTTCGTGCCCGGGGCCCCTACATGGCCCGCCGTTCTGGGGGACGTCGTGGCCGCCGGCAGCAACATCTTTCAGGGTACGTGGCTGGCCTCGTCAGGGGTCAGTGCGCTGGAACTGCTGGTCGTGGACTGGTTCAGGCAGTGGCTGGGCTGCGACGACGGCGCTGGCGGGCTCCTGCTCAGCGGCGGCTCCGTGGCGAACCTGACGGCCATTGCCTGCGCCCGGACGCACCGGTTCGGCAGCCACGACGACCGGGCGGTCATCTACTGCTCGTCCGAGACGCACTCTTCCGTGTTGCGGGGGGCTCGCATCCTCGGCTTCGCCGACAACCGCGTGCGCGTCCTGCCCGTGGACGCCGATCACCGGCTGGCACCGTCGGCGCTGGCCGGCGCCGTGCACGATGACGTGGCGGCAGGCCTCACCCCGTTCCTCGTCGTCGCCAACGCCGGCACCACGAGTACCGGTGCCGTGGACCCGCTGCCGGACCTGGCCGCAATCTGCCGGGACCGGGACATCTGGCTGCATGTGGACGCCGCGTACGGCGGCTTTGCCGCGCTGACTGACCGGGGCAGAACCCTGCTCCAGGGCATCGGTCGAGGCGATTCCATCACGCTGGACCCGCACAAATGGCTGTATCAGCCTTTCGAAGCCGGCTGCCTCATCGTCCGGGACGAGCGCCTCCTGGAGGACGCGTTCCGCGTGCTGCCGCCATACCTGCAGGACGCCGCAATCCAGCGGTCCGGCGGGACAGGCGCCGACACCGCCACCATCGCGCACAGCCCGGATGCCGGAACCGCCGGTGGCGGTGACCTGGCCAGCGCGGCCCCCGCCGTGCCCGTGAATTTTGCCGACCGCGGCATCCAGCTCACCCGCTCGGCCCGCGTGCTCAAGATCTGGCTGGCCATCCAGACTCACGGACTCGCCGCCTACCGGCGCGCCATTGACCGCTGCATGGACCTGGCTTGCCGCGCCGCCGAGCATGTGGACGCCAGCACCGGACTCGAACTGCTGTCACCACCGCGGCTGGGTATCGTGTGCTTCCGTCGCGAACCGCCGCCAGGGGTGGACGCGGACGAGTTCAACCGTCGGCTGTTGCGGCGGATGATGCAGTCAGGGACTGCCATGATCTCATCCACCATCGTCGACGGCCGCTTCGCCCTGCGACTGTGTGTGCTGAATTACCGGACCACAGATGACGATGTCCGGCAGGTGCTTCGCTGGATCGAAAATTACGACGAGTGCCTGTACAGGTAGCTGCGCCCGCAATGGTCGCACCACAGCATGAACTCGGGCTGGCTGAAGCGCGTCGGCAGCACGCGAACATGGCCCCGCGGACAGGTGGCAAGCTGGCCCGGGTAGGTCAGCTCCGCACCGCCCACCTGCTGCTGCAGGCGCGACTGCGCCGCAATCATCCACTGTGCCTGTTCCATCATCAGCCGAGTAGTTCGTCCAGTTCCCGCACCAGCTGCTGCGGCTCAAGTGGCTTCGTGAGGTACCGCCTGCAGCCCGCCCGCACCGCCCGCTCCCGATCCTCCTCCAGCGCCCGGGCGGTCAGCACGACGACGCACAGCGCCGGCTGCTTCCGCAGCAACTCCGCCAGAAGGCTATGGCCGTCCGGACCGCGGAGCGTGAGTTCCATGACGACGGCGTCACAGTCGGCAAGCGTCGCGACGAGGGCGCCATGGCCGTCCTCCACCTCGACCACATCATACCCGCTATGCTTCAGCATGATACGGTAAATGGATCGGCTGTCGCTGTCGCCGTCGACCAGCAGGATACGCCTGGCGCCCATGCCCCCACCCTCCCGGCACAAGGATGGCTTCGTGCCCGGCAAGTAAACAGGTGTAGTGGTACGCGAATGTGTGGGCGGGCGCCAGGATGGCGCAAGAGTGTTGAAGCTGGTGGGCCGCGCCGCGGCGGCCACGGATTTGCCACAGCGCGGGCCGGGCGTAGGTTGGAGGAATGGCGGCGCCGGAGGCGCGTCGCGACAGCGTAAGGAGATACGGCATGGCGGAAATACAGTGCGTGCGGTGCGGGCAGTCCGGCGAACAGCTGGCGAAGCCGCCGCTGCGCAACGATCTGGGGCAGCGTGTGTTTGCGGAGATCTGCCGCAACTGCTGGGACCAGTGGCTGAAGTTCCAGACGGCGCTCATCAACCACCACGGACTGGACGTGCGGGACCAGCCGGCGAAGGAATTCCTGATGGCGAACATGGAGGCGTACCTGTTCAAGACCGGGGAGACGGAGGAGATTGACACCAGCCAGCAGGGGAACATCAGCTGGTAGGGGCCCAGTCTCCCGCCCCCACGGGTGGCAGGTTATACTATCCGGATGCATGTAAAACTGGCTCTGCTGGCGGACTACGCCAACGTGACTGCTGAGGGCAAGCTGAACATCCTCGGCATATTCGACAGGATCAGCGTGAACGAGATCCCTGCGGTGCATCCACAGATGCACCTGATCCTGCGTCTCGAGGCGCACCCGGCAGAGCGGGACCGGTCCCACAATGTGGAGATCCGGCTGCATGATCCCGACGGCCAGACGGTATTCGAGGTGAAGGGAGACGTGGTTCCGCACGGGCAGACGGGCGAAACCATAGCGACGAACCAGATCCTGACCCTGAACAACCTTCAGCTCACCAAGTCGGGCGGGTACCACTTCGTGATCCTGATCAATAATGATCTGAAGTCGGAAGTGCCGTTGGCCGTTGAGCTGGATGCGCGGACGTTTCCACCCTCGTCCGGCGCCGAACATAGCATTCACTGAGCGCAGCGCCCGCTGGCGGGTGCGCCTTACTCCGGAGTCTTTATGCTGGAAGTAATGAAGCAGAAGATCGCCGACGAGATCGACCGTCTGATGCACGAACTGACGGTCACTCTGCCCCGGGCCATCCAGAAGGCCGTGGAGCTCGGCGACCTGAGCGAGAACGCGGAATACAAGTCCGCCCTGGAGCGGCAGCAGTTTGTACAGGCGCGGCTGAACCACCTGACACAGCGGGCGGGTGAGCTGTCGCGGATTGACGTATCCACCATTGCGCCGGACCGTGTCGGCTTCGGCTCGAAGGTGCGGCTGGAGAACACGGCCAGCGACGAGGTCGTGGAGTACAACATCGTGTTTGGCGACTACATAGACCTGGAGTCGAACCAGATCTCCATGGCCTCGCCCATCGGCCAGGCCCTGCTGGGCAAGATGCTTGGTGAAGAAGTGGTGGTGCGTCTGCCGCGGGGCGACCGCACATACCGCATCGTCGAACTCGTGACCCTTCCCCAGATGGTATCGTCATGATGAGCCCGTGGCGTCGTCTGTTCGTTCTGCCTGCCGTTGTCATCGCCGTGGCCGCTGGCGCAGTGGGCGCGGGCGCGCAGGTCCGCTGTGATGACCGTGAAAACGCCTACTGCACCGAAATTGCCCGGCTCGCCCAGCGACCGGACGTGGTGCAGGCCCTGCGTTTCATCGAGCAGCAGAACGAGACGGCGCTGCGGGAACTCATCACGCTGACAGAGATCCCGGCGCCACCATTCGGCGAGGAAGTCCGGGCGGCGGCGTATGCCGAAATGCTTCGGGCGGCGGGTGCCGATTCAGTCTGGACCGACAGCATCGGCAATGTCATCGCGCTGCGGCGCGGCGCCGGGGCCGCACCCCGCCGGACCGTGGCCATGGCCGGCCATATGGACACGGTATTCCCCGAGGGCACCGACGTTACCGTTCGCATGCGAGGCGACACGCTATACGCGCCCGGCATCGGCGACGACACCCGGGGCCTCGTGGTAGTGCTGCATGTGCTGCGAGCGATGGCCCGGCAGGAGATCCGGACAGAGGCGGACCTGCTTTTCATCGGCACCGTCGGCGAGGAAGGGCTGGGCGACCTGCGCGGCGTGAAGCACCTGTTCCGGGAGGGCGCACCGCGCATTGACTCGTTCATCGCCGTGGATGGCGGCTCTGACGGCGGCATCACCAACGGCGCGCTCGGTTCACGTCGGTACCGTGTCACGTTCAGTGGGCCGGGCGGGCATTCCTGGGGCGCCTTCGGTACGGGCAATCCCATTCACGCACTGGGCCGGGCCATCATGATGTTCGACACGGTGGCGGCCACCTTTACGGCCGCACCTGGCGGTCGCACCAGCTACAACGTGGGCCGCATCGGGGGCGGCACGTCGGTCAACTCGGTGCCTTTCGAGGCCTGGGCCGAGGTGGACATGCGGTCCGTCAGCCAGGAACGGCTCACGGCCATTGATTCCATCTTCCGCGCGACCATGGGCCGTGCTCTGGCCGAGCAGAACACGGGTATCCGCCGGGGTGAGTCACTGAGCGTGTCGGTGGACCTGGTGGGCGACCGGCCGTCAGGCGTGACGGAACCGGGCACGCCGCTGCTGGACCGGGCCATGGCGGCGACGCTCTGGCTTGGCGACGAGCCACAGCTCAGCACTTCATCCACCGACGCAAATACGCCCATCGCGCTGGGCATACCCGCCGTCACCATCGGTCGCGGCGGAGTGGGCGGCAATACCCATTCACCCGACGAGTGGTGGATTGACCGGGATTCGGAGAAGGCCGTGCAGCGCGCACTCCTGATCCTGCTGGCCGAAGCGGGCGGGTGAAGGGTCGGCCCCACGCAGGTATCAGGCGCGGCCAGCAGCCGCGGGCACTTTGGGAGACGGGGACGCGTCAGATGACGACGTCCCCGTTCTGTTTCGTTCGGCAGCGACCCCGAGCTCAACAATCATGACCTGAAGCATTCCAGCCCGGCGGACCTGCCGCCGGGTCACGCGGCAGGGATGGTGCACGGCCATGACGTGCAGTGCAGTGACCAGTTCGCCGGCGGCCTTGGCGGCGGCGCGATAATCCATCGACCTCCTCCCTGACGTCCCCGGCTCAGGGGCCAGGTGCCACCCAACCAGTCGCGCCGCCCGCACGATGCGGTCGGCGAGTTCGTCCGGTTCGCCAGATCCCACGACGAGGTGGCATGATCCGGATGCGATTTCCGCCGCGAGTCTCGCCACGCGCGAGGCGGGAGTGTCGGTCGTCCCGTGGTTTGCCATGGCGCGAGCATATACGCGCCGGCGGGGCGATCACATGGCCTGATCGGTCAGTACGACGTCGCTCAGATACCGACGCCCCGCAGCAGCCACCACAGGATGAGAAAGATGACGATGGTGGAGATGCAGCCGCCGCCGAGCTTGCTTGCGCCCCAGCCAGCGAGCAGGCCCCGGAAAATGCCCCGCATGAGTTAAGCTCCTTGACAGGATGGAATCGGTCCCGGCCCAGCCGGTGCAACGGCTGCTTGCACCCGGCGTGCCACACGGCACGGATGATGAAGTCACAGGGAGCATGGACCGTATCGAACTGCCGCCACCTGGGCGGCGCCGCAGCTCACTGCAGCGGATGGGACTGAGCCACCGGCAAAGGGACCGCGTCATTGACTGGACGCTGGTAGCTCTGGCGGTGGTGTTCGGCACGGCATGGATGGCGGCCATTGTGCACGCGGTGGCTTCTGACACGCCCCGTCCGGGGCTGTCACGGGGCATTGCCGCGAATCCGCTTTCCCCTGCGGCCCCGGCGCCGGCGGTCTACCTGCTGGACGCGGCCCTGACGCGCTTTGCACGGGACCCGGAGGTCCGTGGTTACAGCGGACAGGTCAACATTGTGGTCCATGAGCCCGGCTCACCGACGCCGCTCCCGGCTGATATCGAAGAGGACACGGAGATCGAACTGGTATCCGAGGAAGGCGACACCATGGTCGCGACGCCGTCCACGCCCCCGCGGCCCGGCGTGTGGAACGTGCTGGTCCGGGTCCGCAACGAGATCCGCCAGGTGCCGGACCTGACGGTGCTGTCTGTCGTCCCGCTGACGGAGAAGCGCAGCGGTCGCATCGGCAGCTACGTCATCGGCACATGGCCTCATGAGGACGGCAGCACGCCGCGCACGCCGGCGTACGCCGCACCCCGGGGCATGGTCCGGGTCACGCCGGACAACCTGGACCTGCCGGTATCACGGCACTTCCGGCTGCGGCACTTCGTGACCAAGGGTCAGGAGAACGTCTGGCCGAAGTACGTCCTCATCTCGCCGCGGCTGCTGGACAAGCTGGAGCTCACGATAGACGAACTGGAGAGGATGGGTCACCCGGTCCGGCGGGTTGGCGTGATCAGCGGCTTCCGCACGCCCAGCTACAACGCAGGCGGGGGCGATACCGCCGGCCGCGGCGCGCTGTCCCGCCACATGTACGGCGATGCCATGGACTGGTTCATTGACAATGACGGAGACGGGCGGATGGACGACCTGACCGGCGACGGGCGCGCCGGCGTCGCCGACCTGCGCGTCATGGTGGAGGCAGCGGAACGGGTGGAACGGCGCTACCCGGATCTGGCGGGCGGGATCGGCGTCTATCCACCCACCGGTGCCCACGCCGGATTCATTCACATCGACACACGCGGCTACCGCGCACGCTGGTAGCCGCTGACGACAGGAGAACGACATGGCCGAACCCAGGGATACGGTAACAACGGAGCCGGCAGAAGCGCGAGGCGCACCGACGCCCCATGAACGAGCAGAGGACCGGCACCGGGAGGGTCAGCCCCGGGCCGCGCCGGCCCTGGCCCGCGTGCGGGACGATGACCTGGAGCCCCACGACGGATTGCGCTACGTCGCAAAGCTGTTCAAGGTCCTGGCCCTGCTGCTGATCTTCATGCTCATCGCCGAAGTCATCATTGGCTTCCAGCAGGACGGCATGGCGGCGCTGAGCATGCTCCTGGTCGAGGCGACGCGACTCATCGTGTTCGCCGGGTTCCTCTGGGGCGCCGGCGACATGGCTATCCTGCTCATCGAGAGCAACCATGACCTGCGGGCCTCGCGGATCCTGCTGGGCCGCCTGAACGGCAAGGTGGAGCGGCTGGTGGATGGCACCGGACCGGAAGAGCCGGCCGCTGGCGGGCCGCTGGCGGACACGCCCAGCGGCGGCGCGCCACCCCGACCGCCCCGGTAACGCCCGGCGTCGGGGCGCCGCTCGGGGGCACCGCCCAGGGGTACAGGTCCGATGGGGCAGGTCGGGTGTGCCCGCGGCGCAGCCGTCAGTGGCCGCGGAGTTCCTCCGCATCGGCGACCCGGCGAAGCGCGATGGCATAGCATGCCGTACGCATGGACACGCCGCGCTCCGCAGCCAGGTCCTGCACCTCCCGGTATGCGGTGACCATCTTCCGCTCCAGGCCGGTGCGGACCTGTTCCAGTTCCCAGCGCATCTGCTGGAGGTTCTGCGTCCACTCGAAGTAGGACACAACGACGCCACCGGCGTTGGCGAGGATGTCCGGCAACACGGGGATGCCACGTTCGTGCAGAATCTTGTCGGCCACGGGCGTGGTGGGCGCGTTGGCCGCCTCGACAACCATCCTGCAGTTCAGCGAATGCGCGTTGGCTTCGCGGGTGATGACGCTGCCAAGCGCCGCCGGCACCATGAAGTCGCACCGCACGTTCCACAGTTCGTCCCCGTCCAGTACGTCCGCCCCGGCAAAACCCGCGACGGTATGTTCCTTCTTCGCGTGCGCGAGCAGCGCGTCAACATCGAGGCCTGCGTCGTTGAACACACCGCCGTGTGCGTCCGTCACGGCGATGACGCGCACACCTTCCTCCGCCAGGAACACAGCCAGGTGGCTGCCCACGTTGCCGAACCCCTGGATGGCGGCGGTTGCGCCTTTCCACGTGATGCCGTAATCCCGGGCTGCCTCGCGCATGGCGATCATGACGCCCCGTCCCGTGGCCTCTTCCCGGCCGAGTGAGCCGCCCAGGTTCACCGGCTTGCCCGTCACGACGGCCGGCGAGTAGCCTGCCTTCTTGCTGTACTCGTCCAGCAGCCAGGCCATGGTCTGGGAGCTGGTGCCCATGTCCGGTGCAGGAATGTCCCGGTACGGTCCCAGCGCCAGGGCAATGCGCTCCGTGAACTTGCGGGTCAGCCGCTCCAGCTCGCGCTCGGACAACCGGCCCGGATCCACGCCTACGCCACCTTTCGCGCCGCCGAACGGCAGGTCCAGCAGCGCGGTCTTCCAGGTCATGAGGGTGGCGAGGCCGTGTACCTCGTGCAGGTCCACGGTGGGATGGTAGCGGATCCCGCCCTTGGTGGGGCCGCGGGAGCCGTTGTGCTGGACCCGGTAGCCCATGAATACCTCCACGTCACCATGGTCCATGAGCACTGGCACCTGCACAGTGATGTCCCGGAATGGCGTGCACAGCCGACGTCGCATGGACTGTTTCAGGCCCAGCAGGTCCGCGGCCGCCTCGAACTGGTTGGTGGTAATGTCCTCGGCCTGCATGGGTCGGGTCGGAGCCGTTGCGTCCACGCTGTCCTCATCGCTGGTGAGCTGCTCCCGGCGCTGCTGCGTCTGTCAGGGGCCCACGGGCTGCCCGAGCGCGCCGGTCCCGTTGTCGCCGCCTACAATACAGCCTGTGCCTCCGGAACTCCACCATCGCCCGACGTCGCCCCACCTTGCCCGCATCATTCCCCGTGGTCCATCTTAGGCAGGTAATGCATTGCACTCGTACGTGGGAGCTGCTGGCGATGTCCATTGATCTCATGGCCCTGAAGGTGGAGAAGCGGCCGGACCGTCTGCGGTTCGACGGCCGGATCCTGTACCTGGTGGATGACGCGGACCTCATGCGCCGGCAGCTAGAGGGCGAGGACCTGGAGCTGACCGACGATCTGGCGGGCAAGCTACGGGACCAGATCTCCACCGACGAGATCACACCCGCATACATCTGCTACTACTTCGACGAGACGCTGGGCGAGTTCCCGTACCTCGGCCTGCGCGCCGGCGGCGAGTTTCCCGTGGCCCGGGGGCTGGTCCGCAAGGGCGGCTTCGTCTGTTCCGTGAGTGGCAAGCGGCGCGGCAAGGGCAGCTCCCGGGAGCAGTCGCCCTACGCGGAGCTGATGGCGGGCATCCGCGTCGTCATCGCGGAGAACATCGAGCGCATCTACAACGAGAACTGCCAGAACCTGGGCGTGCTCACATCCACGGACTTCTCCCTCATCGACCGGATACGCAACGGCGAGGAGATCGAGCTGGCGGCGTTCACCGAGGGCGTGGACCCCATCACGAAGGATATTATCGAGTACGGCGGCCTGTTCGAGTACAACGTCGCGCGGCTGCAGGGCAAGGTGACGGTCCCGACCGTGACGGCCCACGAGGAGCACGGCGGTCTGGAGCCGGACCTGGGCGACCCGGCGGCAGTCCGGGACCTGCGGGGTGCTGGCGATGCCGACCCCGGCTCCCCGTCCTACGGGCTGGAGAACGCAGCGGCCCAGGCCATGGCCACGTCCCGGCCGACGAACGAGGCCGAAGCCGAGGATGGTGCCGAGGATGCCGGCGAGGATGGCGGCCGGCGCCGACGTCGCGGGATGACCATTGCCGAGAAGATCTTTGCCCGCCGCTGGATGGTGGATGCGGCGACGGACCGGGTGGGCGTGCCGGCGGTCCGGCCCGGCGACAGCGGCTTCGTGCGCACGGACTGGCGTTTCTCCCACGAGTACGTCTCGCCCATGGCCGCCATCTTCTTCGAGCACAAGCTCGGCCCGGACGCGAAGGTAAACGATCCGTCCACCATCCTCATGTTCCGGGACCACCTGACCTACCTGCACGAGGTCATGCCGCCGGAGCGGGTGCAGCTCGGCCTGCTGGACGTGGCGCGCCAGCTCAAGGACAAGCAGGAGGCGTTCGCGAAGAAGCAGGGCGTCATCTACTACGGCGAGCGCATGGGCATCCGCCTCGGCTCCGAGGCCATCTGCCACTCCAAGATGCTGGAGGAGTACGCGGAGCCCGGCCAGCTCATCGTCGGCACCGACTCGCACACGCCGCACTCGGGCGCCATCGGCTGCATCGCCTTCGGCGTCGGCACCACGGCCATCTTCAACTCGTGGATCACGAAGGACGTGCGCGTCAGCGTGCCGCCGTCGTTCAAGGTCATTGTGCGCGGCGAAAAGCCGGCGAACGTGACCGCCAAGGACTTCATGCTGGAGATCCTGCGGCACCCGTACGTGAAGGACGGCCACGCCATCGGCCAGATCATCGAGTATGCCGGCGAGGCCGTGGAGGCGTTGAGCATCGACGAGCGGGCGACCATGACGAACATGGCCGCGGAGGTCGGTGCGTTCACGGGCATCGTCGCACCTGACGCGAAGGCCGTGGAGTACCTGGTCACCGAGCGGGGCATGGACCGGACCCGGGCAGCGCAACTCTGCGACGGCCTGTACTCCGACGACGACGCGGATTACGTCAAGGTCATCGAGATCGACGCGTCGAAGATCCGGCCCATGGTGGCGCTGCCCGGCGATCCCGGCAACGGCCTGTACATCGACGAACTCGGCGCCGACGACGTGCGCATCGATGTCGCCTATGCCGGCTCGTGCACCGCCGGCAAGAAGGAGGACATGGACATGTACGCGGCGGTGCTGAAGTCCGCCCACGAGGCGGGGCTGCGCGTGCACCCCGACGTCACGCTGTTCATCCAGTTCGGCTCGCAGGAGGTGAAGCAGTACTGCGAGGAGAACGGCTACCTCCGGCTGTTCGATGAGATGGGCGCGGAAATCATCGAGCCCGGCTGCGGCGCGTGCATCGCTGCGGGCCCCGGCACCAGCAAGACTCGTGAGGAAGTGACCATCAGCTCGCAGAACCGGAACTTCCCCGGCCGCTCCGGGCCCGGCCAGCTCTACCTGGCCTCGCCCTATACCGTCGCCGCGTCCGCCGTGGCCGGCTACATCACCGAGTGGCAGCCGGGCGTGGGCATCCGGCAACTGGAGGCCGTCTGAGGGACATGGCGGCGCGAGGCGGTGACAGCGGCAGCCTGCACAAGGGCTCTGACGCCATTGCGCGCGATGGCGCCGGACACCAGGAAGACGTAGCGGAACTCGTCGGCGCCCTCGTCGCCATCGACTCGCAGAACCCGCACCTGGCGCCGGGCGCCGCCGGTGAGAGCGAGCTGGCGCGGTACTGCGTGGCGTGGCTGAAGCAGCGCGGCGTCGAGGCGTGGCTGGACGAGGTGGAGCCGGGCCGGCACAACGCCGTCGGACGTGTCGACGGCAGGGAGAGTGGCGGGCGTGTCAACGGCGTGGACGGTGGCGGACGAGTCGGCGATGGCAGCGGCCCCGTCCTCTCCTTGTGCGCGCATATGGACACGGTGTCGGTGGCGGGCATGGACGCGCCCTTCGAGCCGCGCGTCGAGGACGGCCGGCTCTACGGCCGCGGCGCGTACGACATGAAGGGCAGCGTCGCCGCCATCCTCCTGGCCATGGCCCGCCTGGCGGCCAACCCGCCCCTACGCGGCACCGTCCTCGCCTCCCTCGTCATCGACGAGGAGTACGCCAGCACCGGCGCCGCCGACTTCGTGAAGCGCTACCCCAGCGACGGCTGCATCGTCACCGAGCCCAGCGAAGGCCAGCTCATCCTGGCCCACAAGGGCTTCGTCTGGGCGAGCATCGAGACACGCGGTGTCGCCGCCCACGGCAGTCGGTGGCAGGACGGCATCAGTGCCGTGGCCGCCATGGGCCGCATCATCGCTGCGCTGGACAAGTATGACCAGAAGGTGCTGCGGGAACGCACCCACCCGCTTCTCGGTCCAGCGTCCATGCACTGCGCCACCATCAGCGGCGGCGAGAACTGGTCCACCTACGCCGCCCACTGCACGCTGCGCGTCGAGCGGCGGACGCTGCCGGGTGAGACGCCGGACTCGGTGCTGCAGGAGATACGCGACATCGTCAGGGCCACCGGCGAGGAGGCTTCGGTGGAACTGGTGCTGACGCAGCCGCCGCTGGAGTGCGCGCCGGACTCGGCCATCGCCCAGGCCGTGCGCGACGCCGCGACGGAAGCCACCGGCGCGGTGCCGGACGATGCCGGCGTCGCCTACTGGATGGACGCCGCGGTGTTCGCCGCGGCCGGCGTCGAGACGGTGAACTACGGGCCCGCAGGCGCTGGCGCCCACGCCGCCGTGGAGTGGGTGGACCTGGCGTCGGTGGCGTCTTGCGCGGAGGTGCTGGAGGCCGCGGCCCGGCGCTACTGCGGCTGACGGCGGGAGGCGGGAAGGCGAGAGGGCGGGACGGCTTGGCGGCCCTGGCGGCCTGGTGGCGGGAGCGCGGGCCGGCTTGACGGCCCTGACAGTCTGGTGGCGCGACGTTGGCAGCTTGGCGGCGCGGCGCTGACGGCCGTTGCAGCTATGGCGGCCGATGCGGCTCGGCGCGCAAGCGGCCACTCCGCACTCAGCGGTGTCGCCACGACTTGCGGGTGTCACCTCGCGTCCCGATCGATCTACTCTGCCGCAGGGTCGACAATCTGCAGGCCAGATCGGCTACTTTGTCGACTCTGCGGCAGTTTCGCAGCATAATTCCGCCCGTTCCTGCCGCAGAGTCGGCGAACTATCGCAAAGGCCGCCTGGATTGTCGACCCTGCGGCAGACCGCGGCGGTGCTGACAGAGTAGCCGCTCGGCCGACGTCTACATCGGCGCTCGCCTCCCGCCGTCAACCCGTCGCACACGGTCACGTTACGATCGCCGAATCTGATAACGGACGACATACGGGATGTCGAACTCGCCGTGCGTGACGGCGTAGACCTCGTCGCCAACGATGCGACGGACAATAACTCCCCGAGGCAGCTGCACTCTCGCGACAGGAGTGCCAACAGCGTTCAGAACGATGTACTCGACAAGGGTCTTGCCGATTTCCTCCCTGCGCAGCCACACATCGCCGGACGTCGACGTTGCAACAGCGGAAATCGGAGGCTCGTGGGGAGGAAACGTCAGCAGCTCGCGGCTCGCCCTGACGGCAGCGCTCGCCGACAGGAGCCGACTCCCGAAATCACTTATCCAGCTCTGACGGAGACTGTCTGTTACTGTTGGCGGGAGCGGCTCCGGCCTGTAATTATAGTAGCGATCATAGAGCACTTCGCCTGCGGCGGTGAACGTCTGCACCCGGAATACCGGCCGACCATCCCGTTGCGCCCGTGGATCGCGAGTTACCACTACCACGGACCGACCGTGCTGCTCGACAGCGACCAGAGGCGGCGCCGCCAGCGGTTGCCAGAACACCACCGCGCCCCTTTCGGTACGCAGGTGGCCCTGCGTGCCGCCTTCTTTCAATCGTGTGAGGACTCCCCGCAATGCGCCGTCTCGCTCGTAGAGCGCCAACGGCACGGAGAAAGAAGTGTCAAGAGAAGCTTGCCGGGACAGCATCGGCTTCGCCAGGATCCTTCCGTCTGCGAGCATGCCGATCGGCCCGGGCACGCCCATGCGCGCCTCGGGAGGAGGGGAAACCAGCCTCGTCGAGTAGTGCACGGACCCGGCGAGCGAAAACATGGAAATCCGCTGATTTGCCGCGTCCACGGCGTACAGTGAGTCACCTGTGAATCCAAGGTGTCCCAGCCCACCTTGAAACTCGCCGGGACCAGCCCCTCTGCGCCCAAACGCGTGGACCAGACGCCCCGCGGGGTCGAAGACCTTAATTGCCTGCTCGGTGGGTTGCGCTATGTATATCCTGCCGGTGCCTGAATCCACAACAACATCTGCGACCCGCGACAAGGCCCGCGGTCCGTCCATCTCGCCGATCTGAAGGTTCCGCTCGAGAGTCCAACTCGGGAGTTGGGCTTGCAGCGAGCTGTGTGACCCAGCAGCCCCCGTGCCGCAACAGAGCAACAACCCCAACGCTCGGAACGTCAACCTGGTGCCGTTCATGAGAAACAATCCCGCCCAGAGGTTAGAGCGCCAGCGATTCGGTCAGCGCATCCGCCGCAGACCTGGGAGCTTCTGAGTACTCCTGACGGCAAGAGCGCCGTCACACTTTCGTGATACGATGGGCGCGCAGCGTTCCGTCGTGCGAGCACATCGATCCCTTCAGCAATAGCGAGCATTCCGTCCGCCAGCAGCGTTTCGTCCGGCGCACACCCTGGATTGCCAACCAGAATGCAACCACCGCAGGAAGGATGCAATCGTCGGCCGCGCACCACTGCGGCCCCCTCGCTCGTCGTCCCCGACGACCGCGTCGTCCTCGCCGACCCCGGCAGCCTCGGCCTGGGCGGCTTCTGCGGCGGGAGGTTGCGCCCCCGGACGCGACCCGTAACTTGGCGGGCATGACCACACAGGACCGGGACGACGCCGCGCGTCGCCAGTTCCGCGGCATCCTGCTGCGGGTGATGGCGGTGCAGGTCGTGACGCTGCTGGTGCTCTGGCTGCTCCAGTCCCGCTACGCGGCGAGCTGAGCCGTGCACCCCATCAACTGGATCATCGTCGTCGCGTACCTGACGTACGTGGTGGTGGACGGCATCCGGCGCTCGAAGGGCACGCACGAGCTGGAAGGCTACTTCCTGGCCAGCCGCAGCCTGCCGTGGTGGGCCGTGGGCCTGTCCGTCATGGCCACGCAGCTCTCCGCCGTGACCATGATCGGCACGACGGGGCAGGGCGCCATCGGCGGGATGAGCTTCATCCAGTTCTACTTCGGGCTGCCGCTGGCCATGATCATCCTGGGCTTCACGCTGGTGCCCATGCTGCGGGGTGCCCGGGTCTTCACGGCATACGAGTACCTGGAGCGCCGCTTCAATGCGCCCACGCGCTCCCTCACAAGCTTCCTGTTCCTGTGCTCGCGCGGGCTCTCGTGTGGCGTCATCATCGCCGCACCGTCCGTGGTGTTTTCGGCGCTGTTCGGCTGGGACCTGCCGGCGGCGGTGGCGCTCATCGGCATACCGACAGTGCTCTACACCATGCTGGGCGGCGTGCAGGCGGTGACGTGGGCGGACGTGAAGCAGATGGTGCTCATCGTCTTCGCGCTGTGCGCGGTGGTACTGGTGCTGCTTGTGCAGATGCCGGTGCCGGCGGACGATGCCCTGCGCATTGCCGGCGCCACGGGCCGCCTCCAGGCGTTCGACTTCTCCTTCAGCCTGACGAACACCTACACGGTCTGGTCCGGCCTCATCGGCGGGCTGTTCCTGATGCTGTCCTACTTCGGCACGGACCAGAGCCAGGTGCAGCGCTACCTGACGGCGAAGTCGGTGCCCGAGGCGCGCAACTCTCTCCTCATGAGCGCGTACTGGAAGATCCCGCTCCAGGCGCTGGTGCTGCTGGTGGGCATCCTCGTCTTCGTGTTCTACCTGTTCCAGGCGCCGCCGCTGCTGTTCAACCCGGCCCACGAATCGGCCGTGCGGCAGGGCGCCGGCGACGAGTACGCCATCCTCGAGGAGCGTTTCACCGAGGCGTGGACGGCGCGGGAGGGCGCGGCGCGGGAGATCGCCGCCGGCGGAGGCCGTGCCGCCACCGAGGTGTTCCAGGAGCGCGAAACCGCGCTGGCGGGCATCCGCGAGGAGGCGCTGGGGCTGGCGAACCGCGTCACCGGCCAGCCTGCACGGGACGTGAACTACATCATCCCGCACTTCGTGCTGACGTTCCTGCCGTTGGGGCTGGCGGGCCTGTTCATCGCCGCCGTCATGGCCGCGGCCATGTCCAGCATCTCGTCGGAGCTGAACTCGCTGTCCACGGCGACGGTCATCGACTTCTACCGCCGCTGGTTCCGGCCGGAGGCGACGGACGCCCACTACCTGCGCGTGTCGAAGGTCGCCACGGCGTTCTGGGGCTTCGTGGCGTGCGTGGTGGCCACCTACGCGGCGACGCTGGGCTCCCTCATCGAGGTGGTGAACCGCTTCGGCTCGTTCTTCTACGGCTCCATCCTCGGCGTCTTCCTGCTGGCCATGCTCCGCTTCAGCCACGGCTGGGCGGGCTTTGTCGGCCTCATCGCCGGCATGGGCGCCGTGGCGAGCGTGTCCATCCTCGCGCCGGAGATCTCGTTCCTCTGGCACAACGTCATCGGCGCCGTCGTCGTCCTCGCCGTCGGCTCGGTGGTGAGCCTCGTCATGCCGCGCCGGCCGGACGCCGAGCCGAGCCCTGCAGCCGTCGGCGAGTGAGCGCGCCACCACCATGGCACAGGCACGGGTAGGCATCTCCGGCTGGACGTACGACGGATGGCGCGGCGACTTCTACCCTGACGGACTGGCACGCAAGCGGGAGCTGGAGTACGCCAGCCGCCAGCTCAACGTCATCGAGATCAACGGCACGTTCTACTCGCTCCAGCGCCCCACCAGCTTCGAGACCTGGCACCGGCAGACGCCGCGGGGGTTCCGCTTTGCCGTGAAGGGCAGCCGCTTCATCACGCACATGAAGCAGCTCAACGACGTCGCCACCCCGCTGGCGAACTTCTTCGCGTCCGGAATCCTGCGCCTGGAGGAGAAGCTCGGCCCCATCCTCTGGCAGTTCCCGCCGCGCATGAGGTATGACCGTGCCCGCTTCGAGACGTTCCTGGAGATGCTGCCGCGCACCACGGCCGACGCGTCGCGCCTGGCGCGTGACCATGATGCACGGCTGGAGGGACGCGCGTCGTTTCATTGCGACGTCGTACGCCCCATCCGCTACGCCTTCGAAGTGCGTCACGAGTCGTTCATGAACGACGATTTCGTCGGCCTGCTCCGGGAGCATGACGTCGCACTCGTCTTCTCCGACGCCGCCGCCGACTGGCCCTACGCCGAGGACGTGACCACGGACTTCGTCTACCTGCGCCTGCACGGCGCCGACGAACTCTATGCCAGCGGCTACGGGAATGACGCGCTGGACGACTGGGCGCGGAAAGTGAAGGCATGGATGCGCGGCAGCGAGCCACGGGGCGCCGCGCGCGTCTCATCGCACACGGCACCGGCCGCCACCGGCCGGGACGCCTGGGTTTTCTTTGACAACGACGCCAAGGTCCGCGCGCCCTACGATGCCATGGCGCTGGCGGACCGGCTCAGGATCGACTGGAGGAAGAAACATGCAGAATGACCGCACCGCCGCACGGCTGAAGATGC
>DATHVP010000152.1:0-17495 GCA_035461245.1 Longimicrobiales bacterium | reverse complement strand
ATAAATGGTGGAGTTAGTCAGCCATCCTGCAGCAGAGTCGACAGAGTACCGGCCGACCCGCCTGGATTGTCGACTTTGCGACAACCGTCGCCCGCACTACGTCGCCCGTCGCCCGCCCACGCCGTTCCGGGTCACGATTCCGGCGCGACGCCCATGAGGTGGCGGGCGATCCCGGCGGAGACACAGTCGAGGTAGGTGCGCAGGTCGAAGCCTTCCAGTGGCGGGAAGGCGGTGCGGAAGTCGTAGGTGTGGTGGGCGAAGTGGTGGAACGTGCGGTTGAGGTAGCGGAGCCGCGCCCCGAGGTTCTCCAGCCGGCGGGCGGCGCTGCGCCGGCCCTGCAGCCGGGCGCGCATCACGCGCATGCGGCGTGGCAGTCGGTGGCAGGCGGCATCGAAGAGCCGGTACGCCACGGCGGAGCTGCCGGCGTACACCACGCGGACGCGCCGGTCCACGAGGTTGGTGCTGAACCAGCGCACGTGGGCCGCCAGCACCCGGGCCAGCGGCAGGCTGAGGGCGAGCCCTGCGACGGCGTGGCGGATCACCAGCGGACGCTGCAGCTCCGGACTGAAGGCGCACGCCAGGATCCGGTCGGCGACGACGTCGCACGGCACGATGTCGAGGACAGTGGACGGATCCATGCGCATGACGCGCAGGTCACCGGCGGCGATGCGCGCGGCGACGGCGGCGTGTGCGGCCTCACTGTCGATCCAGCCGGCAAAGGGCTGCTGCCGGCACACGGACACGGTGCTGGGCCGCACGATGGAGAGGGGCACGTCGCCCTGGCGCGCCACCAGCAGCGCCTCCGCCAGGCACTTGGTGAACGTGTACGTGTTGGGGTGCCGCGTCGCGGCCAGCAGCGCATCAGCATCGGCGCGGCCGGCGAGTATGTCGGCGTATGCGACGTCGGCGTCGAAGGGCAGCGCGACGGGTGCCTCCTCCACGGGGTGGGCGGAGCCCGTGTGGGGCGTGACGTACGCCGTGGACACGTCCACGAACCGCTGCAGCCGGCGACAGCCGCGGGCGAACTCCAGCACGTTCAGCGCACCGGTCACGTTCACCCGGGCCGCCTGCTCCAGGGGGTCGTCGAAGCGGACGGACGCGGCGCAGTGGATCACGTGGGTGACGCTGTCGTGCAGGCGCCGGGCATCCGCCGGCGCCAGGCCGAGGTCAGCGTCCCGGATGTCGCCATCCACCGCCTCGCACATGTCCGCCAGCGCCGGCAGGATGTCGGCCGCCGCCGCCGATTGCGTGAAGCAGCCCGACGTGGCCACTTCCCGCCGGAACCGGTCCGCCGCCGATCGGCTGCCGCGCCGGCGCACGAGCAGGTACACGCGCTCGATGCCCAGCTCCGCCCGCCGTCGCACCAGCTCGTGCAGCACGACCTTCCCGATGAACCCCGTGCTCCCCGTGAGCAGCACGCTGGCCCCTGCCCCGCCTCTACTCTCCGTCATCTACTCGCAGTCCCACGTAGTCACCGCAACCGGACACCTACCCCCACGATGCCCGCGCAAGGGTGGCACCCCTCCCGCGAAGCAAGCAGCACGCCAGCCGCGAAGCCAGCAGCCCCCGCGCCCGCAGAACTCCCGCGAGCGCAGCGAGCGCACCATCCACCACCCGCGAGCGCAGCGAGCGGCCATCCACCACCCGCGAGCGCAGCGAGCGCACCATCCACCACCCGCGAGCGCAGCGCGCGGCCCCCCTTGCGAGCGGCCCAAAAACTCAGGCCGCCCCGGCACACGCGCACCGGGACGGCCCGATCATCCTGCCGATCAGGTGACGGTGCTCAGCCGAGGCCGAGCAGCGCCCGCACGGCGTCGAACATTACAGCCAGGTCCGGCAGCGACCGGGCGCCGCTGTCGGCGGCCGGGCCGATGCCGTGGATGCTGGCGAACCACGGCGCCAGCACCAGTGCCACGACGGACATGAGCTTGATGAGGATGTTCATGGACGGGCCGGCGGTGTCCTTGAACGGGTCGCCCACCGTGTCGCCGACGACGGCAGCCTTGTGGGCTTCCGAGCCCTTGCCGCCATGGGCGCCCTGCTCGATGTACTTCTTGGCATTGTCCCAGGCGCCGCCGGAGTTCGCCATGAACAGCGCCATCATGACGCCGGTCACGGTGGCGCCTGCCAGCAGGCCGCCCAGCGCCTCGACACTGAAGTAGCCCACGACCACCGGCGCGATGACGGCGACGAGGCCGGGCGCGATCATCTCGCGCAGCGCCGCCCGCGTGGAGATGTCCACGCAGCGGGCGCTGTCCGGCTTGGCCGTGCCTTCCATGAGGCCCGGGATTTCGCGGAACTGGCGGCGCACCTCGTCCACCATGCCGCCGGCGGCGCGGCCCACGGCCGTCATGGTCAGGGCCGCGACGAACAGCGGGATGACGCCGCCGATGAGCATGCCGATGACCACCTCGGGCGACGTCAGGTCGAGACCCGTCTCACGGAGGCCGACGGCCGACGCGTACGCGCTGAACAGCGCCAGCGCGGTAAGCGCCGCCGACCCGATGGCGAAGCCCTTGCCGATGGCCGCTGTCGTGTTGCCGAGCGCGTCCAGCTCGTCGGTGATGGCACGGACTTCCTTGCCGAGGTGGCTCATCTCGGCAATGCCGCCGGCGTTGTCGGCGATGGGTCCGTACGCGTCCACGGACATGGTCACGCCCACCGTCGCCAGCATGCCGACGGCGGCGATGCCGATGCCGTACAGGCCGGCGAAGAAGTAGGACACGAAGATGCCGCCGGCGATGAGCAGCACCGGCGCGGCGCAGCTCTCCATGCCGACCGCCAGGCCGTGGATGATGTTCGTGGCGGAGCCGGTGTTGGACGCCTCGGCGATGCGCTTCACCGGACCCATGGCCGTGTAGTACTCGGTCACGAGGCCGATGAGGATGCCGACGAGGGTACCGGCGACGAGGGCGTAGAACGGGCCCTGCGCCGGCAGCTGGCGGCCGGCGATGTCGTCATAGATCGTGAAGCCCAGGCCCTGCACCACGAAGAACATGGTGAGCAGGAAGAGGCCGGCGGCGATGAACGTCACGTTGCGCAGCGCCGATGCCGGGCTGAACCGCTCCAGCACCTTCATGAGCGCGATGCCGATGAGGGAGCTGAGGAGGCCGACGACGATGGTGATGATGGGCAGTGCAACGGCCTCGACGCGGTTTGCCAGGTAGAGCGGGCTGGTGGCGGCGATGGCGATGGTCGCGATGACGGAGCCGACGTAGGACTCGAAGATGTCGGCGCCCATGCCGGCGACGTCGCCCACGTTGTCGCCCACGTTGTCGGCGATGGTCGCGGGGTTGCGCGGGTCGTCCTCGGGGATGCCCGCCTCGACCTTGCCCACCAGGTCGGCGCCCACGTCCGCGGCCTTCGTGTAGATGCCGCCGCCCACGCGTGCGAACAGCGCAATGGAGCTGGCACCCATGGCATAGCCGCTGACGACCTCGGCGAACTGGATGAACTCGACGTCGGCAATGGCGGCCGCGCCGTAGAAGAAGTACCAGATGCCCAGGCCGAGCATGCCGAGGGCCGCCACCGACAGGCCCATGACGGCGCCGCCGAAGAACGCGATGCGCAGCGCCTTGCCGGAGCCGGACTCCTTCGCCGCCGCCGCCGTCCGTACGTTCGCCTTCGTCGCCGCCTGCATGCCGAAGTAGCCGGCGAAGACCGAGCTCAGCGCGCCGCTGATGTAGGCGCCGGCCGTGTCCATGCCCAGGGCGAGGAACAGCAGGACCGCGACGATGAGCACGAAGACGGCCAGCACCGAGTACTCCCGGCGCAGGAACGCCATGGCGCCCTCGTGGATGCGGCCGGCAAGTTCGACCATGAGGTCGGTGCCGGAGCTCTGCCGGATCACGTACAGGTAAAGCGCCAGCGCGCCGCCGAGGCCGATCAGGCCCACGATTGGCGACCACTGAGCCAGCACGGTCATGTCCACATCGCCTCCAGGTAGTTCGTGTTGTTCACTGCCTAACGAGTGTGCCTAACGGTTGTAGCGGTTGCCCGCCGCCTCCACCCCGTCGTCCAGCCACGTGCGCAGCGCGTCCACCAGCTCCGGCAGCCGCTCCACGACGGCGTCCCGGCCTGCTTCGTCAAAGGGCGACAGCACCCACGTCGCGAGGTCCGCACCCGACGGCGGCGTACCCACCCCGATCCGCAGGCGCGCGTACTCCTGCGTCCCCAGCGTCGACTCCACCGACTTCAGCCCGTTGTGTCCGCCTGCACTGCCCCGGGCCCGGAACCGGACCCGGCCTGCATCAAGGGCAACGTCGTCCACGACCACCAGCAGGTCGCGGGCGACGTCGAAGCCCTCGGTACCGGGGAGCGCCGCCAGCGCGGCGCCACTCCGGTTCATGAATGTCAGCGGCTCCACCAGCACCACGTCGTGCTCGCCGACGCGGCCTTCACTGACCCAGGCCGCGCCCGCCCGCCGGAACTCCGGGAAGCGCCACGTGGCCTGCGCCTCCTCCACCACCCACCACCCGACGTTGTGCCGGGTCTCCTCGTACTCGGCGCCGGGGTTGCCCAGCCCGCAGATGACCTTCACGATGCCCGGGCGCCTGGCGCCGCCGCTGCCTGCGCCGCGCTACTGCCCGGCGTCCTCGCCCTCACGGCCGATGACCTCCGGCTCGCCGGCCTCCGGCTCTTCCGCCTCGTCAGCTGCCTCGCCTGCCGCCGGCGCCGCCACCGTCGGCGGCGTAATGCTGCAGATGGTGCGATCCATGTCAATCTCCGCCTCCACGCCCTCCGGCAGCGCAATGTCGCGCAGGTGCACGGAATCGCCGATCTCCAGGCCGCTGATGTCCACGTCAATGGTCTCGGGGATCCGGTCCGGCAGCACCTTCACCGGCAGGTCCGTCACCGTGTGCATCAGCACGCCGCCCACCCGCGTGCCGGCGGCCGTGCCCAGCAGCCGGATGGGGATGTCCACGTGGATCCGCTCACCGGCATGGACCTGCTGGAAGTCCACGTGGAACAGGAACGGCTTGTGGGCGTGAGCCTGGACCTCGCGCACCAGTGTCTTCACCGGCGCCTTCTCGCCCTCGATGGACAGCTCAATGATGGTGTTCTCCACGTGCACGCGCTTGAAGAGCAGCGCCGTCTCGTGGGCGTCCAGGCTGATGGCACGCGTCTCGTCGCCGTGGCCATAGACCACCGCCGGGACGCGCCCTTCCGCGCGCATCTTCCGCATGGCGCTCTTGCCACGCTCCTGCCGCTGCTGCGCATTCAACTTCGCGTCGGTACCCATATCACTTCTCCTAGTCGAATAACTGGCTGACGGACTCGTTCGAATGCGTGTAGCGGATGGCCCGCGCCAGCAGCTCCGCCACCGACAGCACCCGCAGCTTGTCGAACCGCTTGTCGTCCGGTGTGTGCAATGTGTTCGTAACGACGACCTCCGACACCGGCGAGTTGCTCAGGCGCTCCACCGCCGGGCCCGACAGCAGCGGGTGTGTCGCCGCCGCGTAGATCTCCAGCGCGCCGCGCTCCTTCAGCGCCTCCACCACGCTGACCAGCGTGCCCGCCGTGTCAATCATGTCGTCCACGATGATGCAGTTGCGGCCCTCAACCTCGCCCACCACCTCCATCACCTCGGCCACGTTCTGCGTCGGCCGCCGCTTGTCAATGATGGCGAAAGACGCGTTCATGCGCCGGGCGAAGCCCCGCGCCATCTTCGCCGCGCCCACGTCCGGCGCCACCACCACCGGGTTGTCCAGCGCCTTCTCCCGGAAATACTGCGTCAGCACCGGCGCCGCATACAGGTGGTCCACCGGCACGTCGAAGAAGCCCTGGATCTGGTGCGTGTGGAAGTCGATGCCCAGCACCTTGTCGGCGCCCGCCGCCTCCATGAGGTTCGCCACCAGCTTCGCGCCCAGCGCCACCCGCGGCTGGTCCTTGCGGTCCTGCCGTGCATAGCCGTAGTACGGCACGATGGCCGTGACCCGCGCCGCGCTCGCCCGCTTCGCCGCATCAACGAGCAGCAGCAGCTCCATGATGTTGTCCGCCGGCGGCGGCGTCGGCTGGATGATGAAGACGTCGCGGCCGCGCGCATTCTGGTTGATGCGGACGAAGATTTCGCCGTCAGCGAACCGCTTGACGGTGGCATCGCCGAGGGGCAGCCCCATGTGCCGCCCGATCTCTTCCGCCAACGGCCTGTTGGCCGTCCCGGAGAGCAGCAGCATCGGCGCCTGTGCGAATTGATCTACCATTCGATCCTGATCCTGACTGGCCAAGGCACGACAGCCGGGCAAGATAATAGGGCGCGAGGAGATACGCAAAGGCCGGTTGAGACAGCAGCGACAGCAACGGCAGCAACGGCAGCAGCGACAGCAGCGACAGCAGCGACAGCAACGGCAGCAACGGCAGCAGCGACAGCAACGGCAGCAACGGCAGCAACGGCGGTGCTGGCGGACCGGGGACCCTCACAGCGTGGCGAAGGTCGGCCGCCGATGAGCCCCGCCGGCGCGGGCGGGGACGCCTGCCGGGATTACAGATGGACGTCGGCCAGCCGGGCCATGGTCCGCTGGAAGACGGCCTGCGCCCTGCCGCCGGCCAGGCCGACGGCGCCGAGGTACTGCTGCACGCACTCGTCCAGCGGCATCCGGTCCTCCAGCAGCGCCACCATGCTGATGGCGTTCTCCACGTGGGTGCGGATGACGTTCTCCTCGGCCCGGGCCAGGGAGAGCTGCATGACGCGGTCGATGGTTTCGTTACGGCGCTGGTAGGCCAGCATGCCGCGGACCATGCGGCGGGGCTGGTTCAGGAGCCCCCAGCCCGAGTTGCCGTCGCCCTCTTCGGCGTCGGGGCGGCGGGCGCGCCGGGCCGCGGCGACACCGGGCGCGCCGTCCCGCCGGGTCCCGGCGGCGGGGGTGACGCCGTCGGGCAGGTTCTCGGCCACGCCATAGGGCCCGGTCCGCTCCTCGATGTGGGCGAGGACGCGGGTCCGGATGGCCGTGGCCATGGTCTCGTCCAGGTCCATCTCGCGGAGGTAGCGGACCACGGTGTCCTCGATGCCCCAGTGCTCGGCGAGATGGTCAACGAACTGGCTGGCCTGCTCCACGTGGGTCTCCACCAGCGCCTCCCAGGCCGTGGCGGACGTGACCTCCAGCTTGCGCCGGGTGGCCTGGTCCAGGCGGAACGGGGTGGTGCGACGGGGTATGGGCATGGACCGATCTCCTGCGGCGTGTCGGAAACGTGAATTGCGTGAGTGTAGAACCCGGCGCCCATGCGGGCAACGCCGTTGCGACGCCGGCATTCCACTGCCGGCCGAGTCGCGTTACCTTCCTGACCACTCCCGGGTCGTCCAATGGCAGGACTGCGGACTTTGGATCCGCCAATGGTGGTTCGAATCCACCCCCGGGAATTGATACTGCAGGTTCCGGCCCACCTACTCCAGGGTCCGGCTCAGCACCCAGCGGCAGTCGCTGAAGGCCGCGGCCAGCGTCTCCTGTGCGGCCTCGGCGGTGCGCACGTCCTCGAACACGCCGAAGATCACGCTGCCCGAACCCGTCATGCGGGCGAGGAACGCGCCGGCCCCGGCCATGGCGTCGCGGAGCTGCTGAAGCTCCGGATGTATGCGGAACACTACGTCTTCGAAGTCATTGACGGCGCCTGCCGTCACCACGTCCCAGTCGCCGGCGGCGCGGACGAGGGCCGGCGGCGCCACTTGTCCGGCGCCGCGGGCATCGGCCAGGCGGGCGTAGGCGGCGGCCGTGTTGACGGCGGTCCCGGGTACCGCCAGCAGCACGGCCCGGGACGGCAGGGGCGGCAGCGGCGCCACCCGTGTGCCTCGCCCCCACGCCAGCGCCAGACGGGCGCCGGCGACGAAGAACGGGACGTCGCTCCCCAGGGTTCCGGCAAGCTCCATGAGGCGCTCCATGGACAGCGGCTCATCGTGCAGTTGATTCAGCGCCGTCAGCACCGCCGCCGCGTCACTGGAGCCGCCGCCCAGCCCGGCGCCGGCAGGGATGCGCTTTGTCAGGCGGATCGCCGCCTGGCGCGGCAGCGCCGCCTCCCGGAAAAACGCGTCCGCCGCCCGTCTGGCCAGGTTGTCCGCCACCGGCCCCAGGTCGGGGACCCGGCCGGCGTCCTCCGGTGGCGGCAGCACTGTCAGGCTGATGTCCCCGCCGGCGCGGTCCACCTCGATCTCGTCCGCCAGCTCCAGCAAGCAGAACAGCGTCTCGATCTGGTGGAACCCTGACTCTTCCCGGGCCAGCACCCGGAGGGACAGGTTCAGCTTCGCGTGGGCCAGCACCCGCAGCGAGTCGTTCATGCGACGTCGTCCCTGCCGTCATCGCCGCCATCCAGATCCACACCGGTCTCCTGCTCCACGGCGTCCTCGACGACTTCCTCGCTGGCCGCCGCCTCATCCAGTGACAGACCCATGCGCCACGCGTAGTACAGGCCCATGAGCGTGACGGGCACGAAACCGGCCATGTGGAACCCCACGGCGAAGGCGCCGGCAGTGGCGATGTTGGCACCCCACATGTCGGCCAGCACGAACGTCGCCATGAGGTGCCACGGCCCGATGAAGCCCGGCGCCGATGGCAGCGACGCCGCCAGTGCGATGGACGACGCCAGGAACATGGCCGCGGGATACGGCAGGGCCAGGCCGAACGCCAGCATGCCCACCCAGAAGCCGAGGGCGTTCCAGAACCAGAGCACGGCGGACCAGGCCGCGGTTCCCAGCATGAGCCGTGGGTTGCGGAGCACGCCGGCGCCGGCGAGGAACGCCTCGAGGGCACTGACGATAGGGCGCCGGAAGGAGGCCGGCATCCACGACACCGCCCACTCGGCCACCCGCACCGCCCGCCGGGGCCAGAAGACCAGGGCAAAGAGGACGGCGACGATGAGGCCCACGAGTACGGCCAGGCTGCCCGCGAGACCGGCGATGGTGAACGACTGGTCGGTGCCCGGCACCGCGATCTCCTGCACGCCGGCCAGCGCCGGGAACTGCGGGCTGAGCATGGCCAGGAACAGCAGGCCGATGACGAAGATGCCGTCGAAGACGCGCTCCACCACCAGCGACGCCAGGCCGCCCACCACCGGCACCCGCGCCAGCCGCGACAGCGCATACGCCCGCAGGAACTCGCCGATCCGGGCGGGCAGCAGGTTGTTGCCCATGAAGCCGATGTTCACGGCGGCGAACCGTTCCCGGAACGGCACGTCCGCCACCGGCTCCAGGATGGCCCGCCAGCGCCACGCCCGGATCCAGAAGACGAACGTGACAATGGCTGTCGCCAGGATGAACAGCGGCAGGTTCACGCCCCGCAGCTGCTGCCAGACCTCGCCCAGGTCCATGCGGCTGAACGTGACGTACAGCAGCACCGCGCTGATGGTGATGCCGACGATGGCCTTCCAGTCGAGGTAGCGGGAACGGCGCCCGCCGCTGCCGCCGTGACGTGGACCCGTCAACCCCGGGCGAGCTGGATGAGGTCGAACAGTTCCTCCACCGCGTCCCGTGCCTGCGGGTCGTGGTTCGCGACCCGCTCCAGCGCCTCGCGCAGTTCCATGGCCCGGGCCAGCGCGCCGGCGCCGTCATACACCAGCGTATCGATGGGTACGGCCTCCTCGTCCGCTCCGGCCGCGCCGGTCGCTTCGTCCGCGCCGGCCGCCTCGTCCGCTCCGGCGGCTTCGGCGGCCGCGGCGACGGCGGCCTGCACCAGGCCGCCGGACTCGTTGGCGGCGGACACGGTCTCGCCGGTGCCGTAGCGCTCCAGCAGTTCCTCGCGCATGTGGCGGAGCCGGCTCAGGGCGTGGGACGGCTCCGGGTCCTGGTTGTGGAGCAGCGGCTCGGCGGCGGCCTTGAGCCCTTCCCGGGCCACGCGGTAGACGTCCAGCCACTCCTGTTTCACGCTGACGTCGAGCTTGGCGACGACGCGGGTCAGGTCTTCTACCGCCCGCAGGATCTCGGCGACGACGGGAATCTCGTCCAGGCGCGCGGACCCGAGGAGTGCCCGCTGCCGGCGCAGGATCACGCGCAGCGGCTCCCGGTCCATGGGGTCGACGCTCAGGTGCTGGATGCCGCGGTCCAGGGCTTCGGCGATGGCGCCGACCTCGCGGGCGGCGAACTCCCGGAACTCGCCGCTGCCCTCGAGTACGCTGTCCACCCGCACCGTGGCCGTGCTGCGGAACGCGGGCTCGACACCGGCCGACGCCCAGCGCTCCAGCGCGCGGCTGACCCGAGCGTCGCGGGCGGCCTCACCGTCGTCGCCGCGGTCCACGAGGCTGCGCAGGTCCTCGAGGGTCTGCCGGGCATGCCCGGCGACATCGTCGCTCCATTCCAGGCCGCGAGCCACGAGGGACCTGGCCGCGGCCTCCAGCGCGCTGGCCACGCGGAACACGGCGTCTTCCCGGGCCATCTGCGCGCTGCCCCGGAGCGCCCGCGCCGCCCGCAGCAGGGCGTCCGGCTCCTGCGCCGGATCGGCGGCCAGCGCCTGCTCCAGTTCCGCGAGCTGTTCCCGGGCCTCGTTCTCGAAGTACTCGCTGAGGGTCGCCATTGCCTCTCCTCGTTACTGCGGCGCCGTCCGGGCGCGCTGCAGGATCGCCTTCATCTCGCGGACCGCCGCTTCCATCCCGGTCAGCACGGCGCGGCTGATGATGCTGTGCCCGATGTTCAGTTCCTCGATGGCGGCAATGGCCGCGACGGCCGAAACGTTCTCGTACGTCAGCCCGTGGCCGGCATGCACGTCCAGGCCGGCGGCGCGGGCATGACTGGCGGCCTGTGCCAGCCGCTGGAGCTGGTGCTTCAACGCGTCCCGCCCACCGCCGTGCCGGGCCTGCGCCCACGCTTCGGCGTACTCGCCGGTGTGTAGCTCAATGGCATCCACGGCCAGGCCCGCGGCGGCGTCAATCACGGCCTGTTCCGGCCCGATGAAGAGGGAGGTGCGGATGCCGGCGTCACGGAGTCGGGCGACGGCGTCACCGACACGACGTCGCACGTCATCCTCCGCCAGGGCGAGGCCGCCCTCGGTGGTGATCTCCTCGCGCCGCTCCGGCACCAGAGTCGCCTCCATGGGCCGCAGCGCGCACGCGATCTCCAGCACGTCACTGGCGGCGGCCAGTTCCAGGTTCACGCCCGTGCGCACCGTCTGCATGAGCAGGTGCACGTCCCGGTCCTGGACGTGGCGGCGGTCTTCCCGCAGGTGTACGGTGATGCCGTCGGCGCCGCCGAGTTCCGCGAGCACGGCGGCCCGTACGGGGTCCGGCTCGTCCGTCCGGCGCGCCTGCCGCACCGTCGCGACGTGATCTACGTTGATGTGAAGGCGCATCAGCCCGATGTGAGGATCGATTCGATCTCGGCAGCGCGCTGCTCATCCAGCCCCGCTTCCCGAGCCAGCCGCAGCAGCTCCATACCGAGCCCGCAATATAGCGTACGGTCCGTGTCGGACAACCGCGCCAGGTGCAGGCGGATGGTGTCCGCATCGCCCCGCGCCACAGGCCCCGTCAGGGCCGCCGGCACGCCGAGCTGCTCCACGTTGTCCAGCGTGCTGCGCAGCAGCGGCAGCAGCGCCGGCAGCGTGTCCTCCTCCGGCACGCCGGCCTCCGCCATGAGGCGCATGGACAGCCCCGTGATGGCGACGAGGTAGTTCGACGCGATCACCGCGGCGGCATGGTACAGGGGCCGGAGCTGCGGCGGGATGACAAGCGGCCGGCCGCCCAGGTCGAGGACGATGCGACGGGCCACGCCCAGGGCCGCGTGCTCGCCGCTCACCGCGAACGACGCGCCCATGACGCGCTCCGCCGCCAGCCACGGGTCCGCAACCGCAATGAGCGGGTGCATGGAGCCGATGCTGTAGCCAGCGCCGTGCAGCGGTGCCAGCACGTCGGTGGACAGCGCGCCGGACAGGTGGAGCACCGCGCAGCCCGGCGGCGCCGGCCCCATCATGGCCAGGTCGTGGGCCACCTCAGGCAGCGCCGAGTCCGGCACGGCGAGGATGACGGCGTCGGTCCCGGCAGGCGGCGCGGCGGGCAGCATGCGGTACTCTGCGCCCGGCGCAGCGGTGTCCGCGTCGCCGCCCAGCGGCCACGCATCGAAGATGGGGTGAGGCGGTGCCTCGTAACCCCGCCCGAAGAAGGTGAGACTGGTGACGGCATCCTGCTGGCGCAGTGCGGAGCCCAGGGCCAGGCCCATGCGCCCCGCGCCGACGATGACGATGCCGCCGCCGGCGGCTGCGCCTTCACTCATGTGCCGGTACCCGCCTCAGCGGCCGGCGTCGGTGGCCTGTGCGGCCGGCGCCCCATCGCCCACGGCGTGCTCCTGCACGACGATGCCGCGCCGCGCCCGGAGCCGGCCCAGCGTCGCCCGGGGGACCCGCGCCTCCAGCACGATACCGGCGCCGCCGTCCTCCACCACGTTCAGGACCTCGCCCTCGCGGTACACCGTGGCAATCGCCTCGCCGTCACTGTACGGGATCTCCAGCCGGACCTCAGGCCGCAGCTTCCGCATCTCCGCCAGCAGCACCGCCTTCAGTTCCTGCAGGCCGGCATCCTCCACGGCGGACGTGAACACGCTCGGCGTTTCATAGAGCGCCGTCGCCCGCTGCCGGAACCCCTGCTCCTCGCCGTGCGTCAGACGGTCCATCTTGTTGAAGACGAGGACCACGGGGCGGTCCGCCAGCCCGAGCTGGTCGAGGACGTCCTCCACCACTTCCTTCTGCTCCTGCCAGCCGGGGTGCGACGCATCAATGGCGTGCAGCAGGACGTCCGCAGTCATGGCCTCCTCCAGCGTGGCACTGAAGGATGCGACGAGGTGGTGGGGCAGCTTGCGGATGAAGCCGACGGTATCCGTCACCAGCACCTTCATCCCCGGCTCCAGCTCCACCGATCGCGTCGCAGGGTCCAGCGTCGCGAACAGCCGGTCCTCCACGAACAGGTCCGAACCCGACAGGCTGCGCAGGATGGAGGACTTGCCGGCGTTGGTGTAGCCGACCAGGGCCGCGGTGAACTCGTCTGAGCGGCCCTTCCGCTGTGTGGCCCGCCGGCGGGCGACGACTTCCAGCTTCTCGCGCAGGTCCTGGATGCGGCGGCTGATGAGGCGGCGGTCCGTTTCCAGCTGCGTCTCACCGGGGCCGCGGAAGCCGATACCGCCGCGGATACGCGACAGGTGCGTCCACATGCGCTTCAGCCGGGGCAGCATGTACTCCAGCTGCGCAAGCTCCACCTGCATCTGCGCCTCACTGGTGCGCGCGCGGGTGGCGAAGATGTCGAGGATCAGCTCGGCGCGATCCACCAGGCGCGTCTTCAGCGCGTCCTCAAGGTTCTTGCTCTGCGCCGGCGACAACTCCTCGTCGAAGATGATGAGCGACGCGTCCCACCGCTCGACGAGTTCACGCAGCTCGCTGACCTTGCCCTCGCCGATGTAGTACTTCGGGTGCGGCGAGTCCAGCCGCTGCTGCAGTGTGCCCACCACGACGGCGCCGGCGGTGTCCGCCAGCCGCTCCAGCTCCGCCAGGTGTTCCTCCGCCTCCGCCAGCGGCATGGACTTCAGCGGCGCCGCCACCAGTATGGCCCGCTCCCGTGGATCCTTCGTCTCGAGTATGATCCGCCTCCTGTGAGTATCCGCGCTGCACCGTCCATTATACCGGATGCAGCGGTCGCGGGCCTAGTCCCGCACGCCGCCCATGCTCACCGTGCCCTGCTTGCGGTACGGGAACGTGCGGGCGATGGGCTCGCGCAGGCGGACATCGCCGCTCACGCGGTACGCGAAGGAGCCCCGGGTCAGAAGCGAGCGCATGGCGGAGCCGACGTCGTCGTACTGGAACGTGATGGGCACCTCCAGCACGCGGGACCCGCGGGCCTCCACCCGGACCCGCTCGTCGAGGCTGCCCTCGGTGAAGCGGATCCACTCGCCGGGCCGGGCCGGGTCGGCGACCTCCAGGTCGTACGTCAGCGACTGCGTCTCCAGGTCGAACCGGTTCGGGTTCGTCACCAGGATCTGGGCGTACAGCGTGCCGCCGCGCAGCCCCATGCCGCCGATGCGCACGCCCTCGAATTCGACTTCCGGCTGCTGGTACGCACCCGAACACGCCGCCAGCGACAGCGTCATGAGCAAACCCGTCAGCATTGTTCCACGTCGCAGCGTCATGTCAATCTCCAGTCGTGTTACCGTCAGGCACGCGCCAGTCTGTCGCCTGCAGTCGGCACTGGTGCAATCCCCGGTCCGGAAGGCTTCCTGTTACCCCTCAATGACTTGCAGGGCCCGGGATCCGGCCGGTGCCCGTTCGAGGGATCAGCATGATGCCCCCGATTGAGGACATGGCCGGCGCCGGCACCCCCCCGCATCCTGGTGCCGGCGCCGCCGTCGACGGTTCACTGCCGGGTCCGGTAGTTCACCACACGCTCCCCGTACTCCGGGTCGAACACCGTCAGCGAGACTGCGGCGCCGGGCTGGATGCCCCGGACCAGGTCGCGCACCTGTTCGGGGGAACGGACGCGCCGGCCGTTGATGGCCAGGATGATGAGCCCTCGCTGGATACCGACAGACTGGGCGCTGCCGTACGGCACCACTTCCCGCACGACGACGCCGCCCTCGCCGATGTAGCCCGCGCGCCGGGCGTCGGCCTCGGTGAGTTCCCGCACCGTGTAGCCCAGCACCTGCTCGGGCGCCTCCTCCTCCCGTGCCGGCTCGGGAACGGGTCGCTGCGGCGGTCGGTCGAACTCGCCCAGTTCGACACGGATCTCCTGCTGGCGGCCGCCGCGGTAGACGGCCAGCGCGACGCGGTCGCCGGGCTGCAACTGGGCGAGGCTGGCGATGAGGTGCGTGTCGTCGCGGATGGGCTGTCCGTTCAGGCTGACGATGACGTCACCGGGTCGGACACCGGCCACTGCCGCGGGGCCCATGGGCGTCACCGCGCTGACGTGGGCGCCGCGGACTTCCGGCAGCCCGTACACCTCGGCCTCCACGGCAGTCACGGCGTTGATGGCAGCGCCCAGCATGGGGCGACGCAGGTACCCGTACTCCAGCAGGTCGTCGGTGACCCGGCGGGCCAGGTTGATGGGCACGGCGAAGCCGTAGCCCACGAAGCGGTCGCTGCCGAAGATGGCCGAGTTCACGCCGACCACCCGGCCGAACAGGTCAATGAGCGGGCCGCCGGAGTTGCCGGGATTGATCACCGCGTCGGTCTGGATGAACGACTCCAGGTTCCCGGAGATCTGCCGCCCCTGCGCGCTGACGATGCCGGCGGTGACGGTGAAGTCCAGGCCCAGCGGGTTCCCCAGCGCCAGGACCCAGTCGCCCACGCGCAGGTTGTCGGAGTCGCCCAGCGGCGCCACCGGCAGCGTCTCGCCGTTGCGAGGCTCCACCTGGATGAGGGCGATGTCCGTGGAAACGTCCGTGCCTACCACCTGCGCGGCATACTCCCGGCCGTCCAGCAGCCGCACCGTCAGTCGCGTGGCGTCGGCAACCACGTGCGTATTCGTAAGGACCAGACCCCGGCTGTCTATGATGACGCCTGAGCCCCGCCCGGTTCGAGGCTGATCCGCGCCGGGCGGCAGCCGGAACATGTCCCGGAACGGGGCCGGGATCATGTCCAGGTCATCCTGCCTGGCCACCCCCTGCGGCGCCTGCTCCACCGCAATGAAGACAACGGCCGGGAGCGCCCGCTCTGCGGCGGCGCGGAAGGCGCCGGACAGCGCCAGTGCCGCCGACGTGTCCGCCGGCAGCACCGCGGACGCCGACGTCGGCACCGCCTGCGCATGCACCCCCGCCGGCAGGACCAGCGCTGCCAGCATCGCCGTCGTTAACCACCTGCTTCGCATCACTACTCACCTCCAGCGTGATTCGCCGTCATGACTCCGTTTGCTCTACCGCCGGTGGCGCCATTATGTGCCGCGCCTGCCAGATGCGTCGTGCGCCCGTGTACCCGGGCCCTCGGGCGCCCGGCCCGCTCATGGCTGCCGTGTCCGGTCGGCTCAGGATGCAAGGTGCGGCCCAGCTCCGTGGGGCGCCGGACCGTACAAACACCGCCGCCCCCGCCGGACTCGAGTTCCGGCGGGGGCGGCCACCATACACCATCCACCACAAGGATTGATCAGCTCTCCGTCTGGGTCCCGTCCTCGATCTGACGGCCGCCCTGCCCGCGGCTGATCTGGATGCGCCGCGGCTTCGCCTCCTCCGCCTTGGGCAGCCGCAGCGTGAGGACGCCATGCTCGTAGCTCGCCTCGCAGGCGCTCGTCCGCACGGTGGCGGGCACGGTGAAGCTGCGCTGGAACCGGCCGTACCGGCGCTCCACCAGCCGGTAGTCGGAATCCTTCACGTTCTCGCTCCGGCGCATCTGCTTCTCGCCTGACACCGTGAGGACGTTGTTCTCCAGGGTGATCTCCAGGTCCTCCTCCCGGAAGCCCGGCGCCTCGATGTCGATACGGATCTCGTCGTCCGTCTCCACGACCTCCGCCGGCAGGCCCCACGGCCCATTGGCGTTGACGCCCATGGGCCCGTTCATGAGCCGGTCCAGCTCCCTGGTCATCTCGTTGAGCGTGCTGAAGGCAGCGCCACGATTCCTCTGCTGCAGAAGCATAGTGTCACCTCCGATTGATGTGTGGTTCCAGGCCGCGCCCACCGGCACGGCCGCCGACTGCGCACGGAAGCAGCCGACGTGCCCGTAACTACTGCCACCGTTGCAGGTTACGGCGCCCGTCGCGGCGGCGCAGCGTGCCGCTTTGGCAGCGTGGCCGGCAGGCTTGGCAGGGTCTGCACAGAAGGGCAGCGTCGGTCAATCGGCAGCCGGGATCGGCCGCAGGTGCGGTCGGCCGCGCCGGTTGGCCGGGGCAGGTGCGGTCGGCCGCGCCGGTTGGGGCAGGTGCGGTCGGCGGCACGGGTTGGCCCCTGGCAGGTTCGGCTCAGTCGCTGGTCGGGCGCCGCTGGCGACAATCGCACGGCCGATCGATCCACTCTGCCGCAGAGTCGACAATCCGCAGGCCCAGCCCGTTACTTTGTCGACTCTGCGGCGATTTCGCAGCATAATTCCGCCCGGTTCTGCCGCAGAGTCGACAATCTGTCTCCGGGACCGCCTGGATTGTCGAGCCTGCGGCAGACGGCGACGCCGTTGACAGCCCCGCCGCGCCGCCGACGTCGTCTATCAGCGCTCGACCGACGTTTTACCGTCCACCGCGACCTTACCGCCCAGACCGCCCAGGCCGTCCGCCCACCCACGTTTTACCGTCCACCCGGGCCTTACCGCCCAGACCGCCCAGACCGCCCAGAAGGCCCAGACCGCCCAGACAGCCCAGACCGCCCAGACCGCCCAGACCGCCCAGACCGCCCAGACCGCCCCAGACCGTCCGCCCACCCACGTCTTACCGCCCACCCTCAGTCGTCCGCGCCTGACGCGTCCTGGCCCACCAGTCCAGGCGCCCCTCATTCGTCCGCGCCCTGACGCGTCCTGGCCCACCAGTCCAGGCGCCCCCTCATTCGTCCGCGCCCTGACGCTTCCTGGCCCACCAGTCCAGCCGCTTGCGGATGTCCTTCTCGAAGCCGTACGCGCCGGGCTCATAGAACTTCT
>DATHVP010000151.1:0-20201 GCA_035461245.1 Longimicrobiales bacterium | reverse complement strand
ATCCACCATCCACCATCCACCATCCACCATCCACCATCCACCATCCGTCCTCAGCGCCCGCACCACCGTCAGCGTTGTCATCCGCCACTGAGCAGCAGCGCAGCGGTACCCGCCGCGGCGAGCTGGATGGTCAGGTTGTCCAGGCCATGATTGCTGACCGCCTCCACCGCCGCGGTGGCCACGCCGACGGCGACGGCGACACCGGCTGCGACATGCAGCGCCACACCGCTGGCCAGGAGCGCGACGAGCGCTGCGACGACGGCAGCCAGCAGAACGGCGGCACTGCCCTCCAGGCTGCGCGTCGCGGGCACGCCGGCGAGTGACGGCACGCGGTAACGATGCCGGCCCCAGCGCGTGCCCACGGGCTCGCCGATGGCGTCCCCCCAGGCCACGGCCATGTACCCGACATGCGCCCAGACGGGGAATAGCAGGTTCGACAGCAACCCGCCGAGGGCGGTAGTGATCAGTGGCACGAGGATGAACAGTGTACGATGCGGCGCGTCTGTGGGTCGTGCCAGTGCCTCGTAGAACGGGTTGCCGTCGCCACGGGCCAGCGCCAGGAGGACAGCCAGGGCCACGACCCCACCGTAGACGATGGCGCCTCCGAGGCCCCACCGCAGCTGCACGCCCAGGGCGGCACTGATGATGATGAAGTGGAACAGCTTCCGCGTGTACGGCGCCGGCACGCTGTGTCGGACCCGCAGCCACCCCACGCCCGCGGCGGCGACCAGCGTGAGGGCGGCCGCGGCGGGCGCTACCGCCAGTACGGTGGCGGGGGCAGGGATGAATCGGTCAGTCACCGCGCCAACTTACCACCCACCGTCCGTACGATCCATGGCGGGCGGACCCGCTGCGCCAAACGCCGGCCCGTCAGTGCACTTCGAAGCCGCTCTCCTCGAGTTCGTGCGCCTTGTTCGAGTCTTCGTCGCGAACGACCTGGCCATCGAAGAGGTGGATACTCCGCTCGGCGTGGCGGGCATAGCGCGGATCGTGCGTCACCATGCAGATGGTGGCGCCGTCGGCGTGCAGCTCCTTCAGCAGGTCCATGACCGCCTCACCGTTCTTCGAGTCCAGGTTACCCGTGGGCTCGTCGGCGAGGAGGATGAGTGGCCGGCCGACGATGGCGCGGGCTACAGCAACGCGCTGCTGCTGGCCGCCGGACAGCTGCGACGGGTAGTGCTTGGTCCGGTGCGACATGCCGACCCGCTCCAGCGCGGCGTGGACGCGCTCCTTCCGTTCCGAGGACGACATGCCGCGGTAGGTCAGCGGCAGCTCCACGTTCTCGTAGACGGTCAGGTCACCAATCAGGTTGAACGCCTGGAAGATGAAGCCGATCTCGCGGTTTCGGACGCGGGCGCGCTCGGACGCGGACAGGTTGGACACGTCCTTCCCGTCCAGGGAATAGACGCCCTCGCTGGGCGAGTCGAGGAGGCCGAGCAGCGAGAGCAGTGTCGTCTTCCCGCAGCCGGAGGGCCCGGCGATGGCAATGTACTCGCCGCGCCGGATTTCGAGCTGCACGCTGTTGAGGGCGTGTGTCTCGACCTCGTCCGTATAGAAGATCTTGCTCACGTCATCGAGCCGGATGAGCGGCTCCATCTCCTGCGCCATTGCCTGTCTCCCTGGTTGACTGGAACCGGTCACCGGATGCGCACCCGGTTGTGTGCATCCCACTGCTGCATGTCCGAGAGGATCACCCGATCCCCCTGGTTGAGGCCGCTGACGATCTCCACGAAATTCACCGACGTCTGGCCGAGGCGGACCTGGACACGGTCCGCGGTCCTGCCGTCGGCGGAGACGACGAACAGGCTGATGGCCTGGCCGGCGCTGCCGTAATTCGGGCGGCTGACGAAGAGCACGTCGTCGAGTCGGTCGATCTCGATGGTGCCGTCAATGCTCATGTCCGGCCGTGCGCTCGCCGGCAGCTCGCCATCCAGCGCCACGTCCACACCGGTGGTCCCGCCCTGGGCCGCCGGGTCAATCCTCACTACGCGGCCGCGGATGGTATCGTTTCGCGTGTCGATGAACGCGACCTGACCGATGACGACGTCGCGCATCTGCGTGTCGGGTATCCGCAGGACCGCCTTGAGCCGGCCCGGCTCGACGACACGCGCCAGCTCCATCCCCGGGTTGACCCACTGGCCGACCTCGAGATTGAGTTGCTGCAGAACGCCGGCGGTACCGGCCCGGACGTCCATGGATTCGAGTTGCTGGCGGCGCATGGCGACAAGGCTCGACAGCCGCTCTACCTGGAGCTGCTGCGTCTCGAGCTGGGCGTCCACGGTGCCGCGGGCCAGCTCCAGCCGCTGCTTCTCGATATCCAGCCGGGTCCGCGCTTCCTCCACCTGGTCCTGGGCCCGGCTCGCCTCGTTTGGCGCGATCAGGCCGCGAGTCGCGAGTTCCGCGCTCGTGTTTGCCTGGCGCACGGCCTCATTGTACTGGCTCTGCGCCTGCGCCACCGCCGATTCCAGCTGCAGGATCTGCGTGCGCAGGCTCGCCTGCAGGCTGACCGTCTCGGTACGGGCCTGGGCGAGCTGGCGCTCCGACTCCAGCAGCGACAGCTCGACCTCCGGGTTGCTCAGCCGGAGCAGCAGCGTGCCCGGCTCCACCACGGTACCGGGCCGGGCCAGGATCTCGTCCACCCGCCCGGCAGTGATGGCCGGCAGGATGCGGATGTGTTCCGGCGTCAGGGTCCCGGGCCCGCGGACCTGGCGCACGAGCTCGCCCCGGCGGACGGTGTCCGTGTAGATGGCTGCACCGTCCACCGACGGCGGGGCCGGCTTGAGCTGCGACAGGCCTGCCGTCAGCAGCGCGAGCAGGGCGATCCCGCCGCCGATGTAGAGCGGCCGGCGCTTCTTCCTGGGTGAACTTCTTGGCTTATCCATAATAGACTGCTTTCAGTATCAGATGGTTGCCGTTATGGCCTGAGCCGTCGTCCCACCGCCGCCTCGAGGGCGGCCAGGTTCTCATGGAACGCGTAGATGGCGGTAAGGCGCGCCTGGTCGGCGCGCGCCTTTGTCGCCTGGGCCTGCGTCAGTTCGAGGATGGAGCCGGCGCCCAGCCGGTAGCGCTCCCGGGCCAGCTCGAGCTGCTCTGCGGCGGCCGCCACGTTCCGGTCCTCGATGGCCACCGACAGGTACGCCGTCTGCAGCGCCACGTAGCTGGTGGCGACGGTGGTGCGCCGGTTCAGTTCTTCCTCGCGCCGCTGGTGCCGGGCGTCCTCCGCCGCCGCCGACGCCTGCTGCATCTGCGCTTCACGGGTGAACCCGTTGAAGATGGGCATGCTGATGGTCATGCCGAAGGAGGGCGGCCGCTTCGCGAAGTCGAAGGGGAACACGTCGTTGGCCGCGAGCAGCGCGTCGCGCATCTCGGCGGTGAACGCATAGCGGGAGCAGTCCAGGGGCGGCAGCGGGTCGGCGAGGCGGGCGTACAGGTCGTTGGTGGCCTCGCACGAGCGGATGCGGTTCTCCGCGTTGTCCTGCGCCTGGTCAATGAGGTAGTCCTCGTCCCGCGTGGTACGGGCCTGGCCCGTCCAGCCGCCGCTGAAGCTCACCGACGGCAGGTACGACATCCGCGCCGAGCGGGCCGCCGCCCGGCTGGCCGACTCCGCGGCCCGTGCCGAGACGAGTTGCGGGTGCTGCTGCATGGCGATGTTCGTGAGGTCGTCCCGGGACCACGTCGGCTCGAAGACCTCCAGGGCCGTGGTCAGTTCGACGTCGCCGACGGCGTCCAGTCCCAGCCGCTGCAGCAGCCGCAATTTTTCCATTTCCGCGTTCGACCGGGCCTGCAGCACGGACACTTCCGCGCGGCCGGCTTCGACCTCGGCCTGTGCCACGTCCAGCCGCGTGCCCGAGCCGGCGTCGTGCCGGGCTTCCGCCAGGCGCAGCGCCTCCCGTGCGGACTCCAGTTCCTGCGTCGCCAGCGAGACGGCGTCCCGGGCCCGCAACGCCGTGAGGTATGCCCGGCTCACGTCCGCCTCGAGGGCGTAGGCGGCTGCGTCAATCCGGGCCCGCGTCGCCTCCCGGCTCGCCCGCTCCTGCGCCATGCGGAAGAACGTGCTGCCGCTGAGGTTCAGGTTCAGGACCAGCCGGTAGCCGGACACGAAGTAGTCCGGTGTGCGCGCCAGGCCGAAGTCCTCACCGCTCAGCAGGCCGATGTTGGGGATGCCGCCGGCCTGCCAGTCCACGCCGCCGGCCACGGTGAACGACGGCAGCAGCGCCCCGTACGCGGCGCGGACCTGCCAGTTGGCCACCGGCTCGTCGTTGACCTGCATCTGATAGCCGGGATTGTGCCGGCGGGCCAGCTGCAGTGCGTCATCCATGGACAGCGTGGCCGGCGCCTGTTGCGCATGGCCCGTGTCAGCCATCAGCACGAGTGCCGCGAGTAGCGGCAGGACTGTGCCTGATCTCATCCAGTGCATCGGATTCCGTCTGTTGTGAGCATCTGTCATCGGCTCATCCCTACGGCTGCCATACGGCCGTGGTTGCAGGCGCGGGGCCCTCGTGGCAGCGACCGCCGTGGGACAGGTTAATGGCGAGGCATGTGCCAGCGGACCGCATCACGGAAACCGTTGGGGGACAGCGCCTCCTGGAGATGAAGTCATGACCGCCGGCCTGCCACCGACCGGTTCCGGGATGGACGCGTCCCATGAGCGGACAGTCGAAAAGTATGAACACGCGGGGGGTTGACTGCGACCGGACGGCCGGTCACGTTCCGGGTCCCCGGCACCGCGCTGCACCACCGCGCGGCCGGGTTTATTGCATCACATCTGGAGAGCGGACACCCATGCTCAGGTTCGGAGCCACGATCAGTGGGCGACGGCGTGCGGCCCGGGTGCTGGCACTTGCGGCGAGCGCTCTGGGGTTTGTCGCGTGCGAGTACCCGACGTCGCTGCCGAAACTGCACCCCACCTATCTGCTGCCTGGCGAAACCACGGTCCTCGGGGTCAGCGAACTGCTGCCGTCCAACGTCACGGCCGGCCCTGCGAGCTTCGGCCTGACGCTGTCGCCAGCCGCGATCCCGTCGAGGACCCTGGCCTCCATGTGCGGCATGCCGTGCATAGCGGCCCATGGCCGGCAGGTTCCCAAGCCCGCGTTCGACGACAGCGTGAGCACCGTGGTGGCTCTGCCGGCGGAGGTACTGACTGCGACGGTCACGTCGGGCACCATGACCGTTGCGCTGACACACAACTTCGGCTTTGATCCCCTCCAGCCGCCGGGCGCCGCTGCGGCTGGTTGGCTGACCGTGCGTGTCCTGTCCGGGCAGCGGGTAGTGGCGAGTTCGACCATCACCGGTGCGTTCCCCAGCGGCACAACGATGGAGCGGACGGTCTCACTGCAGCCGGGACCGGTGAGTTCTGACTTCCGCATCATTGTTGGCATTACGTCACCGGCGGGTGGCACGGCGCCCGAGCACTGGGTCACGGTGAACGCGAATGCCACTCTGGGCGGGACGGTGACGCCCGGGCAGATCGACGTGGCGGAGGCCACGGTCCGCGTTCAGGACCGCCAGGTATCGGTGATCGACGCGACGCTCGACCTGTCCGGTGTCGATGACGACCTCCGGGACCGCGTCGTGGATGGCGCCCTCGTCGTCGCACTCGACAATCCGTTCACGGTGACGGGCACCCTGCAGATCCAGCTTACGGGCGGCGCCGCGCCGGTCACAAAAACCCTGGCCGTGCAGCCCGGTGCAAGCACGCGCCGCGTGGCATTCACGGAAGAGGAGCTACAGCTACTGCTGGGCCATGTTGTTCAGCTGCGCATCTCGGGCACGGTCACCGGCGAAAACGGCCAGGTGACCGTCCGCCCGGACCAGCAACTCGGCCTGGACACGAAGCTCGAGCTGACAGTAGAGATCGGCTGACATGACGAACGGGATGCGAATACCGCGACGCCCGGGCACCCGGGGCAGGAGCGGTGCGGCGGCGCTGGCCGTGGCCGCCACGGCGGTGCTGGCCGTCGCCCTGCCTGCCGCCGGCCAGGTGGCCAGCCCCAGCACGGCGGCGCTGGGCATGGCGGACAACTTCACGGCCACGGCCCGCGGCTACTCAGCGCTGGCGTGGAACCCGGCGGGGTTGGCTCTGTCCGGCGGACCATCCACCTCCGCGCTCATCGGCACGGTCCGGGCGCTGACGGGGCTGGGGCCGGTGACGCTGGCCGACCTGGCGTCGGTGCAGGGCGAGGTCGTGTCAGACGCAGTGCGCCGGCAATGGCTGGCGGAGATCACCGCCGAAGGCGGCCAGGCCGGCGCGGCGGGCTTCGACATGACGTGGGCGGCCATCCAGTTCGGCAATGTCGGTCTTCAGTTCTCGACCACCGCCCGGGCGCTCAACAACGTGTCGCCCGGCCTGGCGGAACTGCTGCTGGTGGGCAACGTGGACGAGGGCACGGCCCGGGCCATCGACGCCGGCGGGTCGTCCGTGGACATGAGCCTCTACTCCACGGCCGCCGCCGGCTATGCCGTGCCGTTCCAGGTGGGGCCGGACATGCTGCTGTCAATCGGGCTCTCGGCCAAGTACACGTTCGGCCACTCCATGGCCCTGAGCGGGCAGTCCACCGGTGGCACGACAACGGATCCCATCACGGTGGACCTGACCTTCCCCGTCGCGTACTCGCCCCTCGTCGGCGACGACGGCGCCAACCAGTACCAGACAGGCGGCGGGTTCTCGTTCGACATCGGCGCCGGTCTGGAGATGGGCGCCTGGACCCTCGCCGCCACCGCGGTCAACCTGGTCTCCACCTTCGAGTGGGACCCCGACCAGATGCACTACCGCGAGATGCGCCTGTCAGCCAGTGACGGCGAGGTGGAGAGTTCGTTCGAGCAGCAGGCGTTCAGCGCAGCGCCGGCGTCCGTGCGCCAGGCGCTGGACGACTACACCTTCCAACGGAACCTGGCCCTCGGCGTGCTCTACCGCCACAACCCGCGGCTGATGATCTCCGCCGACGCCCGCCACGGCAGCACGGACGGCCTGGCCACGCGTCCGCCCATGCACGTGGGGGCCGGCCTGGAGTACCGACTCCTGCCGTGGCTCCCGGTACAGGCTGGTGCGGCCATGGTCCGGTTGCGGGATGCCCGCGAGGGCGCACAGTTCGCCGGCGGCATGCGCATCGAGGTGGGCAGCTTCGAACTCTCTGCGAGCGCCGGCCGACGCGAGGTGGGCGGTGGCGGCGAGACCATGTTCATGGTCTCGCTGCTGTCCCACGTCTTCTGAGCACCGCGCCCGGCCTGAGGAGGGTCAGACGTCTATGGTGACGCGGCCGTAGGTGCGGTCCACGTAGTCGTCCAGGATCTTCAGGAACTCGGCCACGAGTGCGTCGCCCCTGAGCGTCGTGTAGAGGCGACCGTCCACGTAGACCGGCGCCTTCGGCTCCTCGAAGGTGCCGGGCAGCGAGATGCCGATGTTCGCATGCTTCGACTCGCCGGGGCCGTTCACGACGCAGCCCATCACCGCCACCTTCATCTCCTCGACGCCGGGGTACTCCTCCCGCCAGGCCGGCATGCGGGCGCGGATGTAGTCGCCGATATCCTCGGCCATCTGCTGGAAGAACGTGGACGTGGTGCGGCCGCAGCCGGGGCAGCTGGTGACCTGCGGGATGAAGCTGCGCAACTCCATGGACTGCAGGATCTGCTGGGCCACCAGCACTTCCTCGGTGCGGTCGCCGCCGGGCCGCGGCGTCAGCGAGACGCGGATGGTGTCGCCGATGCCATCCTGCAGCAGCACCGACAGCCCCGCCGTGGACGCGACTACGCCCTTCGTGCCCAGCCCCGCCTCGGTGAGGCCGAGGTGCAACGGGTAGTCACAGCGCGCGGCGAGCATGCGGTAGACGGCGATGAGGTCCTGCACGCCGGAGACCTTGGCGCTCAGGATGATGCGGTCGTGGGCGAGGCCCGTCTCCTCCGCCAGCCGGGCGGAGCGGAGCGCACTCTCGCACATGGCCTCCAGCATCACCGTCTTGGCGTCCAGCGGCGCGCCCCGGGCGGCGTTGTCGTCCATCATCTCCGTGAGGAGCTGCTGGTCCAGCGAGCCCCAGTTCACGCCGATGCGTACGGGGCGCTCATACTCGACGGCGGCCTCGACGATGGTCCGGAAGTTCTCGTCGCGACGCTTCGCTCCCACGTTGCCGGGGTTGATCCGGTACTTCGCCAGCGTCCGTGCGCACTCCGGGTGCCGGGCCAGCAGCAGGTGCCCGTTGTAGTGGAAGTCGCCCACCAGGGGCACGTCCACGCCCCAGCGCTGCAGCAGCCGGGCGATCTCCGGCACAGCCGCCGCCGCCTCGTCCGTGTTTACGGTGATGCGCACGACTTCACTGCCCGCCGCCGCCAGCGCCGCCACCTGCTCTGCCGTAGATGCCGGGTCTGCCGTGTCCGTATTCGTCATGGACTGCACGACGATGGGGTGCGCGCTCCCAACGGGAACGCCGCCCACCATAACCGTTACGGTCCTGCGTCGCTGTTCCGCCATGGCTCCGCCAGCTGGTTCATTCGCTCAGCCCTGAATCTATCCGCCGGCGGGGTGTCCGTGAAGCCGGCGAGGATGGCGCCCGACTGCAACCTGCTACCGGGACCGGTGTACATCCGTGGGCGGCACGCGCTCGTAGCTGGGTCGGCCCGTCGCCAGCAGTGGACGGGACGGGCGGGATGCGTAGATTGCCGGAATGGATGAGAGCCGGGGCCGGCGGGCCGCCGGGCGTGAGACGAGGGAGCATGGTCGGGATGAAACTGAGACTGTCGTTGAGCCTGCTGGTGGTGACGTCCATCGTACTGGCGGACATTGTCACCAAGCGCTGGGCGCTGAACACGCTCTGGTACGGGGGTCCACAGGAATCGCTGGGCGGTCTGGTGCCGCTGACGCTGGCGTTCAACAAGGGTATTGCCTTCGGGCTGCCGCTGCCGGCGACGGCGGGCCGCTGGCTGATCATCGGGCTGACGTTCGTCATCCTGTTCGTGCTTGCGGACATTTTCCGCCGTGCGGCGGCCGGCGACTGGCTGCGGATCATGGCCATCCAGTTCGTTGCGGCGGGCGCCATTGGCAACCTGATTGACCGGGTCCGGTGGGACGGCGGCGTGGTGGACTTCATCGGCCCCATCAATCTGGGCTTCATGCACTGGCCCATCTTCAACATCGCCGACATGGCCATCACGACTGGGGCCGTCCTGCTGGGTATCTCGCTGTTGCGGGAGGAGACCGCGGCAGCGAAGGCGCAGGCGCAGCGAAGCCCGGTGGCGGCCAGCGACACCGCACACTGAGAATACCCGATGCCCGCAGAGAACGACGTCGCCCCTGACTTCACGCTCGAGGACGAAAACGGCGTGCCCGTGAGCCTGTCCGACTTCCGCGGCCGCAAGGTCGTGCTGTACTTCTACCCCAAGGATGACACGCCGGGCTGCACCACGCAGGCGTGCGACCTGCGCGACAACGCAGCGAGCTTCGACGCCGAGGGCGCGGTCATCCTGGGCGTCAGCCCGGACCCGGTGAAGAAGCACCGCAAGTTCAAGGACAAGTACGAGCTCCCCTTCACGCTGCTGGCAGACGTGGACCACGACGTCGCGGAGAAGTACGGCGTGTGGAAGGAGAAGAGCTTCATGGGCCGGAAGTACTGGGGCAATGTGCGTACGACTTTCGTAATTGACGGCGACGGCCGCATTGCGAAGGTGCTGCCCAACGTGAAGCCCGCCGCCCATGTGGACCAGGTCCTCGACGTGCTCCGCGCCTGAGCGTGGCCGATAGCACACTCGCGGCGTGCGCGGTCCGCGTGCCGTGCAGCACGTCCAACCTTGGCGCCGGCTTCGACTGCCTGGGGCTGGCCTTCGACCGTTACCTGGACGCCGGATTCCAGCCCCGCGAGGCCGACTGGCCCCAGGACCCCGACTGGCCCCAGGACCCCGGCGAGCCCCGGGAACCCGGCGAGCCCCGGGAACCCGGCGAGCGCCGGGAACCCCTCGAGACTCAGGGCTTGGGCGAACCTCCGCACCGCGGCGCGCCGGATGACGCCAGCGCCAGCGATGCCCTGATCATCCGCCGGACGGGCACGCTGGCAGAACTGGAGACGGCGCCGGCCGAAGACATCATCGCCACAACGTTCCTGGCCGCACTGAAGCGCCGGGGCATCGACCACGTCCGGGGTACGCTGCTGGTGACGTCGGAGATCCCCGTGGGTCGGGGGTTGGGCTCGTCAGGCGCTGCGGCGGTGGCTGGCGTGGCGCTGGCGGCGGCAGCCTGCAGGGAGCCGCTATGCCGGGAAGACGCGCTTGCCATGGCCGTGCGGACGGAGGGGCATCCGGACAATGCCGCGCCGTCGTTGTTTGGCGGCCTGGTGGCAGTGGCATACCACGGCCATGGCCCCCGGGCCATGCGTATGCCCCTGTCCAGCGACATCGGCTGGGTCTTCGCCTCACCGGACGCAACGGTATCCACGCAGAGGGCGCGGGCAGCGCTGCCGGAGCAGGTTCCCCACAGCGCAGCCGTACGCAACACCGCCCGCATGGCCGCCCTCCTTCATGGCCTGGCTGATGCCGACGCGGATGCCCTGGCGGCAGGATTCAACGACGAGTTGCACGTGCCCTACCGCATGCCGCTCATCCCCGGCGGGAAGGCGGCCATGGAGGCCGCGGCGCAGGCGGGCGCGTGGGCATGCACCATCTCCGGCAGCGGGTCAGGCCTGCTGGCTGCGTGCCCGCTGGACCGGACCAACCGTGTGCTGGACGCCATGCTGGAGAGCTTCCGGAAGGGCGGACACGGCGGCGACGGCTTCGTCGCGCGCCCGGACCTGCACGGTGTGCAGCCCCGGGACCTCACCACGCTGATGCGCCTGCTGTGAGCGGGATCCTCGAACGCTACGGCGCACACCTGCCCCTCACCAATGGCACGCCGCGGCTGTCGCTCCAGGAGGGCGGCACGCCGCTGCTGCCGGCGCCGCGGCTGGCGGAATGGATGGGCGTGCGACAACTCCACCTCAAGTTCGAGGGACTGAACCCCACCGGGTCCTTCAAGGACCGGGGCATGGTCCTGGCCGTGGCGAAGGCGGTGGAAGCCGGCGCTGGCGCGGTGCTGTGCGCGTCCACGGGCAACACGGCGGCCAGCGCCGCGGCGTACGCGGCCCACGCGGGAATCCGCGCCATCGTGCTGCTGCCCGCGGGCAATGTGGCCGCCGGCAAGGTAGCGCAGGCAGTGATGTACGGTGCCCGCGTCGTCACCGTGGAAGGCAGCTTCGACGACGCGCTGCGCGTGGCACGGGAGGCGTCGGACCGGTACGACGTCGCACTCGTCAACTCCGTGAACCCCCACCGCATCGAGGGGCAGACCACCGCCGCGTACGAGGTCTGCGACGCGCTGGGCGACGCGCCGGAGCTGCTGGCGCTGCCGGTGGGCAACGGCGGCAACATCACGGCATACTGGCTCGGGTTCCGGCGGGCGCTGGAGCACGGTCGCGCCCGGCGGCTGCCGCGCATGCTGGGCGTGCAGGCGGAAGGGGCGGCGCCACTGGTGCTGGGCCGGCCGGTGGAACGGCCGGAAACGGTGGCCACCGCCATCCGCATCGGCAACCCCGCCACGTGGCAGCCCGCACTGGACGCCGCATCGGATTCCGGCGGCGCCATCCGTGCCGTGAGCGACGACGCCATCCTCGAGGCCTACCATGCAGTGGCGTCCATGGAGGGCATCTTCTGTGAGCCGGCTTCGGCGGCGGGCATGGCGGGGCTGCGGGCAGCGGTGCGCGACGGCGCGGTCAGCTCCGACACCGCATGCGTGTGCGTGCTCACCGGCAACGGGCTGAAGGACCCGGACACCGCAGTGCGCGGCGTGGAGGCTGCCGCGGCGCTGCCAGCAAGTGTGGAGGCACTGGCAGCGGCCATGGGCTGGTAGCCGTCGGCTCCGCGCGCCTCAGCCCGCGCGGGTGACGCCCAGCCCCGGCTCCGTGTTCAGCCGCAACCGGCCGTCCGCCTCCAGCCCCGGCCCGCTGAACGGGTCGTTCGCCATGAGCGCCGCGCCGTCCAGGTCGGCCCAGTCGCAGAGCGGCGCGAGCTGCACGGCCGCCGCGACGGCCAGCGTGCTGCACATCATGCAGCCGACCATGACCTTCAGGTGATGCGCCCGGGCGACATGCACCATGCGCACGGCCTCCCGCAGCGAGCCGCACTTCTCCAGCTTGATGTTGATGCCGTCCACGGCGCCCACGAGGCGTGGGATGTCCGACGTCGTGCGGCAGCTTTCGTCGGCTATCACCGGGATGCGTGTGCGGTCGCGGAGCATGCGGAACGCGGCGATGTCGTCGGCCTTGAACGGCTGCTCGATGAACTCGATGTCCAGTTCCTCCAGCAGCGGCACCAGCGCCAGGGCCTGCTTCGCGTCCCACGCCGTGTTCGCGTCCACGCGGATGGGCTTGTCCGGCGCCGCCGCCCGCACCAGTTCCAGCATGCGTCGGTCCTCCGCCGTGCCGACCTTCAGCTTGAGGATGGGATACGACGACGCCTCGTCCAGCTTCGCGCGCATGGCGTCCGGCGAGTCGATGCCGAGGGTGTACGAGGAGAGCGGCGTCGCCGCGTCGTCCAGACCCCACAGCTTCCAGACCGGCACGCCCAGGCGCTTGCCCGCCAGGTCATGCAGCGCGGCGGAGATGGCGGCCCGGGCAGCGGGATTGCTGCCGGCGGCCAGTTCGACGGCGCGTTCCGCCCGCTCCAGTGCCAGCGGATCCGGGCCGCCGTCATCAGCGTGACCTGGGGCCTGCTCAGCGCCCTGCTCGCTACCGGCCGCGTCGGTCAGCGCCTGCTCGTACAGCGGTAGCAGGGCCGTCACCGTGTCCGCCGTCTCGCCGTAATACGCGTTCGCGGCGGCCTCGCCCCAGCCCTCGGCGCCGTCATCAGCATGAACGCGCAGCCAGACGTTGCGGCGCACGGGAGCACCGGCGGCGCGGGCGATATGGAACGCGTGCCGCGTCCGCAGCTCCAGGATCTCGTGGGTGATCTTCATGCGGGCAACATACCTCACACCCGGGCGGTCTTCCAGCCGCCCCTGGAGAACAGCCACAGGGTGAACACGCCGACGGACGTCTCCGACACGAAGACGGCCCAGAACACGCCGGAATGCCCCAGTTGCAGGTGCATCGCCAGGTACCACGCCAGCGGGATCTGGATGAGCCAGAAGAAGACCAGGTTGATGCGGGTGGGCGTGAGGGTGTCGCCCGCGCCGTTGAACGCCTGCACCGCCACCATCCACCAGCCATAGACGAAGAAGGAGTACGACAGGATGCGCAGCCACTCGCCGCCCACGGCGATGACCTGCGCGTCCTGCGAGAAGATGGCGATGAGCTGCTCGTTGAGGGTGTAGAACGCCACCGACACCAGCAGCATGAACGCCATGTTGCAGAAGCCGATGCGCCATACCGCGGACTCGGCGCGATCGGGCCGTGCCGCGCCCAGGTTCTGGCCCACTAGGGTGGCGGCTGCGTTGGACAGGCCCCACGCAGGCATCATGGTGAACAGCATGACGCGAATGGCGATGGTGGCGCCGGCAACGGCCTCGCTGCCGATGCCGGCCAGGATGCGCATCAGGAAGATCCACGACGTCATGGCGATGACGTTCTGGCCGATCCCGCCCAGGGACGTACGGACGATGCGCAGCGCCACGACGGCGTTCCACGCCAGGTGCCGCCCGAGGACGCGGATGTGCTTGCCACCCCGCAGCAGCACCCAGAGCTGGCAGAGCACACCGGCGCCACGGCCGATCGTCGTCGCGATGGCGGCACCCTCGATGCCCATGGCCGGCACGGGCCCGAAGCCGAAGATGAGGATGGGGTCGAGGACGATGTTCAGGCCGTTGGCCAGCCACAGCACGCGCATGGCGATGGCGGCGTCGCCGGCCCCGCGGAAGATGGCGTTGATGACGAACAGCAGCACCACGACGAGGTTGCTGCCCAGCATCCAGCGCGTGTAGCGGTACCCGTACATCACGCCCCACTCGTCGGCACCCATCAGCCGCAGCAGGTCGGGGGCAAAGACGATTCCCGCGACGGCGAAGGGCAGGGATACCAGCGTCGCCACGATGATGGCCTGTACGGCCGCCACGCCCGCCGCCTCCCGGTCCCCCTCCCCAACCCGGCGGGCCACCACCGCCGTGACCGCCACGGCCAGGCCCATGGCGATGGAATAGACCAGGAACAGGAACGTCTCCGTCAGCCCGACGGTGGCAACGGCCGACGGGCCCAGCTTGCCCACGAAGTAGATGTCCACCACCGCAAAGGCGGATTCCATCACCAGCTCGAGCATCATGGGTACGGACAGCAGCAGGATCGCCCGCCTGAGGCCGATCCTGGTGTAATCCGCCTCCGTCCCCCGGATGGCGTCCTTCAGGCCGCCCCACAGGGACCCCCCGCCGGGGATCGGCGGCTCCGTCCCGCCTGTCGCGCTTTCGCCCGACGCGTCCTTCCCGTTCGGCGGGCCCGGCTGTTCCGGTGGCTGTGCCCGTGCCGTGTCCGTACTCACTCGTCGCTTCCCATTCATGGATACGCGGCCGTCCCGGGCCGGGGCCCGGCGGGCGGGTGCTGCCAGTTAGACGCGCGACGGGCCGGGATTTCGACCATTGCCCGGCAGACCGGCACTCCTGCCCCGCCCGTGCGGCGGAGCTGCCGAAGCTGTAAACTGGTGGCTCTGTCCCCCGACGGCGGCCACATGCCACAGGACCTGAATTGGCGGAGCCGGTCACCCGCGCGAAGATCATAGCGGCCTTCGCGGCAGTCTACATCATCTGGGGCTCGACGTACCTCGGCATCCTGTTCGCCATCGAGACGCTGCCGCCGTTCCTCATGGCCGGCACGCGCTTCGTGGTGGCGGGCGCCCTGCTCTTCGCGTGGGCCTGGCGACGGCGCGAGGCCGACCCCACAGCCGCGCAGTGGCGAACCGCCGCCATCATAGGCGGGCTGCTGCTGCTCGGTGGCAACGGGGCAGTGTCCTGGGCCGAGCAGTACGTGCCCTCGGGCATTGCCGCACTGCTCATTGCCGTGACGCCGCTGTGGATGGTGCTGCTCGACTGGCTCTGGCACGGCGCGAGGCGACCTGACGTCCGCATCGTGATGGGCCTCGTCCTGGGCTTCACCGGCATTGCGCTGCTGGTGGGGCCGGCGGAGATCATGGGCGCCGGCAGTGTGCACCTCGTGGGCGCGCTGGTGGTGCTGGCGGGCTCACTGTCCTGGTCCATCGGCTCCATCCATTCCCGCCGCACTGCCAGCCCGGCCGGCGGCATGCTCGGCGTCGGCATGCAGATGCTGTGCGGCGGCGGACTGCTGCTCCTGCTGGGAACCGTCACCGGCGAATGGGCGCGCCTGGACCTGGCCGCCGTGTCGCTCCGCTCGGCCCTGGCTGTCGTCTACCTGGCGCTGTTCGGCTCCATCGTCGGCTACACGGCCTACATGTGGCTGCTGCAGGTGGTGAGCGCCGCGCGCGTGGCAACGTATGCGTACGTGAACCCCGTCGTCGCGGTGCTCCTGGGCTGGGGCCTCGCCGGCGAGGCGCTGACCATGCGGATGGGCGTGGCGGCCGCAGTGATCGTCGCGGGCGTGGCGCTCATCACGTCCGCGCGGACCCGGTAACCCACAAGCTCACTGCCTGGCGCACGTGACCGGTCCACGCGGTCTACCCGGCCACCATGGCGCCGCAGGCGGACCCGGCTGTCCGGGCCATCGTTGGGCGGGACTGGGCGGCCCGCGCCGCGCCGTTGTGCCGTTCAGGCAGCGCCAGCACGGGAGCTTCCGTCCGGCACCGGTGATGCGGGAGTCAGGAATGTCTGGCCCCCCATCGTCGCGGGCATTATCATGCGGGTTGCAGCAACGGCCGTTCGTGGCGCGGTTCTGCTCCCCCACCCGTGCCACCGCATCACAAAATTACAGTCGCAGCGCCTGCGGGGCTCTATCCCGCAGGCCTGGACCGGTCGCGCCGTGCCATTCGCCCGCCAGCACGCCACCGGCGATACCGGCCATGTGACTGACGGGCACGAAGTGTGTGCGCGGACGTCGTTCAGGACACCGCCATCGCCGCCGACCCGGCAGGGCCCGGCCAAGGTGGCGGACCGGCAGGACGACGGCCGGCGGAGGAGCGACGATCGTATCAGTCCGGCGGAGGCGACAGCAGGCGGTGGCGGAGCTGAACGGCACGCTGAAGACCCAGCAGGACGGCAGTAGCTGGAGCCGAACGCCACGCCGAGACTCCAGCACGAGGGCGGGAGTGGTCGGCAGGATAACGATGGAACAGGCCACCCGGCAGTGTCCCTCCGCAGGAATCGGCGCCAGGCAATTCGCGACGGAGTCGGCCCCCGCGGCCACCAGGAGCGACACAGCCGGAATATCACGGCACGGAGACGCCGGCTGAGCGAACCAAATATTCCGGCGCACATCGCGGTGCCATTCCCGGGAGCGGCCGGGTTATGCCGCAATTGTGGCTGAATAACATCGGGTGTCAGGACGACCGGTTTGCAGTATACTCATTCGTTATACAACCTTGTGTTTTCACTGACCCCGTCAGTATCTGGCTATGGATCCGAGAGCCCTGTGTGTGATCGTGTTCCTTGTCGCTTGTTCCGCGGACACGTCGAAGGACGTAGCTCGCCCTCACGCGTCATACAGCGTGCGCGACAGCGCCGGAATTAGAATCGCCGAGAGCTCCGACTCGGCCTGGACGACAGCGAACCGATGGCGCGTCGAGGATCAACCGTATCTCCAGATAGGGAGTCGTGACGGTCAGCAGCCTGGCACTGCTTTTGGCCGCATCGGCCCAATTGCCCGCCTTAGCGACGGCCGCTTTGCCGTGGCAGACCTGCAGTCTCTCGAGATTCGCATATTTGACACAAACGGTCTCTATTTGGCCGCTTGGGGAGGACGGGGATCCGGTCCGGGTGAGCTCCAGCGGATAGATGCGATCGCCGTGATCAATGGCGATTCTCTCGTGGTCCGCAATGACGGCATCTTCCGACACGAGGTGTTCGCCCCAAACGGATCGTATGGTCGCACCGTCCGAGCTCCACCGGCCAGTTGGCTGCGCGGGGGGGGACAGGCGGTGGCATGGCTGGAGGACGGCTCCTTCATTCTTGGACCGGCCAACGTGCCGCTGCGTGTTGCAGAGGCGGGCCGGGTGATGCTACACGGAGAGTGGCACCTGTTCGACTCGTCGGGGGATCATGTAGCCCTCCTCGAGCGGATCCCAGAGCGTTTGGTTGAGTCCACCAGGGCAGTTCCGCTGTTGTACGGCGCGCGAGCCATGGTCACGGGCACGCCTGAAGGGCTTTGGTACGGGTTTCCCGCGACTTTTGAAGTAAAACTCATCGGTCCCAGAGGATTGCATCGGATTGTCCGCAGAACCTGGAGTCCGTCTCCTGTTTCAGGAACGATGAGGGCAGGTTACGTCGAATGGTACCAAAGGCAAGTCCGGGTGGACGTCGACCCGCCACTGCTCCCTGAGGTCGTTCTCATGAGGCGGCTCGAATCGCAGCACCGGGGGACAGGAGCCCCTGGTCAGATCCCGCTTATGTTCGCGGATACTCTTCCGGCATTCATTGGGTTGTTGACGTCCACTGACGGTCATATATACGTCAGACTGCCTGCGCCACCGAACGAACTGGAGCGGCATCCGGCACGCATTTCCACTAATTTCTGGTCGGTCTTCGATCCTGACGGGCGCTGGCTCGGCACGGTTACGATGCCCATTGACTTGGATGTGCGCATGATCGGAGCCGACTATGTGCTTGGTGTGTGGAAGGACGCTATGGAGGTCGAGTACGTGCGTCTACATCGACTCATCAAGCCAGCAGGAAACGGCTAAGCCACGTCCGGTTGTATAACGGTGAGATGAAACTGACACGCGGGCGGCGCTCAAGTAACCCGCGCGGTGACATCAGTAGGACGCACGAGGGGACCTGCGCCTGGACGGGCGTGCAGTTTATCTCAGGGGCGTTATCGAGCCTGCACCGCACCACGGTTAGTGTGTAGAGGTGGGTTTGCCCTGGGGGCAGCCCGATCCTCGATAAGGTGGTTGACGGCTGTGATTGCGCGGAGAGCGCGATTGTCTAACGTAGCGATGTCACCGCTGAGACAGGCTATAGGAGTAGCCCTTTGGATGTTTCTCTGGCAGACAACCAAGTTGAGGCTGAAGTCGTCCGCGCGGCTCATTCCTGGGACGCCGCCATGATCAACAATAACCCTGAGGACATCGGGGCGTTCATGGCAGAAGAATGGACGATTATTGGTCCTGACGGTTCGGTGGGCGATAGATCCGAATTCCTCGAGCTCGTCCGCTCCGGGGCCTTGACCCACAATGTGATGGAGTCACATGAGATAGAGGTGCGGGTTTACGGCGAGGCCGCGGTCTTGACGGCCCGAGGCGTCTCCGGTGGGCACTATCGCGGCGAACCGTTCCATCTGGTAGAGCGAGTATCGAACGTCTTTGTGAGACGGCACGACCGGTGGATATGTGTTCTCACTCACCTCTCGCTCATCGGCCATGAGTAGCCACCTCTGAATGCGCACGGAGCCTTACTTTGGCGCGCTGCATATCAAGTCGGGGGCTCGGCAGAGTCAACTTTGAAGTGCAACGTTGTCTGGTCAACGGACTACCGTTCATAGAGCTCCGCAGGTGTGAGGTAGCCGTGCCGCTTTCGCGGGCGTGAGTTGAGCCGTATTGGTTGACGAGGGGGAGCTAACGATGCAATGCCCACATTCCAATGGAATAGCGCCCTGGATCTTGGTTACCTCGGCTGCCTGGATGATGGCCTGCAGCTTACAGGAGGGGGCTTTTGTCGCTCGCCAGCCGATTGCCAACGGCTCTCTGGATTGCGCAGTGGCCCGGGGAGTCGAGGCGGGATACGAGTCAGTGACGAAATCCGGCGGCAGGTACGTACTGACGAAGGCCGCCATTGAGTTTGACCACTACACTACACACATCTACCAGGATTTCCTGATTGTCCGAATCGACTCAGGTCCGCCGGCCATGCTGGAAGTATACGCCACGGCTGGGTATGAACGCCGGATCCAGCCAACTAACCACGAGGAGCCTGATTGGGTGCAGGGGCACGTCCGTGCGGCTACACCGGTCGCCCAGGCCACGGCCCGGGAGATAGCTCATGCGTGCGGAGTATTGTCTATTGGGCGTTCGGACGATCGACATCGCTACTGAGGCATCAACTCGCCACCTGCTGGCAGCTTCGATCGAAAGGAAGTGGGTGTGGCTAAACTCGTGTTCGGAATGAACCAGTCCCTGGACGGCTACGTCGACCATATGGCGTTTGCGCCGGGTCCGGTGCTGTTCCGCCACTTCATCGAGGAAGCCCGGGGTCAGGCAGGCAGTGTGTACGGCCGGCGCATGTATGAAATCATGCGTTACTGGGACGACGATCATCCTGAATGGGATGCGGAGGAACATGCTTTCGCGGAGGCGTGGCGGAACCAGCCGAAATGGGTCGCCTCGCGCACACTGACTTCGGTCGGTCCCAACGCCAGGCTCATCGAGGAGGATCTCGAGGGCGCGGTCCGCGCGCTGAAGGCCGAGCGCAACGGGGAGATCGAGGTCGCCGGACCGAACCTGGCACACAGCCTCACCGAACTTGGCCTGATCGATGAGTATCGGATCTACCTGCACCCCGTCGTGCTTGGTCACGGCAAGGCATATTTCGCCGGCGCCCGGCCACCACTCCGCCTGATGGCCAATGATCGGATTGGCGAGGATGTCATCAGGTTGACCTACGTTCCTGCCTGATCCCTGACTCCGTCCGGGCGATGAGCAGCGCTGAACTGGTGAGCTTCGAGTTCGAAGATTCGGACCTGGAGGTCCGTGTGGCAGGCGGCCGGGAGAGCCCGGCGCTCCTGCTGATCCACGGCTTTCCGAGCTCCTCGGAGTCTTTCCGCAACGTGATCGGCACGCTCGCGCAGGAATGCTTCGTGATCGCCCCGGACCTTCCCGGATTCGGAGGCTCTGATCCCATCGACCAGCCCTCGTTCTCGCGCCTCGCGGATGGCATCGATGCACTGCTCGCGCGGCTCGGGGTCGAGACGTTCCACCTCTATCTTCATGACTATGGAGCCGCGGTCGGGCTGTACCTCGCCACGCGCGAGCCGCACAGGATACGCAGCCTCATCGTCCAGAATGCCAATGCCCACGAGAGCGGTATGGGGGATCAGTGGGCGGCGACCAGCGCCTATTGGGACGATCCCACGCCGGAACGGGAAGCC
>DATHVP010000150.1:0-26451 GCA_035461245.1 Longimicrobiales bacterium | reverse complement strand
ACCGCTATGAGAAGTCAACGGACGCGACATGACGGAGCGTATATCCGGCCTGATCGATGAGTATCGGATCGACCTGCACCCCGTCCCGCCTGGTCACGGCGGGACGGGGTACAGCCACCGCTGCGCCTGATGGCCAACGATCGGATTGGCGAGAACGTGGTCAGGTTGACTATGCTCCTGCCTGATCCCTGATCCAGTCCGGGCGATGAGCAGCGCTGAACTGGTGAGGTTCGAGTACGACGGTTCGGACCTGGAGGTCCGTGTGGCCGGCAGCCGGGAGAGCCCGGCGCTCCTGCTGATCCACGGCTTTCCGAGCTCCTCGGAGTCTTCCGCAACGTGATCGGCACGCTCGCGCGGGAGTGCTTCGGGATCGCCCCGGACCTGCCCGGCTTCGGAGGGTCTGATCCCATTGACCAGCCCTCATTCGCGGGCCTCGCGGAGGCCATCGATGCACTGCTCGCGCGGCTCGGCGTCGAGACGTTCCATCTCTACCTTCACGACTATGGAGCTGCGGTCGGGCTGTACCTCGCCACGCGTGAGCCGCACAGGATACGCAGCCCCATCGTCCAGAATGCCAATGTCCACGAGACCGGGATGGGGGATCAGTGGGCGGCGACCAGAGCCTACTGGCAGGATCCCACGCCCGAGCGGGAAGCCGATGCGATCGCGCACCTGACCCTGGAGGGGACGCAAGACCAGTACATAGGCGGCATACCCCGGGATATCGCCGAGCGTATCGACCGCCGGCTCTGGGATGAGGACTGGCGCATCATGTGCCTCCCCGGCCGGCTCCAGGCGCAACGCGCGCTCGTGCTCGACTACCGCAGCCATGTTGCGCAGTTCGGTGAGATAGCCGATTACGCTTTGACGAGCGACTTCCTCAGGCGAGTGGAAGAGACGCAACAGGATCGCGAGTCGGGGAACTCCGGAGGATCCGGACATGACCCAGACATCCGGCCGGCAATGGTCAATGATTATGCGCTGCGATGTGCGGTCGGCCGCCACCGTGATTACGACCTGCATGCTGGCTGCCTGGGTGCTGGCCGGATGCGACAGCCTGGACCGAACGACGGCCGGCAACTCGGTGGACGTGACGGACGCGTACGTCGCTATCCTGGAAGATATGGCGGACTGGGGGCCCTCCTATATTGGCGGCCGCGAGTTCCGGCTGTCCATCCTGCCGACCCGGGCATACAGTGACCTCCCTGCCGTCGGGCAGGAGGTCCTTACAGCCCTTGCAGGACGAGGCTACCGGGCCGCCGACGCCTCCGCTCCGCTGTGTGACGGGGAAGTGAGGGTATCATTCTCCCCGCCGCGGACCGAGGGATCCCTTGCATATTTCATTGACGCAGAGTTCATGTTTGCGTGGGGCGGTGGCGGGGGCGATCTCATGGAGTACCTTTACCGCGTGGATTGCACGTCGGGCAAGTGCGCCGTGGCAGAACGCACCGAACTGGCCCAGTCAGAGATCGGACTCCGTCCATGTCCCGCCGACAGCCCGACCCCGTAGCCTCCCGGGGGAGCCGTCGGCCATGGAAGCCGAGGCACCGAGCTGGCGGGGAATGGCCGGCGGCAGCGGACGCGACTGCCCTGAAAGCAGTCTCCGCTACTCCGGACACCGGGCCCGCATGAGGGAGACCGGGTCGGCGGCGCGCTGCCGGCTGGCGGCGGTGTCGCCAAACGGCACGGCATCGCCCACGGCTCGGGCCGTGCCCGCCAGGCCTGCCGGGAGCCCGCCGGCCGTTGCCGGCGGCTGGACCGCCAGCGCGAGCACCAGCCCGCCACCCGCCGGATAGCCGATCTCCACGGAATCCTCCGCCACGGTCCGCCAGTAGCCGAACGGGAAGCCGGCCCGTTCCGCCGGCCCCACCAGCGTCACCGCCTGCCGAACGTCCGGCAACTGGCTGATGGCCGGCCAGCCCTCCAGCGAATCCTCCAGCAGCTCCACCCCCCACGGCAGGTTCAGCGACCGCGCGACGTCCGTCTGCTCGAAGTAGTAGCAGCCCGGCAGCACGTCCGCCTGTGACACGGCCGTGCTCGCGCAGCCGGACGCGGTGAGGACCGCGAGGGCGGCAGCAACCAGACATAGTGTAGGAATGCGACGTCGCATGATCACCTCTCCGGGCGCAGCAGCGTGGACCGCCCATCCTCGCCCAGGACACGGACGCGGCCGCGGTATATGTCATCGTGGGCATGCAGCAGTTCATGGATGCGGTAGGCGTGGGTGCCGCCCGCACCGCCGCTCAGTGCAAAGGTCTCGGCTGCCGCCATGTTCACCGTATAGCCCAGGTCCTGCCACTGGGCGATGGTGACCCTGCTGATGGGCTGGTGCACGCCGACGGGCTCGGCGAACCCCGTCATCAGTTCGACATTGAATACGGACTTGCGCCAGTGGCCGTCCCGCGTGCCCTCACCACCCTGCGTTTCCAGGGGAACCGAGCCGGTGCCACCGAGCGCCTGGAACTCGGCAGTGGCTCGCTGGCCTGTGAAGCGCGGATCAGTGCCGCCGGCGCCCTGGATCAGGCCCAGCTCCTCCCATAGGGTGCCGAACCCGAACACGTGCGCCATTTCGTGGGTGATGATGTTGGTGAGGCGGTCCGTGCCCACGAGCGGCATGAGGTCGTCGACATCAAGAACCACGACCCCGACGAAGGGCAGCCGTGAGGACGCGCGCACGCCACACGGGCCGGCGCGGCCCAGCACGCCGCCAGCGCCGTCAATCTCCGTGATGCTCACGAGTACGAGGACGTCATCCACCGACGTGCCATTCGCCTGGAGCCCGAAACCGGCGCAGTCGTCGCCATCGAGGAACACGCGAGGCACTTCGACGGGGGTCAGGTTGCCGGTGATGGCTGCCTCCCAGGCCGCGACGGCGGCATCGATGTGGGGCTGGAGCGCCGCCGGGATGTCCACCACGGGGTGCACGGTGATGCGGAACGCATCGGTGTCATGCGGCACGACGCGCAACTCGAACGACCACCGGGTTGTCAGCCCGCCGCTGCTGACCTCGATGACGAACGCCGCGGCCTGCACGGTAGTGGGTGTGCCCCGGATGCGGCCGGCCTGTGTCAGCTCGAGGCCGGCGGGCAGTGTGCCCTCGGCCAGGGCCCAGTCGTAGCGTTGCTCGTCGCCGCCATTGGCCTGGAGCTGGAAATCGTACGGTCCGCCTACCAGCGCCGGCGGCAGCCGCTGTGTGTGGACGACCAGCGGGGCTGGCTCGTGTACGACCGTAAGGCTGAACTCGCGCGTGACGGACTGGCCGTCACCGCTGCGGAGCTGCACCGTGAACACAGCCGTCTGCACTTCTTCCGGGATGCCCGTGATGATGGCGTGGTCGACGCTCTGGTCGTCCACGCCCAGGTCCAGACCCGTCGGCAGCGAACCGGCGACGATGTCCCAGAAGTACGCGCCGTCACCGCCCTCAGCGTATATTGGCTCGGCGTAAAGCTGTCCGCGCACGGCCTGCGGCAGGCTGGCCGTGGCGATCTCCAGCGCCGGGTGCGTGACCCGGGTCGGACTGCCATCGCACCCCGCGGCCGCCGCCACAGCCAGGAGGCCGGGCAGCAGGGCCGATCGGGCTGATTTCATCACAGTATACACGTGGCCACCTGCCGGTTGAGTCCTGCAGGCGGCAGTGCAAGGGACGTTCCCCGGGAGGCAGGTCAGCAGCACATGATGAGCGGCGACATCACGAAGTTCTTTGACGAGATCTGCGTACGGCTGGGCCTCTGCCTGAGCATGGCGGCCCGGTCACGCCTGGCCCTGGGACGGTTCCGGGACGAGGACGCCTTCGAGCTGGCCGTGCTGGAGGCCGAGAACCTGGACCCGCTGAAGGTCGACCGCCGGTTGCGTGACGAACTGCGCCATACCATCGACCGGTACTGGTAGCCGCAATCCTGAGGCACTCCGCCGTGGCGCCCGCGAACCAGGCACAGCCTGCCCGCCGCTACTGGGTGACGCCCGCCCGTGGCGCCAGCACCAGGTTCTCGATGAAGAACTCCATCATGCGCTGCTGGTTGATGGCAGTGTGGCCGCGGTCCGGGCCGACCATGACCTCGAAGCTCTTCCCCGCCTGCTGCAACGCCGCGATCAGCTCCATGGCGTTGTTGGGGTGGACGTTGTTGTCGGCGGTACCGTAGTAGATCATCAGCCGGCCGCGCAGGTTGTCCACGTACGTCATGGCCGAGCCGGCGTCGTAGCCGGCCGTATTGACCTGCGGCGTGTACATGTAGCGCTCGGTGTAGATGGTGTCGTAGTGCCGCCAGTCCGTCACCGGCGATGATGCCGACGCCGCGTGGAACAGGTCGGGATACCGCAGCAGCGCCATGATGGATGCATACCCGCCGTAGGACGTGCCGTAGATGCCCACGCGCTCGCCGTCGATGTATGGCCGGCTGTGCAGCGAACGGGCGGCGGCGGCAATGTCGTCGATCTCGGTGACGCCGAGGTTCTCGTACAGTGAATCCAGCACGCGCTTGCCCTGCCCGTTCGAGTAGCGGCCGTCCACCGTCACGACGATGAAGCCGTATTCCGTCAGGGCACTGGGCAGAGTGAACGTTTCCCGGGCGCCGTTGTTGCCCGGTCCCGCGTAGACGCTGAACAGTACCGGATACTTGCGGGACGGGTCGAAGTCGTGGGGCCTGTGGATCATGCCGAGGGCTTCAGTGACACCGTCGGCGGTGGTGTAGCGGAACATCTCCACCTGCTGCAGGCCCAGTTCACGGAAGCGGCTCATGTCGCTGGCGGCGAGCTCGGCCAGGACGCGGCCGTCGGCGTCGAGCAGCCGGGTTACCGGCGGCGAGTCATGGGCCTGGGAGACGGCGACGACGTGGCGGCCGTCCGGCGAGAGGCTCGCGCTGTGGGTAAAGGCCGGGTCGGTCAGACGGCGGTCACCACGACCATCCAGCCCCACACGGTGAAGCTGGCTCTTCAGGTAGTTGTCGCCGCTCCGCGCCATGTACCAGACGTGGCCGGCCTGCTCGTCCACGCGCACGATGTTCTGCACGTCGAAGTCGTGCTGCGTGAGGGTGGCGTGGAGCCGGCCGGTGAGGTCGTACAGGTAGAGGTTGCGGAAGCCGTTGCGCTCGGAGATCCACGTGAACCGTCGGCCGTCCTCGAGGTACTGCATGGGCGGGCTGTTCATGACCCAGCCGGTGGGCCACTCCTCCCGCACGACGACGCGGCACGCGCCCGTGGCGGGGTCGCACGCCGTGAACTCCATGACGTTCTGGCGGCGGTTCGTCCGGTTCAGCGTGATCTCGCTGCCGTCGGGCGTCCAGCCGACGCGGTACGCGTAGTGCCCCACCACGTCGTCAGACAGCTCCTGCCCCATGCGGATGTCCAGCCGAGTGTCGCTGCCGGTGGCCAGGTCATGCACGTAGATCTCGACGCGCGGGTTCGTCGTGCCCGCCTTCGGATAGGCCTCGATGTCCACCGTGCTGAGCAGCTGCGTCTGGTTGAGCTGCAGGAAGTAGTCGGTGACATCGCTCTCGTCGAAGAAGTAGTACGCCACCTTCGACCCGTCGGGCGACCACCATATCGCCGTGTTCTGGCCCAGCTCCTCGCCGTAGACCCAGCTGCCCGTGCCGTACTTCGTGCGACGCTCCAGGCTGCCTTCCGTTGTAATGGCGCGCTCGTTCGTACCATCGGCGTCCGCCAGCCACAGGTTGCGGTCACGGTAGAATGCGACGTGGGCGCCGTCCGGCGACTCCGCCGACTCGAACTGGCGACCCCGCTCGACACCGCCGCGGAACGTCGGCCGCTGCGCGTTCCGGGTCGGCTCGGCAATGGCCGAGGCCGTACCCGCCCCGATGTCGTAGCGGTACCAGGTTCCGTCCTGCTGGTACTCGAAGCGGCCTGCGTCGAGCCAGTTCACGCTCAGCGAGCCCGCGCTCACGGACTGGCCGATCTGGCTGGCCACGCGCTGGTACTGCTCGTAGCCGGGATAGGTGCGGAGGCGGTCCTGGGCATCGGCCGCCACGGGCAGCAGCGTGAGGACGGCCAGGAGGAGGTGGTGGCGCATTGTGTCTCCGTGAACGGATTCGGGATCGGGATCGTAAACGTAAACGTTCAACGTAGACGTTTACGGCAGTTGTTGTGGCGTTCGGACCGGTGCAGACTCTTCAATCTAGCAGGCAGGCGGGGTCAGGAAAACGAAACGGCCGTTGAACGTTACGTTTACGTTTACGATGAACGACTGCGTCCTCGGTCGCTACGCTCACTCGGGCGCCCCGATCCCGAATCCAGTCCGGTCAGTGCCCGCCGCACCTGCACCGGCACCATGGCGCGGCGCCAGTCGGGATCGACGATGATGTTGGTGAGCGGGTGGCATTGCTGGAACGCGCGCTGGGCGATGGCCTCGACGGTGTCTTCATCGAGACGATTGCCGATGGCGACCTTGTCGAGGCCTGCGATGACGCGCGGCCGCGAGCCAAGCGCCGAGACGACGATGCGCATGTCGCTGACGACATCGTCGTCCGCGAGTTCCGCGGCGACGGCCACGTTCAGCAGTGGAAAGTCGATGCTGTTGCGCTGGCGCAGTTTCCGGAACGCGGTGCGCATGCGCGCGGACGCCACCGGGATGCGGATGGCGGTGACGATCTCGTTCCAGGCGCGCAGGGTGTTCTCGATGCCGTCCGCAACGAAGAAATCGGCGACGGGCACGGAGCGCCGTCCGTCCGCGGAGACGAGGTCCACCACGGCGTCGAGGGTCATGAGCACCGGCACGGTGTCCGCCGAGTTCGCGGCCACGCACTTCCTGCCCACCTTCGTGACGTGGCAGGTGTCGCCATCCTTCTTGAGGCAGAAGCCCAGTGCACTGCGCCAGAAGTGCGTCTGGTTGTAGTACGTGCACCGCGTGTCCAGGCAGACGTTGCCGCCGATGGTGCCGGCATTGCGGAGCTGTGGCCCCGCCACGCTGCCCGCGGCCTGGGCCAGCGCATGGAAGTGCCGGCGCACGAGCGGGTGGCGGGACACTGCGCTCAGCGTTTCCGCTGCGCCGATGACAAGTTCGCCGTCGCGCTCCTCGATGCCGTGCAGTTCGGGGATCTGCTTCAGCGCGATGACATGATCGGGCGTGAACAGGCCGTGCTTCATGTTGGGCACGAGGTCGGTGCCGCCGGCGATGAGGCGGGCCCGGCCGGGGTGCGCCGCCAGCAGGCGGGCCGCCTCGTCCAGTGTAGCCGGCCGGTGGTACCGGTACTCGTGCAGTCTCAGCACCCTGGGATCCTACGGCATCCAGGTGGTGTGCGACGCCGCGTCGTCGCGCTGCTTCGGCGTCGGCAGCTCCGCCGGCTCGCCCACGTTCACCACGGCGACGATGCGCTGGCCGTCGGGCACGCCGGCAGCCGCGCGGGCGGCCGGGTCGTCCATGACCGCGCCGGTCTTGATGTGCGTGCCGAGGCCAAGCGCCACCGCCGTGAGCGCCAGGTTCTGGACACCCATCATGACCGCGGCGTAGTCCTCCTGCCGGATCTCCGGGTTCTCATCCTCGACCATGGCGACGACGATCATGGCGGGCAGCGCGGCGTGTTCGCCGGCCACCTTGTCCCGGACCATGCGACCGGCCTCGGCGTCCTCCATGCGTCGGGCCTTCCGGTTGCCCAGCGCGGCGCCGTACGCGGCGCGCGCATCAGTGCCCAGCACATGGAAACGCCACGGCTGCGTCATGCGATGGTTCGGGGCGAGGGCCGCGGCCTCGAGCAGGCGCTGGATCTCATCCCGCGTGATCGGCCGATCGGTGAACCTCCTGATGGAACGGCGCTGTGCGATGGCGTCGGATACGTTCATTGCCCTCGGAGTTCTGCGGTTAGCGGCGGCCGACCTGTCACGGGCGGCCTGATCCTATAGTGGCCGTCCGGCGCGTTGCGGCGCAATGGGGACGGGACGGAGTCATGGTTCATCGTGGATGGTGTATGGGACGGGGCTACCGATCAGCGCGCTGACGGCGCGGGCGAATCGGTCGGCGGCGCCGTCGTCCATGCGGAAATAGAGCGCCGGCTCGATGAGTTCGAGTTCCATGATTGCAAAATCGCCGGTGTCGGTGCGGACGAAGTCGGCGCGAGCGTAGAACGGCGCGGCAGTCGGGTCGGCCAGTGCCTGGAGCGCCGCCATGGCCTGGTCGCCGCGATGACGCAGGGTCGATTCCGGCCGGACGGCCGTGATGATACCGCCGTGCTCCTCCTGGACGCGGAAGTCGCCCGTCGTCGGCGTCTTCAGGATGGTGTGGCTGAGTTCACCGGCCACGTAGATGAGAGAGAACTCGCCCTCGTCGAGGATCCTGCGCTGGAACGGCTGGGCCAGGTACGGCCGGTGGTGGTAGGCCTGGGCAATCCCCTGGAAAGTGGTGATGTCGGCGTCACGGCGCACGCGCCAGGCATGGTCGGCATTGGCGCCGACCACCGGCTTGATGACGATCTCGTCGCTGTCGAGGCGGTGGAACAGGCCGCGCAACTCGTTGACGCCGGGAGTGGCCTCGCCGCCACTGCTGCCGCTGATGCCATCGCCCCAGATGGTGGGCAGGAGCGGGACACCCTGCGCCCCCAGCTCCCGGAGGTACGTCTTGCGCATGTTCCAGCGCATGAGGGGCAGCGGGTTGAGCAGCAGTGCCCGGGACCCGTCAATGCGCCGGAGGGCGACGTCGAAGGCGTCGGGATGGTCCTGGTAATCCCACGTCGAACGGACGATGACGACGTCGTAGGAGTCCCAGTCCGCATCGGCCCGCCACGGCACCTGGTCCACCTGCCATCCCAGGTGCTGCAGCGGGCCAATGGCCAGCGCGTCGTCGGTGACGAAGCCGGTCAGGTCATCGGTCGTGAGGAACGCGCAGCGCTTCATGCCGGCAATGTGCGCGTTCCCACCGCGTCACGGCCAGTGGCTAGAAGAACCGGTCCCGGCTCCACCAGCCGATGCCGACGCCGGCGACGAGGGACGGCCCACCGGCCTCGTAGATGACCGAACCGGTCCGTCCCTCATAGGAGGTCCGCTGGTTGTAGCGACCGTGCAGACGCAGATCCAGCGCCAGGCCGCTGCGGATGGGCAGCGCCCCCGCCACGTCCAAAACCAATCCCTTCATCGCGCCGTTGGCGTCCTCGCTGATGACGGCTCCGAAGTTCTCCGTCCGCGAGCGTACAGTCGTGACCAGGAAACCGACCCCACCGCCGATGCGGATTGGACCGCCCCACGTGCTGACGATGGCCGCAGCGTCCCAGCTCGACTCCTCGAAGAACCGCTCCTGGTTCGTCGTGGTCCGGCTGTACTCCTCGCGCATGGGGGCGAAGCGACGGGTGACCATCACCGAGAAGCCCAGGCGCGGATCCATGGGCACGCCCACGGCAACGGCGAGGCCCGGGCCTGTGGGGTTGCGGGACTCCCGGACCCAGTCATTGTCCTCGGTGAAACGGGAATGGTGGCCGGGCGTACCCAGGGAGGACACCGCAACGGGGTAAACGGCGAAGTACGCGCCGGTCAGTGGACCGGCGGGTTCAGTCTGGCCGTAGGCCGAACCGACGCCGGTGAACAGCAAGGCACCCCAGGCCAGGCCCAGAGCGCGGACAGCAGGACGAATCGGGAACATGTGCAGGTACCCGCCCTTCCGGCGACGTCGTCGCCCGTAAAGTGGTGAGGCGACATGGTCGCCCTGTCGTGATACGATTTGCTTCAGCCGCCCGGGGTGTCACAGATTACGGTACGATCCGCGCAGGGCGCAAGAACCTCAAGCCGCGCCGCGGCCGGGCTCAGCCGCCGCCGGGGCGGATGATCCGGCGCAGCCGGCTGGTGATGCTGTCCTGCACGGCGCTGCGGGCGGAGTCGGCACGGGCGGCAAGCGAGTCCCGGGTGGGTAGCCGGTCAGTGACGTCGTCCAGCACGCGCGTGGCAACTTCCCGGGCCTCCTGCCGGGCCGCTTCGCGCACGGCACTGGCAGTGCGGGCGCCGGCCTCCGACAGGTCGAGGCGGACAGACGGAGCGCGGACGTTACCGGTGAGGCGTGCCCCGACGGGGACCGTACCATCGGCGCCGGAGACGAGGTTGACGAGGAATGCGGTGGGCGCACCGGGAATCCGCTGAGCCCACTGCTGCGGCATGTAGAGGGTCGCCCCCATGTCCAGGTTGCCGGCAAAGTCAAAGGACCCGGCGGCGCGGACCTGCAGGTCCCGCCCCTGGAGCACGCTTTCGTCGAGGACGACGCGGGACCCGGCGAGGGTGTAGCGTCCGGTCCAGTCGGTGAATGCCAGCGTGTCAAACCGGGCGACGCCGATGCGCTCGCCCACCGCCCGGAGCAGTGGCCAGTTGACGATCTCGCCGTCCATCAGCGCGAGCGTGCCTGCTCCGGCCACCGTCTCGGTGACGGGCAGCAGGTGATCGTCGAGGCTCATGCGGACGGAGCCGTTCAGGAGCAACTCGCCGGTGACGTGGTCGCGGAATGCGGTGAACCGCTCCAGGAACGGCTGCGCGCCCACGCTGTTCACGGTGTAGTCCAGCTCCAGCGGCTGGGCGGCGTACGCTGCGCCCGGCGCAGCCAGTCCGAGGCGGCCGTTCAGGTGCACGCCGCCGCCCATCATGCGGAAGCTGGCGGCCTGCACCTCCAGCGTGCCGTCCCGCGCGGCGACGACCACGTCCACATCGTCGAAGGCGACGCCGCCGTTCACGAGCTGGCGTGCCCGGACGTGGCCGTCCATGCGGATGGGCGGCACGGTGGGCAGGCCCAGCCCCATCTCCTCGGCCAGGTCCGCCGGCGTCCGTCCGTCCAGCTCGTCGCCGGCCAGGCGTGCGAAGAAGAGCTGGCCGTAGGTGTAGCGGTCCTGGTCGATGCCGAAGATCTCGTCGGCGTCGAAGCGGGCGGAGCGGGCATCAAACGTGACGACCGGCACGTGCGTCGTATCGCCCAGCGCGTAGGGCAGCCAGTCCGCGGCATCGAAATCGAGCTCCACGTCGCTGTTGCCGACGTGAGCCCGCAGCCCGCTGGTGGCTGCAGTGCCGCCAGCGAACACGATGCGCCCCTCGTCCACCACCGCCGGCTGCTCCAGGGCCGGCACCTGGAGCGTGATGCCCGTCACGTCCAGGTGGCCGTCCACCAGCACCTGCGCCAGCTGCGTGAAGGGGCCCTCAGCGCGGATATCGAAGCCGATGCGGCCGGTGGCCTCGGAGCCCTCGGGCAGCAGGCCCAGCTTCCCTGCCTCGGCCATGGTCAGAGCCGAGCGCACGGCCACCGTGCCCCGGGGGGCGCTGAAGTCGTGGATCGTGGCGGCGAGCTGGAACGGCTCGCCCAGCAACCGGCCGGTAATGCCGGTGGTGCTCACCGAGTCCAGCGAGAAGGCGAGTGCGCCGGACAGCCCGTCCACGATGCGTCCGTGCCGACCCCTGTCCAGGGCCGCATCGGCGATGGCCAGCGTGCCGGTCACGGCGGGGACCTCGCCCGCGCCCGCGCGGCCCTGCACCACGGCGTCCAGCGTGGCGTAGCCGGCGGCGCCCTCGATGACATCGCCGCTGGCGCCTTCCAGCAGGGCCCGCGGCAGGGAAGCAACCAGGCGTGCGACGTCGACGCTGCCGGTGCCGAGCGTCAGGTCCACCGTGCGCCGCTCGTCGTTGCCCAGGGCGGCGATGGTGCCGGCCACGCGGATGGGCAGTTCCTGAAGCCGCAGCTCGAGGGCCGTCACGTCCAGCCGGTCGGCGGCCCGGTCCAGGGTCAGGTCGTGGTCCAGCCGGAGGCGGACGTCCTGGAGCGGCCACGCCAGCCGGCCGGGCAGTATGGCGTCGATGTCGGCGATCTCCAGCACACCGCTGAGGGCCGCCCGGGACAGCTCGCCGGCGGACAGGCTGCCGGACACGCGCAGGGCCTGCTCGATGCCGTCCACCCGCACAATGGTCCCGTCCCGGGCGTCCCTGTACCCGATGCGCCCGTCGGTGAGCTGAAGCCGCCGGATCCGCAGTTCCAGGTCCTCCGCCGGCTCGCCGGCCTCGGCGTCGTCGATCTGCGGGAGGTTGGAGTTGCCCTCGGCGTCAATGTCGATGAGCACACGCAGCCGGTCCACGCGGACCTCGTCCACGATGACGTTGCGGCGCAACAGCGGCAGCAGCCGCGGCCGCAGTTCCACGCGCCGGGCCGAGGCCAGTGCGGACACCGGCTGCGGCGTCTCGCGGGGCCCGCCCACCACCACATTGTCCAGGGCAATGGCCGGCCGGGGCAGCAGCTTCACCCGGAACCCGCCCACGGTAACGTCCCGGTCCAGCGCCGCTTCGGCGCGGGCCGCCACCATGATACCGGCACGCTCCGCGGGGATGAGCAGCAGCAGCGCCAGCGGCAGTACCAGCAGCAGCAGCGCTGCAAAGCCCGCGATGTAGATGATGCGACGTCGCACCGGAACCTCCGGTTGTCGTGAGGTACGTCTGCCTCTTGTAAACCGCGCGCCGTCCCCGAGGTCCGGAAGGCGACGATCAGCGGCAGCCCCGGCTGAGGGTACGGGACTCGGCGGCCCGGGGGAAGAGGGCGTGGGCGGCGTCGGCATGGGCGCAGCGATCCGCCCGGGACAGGCCGCTGCCCGGGCGGGCCAGACGCAGCCGGAGCCGGTAGTTGCCCGGATCCAGACGGGCGGCGCGTTGGAGCGTGGCGGTATCCGTCGCCTTGGAAAAGGCGCGCATGCTGTAGACCTGGGCGCTGCTGCGCACCGCGCCCACCGCCGTCACCAGCAGCAGCGCCGTCACCACCGCCCTGCCGGCGGCCCGGCGTGCGCCGCCGCCCGACGCGTCGGCGGCTACCGCGACGGCCGGGTCCGCGCCGTCGTCAGGAAGTACGTCTTCCCGGGCGTGGCCATGACCGCCGGCGTACGTGACTTCACGGAATCCTGCGCCAAGCGCGGATCCTGCGACGGCGTCTTCCGCGATGTCATCGGTGGCGGACGTCGTCCTTGCGGACAGCGCGCCAGCAGCGGCCCACACGATGAACGTGGGGTGCGCCAGCAGCAGCACCGCGTCGAAGAGGCCCGTGACGATGGCGCCCGCCAGTACGCCGAGGAGTGCAGCGGCGGCAAGGGCATCCTCAGTGGCGGCAGCATGACGAAGGCGACGCAGGGCGCCGCCGGCCAGGGCGAGTATGGCCGCCACCAGCAGAAGTGCCGCCGGGAAGCCGCGCTCGCTGACATAGGCGACCCAGTCGCTGCTGGGCCAGGGGTTCGAGGTGGTGCCCGGCGTACCGCCGGACATGGACGGATCGCCCTGGGCCGCATGCTCGGGATAGACCACCGGCCAGTTGCCGGGGCCGACGCCCAGCACGGGCGTGGTGCGGGCCATGCCCAGGGACTGACGGTACTGCACCAGCCGACCGGCGCCGCTGCCTTCCCGGTAGTCAGCGACACCGCGGAGGGAATCGAGGTAGGGGCTGTCACTGCGCCATTGCAGCGTGTTCGGCGCTATCAGCACGCCGGCGACGCCACCGCCGCACAGCAGCATGATGCCGGCGATGCGCAGCCCGGTCCGGCGGTGGCGGCGGAGCGCCGGTGCGGCCACCAGCGACACGGCCAGCAGCGCCAGCACAGCGGCCATGCCCAGCCAGGCGGCACGGGACCGGGTCAGGACCAGCGCCGCCGCCACGAGGGCCACGCCCAGCGCGCCGGGCAGGTAGCCCCACCACCGCCGGGCCCGCACGGCCACCACCAGAACCAGGGGCATGCCCAGCGCCGCCAGGTGTGCAATCGAGTTCCGATTGCCCAGCGTCCCGCCGGGCGCGCGGTTGACGGAGAAGATGTCCCACCGCACGCCATAAGCCTGCAGCAGGGCCGTGGCCGTGCCCGCAACCACCGCAAGGGCCAGGGCCGCCAGCAGCGGCCGCTGCAGGCCAGCGCCGGCAACGCCACGGGCGGCCAGGAACACGACAAGCCCGGACACGGTCACCGCCAGGGCCCGGAACGCCAGCCAGCCGTTGGGGGCGAAGACGGCGGAAACGGCGCTGGCCAGCGTGAACGCCACCAGCAGCCACCCGGCGGCACCGGTGGGACGGAGGGCATCACCCCCACGCCACCGCAGCAGCGCGACACCGGCGAGGAGGGCGGCGACGTGGAGCACGAGCTCCTTCGGCACGTAGAAGCGGTCGAGTTCGTACTCGCGGAACGTGACCGCCATGGCGACGACGGCCAGCGCACCGACCTGCAGTGCCGTAAGGGCGAAGCGGGGAGCTGTCATGCGGTGGGCAGCGCCGGTCAGTCGGCTGCCACGTCAGCATGCCGGCCCGGCGAGCGGGACCGCTCCCACGCGGCCCGGGCGTCACCGGCCCGCAGCGCACGCCAGACGTTGGGCGGCGAGAATGGCATGGCGTCCATGCGCACGCCGATGGCATCGTAGATGGCGTTGGCGATAGCCGGGATCGACGGATGCAGCGGGCCCTCGCCGGCCTCCTTGGCGCCGTAGGGGCCCTCGGGATCAATGGACTCGACGATGAGGGAATGCAGTGCCGGCGTGTCCAGGGACGTAGGGATGCGGTAGTCCAGAAGTGACGGCGCATTGTGCAGCCCCGCCCGGCCATGATCGGCGTCCTTGAAGATCTGCTCCTCCATGAGTGCCTCGGCATACCCCATGTACGCCGAGCCCTCCATCTGCCCTTCCACGAGGACCGGGTTCAGGGCGCGGCCGCAGTCGTGGGCGATCCAGATGCTGTCCACGTTGACGAAGCCCGTCTCCGTATCGACGGTGACCTCGGCGACGTGCGCGGTGAAGGAATAGGCCGGCGACGCGCCGATGGTCCCGCCCCGGTACTCGCCGTGCACGTCCTTCGGCGTGTTGTAGTGGCCGACGGCGGCCAGCGTGCCATGCTGCGCCTCGGCGATGTTGAAAGCCTCGCTGATGGGCACGCGCCGCGCCGTATCCTGGAGGTCGAAGGCCCAGCCGCCGGCCAGGCCGACCTGCCCGCCGGGCACGTCCCACGCCGCGCCGACGGCGGCGCACACGCGCTTGCGCAGGTCCGCCGCGGCCATGACGCACGCGTTGCCCACCATGAACGTCTCCCGGGAACTGTACGCGCCCAGGTCCACGGGCGTCATGTCCGTGTCGGTGGCGTGCACGCGCACGTAGTCCAGCGGCACGCCCAGTTCCTCGGCGGCAATGTACGCGACCATGCTGTTGGAGCCCTGGCCGATCTCACTGGCACCGGTGAAGACAGCGACACGGCCGGACCGCTCGAGCTGGATCTGGATGGCCGCCTGCGGCATCTCGTTGGGGTAGATCGGGTAGTTCGTGCCGGAGATGTAGCATGAGCCCGCGACGCCGACGCCGCGGCCGTAGTCCATGCGGCGGAACTTCCGCTTCCAGTCGCTGGCCCGCTCCACGGCGTCCAGGCACTGCAGGAACCCGTTGGACGTGACGCGCAGCTCGTTGATGGTGCGCGTGCGCTCGCCGATGAAGTTGCGGCGCCGGATCTCCATGGGGTCCATGCCCAGCCGCTCCGCCAGCTTGTCGAGCTGAACCTCGAAGGCGAAACGGGGCTGCACGCTGCCGTGTCCACGCTTGGGGCCGCACGCCGGCTTGTTCGTGTAGGCGCGCGTAGAGTGGAAGCGGTACGTGTCGAACGTGTAGGGCGCCGTCAGCAGCTGCCCGGAGTAATAGGCCGTCACCAGGCCAAAGGAGGCGTACGCGCCGCCGTCGAGGAGCAGCCTGCCATCCACGGCACGGATGCGGCCGTCCGTCGAGCCGCCCAGCCGGTACCGCATCTTCATGGGGTGCCGGCCGCGGTGGGAGTAGAAGACCTCCTCGCGGGTGTAAAGGATCTTTACGGGCCGGCCGCACTTGCGCGACAGCGCCGCCACGCAGAACTCCAGGTCAAACGGCTCGGACTTGCCCCCGAACGCCCCGCCGACGGCCGGCTGCACCACGCGGATGCGCGCCACGTCCAGGTCCAGGACCCGGGCCAGTTCACGGTGCAGGTAATGAGGCACCTGCGTGGCGCTCCAGACGGTGAGCTTGCCCGCAGGGTCGTACCAGCCGATGGCGCAGTGCGGCTCAATGGGCGTGTGCGTGCTGCCCTGGAAGAAGTACTCGCCCTCGACGACGACGTCCGAGTCCTCCAGCGCGGCGTCCACATCGCCGAACTCGAGCTTCACCATCTTGGTGATGTTGCCGTTGTGGCCGGGCTTGCCGGGCTCGTGGATCTGCGGCGCGTCCGGCTCCAGTGCACGCTCGGGCGTGAGCACCGGTTCCAGCACTTCATATTCGACGTCAATGAGGCGGAGCGCACGATTCGCCGTCTCCTCGTCCACCGCCGCCACCGCCGCCACGCCGTCGCCGATGTAGCGCACGCGGTCCACGCACAGCGGGTACTCGTCCCGGGTCCACGGGATGACGCAGTAGGTGACGGGCATGTCCCGGCCGGTAACCACCGCGTGCACGCCGGGCAGCGCCTCCGCCTTCGTCGTGTCGATGGACACGATGCGGGCATGGGGATGCGGCGACCGCAGGATCTTGCCGTGGAGCATGCCCGGCAGCGTCATGTCGTCCGTGTAGACGGTGGCACCGGTGACCTTGCCGTAGCCGTCTACCTTGCGGTTGCGACGGCCGATGACCGACGCGTTGCCGGCGGCTGCGTCATCCAGGGTGTCGGCAGACGCCGCTGTCGCCGCCTGCCGGTCCCGCAGTTCCTCCGGCCTCATTCCCCTGCCCCCTGCTGTGCACCTGCCGCCGGCTGTTCGCCTGCCGCCCGCTGCGCGCCTGCCGCCGCTCCAGACTCTTGCCCCGCCCGATCCCGATCCCGATCCCGATCCCGATCAAGGATCTCCCCCGCCATGACCACCGCATCAATGATCTTCGTATAGCCGGTGCAGCGGCAGAGATTGCCGGACAGCGCCTCGCGCACCTCGTCCTCGGAGGGCGACGTCGTCGTCTGCAGCAGTGCGTACGCGGACATGAGGACGCCCGGTGTGCAGAAGCCGCACTGGGCGCCACCGGTGATCTCGAACGCCTCCTGGAGCGGGTGCAGTGCACCGGGCCCGGCGGCAATGCCCTCCACGGTACGGACGTCCCGGCCCTCGGCCTCCCACGCCGGCGTAATGCAGGAAAGGACGGGCGCGCCGTCCAGCAACACGGTGCATGCGCCGCAGTCGCCCTTGTCGCAGCCCTGCTTGCTGCCGGTGAGGCCCAGCGCGTAGCGAAGCGTCTCCAGCAGCGTGTAGTGCGCCGGGATGCCGGCGGAGCGCCGGTCGCCGTTTACCGTAAGCTCGATGATGGCGTGCATGCGCAGGGTCGCGGTGATCGTGAGCGGATCCCGCAAGCTAAAGCCGTGGCGGATCATGGCGCAATTCGACAGGGACTGGCGGCGAGGTGAGGGGGGAGGCGAAAGGCGGGCGACACTTCTACGGGCGGCCAGATGCGGGCCCGGGTCGGTCCGATGCGGGCTCGGGTCGGTCAGATGCGGGCCCGGGTCGGCCAGATGCGGGCCCGGGTCGGCCCGCGGGCCCGGGTCGGCCCGATGCGGGCTCGGGTCGGTAAAGCGATGGTTGCGAGGTTATTGGCGAAGTCGGCTGATGGCAGCACCGATGCTCGAGGCCTCAATCTGCCGCAGAGTCGACAATGTAGCGGGGCGCCCTCGTAGTTTGTCGACTCTGCGGCAGAACCGGGCGGAGTTATGCGGCAATACTGCCGCAGAGTCGACAATGTGGCCGGGCGCCCTCGTAGTTTGTCGACTCTGCGGCAGTGCCCCGCCTCACGCCGCCCGCCGTGCGTCGCCCGCCTCACACCGCCAGCCTCCCTTCGCCCATCATTCGTCGCCGCTTGCGGCCAACCCGGCCCGGTTCTAGGCTCCCATGTATGGACAAGGCAGTCGATGGTGTGATTCTGGCCGCGGGCACGTCACGGCGCATGGAGCGGCCGAAGCCGCTGCTGGCAGTGGGCGATGAGACATTCGCCGAGCGAGCGGCGCGCACGCTGGCGCAGGCGGGCTGTCGGCGCACGTACCTGGTGGTGGGTCCGGATGCTGGCTGGGCGGAGGAACTGGCGCAGGCGGAGGGAGTCGTCGTCGTGGTCAACCCGCAGGCGGGTTCGGAACAGATTGACTCGCTCCGGCTGGTGGTGGGGCGGCTGCCGGAGGACTGCGACGCGATCCTGGTCCTGCCGGTGGACCTTCCGCTGGTGACGCCGGCGACGGCGGCCGCGGTGGTGGACGCGTACCGCCGTGAACCTGGCCCCCTCTTCCTGCCGTTCCACAACACTGTCGCCGGCCACCCCGTGCTGCTGGACCGGGCCCTGTTCGACGAGCTGTCGGACCCGGCCCTGGAGGAGGGCGTCCGCTCGCTCATCATGCGGCACGCCCGGGACCTGAAGGAAGTGAAGGTCATGGACCCTGGCATCCTCATTGATATCGACACGCCGGACGATTACTGGCGCTACATCGAGGACAAGTGAGCGACGTGGTCACACCTGCGGACGCGGCCCACGCGGTGCTCGCGGTGGCTGCCGGCGGGCCGGCCATTGCCGTCGCGGCTGCCGTGGACCCGGCGGGCACGGTGGAGCGCATCATCGTCGGCGCAGATGGCATTGTGCGCGGTCGTATACGCAATGCGTCCCTGCACGAAGCGGCGGTCCGGCGGGCGCGCCAGGCGCTGGCCAGTGGCGACGACCCGGGCGTGGAAACCATCCACGTCGGCGACACGGCCTGGCTGCTGTACGTCGAATCTCACCATCCGCCTGAGCAGCTGATCATCGTCGGCGCCGGCCATATCGCCGTGCCGCTGGCGCACCTGGGCGTGCTGCTGGACTTCCAGGTCACGGTGCTGGACGACCGGGAGGAGTTCGCCACGGCGGACCGCTTCGACGCCGCCGTCACTGTGCGGCGGGCGGACTTCGCGGCGGACCCCTTCGCCGGCGTCGAGATCACGGACCGCAGCTACATTGCGCTGGTCACGCGCGGCCACCGCTGGGATTTCGACTGCCTGCGGCGGCTGGTGTCTGGCGGGCCGGCATCCGGGGCCGACGGGTCAGCAACGGGGGCCTCCGGACCGGCATCCGGCGGAGCCCAGCCACGCTACATCGGCATGGTGGGCAGTCGGCGGCGGGTCCGTGCGGCGTTCCATGCGCTGCTGGAGGCGGGCGTGCCCAGGAGCGTGCTGGCCGGCATCCATGCGCCCATCGGCGTGGAGATCGGGGCGGAGACGCCGGCGGAGATCGCTGTATCCATTTCGGCGGAACTGGTGGCCGTGCGCCGCGGGCGGGATAGTGATAGCATCAGCGTACGCGAGCAGGTCCTGGACCGATTCCTGAAGGAGCCGACATGATCGACGCGACGGTGTACCGTGCCATAGCCGAGGCCGCCGGTTCCGGCAGGCCGGCGGCGGTGGCCACCGTGCTGCGGACGCGGGGCTCCGTGCCGCGGCATCCGGGCAGCAAGATGCTCATCGACCTGGAGCACGGGCTGGTGGGCACCATCGGCGGCGGCTGCGGCGAGGCGGACGTCATCGCGGCGGCGCGGTCGGTGGTGGAACAGGGCGTGCCCTGTGTCGTGCAGGTCGAGCTCACCGACGCCATCGATTCCTGGAGTCCGGCCGTGTGCGGCGGTGTGATGGAGATCCTGGTGGAGCCGGTCTGAGGGATGCAGAGCAGAACGCGGGTGATGAAGAAGCGACGCACGACGGGCACGTCCATGTGGCGCCGCTACGCGGCGTTCCTGCGGACGCCGCCGGAGTTGAACATAACGTGGTATGACCGGCAGACGGGCGCGCGTGCCTGGCTCGTTATCAACTCGCAGAGGGGTGGCGCGGCAGGCGGCGGCACGCGCATGCGGTTGGGACTCGATCCCCGGGAAGTGATCTACCTGGCCAAGGCGATGGAACTGAAGTTCTCCATCTCCGGCCCCGCCATCGGCGGCGCCAAGACGGGCATTGATTTCGACCCGTCGGATCCGCGCAAAGCGGACGTGCTGCAGCGGTGGTACTCGGCCATCCGGCCGATCCTGCGAGAGCGGTACGGCACCGGCGGCGACCTGAACGTGGACGAGGTGCTGGACGTCATCCCCGCCTTCGACCGGCTTGGCCTGCTGCACCCACAGGAGGGCGTCGTCCGCGGGCACCTGCGGCCGGACGACACCCAGTACCGCGCGATCATGGCGCGCATGCAGGCCGGCGTGGAGGCCGCCCTCGAACAGCCCTTCGCCGTGGACGGCATGGACCTGACCGTGGCGGACATGATCACCGGCTTCGGCGTCGCCGTGTCGGTGGCCCAGCTGTACAGCCGGCGGGGCGAGCCGCTGGACGGCGTACGCGTGATGCTCGAGGGTTTCGGTAATGTCGGCGCCGCGGCGGGCCTGTACCTGGCCCGGTTCGGTGCGCGCATCGTCGCCATCCGCGACGCACGCCAGACGTTTGTGGACAAGGACGGCGTGGATGCCGCCGGCATGGACGAACTCATGCGCCTGCGTGAGAACAAGCTGCTGCCGGCGTCGGACTCGCGCGTACATGGCGGGCTGGACCGCGGCCGGTTCTGGGAAAGCCCCGCCGACGTGTTCGTCAGTGCCGCCATCTCCGAGTCCATCACGCCGGAGACGCTGGACCAGCTGGAAGCCGCCGGCGTCGGCGTCATTGCATGCGGCTCGAACCAGCCGTTCCGCGAGGTGAAGATCGGGTCCACGCAGGTGGCGCAGGCCGCCGACCGCCGCTTTGCCGTGCTCCCAGACATCCTCGCCAACTGCGGCATGGCCCGCACGTTCAGCTACCTGATGCAGCCGCATGCGGACGCCGGTGGCGGCACCGTGTTCAATGCGGTGGAGCACACGATAGCGGACACGCTGGACGAAGTGCTGGACCGGGGCGGCGACACGCGGTCGGGACTGCTATCGGCAACCCTCGGCCTGGCACTCGACCGGATCGGCGCATGACGTGAGCGGTGCCGGCCCCAGGATCCCCGTGTTCGTCAATGCCGGCGCGGGCACATCGCCTGCCAGCGCAGCAGCGCTGGCTCGCAGCCTGGGTGAGGACCGGGTCAGCGTCCGGACGGTAGCGCCTCATCGGCTGGAGACGGAGATCGCCGGCGCCATCGCCGGACGGCACCGCACCATCGGCGTCGCTGGCGGCGATGGCACGCTGCGCACCGCGGCGAGCGTGCTGGCAGGCACCAGCGTCGCGCTGCTGCCCGTGCCCACCGGCACCCTCAACACCTTCGCCCGGCGCGTTGGCATCAACAGCGTGGCCGACGCTGCGGCTGCCCTCCGCCGTGGCCGAACCATCGCGGTGCCCATGGGCACGGCGAACGACGAGGTGTTCCTCAACACGCTCACCATCGGCGAGTACTCCCGCGTGGTCAGGATGCGGGAGTCCTGGCGGGCGCGCGCAGGCAAGTGGCCCGCTGCGCTGTTCGCATTCGTCGCCACGTGCGCGACGCTCCGGCGGGTGCGGGTGACACTGACGGTGGACGGGCATACCTTCACGCGGCGGACGCCGTTCCTCTGGGTCGGCATCGGCTGGGGCAGCTTTCCGCGGGTGCATGAGGCCCGCGAGCGACGGCGCCACCCGGACCTGGAACTGGCCATCATCCGGTCCTCGAGCCGCCTGGCTGCCGCCGGCTTCGTGCTGCGCATGGGCTGGCGCATGCTGCGCGGCGACAGGCCGGTCCGCGACCGGCTGCTGGAGGTGCTGCACTCGAGGCACATCAGCCTCGATTCCCACCACCGCGTGGACGCTACCGCAGACGGCGAGGTGCTGCGGCTGCAGCCGCCCATCACCGTCGGGATCCGCGATGATGCCCTGCGCATCGTCGCGCTGGACAGGAACGGCACGGAACACTGAAGAACCGGGACATGGACGACGTCATACTCCTCATCGGCACCAGGCGCGGCCTCTTCATCGCACGCGGCAGCGCGGCGCGGACGCACTGGCGCATCTCGCCGCCACGACTGGCGGGGCGCGAGGTCTACCACGCCATCGTGGACCGCCGGGACGGTACCATGTGGGCCGCCTCCGACCACAAGGTCTGGGGGGCCCACGTTCACCGGAGCAGTGACGGCGGCGAGACGTGGGAGACACTGGAAGCGGCGCCCCACCACGACGATGAGCGCGGGCTCAAGGCCATCTGGTACCTGGCACCGGGACGCGCCGATGAACCGGGGACATTGTACGCCGGCATCGAGCCCGCCGGGCTGTTCGTCAGCCGGGATGGGGGCGCCTCGTGGGAGGGCGTGGCGGCGCTCAACACGCATCCCACGAACGACACCTGGCAGCCTGCTGGCGGCGGGCTCGCCCTCGGCTCCATCCAGCACGACCCCCATGACAAGCGACGCATGTACTGTTCGCTATCGGCAGGCGGCGTGTACCGCAGTGATGACGACGGCGCGAGCTGGCAGCCGTGCAACCGCGGTGTCCGGGCGGAGTTCCTGCCGGACCGCTACCCGCACGCCGGCCAGTGCGTGCACCGCCTGCTGGCGCACCCCGCCCGGCCCGGTCGGCTGTACCAGCAGAACCATTGCGGCGTGTATCGCTCCGACGATGCCGGCGACACCTGGGTGGAGATCACGGAAGGGCTGCCCAGCGAGTTCGGCTATGCCCTGGCCATTGATCCGGCCGACGCCGACGTCGCGTACGTCATCCCCGAGGAATCCAGCCACATGCGCACCACGGTTGACGGCCGGTTGCGCGTGTACCGTACCCGCGATGGCGGCGCGTCGTGGCACGCCCTGACACACGGGCTGCCCCAGGAACACGTCTACGTGACGGTACTGCGTGATGGGCTCTGCAACGACTCGCTGTCTCCGGTGGGCCTCTATCTCGGCACGTCCAGTGGCCACCTGTTCGCGTCCAGCGACGGCGGCGACTCATGGACGCTCGTGGCGGGGTACCTGCCCCGCATCCTCAGCGTGACAGCGTTCCCCGCCAGATAACGCGGTATTGCCCGAACGCACGTTCTGCCCTGGTGCCTACCGCCGGGCGGCGCGCAGGTAGAGCTGGCTGCAGAGGGAACCGGCGTCCGCGGCGGGCTGCAGATCCGACGCACTGCCCCAGCGCCACGCCTGGTACTGGGTGACACCGTCGTGCGGTTGCGGCACCGCCGGCTCGCCGGCGGTGATGGCTGCGGCGTAAAGGCGCATGGCCAGTTCGTAGCCCGGGCGCGCCCTCGTGCCCTCCAGCAGCAGCGGCCCCACCGTGACGTCCACGCCCAGCTTGTCGTGCGCCGCGCGCCGAACCGCGTCCTCCCACGTCTCGCCGGGCAGCAGGCTGGCCGCGGGCAGTCCCCACACGTTCGGCAGGTCCTCGTCATCGGAGGGCCGCTGCACCAGCAGGACGCCGGCCGAACGGGCGGGCGGCTGGATGGCCAGGGCGACGGAGCGTTTCGTGGTCATGAAAGGCAGCTTACGGCCAGGCTTCGTCGTATTCAACGGGTACGGGCTCCCCGCCGGCGCACCGGGTACCCCTGACGGGAGCGGGGGCGTACTATTACGCCATGTCCAGTGAGAGCAGTACAACGGAATCGCACCTGATCCTCGTCCGTTTCGGCGGCGAGGTGACCATCAAGTCACGGCGCACGCGGATGGCGTTCCTGCGCCAGTTGCGGCGCAACATCCGTGACGCATTGAACAGTGCCGGCATCGAGCACCGCGTGGAATCGGTCTGGGGCCGGATGTTCGTGAGGGCGGCGTCCCCCCTGGCGCTGCCGGTGCTGGCCCGGGTGTTCGGTATCAGTTCCGTGTCGCTGGTGGAGCGGGAACTGCCGGCGGAGCTGGCGACGATCGTGGAGCAGGCGTCGTCGCTCTTCCGACCTGCGGTCGAGGGGCGGCGCTTCGCCGTGCGCGCGCGGCGTACCGGCAGGCATGACTACTCGTCCAAGGACATCGAGATCGGGGTCGGTGCCGCGCTGCTGCCCCACGCCGCCGGTGTGGATCTGACGCGCCCGGAAGTGACGGTTCACATCGAGGTGCGGGACGAGGTTGCGTACCTGTTCTCCGACCGCGTAGCAGGCGCCGGCGGCCTGCCCCTGGGCGTCGAGGGCCGTGCCGTGGCACTGCTGTCCGGCGGCTATGACTCCGCCGTGTCGGCGTGGCTGCTGCTGAAGCGCGGCGTGGCGCTGGACTATGTCTTCTGCAACCTGGGCGGCGACGCGTACGAGCGCGCTGTCGTGCAGGTGGGCAAGGCACTGGCCGACGACTGGAGCTATGGCAGCCAGCCGCGCCTGCACGTGGTGGACTTTGCCGACGTGCTGCGGGAACTGCGGGAGCAGACGCGGGACTCATACTGGCAGGTGGTGCTGAAGCGCCTGATGTACCGGGCGGCGTGCAGCATCGCCGGCGAACTCCGCGCGGAGGCCGTGGTCACCGGCGAGGCGGTGGGGCAGGTGTCATCCCAGACACTGTCGAACCTGCGCGCCATCGAGAGTGTGGCCACACTGCCGGTGTTCCGCCCGCTCATCGGCTTCGACAAGGGCGAGATCATTGACCGCGCGCGCTCCATCGGCACGGCGGCGCTGTCGGAACAGGTGAAGGAGTACTGCGCCATCGCGCCCGGCTATCCCGTTACCGCCGCCAGCATCGCGCGCGTGGACGAGGAAGAGGAGAAGATGGACCTGTCAGTGCTGGAGCGCGCGGTGGCGGAGCGCAAGACGCTGGACCTGCGCGCACTGTCGCCCAGCGACCTCGCAGCGCCGTACCTCTTCATCGAGACGTTCCCTGACAACGCCGTCGTCATTGACTGCCGTCCGGAGCGCCAGTTCCAGACCTGGCACCTCAAGGGTGCGCGCCACATGGACGAGTGGGAACTGCTCCGGGATTTCCGCCGCTTTGACAAGGACCCCACCTACGTGCTGTATTGCGCGCACGGCATCCAGACGGCGTACCTGGCGGAGCGCATGCAGCGGCACGGCTATGAGGCGTATTCGTTCCGGGGCGGGGTCCGCGGCGTCATGAAGTACGCGCAGGAGCAGGGTCTCAACCTGACCCTGCTGCGGTAACTCACCGTCCAACGCCCGGCGCCAGCGCTACCGGCGTCAGCAGCGGAGCACGACCTTCCCGAAATTGCGGTTGTCCTGTACCATCGTGTGCGCCTGCGCCGCGTGCTCCAGCGGCAGTACCGCATCCATCACGGGGCGGACGCGACCGTCGCCCAGGAGGGGGACGACATCGTCTGCGAAGCGCCGGGCGACTTCGATCTTCTCGGTCAGCGGCCTGGCCCTGAGCACGGTGCCGATGATGGTAGCGCGCTTCTGCAGCACCCGGCGCAGGTCCAGTTCACAGGTGCTGCCCGCCACCAGTCCCACGAGCAGGATACGGCCCCGGGTTCGCAGAACGCGTACGTTCGCGGCCAGCCAGGGCCCGCCAATGAGGTCAAGCACGCCATGCACGCCGGTGCCGTCGGTAGCCTCCATGACGGTATTGACGAAGGAGTCTGCGTCAACATCGGAACCGGTCTCGATGGCGACATCGAGTCCCAGTGCCTCCGCCCGCTCGAGCTTCCACGCGCTGCGCTGGGTGCCGATGACCCGCGCGCCCCGGGCCTTTGCCAGTTGCAGCGCCGCCGTGCCGACACCGCTGCCGACAGCGTGGACGAGCAGCGTCTCACCCTCGGCCAGCCGCATCTGAGTGTAGAGCGCGTCGTGAGCCGTGATGAAGGCTTCCGGCACGGCCGCCGCCTCCTCGAAAGAAAGGTTCGCCGGGATGGCAATGGCCTCATCCTCGTGCGTGACCACGTACTCTGCGTAGCTGCCGCCGCCCACCAGGCCCATGACCCGGTCGCCCGGTGACCACCGGCGGGTGCCGGCGCCAGTGGTGTCCACGACGCCGGCGTATTCCAGCCCGGGAATCTCCCGGGGCACGCCGGCGGGCGCAGGATACCCACCGACGCGTTGCAGCAGGTCCGCCCGGTTCACGGCGGTTGCGTGAACGCGCACGCGGATCTCCCCGGGCCCGGGATCGGGACGCGGGACGTCGCGCATCTCGAGGACGTCAGGGCCGCCCGGCCGGGTGATGACGACGGCGCGCATCAGCGGAAGAACAGCAGCGAGACGATTGCAGCGGCGATGATGGCCAGGAACATGAGCGCCTGGAGCAGGCTCATGAAGCAGCCCAGGCGGGCGATGGCGTAGAGGCAGCCGACGGTGTCGTGCGGGGGCAGGTCTTCCCCACCCCCATCAGCTTCAGGCACGAGGTTCCGGCTTGCGGCAGGGCCGTCAGATCGCCTTGCGCGCGATGAAGTGGTACATGAACGTGAAGCCCACGGCGCCCAGGGCCGCGCCGAACAGGCCGCCGATGCGGAGCGGCGTCGGCGCATGGAAGATGTAGCCGGACATGGCCAGCATCCCGCCGATGAACGCGCCGAAGAAACCGAAGACCAGCGTGATGAAGAGGCTGGTTTCCGGACCGCGGTAGAAGTTGTTCAGGGCAAAGCCGCCGACCAGACCAATGGCGGTCCAGACGATGAAGCCCATGATGAATTCCATGTGTGCAGCTCCTGCGCCGTGTCTGCGCTGTTCCCGGACGGCCGGCGCGCGCGCCGCCGGTGTCACTTCGCG
>DATHVP010000149.1:0-7256 GCA_035461245.1 Longimicrobiales bacterium | reverse complement strand
GCGGGCGCCCCGGCGCCGGCCCGTCTATATCCCCCATGCAGGAAGCGAGTTCCTGCGTTCGCGCCGCCCCGCGCCGGGGGCGGCTGAGGCGTCGCCGCGCTACGGCTGTGGCGGCGACGACGGCTGCTGCGCTGGCGGCAGCGGCTGCTCCGTCGGCATCTGCTCCGGCGGCATCTGCGGGAACGGCTGCTGCTGCTCCCCCGCCGGCCTGCGCTGCTCCACGCGGCTGACAACCGTGGGGATGGCTCGTTCGAAGAGCTCAGCGCCGTACTGCTGGCGGAGCGTGAAGCCGATGGCGCCCAGCGGGATCACGTTGGCCTGACCCGTGATGATGGCACTGATGAACTCGCTTACCTGGCGCTGCACGGCCTGCGCCTGCGTCTCACCCGCCTGCGCCGTGATGGGCAGCAGCCCTGACTGGCGGGCGGCGTCCACAAGCTGCTCCCGCAACTCCAGGCGCGCCGAGTCCTGCTCCGACTGCGGCGCCGCCAGCCCGCGGTTGCGAGCCTCCTCGATGAGGATCTCGTCCCGGGCCAGCAGGCGCAGCCAGTCCTCGAGCTGGTCGTCGGACGCCGCGGCGATCTGGCCGCGCTGGGCGGCCGGCCGCTGCTGCATCAGGGCCAGGTACTCCGCAGCCGTCAGCGAGCCGCCCTGGTAGCGGACCAGGACGCGCTGGCCCGCCCGGCGGCTCAGCGTCGAGCCCGGCTTGGACGCCAGCTCGCGGGCGATGGCAGTGGCGCCGGACTCCACCTGGATCTGGCGCGTATCCGTGAGCTGCGTGAGGTACGCCTCCTCGGCGCCGCCGACACGCTCGCCGATGACCATCTCGCGGAACTGGTCCCGGACGTCCTCGTACGGCGCGGAGCGCCGGTCCTCGACCTTGATGATGTGGATGCCGAACGGTGTCTCGACCAGGCCACTGACCTCGCCCGCCTGCAGCGCAAACGCGGCTTCCTCGAATGGCTGGACCATCTGGTTCGGGCCGAAGTAGCCCAGGTCGCCGCCGCGTTCCGCGCCGCCCGGCTCCTCCGTGTGTTCCGCCGCCAGCTGCGCGAAGTCTGCGCCGCCTACGGCCTGCTGCCGCACTGCCTCCGCCCGCTGCTGGACCGCCTGGCGATCCTGCGGCGATGCGTCCGGCGGCAGCCGGAACAGGATGTGCCGTGCCCTGACCTCGGCGCCGACGGGGCTCTGGTCGAACAGCTGGCGCAGCTCCTCGTCAGTCACCATCGTGTCCACCTCGATCACCTCGTCCCGCAGGCGGAAGACCAGCTGCTGGTTGAAGTAGGGCTCGATGATGGCGTCCAGGTCTATGTTGGACAGCGTGGAGTCCTGCGCCGCGGCCGTCGCGAGCAGCACGTAGTCAATCCACAGGTTGGCGACGGCGTCCACGACGTCATTCTGCGCCGGAATCTGCGTGGCCGGGGCCAGCAGGTTCGTCGCCTGGTCGACGGTCAGCTCGTGGCCTGCCGCGCGGGCCAGAACGTCCGTGTGGGCGGTCATGGCCTGGCCGAAGCCATCACACGCGACAGTGGATATGGCGCCGGCAAGGGCGACAAATGCGACGAATCTCCTCATCAAGAGCTCCCTGAGTGGTCTGGCAGGACTAAAGACTGCTGAAGTTACCGTTGCGGGACCTAGTACGCCAGTTCCGCCGGAGAGGTCCGGAAGCGGCCGGTCCATCCGGCAGAGGCCTGTCAGGCCATGGCCGACAGGCCGGACCCGATGACGTCCTCGATGGGCGCGGCACCTGCCGCCCGGAACACGATGGACAGCGGCATGGCCCGCTTCACCTCCACCTCGACCTGCTGGGCGCGAAACGCCTTCTGCAGGTCAGCCATGCGGGGCGTCGTGGACGCGCTGAATGTAACTCGTGCCGCGTCGCCGGACACGAGGATACGTTCCACGCCGAGGCTCGTGCCGAGCAGCCGCAGCCGAGCCGCGTGCAGCAGGCGGCGCACCTCGGGCGGCGGCGGGCCGTAGCGGTCGCGGATCTCGGCGAGCAGCGCGTCCACCTCAGTCGCCTGTTCGAGGCGTGACAGCCGCCGGTACAGGTGCAGCTTCTGGGCGGCGTCGGCCATGTACTCGTCCGGCAGGTACGCTGCACCCTCCACTGTGACGTCCGTCGGCTCGCGGACGGCACTGGCGTCTCCCCTGAGGCGCTTGATGGTGTCCTCCAGCAATCGCGTATACGTGTCCAGGCCGACCATGGTGACGAAGCCGCTCTGCTCGGCGCCCAGCAGGTTGCCGGCGCCGCGCAGTTCCAGGTCCTTCATGGCGATGTGGTAGCCGCTGCCGAGTTCCGTGTAGTGTTCGAGGATGCGCAGCCGCTTCTCGGCATCTTCCGTGACGTTGTCCGGCGTGATCAGGTAGCAGTACGCACGGTGGTGCGACCGACCCACGCGGCCGCGGATCTGGTACAGCTGGGCGAGGCCGAAATAGTCGGCGCGATCCACGATCAGCGTGTTCGCCGACGGCACGTCGAGGCCGTTCTCGATGATGGACGTGGTCAGCAGGATGTTCGCCTCACCCTCGAGGAAGCGCCGCATCTGCACGTCCAGTTCCGGCGGCGGCATCTGCCCGTGCGCGACGGCGATGGTCGCCTCCGGCACGAGGGAGCGGAGCTGCGACTCGACGACGGGCAGCGTCTGCACGCGGTTGTGCACGACGAAGACCTGGCCGCCGCGGTCCAGTTCCCGGTGGATGGCGTCCTCGATGACCTCGTCCACCCATGGCAGCACGTGCGTGATGATGGGCATGCGGTCCCGGGGCGGGGTCTGCAGCAGCGTCAGGTCACGCAGCCCGGTGAGGGAGAAGTGGAGTGTTCTCGGGATGGGCGTTGCGGTGAGCGTCAGGACATCGATGTTCTTCCGCAGCTCCTTCAGCCGTTCCTTCTGCTTCACGCCGAAGCGTTGCTCCTCGTCGATGACGAGCAGGCCGAGGTTGTGGAACACGACGTCGGGCTCGACGAGCCGATGCGTCCCCACCATGATGTCCACCCTGCCACTGGCGACATCGGCCAGGATCTCCGTCTGCTCCCGTGCCGTGCGGAAGCGGGAGATGGCCTCGATGCGGACGGGGTAGCCGGCCAGACGCTGGCGGAAGGTGTGCAGGTGCTGTTCGGCAAGGATGGTGGTCGGCGCGAGGACGGCGACCTGGCGCCCGTCCTGCACGGCCTTGAACGCGGCCCGCACGGCGATCTCGGTCTTGCCGTAGCCGACGTCGCCACAGACGAGGCGGTCCATGGGGCGCCTGGATTCCATGTCCCGCTTGATGTCCGCGGTGGCCTGCCGCTGGTCCGGCGTGTCCTCGTAGAGGAAGCTGGACTCCATCTCCTTCTGCCACCGGGAGTCCGGCGGATAGGGCGGGCGCTGCGCCGTCTGGCGCGCCGCGTAGAGTTCCAGCAGCTCGGTAGCCATCTGCTGGATGGACTCCTCGGTCTTCCGGCGGACATTCTTCCACGTCTTGCCGCCGATGCGGTGCAGCTTCGGCGGCGGCGTGTCCTCGGCGTCAGCGCCGCTGACCCAGCGTTCCACCAGGTCCAGCCGATACACGGGGACGCGCAGCACCTCGCCGTTGGCGTAACCGATGGCCAGCGCCTCGATTTCCTGGCCGCCGACCTTCACGTGCTCGAGGCCGCGGAACTGCCCGATGCCGTGGTCCATATGGACCACGAAGTCGCCCGGCTTGAGCTGGGAGAGGGACTCGAGGGAGACGGCGCCGCGGAAGCGGCGTCCGCGACGGATGCGGCGTTCCCGGCGGAAGATCTCGTGGTCCGTCAGCACGCGCAGGGGCGGCTCCGCGCCCTCGAGTACAAAGCCGTGCTGTACGGCGCCGATGGCCAGGTGTGTGCCCGGCGGGAGGCCGCCGGCGCCGCCGAGGATCTCCTCGAGGCGCTCGAGCTGGCCGGCGTTGTCGCACAGGATGTAGGTCAGCTCGGAACGGGCGGCACCAACGCGCAGCAGCGCGCCCAGCGTGTCCATGTCCCGCTCGATGGATTCGGCCTCGCGCACGTCGAACCGGATGTCGCTGCCGCTCACGTCCCCCAGCACAACGCGGCCGAACGCCTGGATGCGGTCGCTGGCGTTGTCCGGTTCGAGGAAGAGGGACGGGGGCGGTTCCGGGTCGCCGCCTCGCTTGCGTTCGGCATCGTGCAGGTGCAGCACCTGCTGCCAGGTGCGCGTAAACTCCCGCTCGGCGGCGCCGGCGTTGAGTTCGACGATGACGGTATCGCGGGAGATCACGTCGAGGAGCGACCGTCGCATGCCCGCCGTGCCGGCGTCCTGCTCTGCCTCCGTGGCGGCGCGGCTCAGGTCCACCGGGAGGATGTCCGCTCGCTTCAGTTCAGCGGTGGAGCGCTGGTCGAGGATGTCGAACTGCCGGATGCTGGCGATCTCGTCGCCCCAGAATTCGATGCGGATGGGCTCCGGCGCGCCGAACCCGAACAGGTCTACAATGCCGCCGCGCACGGCATACTCGCCCACTGCTTCCACCATGCCGGTGCGGTCGAAGCCCATGCCGTCGAGGCGGTCGGCCAGCGCGCCGGGCGCCAGTTCGTCACCGACGGCGACCGAGAGGCGCAGGTCTGCCAGGCCGGCCGGGATGTCGGCGAGTTCCTGGAGCGCCCGGTCCGTTGTAACCAGCACGCGGACGCGGCCCGCCAGCAGCTTCTCGAGCGTTTCCACCCGCAGCCCGCTCACCTCGAAGTGGTGCTCGGCAGCCTCATATGGCAGCGTCTCGCGCTGCGGGTAGAGGGCGACGGCGTCGTCGCCGAGGATGGCGTGGATGTCTGCCTCCGCCGCTTCCGCCTCCGCCGGGTTGGATGCGACGACCGCCCACGTGCGCTGCGGCAGTGCCTCGGCCAGGGCGGCGGTGAGCAGCGACGCCGTGGAGCCGCGCAGGTTCTCGAGCCGCAGCAGGCCGCCGGGCCCAGGCAGGCGATGGAGTGTCTCGGTGAACGCCGGCTGCCGGCGCATGCCTTCGACCAGATACGGATGCATCAGGTGGTGTGTGCCTCAGCGACAGGAGCAGCGGACCGGCGCGTGCGGCCGGATGCGGCAATGATGGATTCCAGCAGCAGTACGACGAGCAGCGCGAGCAGCAGGGGTCGCCAGACTTCGGTGCCCAGCCGCTCCCGGAACGAAGCCCTGCGGTAGGCGTCGGCGTCCGTCGTCCCGTGCAGCGTCCAGCCCGGGAGTGACTCGGCGAGGCCGCGCCGGTCCAGGCGGGTCAGGTCAGAGGCCGCCGGCGGCGCGTTCACCGCATAGGCCATGACCACGGAATCACCGCGGACCAGGCGGTAGACGCCCGGGTCGATGCCGATGGGGACCGTGGCGCCGGCGGTGACGCCCATGCGCGTGCCGTCCGGCAGCAGCATGCCGTCGGCAGGGCCCGGCACGGTAACAACCGTGCCGGGCGCCACGTCCGTGCCCGTCGGCCGGGCCATGGCCCAGCTGCCAGTCAACCGCTCCAGCAGCGGCAGCATGGCCACGCCCACGGGCAGGGTGGACGCCTCGGGCGTCAGCGGCGATCCTACCAGGATCCATACGCCGCCGGCAGCGCGCTCCCCGCGCACGGCCCATGGCGTGCCGTCGGCCAGACGGAGCAGCACGGAATCGGTGGCTGTGCCGGTGGTGGGCACGACGGGGTAGCTCAACCGGATGCGTACGCCCTCCAGCGAACGCAGCAGCGGATCGTCCGTCGGCACCGCGAACCGCGCCTCGCCCGTCTGGGGTGCATCAAACCGCCACGGAATGCCCGCCGCCGCCAGACGGCGGTTCACGGCCTCTGCCTGCACGGGCTGGGAGGGTGGCAGGATGATCACCGACGCGCCGGCCGGGACCGTCTCGACGCCGAGGCCTGCCTCGAGCAGGGCCACATCAGCGGAGGCCATACTGCTGCGGGCGACCCGGGAGGCGTCGGCGAGCACTTCGAGGGCGTCAGCGAGAAACGGCTGGGTCCCGCTCACGGCCACGGCCGGCGGTGGCGCCACCATGACGGCGAAATAGCGGACGTCGTCGGCACTGAGAGCGTCGGCGTCGATCTCCACGCGTCCCGCCAGGACGCCCGCCGGCACCGGTGGCAACGACAGCACCGCTGACGCGCCGGATGTTGTGTTCGTTGCCGCCACCAGACGCTCTTCGACGACGAGGCGCACGGTGACCTCATCCTCATCACCACTGGTTTCCGCCGTGACCGTGGTCCGCTGGCCGGCGATGGGCGTCAGGCCGCCCCCGACTTCCACGTTCGTGATGGCGCGATTCGCCGGTGCCGGGGTGCCGGGGTGGTAAACGATGACGGGCGGTGCGTCACCCGGAGCTGCCGTCACCGCGTGGAAGCTCGACGCCTGCAGGTCCGTCAGCAGGTGGATCTCGGCGGCCCGACCGTCAGCACCGGCGGCGAGCAACGCCCGGGCGCGTTCCAGCGCCGCCGGGAGGTCCGCGTGTGCCGCCGCCGGCCTCACCTCCCGCAGGCGCATGGCGGTGACCGTGGCATCACCTGTCAGGGCCGGCTCGTCCGGCTCACCCGCCCGGATCAGCCAGAACCTGTCGTCGGGTCCCGCCGCCGCCAGGATCTCCAGCGCCCGGTCCCGCAGGTCGTCCAGTACGCGGACATCGCCATCCACCAGCGACGTGCTGAGACTGTTGTCGAGGACGATCACGACAGCCGTGGGGGCATGGCCCTCCCCCGCGGCCCGCAGGAAGGGTCGTGCGGCCGCCAGCGCCAGCAGCAGCACGGCCGCCACGCGCAGCAGCATGAGCAGCAGCTGCCGAACGCGGATCCGCCGGGCCGATTCCTTCTCCGCCCGGCGCAGGTAGCGCAGGGCCGGGAACTCGATGCGGGGGCCGTGATGGCGCTGGAGCAGGTGCAGCAGCAACGGGACGGCGGCGGCGGCGGCCAGGCCGAGGAGAAGGGGGTTCAGCAGGCCCATCAGCCGAGACGCTCGCGCTTGCGCAGGTAGGCGCGCAGGGCCTGGGCCAGCGGTTCAGCCGTACTGACGAGGACATGGTCAATGCCGTGAGGCACCAGTTCCCGCTGCCACTCGGCGATGGCGTGTTCCACCGCCGCGCCGTATTCACGGCGCATGTCCGCGGCGCTGACGGGCACCTCGTCGCCGGTTTCGGGATCATAGAACCGCACGTCACCTACGCCCGGCAGTTCCCGTTCGCCCGGGTCCATGAGGTGGAATACGAGGACCTCGTGACCGCGGTGCCGCAGGTAGCGCAGGGCGAGGCGTGTGGCCTCGGGGTCCACCAGCA
>DATHVP010000148.1:0-64193 GCA_035461245.1 Longimicrobiales bacterium | reverse complement strand
AAGAGCACGCTCGTCGAGGCCATGCTGTGGGCGCTGTTCGGCCCCGGCGCAATCCGCGGCGGCGAGGACTCGCTGCGCCCGATCGGCGCGAAGGTCGACGCCGTGACCGGCGCGGCGCTCGACTTCACGATCGGCGGCGCGCACTATCGCGTCACGCGCACACTGCACGGCACTGCGCCGGCCGTGACGCTGCATCGCGACGGCAGCCTCATCGCCGAGGACGCAGCCGTCGACGACGCACTCGCACCGCTTACCGGGAGGCGCGACAGCTTCCTGCACGGGTCGGTCACCGGCAGCCGTGAGCTGCGCCACCTCGTCGAGCTGCGGCCGCCGGAGCGACTGCGCGCGCTCGCGCGCCTGCTGGGCACGCCCACGCCGCCGCCACCGTCCCCGCTCGAGACGTTGCAGCAGGAGATTGCGGAATCCGACGAGCGCATCCGCACGCTCCAGAGCGCGCCGGACCTGCTCGCGCAGTACGCGCCCGAGCTGAAGCGCGCGCGTTCGGACCTGGAGTCGGCCGAGCGTGAGGCGGAGCGGCTGCACGACGAGTGGGCGCAGAAGCGACAGGACGTCGAGACGCGCCTGGCCGCCTACCGCCGTCGCGTGGACGAGATCAGGGGCCAGATCGAGCGGCTGGCCGGCGGCGCGCGCGGATCCGGCGTATGCCCCACGTGCGAGCACCCGCTCGGCGGCTCCGTCGAGCAACTCATCGCGCGGCTCGACGACGAGGTCTACTCCGCCGCACAGGACATCAAGTGGCTGGCACAGCGGCAGGCACAGCTTGCACAGAAGCCGCCCGACGTCGGCGCCGCCGACACGCGGCGTACCCGCCTGCGCGAGCTCGTCGCCGACCGCACGGAGCGCGTTGCGCGCTGCGAGCAGGCCATGCAGGAGTTGTGGACCGTCGCGACCGACCGGCGTCGCGCACTGCTCTACGTCGACGCGCTCCGCTCCGCGGCCGACAGCGCCCGCGGCGTGCTGGCAGCGCCGCCCGACACCGCGCTGCTGCGCACGCTCGAGACGCATGCCGGCGACATCGTCGCACGTGTCACCGCCTCACGCTGCACCGGCCTCGTCATCCAGGAGGACGGCCGCGTGTTCGCACGCAGCGGTGACACCGTACTGCCCGCACCGGGCGGCGCCGACGAGGAACTCTTCGCGCTCGCGCTGCGCCTGGCCGTCATGCGCGTGCTCGACGACGGCAAGCACAACCGCCTGCTCATCGTCGACGAACCCTTCGCCGGCCTGTCCGCTGCGCGCCGCGATGCGCTGCTCCACGTGCTGCGCGACGAGGCGGCCCAGGTGATCGTGTGCACTACGGCCGACGTCGGCGCCGCCGCGCAACGCATCGTCCTCGAGTTCGACCGCACGACCGGCTGCACCGCAGTGCAGGACTGACCTTCACCCCTCGGCCCGTCCGGCCTCGGTCCGCGCGAGGATCACCGCAGCCCCCACCACCAGCGCCATGCCGGCGGCCTGCACCGCATCCATGCCTTCCGACAGCAGTGCCCACGCGAGCAGTGCGGCCACCACCGGCTCCAGCGATGCGAGCATGGCGGCGGTGCTGGCGCGCAGCGCGCGCAGCGCGGCCAGGTACAGCGCGTAGGGCAGGATGGTCGGCACGATCCCCAGCATCACGAGCAGCAGTGTGTGCTCGGGAGCGCGCACGAACGGTGAGACCGGCGAGGCCGCGATGGCGAGCGGGATGGCCGCGAACAGGAAGGACCAGAAGAGTGACGTCACTGCGTCGTGGCGCTGCATCGCCACCTTGCTGAACATGGTGTAGAGCGCGTAGCCGAAACCGGCGCCGAGGCCGAGCAGCAGTGCGCGTGCGGACAGCGTCGCGGTGCCGCGCACCAGTGCACCCGCCGCGCCGGTGACGAGCAGCACACCACACAGGATCATGACGAGCGACACGACGCGCGTGCGGTCGACACGCTCGCGCCAGAGCAGCGCGGACATGAACACCACGAATGCGGGCGCGGTGTAGAGCAGCGCCACCGCGACGGCTACGCTGGTGTGCTCCATGGATGCGAAGAAGACCAGCTCGAAGAACGCGAAGCCGAGGATGCCGTACGCGGCGAAGAAGGGGAGTGCGCGGAGTGGCACGCGCACACTGCCGCGGCCGCGCGCGGCGTTGATGAGGGCGAACAGTGCAACACCGATGAATGCAACGGCGGCGCGCACGCTGGCGAGCTCGACCGTCTCGAAGCCGGCGGCGTAGAGGTACTTCGCGAAGATGCCGAACGTGCCCCACAGCGACGCGGCGCCCAGCACGAGCGCCGCGCCGATTACCGGGCCGGGTGACGTGGAGCCGGAATCACGTTGCATTCGATGTCGGTGCGGCCCGCGCGTCGGGCTTCACACCGCTACCGCGCGTTTGCCGCGTCGTAGCGCATGTTCGCCAGCTTCACCCACTGGTTGCCGCGGGCCTCGTGACGCGCCGACGCCTCCTGCTGGCCGTGCATCGCGTACAGGTACGCCATGCCCAGGTGCGAGTAGCCGTAGTACGCCGGCATGTTCTCGGTCGCCACGTCCACCCAGTGACCCCAGCCGTCGGGGAACCCGCCGCGGTGCATGAACACCTCGTTCAGCAGCTTCTCGGTGCGCGGCACGTCCACGTACGGCCCCACGAAGCGGCTCAGCGGGTTGCCCTCCGGGAACGCGTAGATGCCGCGCGCCGGGTCCTCCGTCACCGGGCCGTCGTTCAGCTTGAACGCAACGCCGTGGCGGATCAGGAACGGGCGCAGGCTCAGTTCGTCGTACGCCTGCGTCGTCATCGCGAAGTAGATCGGGCGGTCGCCCATCGCCGTGTCGATGATGTTCGCCAGCAGCACGTCCGCCGGCAGCATCAGCGTCTCGCGCGGGATCACCGCCTCGATGTTGTGCGCGCGGAACGTCAGGTTGTCGCGCGTCAGGTACGGCGGCGTGCTCGTGATGCCGTCGATCTCCGCGTCGTCCAGCGGCAGGATGCTGCGCGTCGGCGGGCCGCCCGGCGTCCCCTCCGCGCTCACACCCGCGGTGTCGCCCGTGGCGAGTGCACTGTACTCCGGCATCGCCGGGCTCGGCAGGTAGGGCCGCTGGCAGATGATGCGCGTGCGGTCCTGGTCCGCCGACGTGCCCGGCGCGCACGGCGCCGTCAGGTCGCGGATCTGCTTGGCATACCACGGCGTGTTCAGGTAGCTCATCACGATGACCGTCACGTCGCGACGCAGCCCCTCCACTTCCTGCAGGTACCACAGCGGGAACGTGTCGTTGTCGCCATTGGTGAACAGCACGCCGTACGGCTCCACGCTCATGAGCAGGTTGTACGCCCAGTCCCGGGCCGAATAGTCGTAGTTCCGGTTCGCCCACGTCCAGTTGGCGAAGAGGGGGATCAGCGCAAGGACCATGACGGGCGCCGTCGCCCAGGACGGCCGCAGCGAAGGGGCCGGCATTCGCTCCAGCACGGCCTGCCGGGCGGCATCGGTGCCCGCGGCCAGGCGCTGGGACAGCCACAGCCACAGCGCGGCCAGGCCAATGCCCGCCCAGACGCCCCAGAGGGAGAAGCTGACGATGAAGAAGTAGTCCCGCTCACGGACCTCCGTCATCTCCCGGGACACGCCCGACGTGTAGCCGTACTGGAAGTTCAGGTAGAACGTCAGCCCAACGGCCAGCGTGAAGAAGAGCAGGCCCACGTAGACGAAGCTGGTGCGGTCCCGCTTGTAGTGTGACCACGCGCCGAACAGGCCGAGGAAGATGAAGCCCAGGGTGAAGATGACGCGGGCGGGCGGCAGGTTCGAATACAGGCCGCGCACCGACCGCGCCCACTGCCAGTCGAAGTACTGGAAGTAGTTCATGTACTGGGCGACGAGGAGGCCCGCTCCGCGCGGCACCTCCTGCCCGCGTCGATACGCGACGGGGTCCAGGAACATGGACGGCTTGTCATACTGCTCGCGGGCCAGCGCTGCCGACAGGTCCGGACAGCCGGCGTTGCCCATGGTGACGACGCTCACAAGCGCCGAACTCACCGTCTCGCACGTCGGCGCTGCCTCGTTGATGATGGGGTTCAGTCCAGAGCGGATGGGCAGGAACAGGTGCACGGACAGGCCCAGGATCACTGCGACCACGCCGGCGGCGTACAGCCGCCAGTTGAGCAGGGTGCGCGGCTCCACCAGCAGGATGAACGCCACCAGCGCAGGCGCGGCCAGGAACGCCATTAGGTGGTTGCCCACCGACAGCGCCAGGATGAAGACCATGAGCAGGATCAGGTTGTCGTCCTTGCCCCGGCCCAGGTGCTCCCGCCACCGGAACGCCAGCCACGACATCAGCGCGATCGTGAACAGGGTGACGGTGTAAACCTTCTCGTTGACATTGGACTGGTTCCAGACCGTGAACGCCGTGGCGCTGATGAGAACGGCCGCGGACGCGCCAATGAGACGGAACGTCCGGTCCGTGGAGTAGAACGCCAGGATCCGGTCCGCCATGAGGAACCAGAACCCATGGGCACCGGCGCTCATGGCCGCACTGAACAGGTTGATGCGCACGGCCGTGGACAGGCCCGTCGGCTCCAGCAGGATGTGCCACGCCCGGGCCAGCACCACGAACAGGGGGTTACCCGGCGGGTGCGGGATGCCCATGATGTAGCCCGTGGCGATGTATTCGCTGGTGTCCCAGAACCATGTGGTGGGACTCAGCGTGATGGCGTACAGCGCGAAGACGCCCAGCGCCGCCAGCCCCGCCGCCAGGTAGGGTGGGTGGTACGCCTCCACCACGACAGGCTCACCGCGCCGCCGCCGCGCTACCGGCACAGGCTGCTCTTCCACTCGCGTCATTTCGGTTTCTTCTGGTTCGCTTCGGGGCCAAACCTCACAAGATACAGGCGGGGCGGTCGGGCGAGAAGACTTGGCCTCAGAACATGCTGACCCGGAACCCGAGCATGCCGAAGGCGTCGTGCTGGACGCGGGACTCGCCGGACACGGCCTCCACCGTGCTCATGTAGTTGCCCACCTCGAGCAGCACGGCCAGCGGGCCGAAGCGGGCGTCAACGCCGCCGCCCACGTGGAGGGTGCCGCGGGTGAACCGCTCGGCCAGACCTGACAGGTCGAGCGTGCCGACTTCCCGGTCGATTTCGTGGATCTTCACACCGCCGCCCGCCAGCAGGTAGGGTTGGAACGTGGCAGGGGCCGCAAAGGGTCGGAGCACCACGTCGCCGACCACGGTGGTGATGCGGGCGGTCCCCAGCACTGTCTCACTGGCGTCACGCCGGACGATGTCCGTGGTGGTGGCGTGCTCCAGGTTGGCTCGCAGGTTCACCGGCCACGACGGCAGCAGCAGCTCAGCGGCCAGGCCGAGGGCCAGCGTGCTCTGCAGCTCCGACGTCTCGCCGAACGGCGCCAGCGGCGTGAAGACGCCTATCTTCGGCACGACCTGCAGGTTCAGTTGGGCATCCGCCCGCGACGGCATGAGGGCCGTGAGCCCCGCGAGTAGCAGTGCAGCCGTAATGATCCGTGCATGTTGCGCCGCCATATCCGTCTCTCCTGACGCTGTGTTGGCTTCGGCCGACCCGGAACGCGAAGTGGCCGGGCCCGGCGGCGGACAGCCGCATGGCCCGGGCCACGGCGGCGCCGCCGGGCCGGCCACGCCGGGCCGGCCGCGCACCGGCTGCGGGGCGCCGGCTTCGGCGACGGTTCTAAGGCTGCCAGCTCCTGCGTGCCGGCGCGCATGTCGGCCAGCGACGCTCCTGGCCCGTGGGTCCCGTCGGCAGGGTAGCGCGATCGCGGGGAACCCGCCGCGGGTCCTCGGACGCCATGTACGCCACCATCGCCGCCAGCGTCGCGTTGTTCATGAGATCGTCCAGGACGATCTTGTCGAACGTGTCCCGGTTCGTGTGCCAGGTGTACTGACGGTACTCGTCGTAATGGGACTGGAACCGAAACGCCGGCACGCCGTGGCAGATGAACGCGGTGTGGTCACTGCCGGCGTTGATCTGCTGGCCCGGGAAATCCAGTTCCACATGGCTGCTGATCTCCAGCGGCACGTTCGAGATCCAGCGGGCGAGGTGCTCGCCGGCGTGGAGATAGCCCTGGCCCTCCAGGTACTCGATGCGCCAGGTGCCGTTATCCTGGTTGAACAGTGCCTGCATCCCCTCCAGCACTTCCGGATGGTCCTCGCCAAACGCCCGCGACCCGATCAGCCCCTGCTCCTCGCCGCCCCAGTGGCCGACGATGATGGTGCGCCGTGGGTTCGGGTACGCCGCCCGCAGGATGCGCATGGCCTCCAGCATCATGATGGTGCCGGTGCCGTTGTCCGTGGCGCCGGTGCCGGCGTGCCAGCTGTCCAGGTGGGCGGAGAGCACCACGTACTCATCGGGCAGCTCTGTGCCGCGCAACTCGGCGATGACGCTGAACATGGGCACTGTGCCCCGGTTCTCGGCCTCGCCCTGGATCATGACGCGCGGGCCCTGGTTGTTGGCGGCGAGGCGGTAGAGCAGGCCGTAGTCCTCGCACGAGATGTCGAGGGCCGGTACCTGCGTCGTCGGTGCGTCGAAGACCTTGTTCACGCCCCAGCCCTCGGACCAGCGGGAGGTGAGCACCGCGGCGACGCCGGCCTGTTCAAGCCGGGCGTGGGCGCCCTGGCCGAGGGCCGCCATCCGGCGCTGCCAGGACGCGCGGGTGCGGGCCCGCTCCTCGGCCAGCCGCTGGACGGTCTCGGGCCGGGCCAGGGCTGCCATTGCCTGCGGCTCCCGGCAGGTGGCCTCCGGCGGTGAAGCCAGTATGGCGCGGCCACGGATGGTGCCCAGCCAGGCCTCGGCTTCGGCAGTGCTGGCGAACTCGGGAATGATCACGACATCCGCCTGCACCGGCCGTCCGTTCGTGCCGGGGCTCCACGCCAGCCAGTTGGCCTCGAGCGTCTGGACGCGGGGCGCCACCAGGTTCACCAGCAGCGAGCCGCCGTTCCAGCCGCGCCAGGTGCCGTACTCGTGTTGCCGCGCCGGCACGCCCCAGTCGGCATAGCGCTGGAGGATCCACGCGCCGGCAGACTCGTAGCCGGGACTGCCGGACAGCCGGTGGCCGATGGAGTCCATGAGGACCTGGGCGAGGCGCTCGGCCTGCGAGCGCTCCATGCCCTCCAGCCACATCTGCCGGATCACCGGGTCGTCGGACCGGAACGTCTGGGCCGCGGCCGGGGCAACACCGCAGGCCGCCAGTACCACTGTCATCACAACGGTTCGGACTCGTGTCAGCCGCATCAATTCTCCCTTTGCGTCGGGCGCGTTCGCCCGGTTCAACCAGCGGTCCCGCGGTGGAACCTCATCTCGTGCAGGTACAGCTATCTCGTGCAGATACAGCTGCCATCGGCCAGCACCTCCAGCCGCCAGCCGGGCGGCAGCCAGAACGTTGCCGTGTCCTCCAGCAGCACGGCGGGGCCGTGCACGGTGTGACCCGCCCGGAGCGCCGCACGCTCGTGGAAGGTAGCCTCGACGACGTCGCCCTCGAAACGCACCGGACCGGCGCCTGCTCCCGGGGTGGGTCCGTCCGCCAGCGGGAGTTCCGGCGCCGGCACCACCGGCGGGGGACCTGTGGCCTCCACGCCCAGCGTCACTGCCTCCAGTGCGGCGTCCCGCAGGGCGAAGCCGAAGCGCTGCTCATGGGCGTCGTGGAACGCGTCCCGCCAGCCGACCGCCGGGACCGTCAGCTCATGGCTCTGCCCCCGGTACCGAGCGGCCACCCACCGGTTGATTACGACGTCGGCGTCGGCCAGTTCCTCCAGGGCCATGGCCGCCCGGGCCGTCTCCTCCAGTTCCCGGAAGATCGGCATGAGTTGCCTGTCGTCCGGATCGGCAAGCATGACCGTGCGGGAGACGTCCTTGCGAACTGGCGCCACCAACATGCCGAACGCGGACAGCACCCCCGGCGCTGGCGGCAGCAGCAGCTGCGGGATCTCCAGACGCTCCGCCAGCGCCACCGCGTGCAGCCCCGCGGCGCCACCGAAGGGGATCAGCGTGAAGTCGGCGGGGTCGTGGCCGCGTTCCACGCTGATGATCCGCAGGGCGCCTTCCATGGCTGCGTTCACCACGGCCACCACACCTTCCGCTGCTTCGGCGGGGGTGCAGCCCAGGTCAGCCGCCAGGCGCTGGAGCGGCGCCGTGACGAGTGTGGCGTCCAGCTGCAGCGCGCCCATGGCACGGGGCAGCCGGCCGAGGGCGACATTCGCGTCGGTGACCGTGATGTCGGTGCCGCCGCGGCCGTAGCACACCGGGCCTGGCACCGCGCCGGCGCTGGCCGGGCCGACGCGCAGGGCGCCGCCCTCGTCCAGGCGGGCGATGGAGCCGCCCCCGGCTCCGACAGTGTGAATGTCCAGCATGGGCAGCGCCACAGGAACGCCCGCCACGGAGAAATCACGGGTATGCAGCGGCCGGCCGGGGCAGAGGGACACGTCCGTGGACGTGCCCCCCATGTCGAACGTCATGATGTTGCTGATGTCGTGGCGGCCGGCCACGTGGAGTGCCGCCGCCACCCCACCGGCAGGACCCGAGAGAATGGTATGCGCCGGCGCTTCCCGCGCACGCTCCAGGGACAGCACGCCGCCGCCGGAGCCCATGACACGGATCCGCTGCGCGACGCCGGATCCGGCCAGGCGCGCCAGGTAGCCGGACATGATCGGCGAAACGCAGGCGTTGGCCACCGTCGTCGCTGTGCGTTCGTATTCCCTGAACTCCGGCAGCAACTCGCTGGATACCGATATCGGCAGGCCCAGCCCGCGTACGGCCTCGGCCACCACGCGCTCGTGAGCAGGGTTTGCGTAGCTGTGGAGCAGCACCACCGCGATGGATTCTGCGCCGGCTCCTGACAGCGCCGCGCGGATCCGCTCGTGATCGGCTTCGTCCAGCGGCTCCAGTTCCTCACCGTCCGGAGCCAGACGGCCGGACACGCCGATGCGGAGCTCGTCCGGTACCAGCGGGGGAGGCCGGTCTCCGTGCAGCGCGTAGAGGCCCGGGCGGGCCTGCCGGCCAATGGCGAGGATATCCTCGAATCCACGGTTGGTGACCAGCGCGGTACGTGCACCGCGTCCTTCCAGCAGCGCGTTCGTGGCCACGGTGGTCCCGTGCATCAGCACGTCAGCGTGCGCAAGCGTCGGGGCGCCTGCCTGCCGGGCCGTCGCGGCCTCGAGCGCCGCCCGTACCCCGGTCACAACCGCAGCTGACGGGTCGTCGGGGGTGGACGCCAGCTTCAGCGTGGCCACGCCGTTGTCCGTCCGAAGTACAACGTCCGTGAAGGTACCGCCCGTATCGACGGCGACGCAGATGACCATGGGCGCCACGATAGGTCAGATCGACCCATCCCGCCATGGTGTCCGCCGGGCTGCAAGTGCATGCAAATTCGTTCACATACGGGTACTGGCATCCCGTCCCTCAAGATGTCACATTCGTCACGCCTCGGGCGTTTGCTTAGTGCGATGATGGCACGTCCGGCCCGGGAGGCCGGGCTGCCATTTTCGTTATAGGGCAGGTCGTACAATGAAGTCTCATTTACTCGGAGGGGCTATGCCAAAACTGTTCAGGGCCTCGTTGGTGGGAGCGCTTGCGCTTCTGGTTGCGGGCACCTGGTCCGGACTCCACGCGCAGCAGACTGGTGTTGTGACCGGGCTGGTGCAGGATCAGGCGAGCGGCCGTCCGCTGCCTGGTGCGCAGGTAGTGGTGGACAACACCACGCTGGGCGCGGTGACGAATGACCAGGGCCGGTTCCTGCTGACGAATGTGCCCGCCGGATCGCAGACGGTGCGCGTCGTCAGCCTGGGCTACGAGACGCAGACCCAGGCCGTAACGGTCGAAGCCGGCCGCACGGCGACGGTGAACTTCCGCCTGACGCAGACAGCCCTCCAGATCGGTGAGATTGTGGTCACGGGTGTGGCGGGTGCCACGCCGCAGGCCAAGATGCCGTTCACGGTGAGCCAGTTGCGGGCGGAGGACCTGCCGGTGCCTGCGGTGAGCGCGGCGTCGGCGGTGCAGGGCAAGGTGGCGGGCGCCACGGTGGTGCAGGGCAGCGGCCGGCCGGGCTCGGCGCCGTCGATCCTGCTGCGCGGCCCCACGAGCATCAACGCGTCGAACCGGAGCCAGGAGCCGCTGTTCATCGTGGACGGCGTGATTCTCGGCGCCAGCATGGTGGACATCGACGCGCTGGACATCGAGAGCATCGAGGTGGTAAAGGGTGCGGCAGCGGCCTCGCTGTACGGCTCCCGTGCGGCGCACGGCGTTGTGCAGATCATGACGCGCCGGGGCACGCGCATCGCCGACGACCAGGTCCGCTACACGGTGCGGTCGGAGTACGGCCAGAGCCAGATCGAGGGCTCGTTCAACCTGGCGCAGCAGCATCGCTTCGCCATGGACGGAAACCAGTTCGTCCGTGTGACGGGCGCCACGTGCGAGGACTTCGCCACGTGCCCCGGTGCACTGCGGCTGGCGGGCCAGATGGCGCTGCCGGGCCAGTCGCCGAACACGTGGAACACCATCCAGAGCCAGTCGTGGCCGGGTACGACGTATGATCAGGTAGACCGCTTCTTCACGGACGGCGCGTTCAACCAGAATTACGTCGCGGCCGAGGGCCGGACCGGTGCTACGAACTTCAACATCTCGTTCACGAACCAGCGGGATGGCGGCGTCATGCCGTACCAGGACGGGCTCAGGCGCAACGCGTTCCGGGTGAACGTGGACCAGTCGGTGCGTCCGAACATCACGCTGTCGGCGAGCGCGTACTACAGCCGCTCCAACGCCGACCAGTTCCCGGAGAGCCAGGGCAACCCCATCTTCAACCTGACGCGCATGCCGGCAGGTGTGGACCTGATGCGCCGGGACCCGAACTGTGTCACCAACCCGGCGACGTGCCAGCTGGGCGACGACGAGATGATCGTGCGTCCGGACCCGTTCAACGAGAACGACAACCCGCTGTACCAGCTCCGCTACCGCGAGTGGGAGGAGAACCGCGGCCGCTTCCTGGGCAGCACGAACCTGCGCGTTTCCCCGCTGAGCTGGCTGGACATTGACGGCAACGTCAGCTACGACCGGCTGCAGCTGGACCAGCAGGACTTCTATCCGCGCGGTTTCCGGACGGCGCGGCCGAACGCCGCCATCAACAACGGCTTCATCTGGCGGGCCCACGAGCGGACCGAGGCGCTGAATGCCAGCGTCACGGCGTCCGTCCGCCGCATGTTCTTCGACGAGGCGCTGTCCACGCGGACCCAGTTCCGCTACCTGGTGGAGCGCAACGACTACGAGTGGTCCACGGTGCAGGGTTCGCGCATGTCGGTGGCCGACGTGCCGACGGTGGGCGTGACCGACCCGACGTCCCGCACGGGTACGTCCGGCCTGCAGCGTGAAGTGGCCGATGGGTACTTCGCGCTGACGAACCTGGACTTCTACGACCGCTACATCGTGGACCTTCTGGTCCGCAACGACGGCAGTTCACTGTTCGGTCCCGACGAGCGCCGCAACTGGTACTACCGTGCCGCAGCGGCGTGGCGCCTGTCCGAGGAGCCGTGGTTCACGCTCCCGGCCATTGACGAGATGAAGCTGCGCTACTCGCTGGGTACCGCCGGCAGCCGGCCTCACTGGTCGGCGCAGTACGAGACGTACAGTGTCTCGGGCGGCGCCATCACGCCGGTGGCGCTGGGCAACCGCTCGCTGCGTCCGGAATTCTCCCGGGAGCACGAGTTCGGGCTGGACGTGATCTTCGGCGGTCGCTACAACCTGGTGGCCACGTATGCGACCGTGCGCACGGAAGACCAGATCCTCCCGGTGCCGCAGCCGGCCTACGCCGGTTTCTCGACGCGGTGGGAGAACGCCGGCACACTGGCCTCCAACACCATTGAGCTGTCGCTGGACACGCGCATCCTCGACCGTCCGGACATGGGCTGGTCGGCGCGGATCAACTTCGACCGGACCCGTCAGCACATTGCGGAGCTGAACGTTCCGGCGTTCACGGGTGGTGTGGCCGGCCAGAACCTGGGCGCGGTCTTCTACTACCGTGCCCCCGAGCGTCTGGGCACGTTCTACGGCACGAAGTTCGCCCAGAGCTGCGCGGACCTGCCGCAGACGCTGCCGTCGGGCGTCTCGTGCAGTGACTTCGCAGTCAACGACGAGGGTCTCCTCGTCTGGGTGGGCGCGGCTGGCAGCCCGACGGCCGGCTGGAACACGTACACGTCCGGCGGCACGGAGCGTCACTTCTGGGGCACGCTGGCACCGTTCACGCTCAATGGTGAGCCCATCTTCTGGGGCGCCCCGTTCGCGGCCTGGACCTGGGACCCGACGTTTGAGGTGGAGACCACGTTCCAGGAGCTGGGCAACACGCTGCCCGACTACTCCATTGGCCTGTCCAGCAACTTCAGCTGGCGGAACTTCGCGCTCTACGGCCTGCTCCATGCCGAGCAGGGCTTCAGCGTCTACAACCAGCCGCTGCAGTGGGCGACGTTCCAGTCCTATGCGGGCATCATCGACCAGGGCCACCTGCCGGAGCAGCAGCGCAAGCCGGTGGGCTACTATGACCTGCTCTACGGCGTGACGGGCCTGAACCCCAGCTCGCGCTTCGTGGAGGACGGCAGCTTCGTCAAGCTGCGTGAGGTGTCCCTCAGCTACCGTATCACGGAAGACATGCTGTCGTCCATCGGCCTGCGTGGCTTCAGTGGCGCAACACTCAGCGCAGTGGGCCGCAACCTGCTGACGTTCACCAATTACGATGGCTACGACCCCGAGGTCGGTCGTGCGGGTGGTACCACCGGTTCCGCGGCGCTTGCCCGCGTGGACGGCTACAACTACCCGAACTTCCGTACGTTCACCTTCGGCGTCGAAGTCAACTTCTAGGAACGGGGCATATATATGAGACTGCTTCGCAATTCATTCCTCGCTACGCTGGCGCTGGTGACGGCCGCTGCGTGCGCGGACATGGATGTGGATAACCCGAACGCGCCTGGCCGGGATCAGGTCGGCGGTTCGGCGGCCGACCTGGAGGCACTGATCGCCGGTGCCATGCAGCAGGTCGTGCTGACCCATACGGAAGTCGATGGGCCCGCACCCATGCTCAGCACCATGTCGTTCCAGCACAGCGCGTATCCGGCCAACTTCGGGATGGTCTACTACTCGGCCATCCCGCGCCGGGCCTTCAATAATGACGTCGCTCGTGAGTTCTACAACCAGGTCGCGAATGCCTGGACGTGGAGCTACCGCGGCGCTGCCGGTGTGGCCAATGCGCTGCACGCATTCCAGACCACCGACATGTCGCTCGGGGATGATGAGCCCCGTGCGCGTGCGTGGGGCAACTTCATGCTGGGCATGACCCACGGCTCCATCGCCCTGCTGTTCGACCAGGGGCCCGTGGTCAACCAGGCCACGCCCAGGGACGACAACGACCTGCCGGCGCCGGACGGGACACTGGACTACAATGCCCTCATGGCCGTGGCGCTTGCCCATTTCGATTCGGCCATCGCCATTGCCTCGGCCAACACCTTCACGGTGCCGGAGGCGTGGGCCATGTCGGGGGTCACGAACACCCAGCTCGTGGGCATTGCCCACGCGGTGAAGGCCCAGTTCCGGGCCATGAACGCCCGTACGTGGGAAGAGCGGCAGGCGGTGAACTGGAACGCCGTGCTGGCGGACCTGGACAACGCTACGGAATGGAACCTGGCCTGGAACTGGCCGACCTGGACCAACTGGGCGTTCGTGTACTCGACGTTCGCCGGCTGGGGCCAGGAGAACCTGTTCATCATGGGCATGGCCGACCAGTCGGGTAACTACCAGGAGTGGCTGTCGAGGCCGGTCCTGGAGCGTACCCCGCAGGCGGCGGACGGGCGTGACCTGCTCATCGTGACGCCGGACCTGCGTTTCCCGCGGGGTAACACGCTGGCGGAGCAGCAGGCGGCGGCCAACCGCGGCACGCACATCTGGGCGGCGGCCAACCCGGGCGACCAGTGGGCTCGACCGGACCGTGGTTCCTGGCGCTGGTCCCACTACCAGTGGCGGCGCTATGGCGCGGGCACACCCAACGCGGGTTACGGCGACCTGGGCCCGCTGCCGTTCGTGTCCAACGACCACCTCCGACTGCTGGAGGCGGAGGCCCATTTCCACCTGGGCGACCGGGCACAGGCAGCAGCGCTCATCAACGTGACGCGGACGGCCGCCGGCCTGAACGCCACGGACGCTGCAGGTACCAACACGAGCTGCGTGCCGAAGCTGCCGGACGGCAGCTGCGGCGGGCTGTTCGAGATGCTGAAGTGGGAGAAGCGGCTCATGACGAAGTTCGAGGGTCCGTACACCGCCCCCTGGTACTTCGATGGCCGTGGCTGGGGCGACCTGTACCGGGGCACGCCCTTGCACTTCCCCATGCCGGCCCGTGAGGCGTCCCTCGAGGGCGTAGCACCGTACACGTTCGGTGGCGCGCTGCCGGGTTCGGCGCCGCAGAGCGTATATGCCTGGCCGGAATAGCAGGACGAACGGTCGCTCCGGCGGCCTGTAGTAACCGGCGGGGCCGTACCTTTCCAGGTGCGGTCCCGTCGTGCATTCGGCAGGCAGGCCTCGGCGTTTCCATCCCGGCGTGCCTTCTGTTATTGTAATGAAGTACCATGGAATGAAAGTGAGGTGCGCTATGAGGGCGAGGGCAGGGGGATGGGTCCTGATGCTGCTGGCTGCCGTACTTGCCGGCACCGCCTGCGCGTCCGGTGCGTCCCGCGGAGGCGCTGATTCCAGCCGTATCACGCAGGATGAACTCACGAGCGTCCAGGTGTCCACCATGTACGACGCCATCCAGCGACTTCGTCCGCGCTGGCTGCAGGTTCGCAGTAGCCGCAGCATGATGCAGGGGGACACCGAGATTGCCGTCTACCAGGGACAGACACGGCTGGGCAACGCGGACATCCTGCGGCAGATGCTGCCCACAGGGGCCGTCTGGCTGGAGTACCTGGATGGCGCGACGGCCTCCGCAACGCTGCCTGGGCTTCACACCCACGTGCAGGGTGCCATCATCCTGCACATGCGACCTGGCCGCTAGCCGGTCGTGACAACGGCCCCCTCCAGGCGGAGCGGGGCCGTTGTCACGATGGAGCGGCGTCGACGGACCACGCCGCCTTCAGATTCCTGACTAGGTCGACGGTGCATCAATCTGCTGAAGGTCTCCGCATGCCACGTCCCGTGGCGTCCCTTCGACCGTCCCGACGGCGATGTGGTAGCGACCGTTTGCAGCCAGCAGCTGGCCCATTGCCGCCGTTGTCTCCACTGTCCCATCTCCGTCCGCGGCCGCCGGTGGGTAGGCTGCGTCCGGGCCGAACTGGCTGCCCGGCTCGGCACACCTGCCCCGGTACACGGCCCACCGAATCGTGGACTGCGGCGTGAGGCCTTCCACCAGGATCCCCACTTCGGTCCTGCCCAGACGCGGGTCTGATACGGCCGCTGCACTCCCCCGCACCAGGGGGAATTCCAGCGTGGCCGTTAGCGAAGCCTCCCAGAGCGTGGGCGCGGATTCGTCCAGCGAAAACGGATTGCACGATGCTGCCAGCAGGGTCACAATGCCCGGCAGGATTAACCGATGGCGACCGGATCTCATATCGCTTCTATGTTCGGATGGGGTGTCAAGCGGGCCAGGGGCCGGACGGCCCCGCGGCGTACAGCCGCGGGCAGTGCGTCAACCGGCGCGGACAGGCTGTGAGGCCGGCTCGATCAGACCAGAACCGGCGGCTCGATGAGGTTCGGGACGAAGCCCCGCTCCTGGTCCTTGCCGGTTTCCTTGGTCTCCTCGTCCTGCGGCGTGTTGGGGCCCAGGGGCTCCATGCAGCCGCCGAGGGCCAGAACGGCGCAGATGCCGATGCCGAGACGTATATTCCGGGTGAACATGTCCTGCTCCCTTGTGGCGGGTCCGTCCGGATCCCTGTTCAAGGATATCTACGCCCCTGATGGCGTGCAAGTTCCGTGCGCTGCCCCGGGGTAGGTCCCGTCCGCGGGCCACGGCCTGAACCGCCCTGTCACAGCGGGAACGGCGCGTGCGTTGACTGAGAGATGATACCGCCAACGATGTCGTCACGGATGGAGGAAAACAACATGTCCCATCTTCGTACCGGTATGACGGTACTTTGCCTGCTGGCCCTGGCTACCACGGCGATGGCGCAGTCCACGCCCCGCGGGTTCCAGGGCGAGCAGATTCTGGGCATCGGGTACGTGGCAAATCCGCCGTCGCTGCTTCTGGGAGCCAGCGGCATTGCGGTGAGCAGCCGCGGCTTCGGTCTGTACGTGGACGCCAAATTCGCGACGGACAACCCGGAAGGCTGGACACGATACAACCCGAACCTGACCCGGTCGGAGGCCATCGCCTCCTTTCCGGACCAGAACCTGAGGCAACATACGCACTGGCGCTCTTTCAATGCGGCCCTGGTGCACACGTTCTCGGACGAACTGCTGCTGTATGCCGGTGGTGGTCTGAGCAGTGAGCGGGTCTACACGGAATTCTACGACGACACGCAGGAGCGGGGTGAGCTGGGCTTCTATGTCGTGACGGACGAGGAGCGCACGGGTGACCGGGTGAACGCACTGGGTGGTGCCATGCTGCGTCTGACCCCGCGGATCATGGCCCAGGTGGGCGGTGAACTCCAGCCTGTGGGTATGATGTTCGGTTTGATATTCCGCTTCTGATCGCCGGATGCCTGCCGGCAGGCGCTTGCCGGCAGGCGCTTGCCCGCGGGCGCTTGCCGGCAGGCGGGCCGTCCGAGAGATTGGCCCGCCTATGCTGATACCTGATTATCCGACCTTCGTCACGCTGGCGGGGCAGGGCACGCTGGTGCCGGTGGCCCGGGCGTTCCTCTTCGATGCCGACACGGCAGTCACCGCCTACCACAAGCTGAGGGAGCCACCCTTCGGCTTCCTTCTGGAGTCGCTGGTGGGAGGCGAGAAGTGGGCGCGCTACACGTTCCTGGGGGTGCGCCCGGCAGGCGCCTGGCGGTTGCAGTCTGGTGGACGGGTGTCAGAGTGGTCGCCGGAGCGCGGGTGGGGCGCCGAGCGGGTGGCCGTTGATCCACTGGCGGAGCTGGACGCCCGCCTCCGATCGGCAACGCCGGTTGTGGTGCCGGGCCTGCCCCGGTTTGCCGGCGGCGCCGTCGGCTATCTCGGTTACGACACCATCCGCTACATCGAGCGGCTGCCCGACCCGCCGCCGGACCCGGCGGGGCTGCCGGAGGCGCTCCTCATGTTCACGGACACGGTGCTGGCCATCGACAACGTGTTCGGGCGGGCGTACGCCATCACGAACGTGGACGTGACGGACGCGGAGGAGGCAGAACTCCGGCGTCGCTACGATGCCGCCGTCGCCAGGGTGGACGATGTCGTGGAGACGCTCGCGCGTGCGGAGCCGCCGGCCCCACTTGCGCTGCCATCGTCGCCGGAGGACGTGCCGTTCAGCAGCAGCTTCACACGAGCCGAGTTCGAGGCCGACGTGGAGCGGATCCGGGACTACATCAAGGCCGGCGACGCGTTCCAGGTGGTCTTGAGCCAGCGCCTCAGCGTGGACCTGGAGCGGGACCCGTTCGACCTGTACCGCGCCCTCCGGGCACTGAACCCCTCGCCCTATTTGTTCTTCCTTGAGCTGGACGGCGTCTCGCTGGTGGGCTCGTCGCCGGAGGTGCTCGTCCGGGTGGAGGATGGCACGGTCACGGTGCGGCCCATTGCCGGGACCCGGCCACGGGGCGGATCCGACGAGGAGGACGCCCGCCTGACCGACGAGCTGCTGGCCGACGCCAAGGAGCGCGCCGAACACCTCATGCTGGTGGACCTGGGCCGGAACGACGTGGGGCGTGTCGCCCGCTACGGCACCGTCCATGTGCCGGCGTTCATGACGGTGGAGAGGTACAGCCACGTGCTCCACATTGTCAGCCAGGTGGAAGGCGAGCTGCGCGACGGGCTGTCGGCCATGGACGTGTTCCGGGCCTGTTTTCCCGCCGGCACGGTGTCCGGCGCGCCGAAGATCCGGGCGATGGAGATCCTGGATGAACTGGAACCCGTGCGACGGGGTGTGTACGCCGGCGCCGTCGGCTATTTCGCTTGGGGCGGGCTGACCATGGACACCGCCATCGCCATCCGCACCATCGTCGCTGCCGACGGCCAGGCCCATGTGCAGGCGGGCGCCGGCGTCGTGGCCGACTCGGTGCCGGCGGCGGAATACGAGGAAACGCTGGCCAAGGCGCGGGCGTTGCTGCGGGTGCTGGCGGGGTGATGCCGCCTTCGGCGATGTGCCCGCCTGCGGCGGGCGGTGGATGGTTTATGGGGATAGTGTATGGGGAGCGGCGCTGGGCGGCGGCCTGCTCCAAGGTTGACCGTAACCGCCTGTCTCCACTACCAATCCCGGCGGCCGGTGCCGACAGCGGCAATATTCTGTCCGCTTCCGCCATGTGAATGCCCCGCTTTGGCTGCGATGTTCGAGCCATGCGAAACAAGTTCGATCATGAGCGGCTGCGGGTATACCAGCTTTCAGTGGACTGCTACGTCGCGTGCGTCGCGCTGGTGGCTCGAGTACCTCCGCTGCAGGAGCACCTTGTGTGGCAGCTGCTGCGGGCGTGCTCTTCAATAACACTCAACATCGCAGAGGGGTGTGCCGAGTTCAGTCTGGCAGAGAAGGCCCGGTTCTACCGCATGGCCCTGAGATCGGCAGCGGAATGCGGTGCGGCCATCACGCTGCTGGTGCGGTGTTACGCAGTAGACAAGGCTGCCGCCAGCGATATTCGTTCGTCCCTGCTCGCTATTACCGGCATGCTCGTCGCCATGATCACCGCAACGGGTCGCAGCAGGAAAAAGGGCGCCAGCGGCGCCCCCGATCCCCATACACCATCCCCATAAACAATACTCCGCCCGCCGCAGGCGGGCACCCCATCCTCCGCCCGCCGCAGGCGGGCACCCCATACACCATCCCCATAAACAATACTCCGCCCGCCGCAGGCGGGCACTAGGCGGACGCAACCTCCATCGCGGCCTCGCACGAACGCAGGGCGTCGAACAGGCGCTGGAAGTGCTCCTGCGTGTGCGCCGCGGTGGCGCACAGGCGCAGCCGCGCCTGGCCCGGCGACACGGCGGGGAACACCACGGCGGAGACGAAGATGCCCTTCTCCAGCATGTCCCGGGCGACGCGGTAGGCACGCCACTCGTCGCCCAGCAGGAGCGGCAGCACGGGGCTGCGGGAGGCGCCGAAGTCGAAGCCGATCTCCTCCAGGCCTTCCTTCATGACGCGGGTGTTGTCCCGGAGTGTGTCCATGCGGCGGGGCTCGTCCTTCAGGATCCGCAACGACTCCAGGGATGCCGCAGCGTTGGCGGGCGTCATGGCGGCGGAGAACATGTAGGGCGCCGAGCCGTGCTGCATGTATATCTTCAGCCCGCGGCCGCCGGCTACGAACCCGCCCGACGACGGGATGCCCTTGGACAGGGAGCCGGTGAGGATATCGATGCGGGACGGGTCGATGCCCTGCTCCTCGCAGATGCCACGGCCGGTGGCGCCGACGGCGCCCAGCGCATGGGCTTCATCCACCAGCAGGAACGCGCCGTACTCTTCCTTGAGCGCCAGGATGTCCTCGATGGGCGCCTGGTCGCCATCCATGGAGAAAACGGAGTCGACGGCGATGAGGATGCGGTGCGCGCCGCGGTTGCGGGCCTGGCGCAGGCGCCGCTCCAGGTCGTTCATGTCATTGTGCCTGAAGCGGCGGTTTTCGCAGCCGGCCATGCGCACGCCATCGTGGATGGACTGGTGCGCGTACTGGTCGAGGATGGCGACGTCGCCGGGGCCGAACAGCGACGTGATGGCGGCGATGTTCGCATCGTACCCGGATGCGAAGGTTGCCGCTCCCTCCTGGCCCAGGAACGTGGCAAGCTCGTGCTCCAGTTCATGATGCAGCTCGAGGGTGCCCGTGAGCAGCCGCACGCCGCCTGTGGAGGTCCCGTAGCGCGACACGGCCGCTTCCACCGCCGCGGTGATGCGCGGGTGTCCGATGAGGCCGAGGTAGCTGTAGCTGGAGAACATGACGAGGTCCTGACCCAGCGCAGCGGAGCGGGGGCCGGACGCAACGGTCAGTGGCAGCTGGTACGTATACAGCGAGTGGGGCAGCCCGGCGGCGAACAGCTCGAACCAGCGGTGCACGTTGGGGTGGTCCAGGAGCGTGCCCTGGGGCAGGATCTCCTCCACGGTGCGGCCCTCGAAGTAGCCGAGGAACGGGTCCCGCGTGTAATCCCGCAGGTCCGCGGCGCCGTGGATGGCCTGCATGGCGGCCGTCAGGGTGATGCCGCCGGCCGGGGTGGCGCCGGCCGGGGTGCCGCCGGCGGCAGCACCATTGGACCGCGCGTCCCCGACGCTGCCAGTGACGCTGGTATGGCCGTCCGTGCCGGCCCCGTCGTTGTCGGCGCCGCTGACGTTTCCGCCGTCGCCCACGTTGTCTTCCTCATTCACAGTCTCGGCCTCACTCACGGTCTGGGCGTCATTCCGGTCGGAACGCAACCTTGATGGAGCGGTGTCCGCCTTTGTCGAGGGCGGCGTTGAGTGCTGCACGATACTCCTCCAGTCCGAAAACGTGAGTCAGCATCCCGAGGCGGCCGATGACGCCGGCGCGGAGCACGTCGATGGTGATGTCGTAGATGTCGCGATCCTGGCCGCGGAAGCGGGCCCTGCCATAGGCAAAGATACCCGCGACCGTCAGTTGGCGGTACCACAGGCGCGTCCAGTCGGCGTCCACCTTCGCCGCGGCGCCCACGAGCACAACGCGCCCGCCTTCCCGCGTGAGGGCCAGGGAATCGCCCACGGAGGATGCCGAGCCCACCGTATCGTAGACGAGGGACGGTCCGCCCTCCACGAAGCGCGGCGCCAGCGTGGGTCGGTACGAGCGGGCATGGGGCAGCGACTCCGCCCAGGCGTACACCTCGTCCGGCCGGCGGAAGACGTGGTCCGCGCCTGCCGCCTCCGCCAGTTCCAGCTGGAAATCGTAACGGGCCAGGCACGCCACCGGCCCCTCCCAGCCCACCGCCCGCAGCGCCGCCACGGTGAGGGCGCCGATGGTGCCGCCGCCGATGACGAGGACGACGTCGTCCCCGGCCGGCGGGTGCAGCAGCACCGGGCGCAGGGCGGACGCCAGCGGGTCCGTCAGCACCGCCACCTCATCGTCCAGCCCGTCGGCGGCCCGCAGCTGCGTATGGTGGGCGACAAAGCCGCCCGACCAGCCGCCGCCGGCCCGGGGCGAATAGCCGATCATGGGGCCGCCGCCGAGGGCGCCATCGCCCGTGCTGCGACACAGCCCGTATTCGCCCCGGACGCACGCGGGACACGGCTCCAGCCCCCGCTGGGTGCACGCCAGCATGGGATTGACGATGACACGATCGCCGGGCTTCCATGCGCCCGCCGTGCCGCCGCTCTCCACCACCCGGCCGACGTTCTCATGGCCGAAGGTGAAGGGGTAGGCGCCGAACGGCTCCAGGGTGAAGCTGTCATGGGCCGTCACCGCCGACAGGTCGCTGCCGCAAATGCCCGACAGCGTCGGCTGCACCCGGACCCAGTCGTCGCCCGGCAGCGCCGGTGGCTCCACGTCGTCCAGTGCGACACACCCCAGCGGACCCAGCGCCAGCGCCGGTCGGCGCGCCGCGGCGTAGCGGGTCAGCAGGTATCGGACGGGACGATAGTGGAAGCGGATAGCGCGCAAAGGCGTCGGCCCGTGTCGTAAGCAGCGAATATGCTGGATCGTCGGCAAGGTAAGGACGCCAGCGGTGCCGGGACAAGACTGCCATGCATTTTTCACTGGCCCGCGATAAATTGGACCCATGCGCGATTCGATCCTGCCGCGACGAGGATTCCTGCGGACCGTAGCCGGTGGCAGCGCCGCCGTGGCCGCCGCCGCCGCCCTGCCTGCGGGGTGCAGCCGGGATTACCCCCAGGCGCAGGCCGCAGGCGTGGATCTGCGGGCGTTGTCGGAGAAGCAGTACGCAGTAGCGCGGGCAGCGGCGGAGGTCATTGTGGTGGACACGCCGGTGTCGCCGGACGCCATTGCCGCCGGCATTGACGCCGAACTGGCCGTGGCCGGCGAGCCCATGCTGTCGGACATGCGGACAGTACTCTCGCTGATGGAACACGGCACCATCCTGGCCCTGCAGCCGCGGCGCTTCACGGCCCTCTCCCCGGCCGCGCGCACCCGGGTGCTGCAGAGCTGGGCGACGTCGCGCTTCAACCTTCGTCGCGCGGCGTACCAGGCGTTGCGCGGCTTCGTCATCTACTTCGCGTGGGTGGATGACGCCACGCGTCCCCTTACGGGATTCCCCGGGCCGTGGCCGGAGTACATGAACGTGCCGGCCTATCCCGTGGATTTCGGCGACATCGCATGATCATCCAGGGCGCAGCCCGTACCGACCGGATTGCGGATCGGGCGGACGTCATTGTCGTAGGCACGGGCTCCGGCGGCGGCACGCTGGCGGCCTACCTGGCAGAGCGGGGCTGGGACGTGGTCATGCTCGAGAAGGGCGCGTTCCTCCGGGCCGAGGAGTTCTCCCAGCGGGAGGAAGAGGCCATGGGCGACTTCAACGGACGCCGCGGCCTCGACTCGTCCACCGACAACGCCGTGTTCCTGAACTACGCCGAGGCCGTCGGCGGCTCCACGGTGCACTACTGGGGCGACTCGTTCCGGGCCCCCGGCGATCGCCTGGAGCGGTGGCGGCGGGAGAGCGGCGTGGACTGGTTCACGGAGTCCGAGCTGGATCCGCACTGGCAGGCCATCGAGGAAGAGCTGGGCATCCACGTCACGCCGGAGCGGCTGTTCAACGAGAACAACCGGCTGGTGCGCCAGGGGTGCGAGGCGCTGGGCATCGAGGGGCACGCTCCGCCCACGGCCCGCATTGATTGCATCGGCTGCGGCTGGACGCAGTTCGGCTGCACGTACAACCGGAAGACGTCCCAGCTCATCACCACCATCCCGCGCGTCTCGAAGACCGGCGGCCGCATCTACAGCGATGCCATTGTCACGCGGCTGCTGCGGGACGGCGCCGGCGAGGGCGAACGCGTCACGGGTGTGGCAGGCACGTTCGTGGACCGGGCCACGAAGGCGGCCACCGGCTCGTTCCGCGTGGAGGCGCCCGTCGTCGTGCTTGCCGGCGGCGCGCTGGGCACGGCCGACATCCTGCTGCGGAACATGGGTGACGACGTCGTGGGGCGACGTTTCTACATCAACCCGCACTACTTCGTCTGGGCGGACATGGGGCGGCCCATCGACAACGTGACGGGCATCCCCTGCGCGTACGTGGTCCACGGGTTCCGTCACGTGCAGCACGATGCCGCAGGCGAGTATGCCGGTGGCGGCTACATCATGCTCACGAACCACCAGTCGCCGGGCATCGCGTCGGTGATGCTGGGCGGTCACGGCGCGCTGAGCACCGAGCGCATGAAGAAGTACCGGCACCTGGGCTCCCTCATGTCCGTCATCGATGAGGACAACCCCGGCCGCGTCTTCCTTGACCGCAACGGCATCCGCCGCACGGAGTACAACGTGCGCGGCGTGGACCAGCTCAAGGCCGTGGACTACCTGAGGAATGCGTCGCGCATCTTCCTCGCCGCCGGCGCGCAGGAGGTCTGGATCCCCGACGTCTACAACACCGTTGTGCGGAACGAGGATGACGTCCGCACGAGGATCACGCTGCGCAGCGTCCAGCCCAATGCCCAGTTCTGCGCCGGTTCGCACCTCATGGGCACGGCACCCATCGGCTCCGATCCCGCCGACGCCTTTGCCGGGCCCACCGGCGAGGCACACCGATTGAAGGGGTTGTATGTGGCGGATGGCGCGGCGCTGCCGGGCTCGGTTTCAGTGGATCCGTCGCTGACCATCATGGGCGTGGCCCGCTGGATCGCGGCGGGCATCCATGAGCGGCATGGGCGGGAGGGAATTTGAGGTCTGCAGGGCGTTTCAGGTGTATGGGGATGGTGTATGGGGATGGTGTATGGGGATGGTGTATGGTGTATGGGGATGGTGTATGGGGATGGCTTACGTGAGGGTTGACGGGTAGGATGGCGGGGCGTGCTGTTGTGGCCGGCGCGCTGGGGCTGTGGTGTGCGGCGTGCGCCGGTGGGCAGGCGGCGTCCGGGGGCGGCGTGCCGGGAGACGCGTCCGGCACCTATGCACACGTCGCTGACGGCATGACGACGGAACTGAACCGCCTGCGGGCGGCCCGTCGGCTGCAGACGCTGCGAACGGACCCTGCGCTGGTCCGTGCGGCCACCGACTACGCGGCGGAACTGGCCACCCGTCGGACCCTGGATCACCATTCACCGGTGCCGGGTCGCCATACGCATACGCAGCGCATCGATCACGCCGGCGGCCGGTGGCAGCGCGCCGCCGAGAACCTGGCAAGCACATACGGCGAGGCCGCTGAGGTGCCGGCGAAGATCATCGAGATGTGGCTGGGGTCGGACATGCACCGTCGCAACCTGCTGGAGGCCGAGTACACGCACACAGGTGCGGGGATCGCCCGGGACACGCGAGGCCAGTGGTACATCGTCCAGCTGTATACTCTCCAGCCCGCGTCGTGCAGGGGGCTGGTCCGCTGCTGAAGCCGACGGTCCCCGCTCCTCCTGCCTCTGAGCTGTCCCGGCTGCTGGCCGAGCATGCGCCGCTCCGCCCCGCGCCGCTATGTCCCGAACTGCAGGTTTTCCACGCCCGATCACTCGTGGAGGTCTGGCAGGCCGCCGAGGCAATGGCGGGCGCGACGCTGCCCGCCCCCTTCTGGGCGTACCCGTGGCCCGGCGGCAGTGCCCTCGCCCGCCTGGTGCTGGACCGGCCGGAACTGGTGCGGGGACGGAACGTCATTGATTTCGGCGCTGGCGGCGGCGTCACGGCACTGGCGGCGGCCCGGGCGGGCGGCACGGTCACGGCAAACGATGTGGACCCCTGGGCTGTGGCGGTGGCGGGGCTGGCGGCAGGAACGCAGGGGCTGCAACTGCAGCCCCTGATTGATGACCTGTGCGCTACGCCGCAGCTGGTGGATGACTTCGACGTCGTCCTGTGCAGCGACCTGGCGTATGAACGGAGTGAGACGCCGCGCCAGCGCAGCGTTCTGGAGCGTGCGCTTCGCAACGGCGCCACCGTCCTGGCGGCAGACGCCGGACGCACGTATTTCGACGAGACGGGCATGCGCCTGCTGGCGAGCTTCGACATGGCAGTGCCCCACGACCTGGAAGGCGTGCCGAGAAGAACGGCACGCGTCTACCTGATGACCGGCTGAGGTGGACAGGTCGGCCTCAGGACGTCAGGCTCAGAACGCGTCGCGCCGGGTGACGTGGGGCAGTACTTCGTCGCGCGTCATGCGCACGGGCCGGAGTTCCTTACGGGCGAACAGGCCGAGCTGGTCGGTCCGGTGCGGCGAGCCGGGCTGCGTGCTGTTGCCGTAGACGGTAAGCACCCGGGCCCGGACGCTGTCGCCGAACTCGATTGCGGCAATGAACGAGTCGCCGCTCGTCGCGACCTGCCGGCTCGCATCGCCTGGCACCGGTTCGAAGGCGACGACGCGGAATATGCCGAGTTCACCGCCGCCACCGTTGGCGGGAAGATCCACGTCATCCAGCCGGAGGCGGTGCACATCGCCCCAGGCGACGTCGAGGCTGCCGTAAACCGTGCTGACTTCCGCCGCCGCCTGCACGAGGAGTTCGACGGCGCGGCGGGGGTGCGCCAGCCCTTCAGGCGTGCCGAAGGGGATGGCCGGCGTCCACGGAATCTCGAACATGGAGCCGGAGGGCCACCGCTCCGCGGCCATGGCGCGGTAGAAGTGCGCGAAGAGTACGGCGCCCCGGCTGCCTGCATCGGCGTTCCGGTCCCAGGTCTCCAGGACGCCGGCGGCCTCCCTCGAACCGGGCAGCTCCAGGGAGCGAGCTGCAGCAACCACGTCACTCACCAGATGGTCGGCGGCCTGCATCCGGGTGGAGTGCTTGAGTTCGATCATGCGCTCCAGTGTCATGCGTGACGTCTCGGCAAGCATGCGTGCCGAGCGCATGGGCCGGAAGGCCAGCGGCCGCTCAGGTGCCACATAGGGCGGGAAGAACGTCGGGCTCAGAGCCTGCGGGAACGTCGTGGTCCAGGGCGGGTCATTGGCGTTCTGCAGCCAGCCCGTGCCCGGGTTCACGATGCGGGGCAGGACGTTGTAATCGTGGACCCGCGTCCAGAGCGTGGCAGACGAGTCGCCGGGTACAATGCCCTGCCAGTAGTTCCAGTCGCCACGGCCTCGCAGGGGTACGGCGCCGTTGAACACGTGCATGATGTCGCCGCTCCTGTCAGCGTACATCACCGTGAACATGGGCAGCTGCAGGCGCGACAGGGCGACCTCGAAGGAGGCGCGGTTCGTCGCTCGCGCCATGTCCCACAACTGCGCCAGCAGGTTCGGCGAGTCGAGGCCGGCGACCCGCAGCGCCAGGGCGCGGCCTTCCCGCTGGGCGACAATGGGGCCGTGCACGCTCCGTCGGATGGGCAGCGCGCGCTCGGTCATGGTGCCGTCGGGCTGTCGTATGCGCAGCAGCTGGTCGTCCACCTCCAGTGCGTACGCCACGCCATCGAGCACGTACGAATCGCCCTCGACAACGAGTTCGTAGATGTCCGCCGAGTCGATGGTGTTCACCGTGTGCGCCCAGCCGAGGTGCTCATTGAACCCCATGCCGATGCCGGGGAACCCGACAAGGGTGGCGCCGTACGCGTTCACGTCCGGCGTGCTCAGGTGCAATTCATAGAACGTGAACAGGTCGCCCCAGGGCAGGTGCGGGTTGATGAGGAGCAGCGCATTGCCCGTGGCGGACCGGGAGGGCCCGATCGCCCACGCGTTCGAGCCCGCGTCCGCCTGCCACGCCCGCGCCGTGCCAGTGACCATGGCCGGGTTCGCCAGGAACGTGAAGTTCAGGACTCGCTGCTGGTGGGCCAGGACATCTTCGGCGGTGACGGGCAGGACCTGCTGCCACTCGGGTGCAATGGCGTCCGGATTCCGCTCGGCGTACATGTTCATGCCCGCGACGAATGACTCGATCCAGGCACGGGCGTGGGGTACCTGCTCATCGAGCCAGCGCGAGGCGCGCTCGGGGATGCCGTTCGTGCGTACCCACACGTCCGAATCCAGGAAACGCTCGCCCCAGTACTCGGCGGCCCGGCCACGCGCCTGGCCGTACAGGCGCAGCACCAGGTTGCCGTGACTGTGCATCATGGCCCACCCATTCCCATAGAAGAGCGCGGCCGCGTCGTCGGCAAAGATGTGGGGCACGCCCCACTCGTCCCACAGCAGTTCCACCCGCGGGTCGGCCTCCGGCTCGGGCTCCTCCATGGCCTCGGGTACGGGCTCCGGCTCCACCTCCGGAGCGGCGGGCCGGGGCGGCCACGGCAGCGGCCAGGTCACCTGGCCGCACGCGGTCAGCAGGAACGGGACGAGCAAAGCAAGCAGATGCAGACGGAACTTCATCGATCCTCCTGTACGGTCATCACTGGAAGTCGCGCAGGCGTGCCGCGATGTCCAGGATCACGATCGTGCTGCCGTTAATGACGAACTGGGCGCCGATAACCATGACCAGCAGGCCCATGAGCCGCGTCATGACGTTCATCCCGGTCTGTCCGATGCGCCGCGTCAGTACGGGTGCAGCTGTGAGCGTTACCCAGCAGATGACCATCACCAGCACGATGGCCACGTATACGGACAGGGAATCCAGCAACGTTGGGGCCTGGCCGTTCAGGGCGATGACGGTGGTGATGGCGCCGGGTCCGGCCAGGGTCGGCAGGCCCAGCGGGATGATGCCCACATCATCCTTCATGTGGCTTTCGGTTTCCTCCTCCTCCGTCGTCTTCACCCGGGACCGCCGGGCCTGCAGCATGTCCCAGCCGATGGCAAAGAACAGGATGCCGCCGGCGATCTGGAACGCCTGCCGCGTGATGCCGAAGAACTGGAGGATGTAGGTGCCAGCCAGGGCGAAGAGGAACAGCACGGACACGCCGGTCAGTATGGCCCGACGCAGCGTGGCGGCGCGGTGCGCCGTCGAGTACGGCGCCGTCAGCGCGATGAACAGCGGCACTGCGCCCAGCGGATTGACGATGGCGAGCAGCGACGTGAATGCCAGAATGGCGAACTGCAGGTTCAAGCGCGCCTCACGCGGGTCCGTTGTCGGCGGCAATGCATTCGATCTCGACGCGCGCCCCCAGGGGCAGGCCGCCGACGCCGAGGGCCGACCGTGCCGGCGCCTGCACGCCGGCAAAGAACTCAGCGTACACTGCGTTCATGGCCTCGTAGTCGGCGATGTCGGCCAGGAACACGGTGCACTTCACCAGGTGCTCCCGCGTCAGGCCGGCGGCCGCAAGCACCGCGCGTACGTTGTCCAGCGTCTGCCGCGTCTCCGCCTCGATGCCACCCGTCACCAGTTCACGAGTGCCCGGGCGGAGCCCCACCTGACCTGAAAGAAAGACGAGCCCGCCGCTGCGGACGGCAGGCGAGTACGTGGCCAGCGCCGCGGCGCCGGGCAGGTTCACCACCTCGGGCCGGCCGGCACCGGAGCCGGCGCGTGAAGCCGTTACCGTGCAGCCGGCCAGGGACATGAGGAGCGCCGCGCACGTCACTGTCGTGAGGGGCCGGATCAGTCGTCCCATGCGTTCAGTCCTCCGGGTTGGAGCGGTGGTCCGTAAGCAGTTCCGCCAGGCGCGGCATGTCGATGTTGCCGCCGCTCAGCACGACGGCGATGCGAGGCGCGCGGCCGGCCGTGCCGGGCACAGTTGCGACGCCAGCGAGCACTGCGGCGAGGGCGGCAGCGCCAGCGGGCTCCGTCAGCAGCTTGCAGCGTTCCAGCAGTAGCCGCATGGCGGCGCGGATCTGGTCGTCGGTGACGACGACCATGTCATCCACGAAGGCGCGAACGTGGGCAAGCACGTCACTGCTGGTCATGGGCGCGCCCAGCCCGTCGGCGATGGTGTCGACGGCATCCAGCCGCACCGGCTTGCCGACCTCCATCCCGCGCAGGATGGCCGCGGCGCCTGTCGGCTCGACGCCGATGACGCGGGCGCCGGGCTGAAGCGCCTTCATGGCCGCTGACGCTCCCGACAGCAGTCCGCCGCCGCCGGCGGGAATGACGATGGCGTCCAGCTCCGGCACATCGTCGCATATCTCCAATGCTACCGTGCCCTGTCCGGCCATGATGGCGGGATCATCGAAGGGATGGATGAGGACGCCGCCGTCACGCTGCCGCAGTTCCTCCATCCTCTCAAACGCGCCGAAGATGTCGCCATGCAGCACCACGTTCGCGCCGTAATCCCTGCATGCCTCCACCTTGGCCGGCGTGGCGTGGGCCGGCATGACAACGGTCGCGTTTACGCCCTCCGCCGCGGCGGCGAACGCAACGGCCTGGCCGTGGTTGCCGGCGGATATGGTGATGATGCCACGTTGCCGTTCCTCGGGCTCCAGGTCGGCGATGCGGTTCAGCACGCCGCGCACCTTGAAGGACCCCGTCCGCTGGAGCATTTCGGGCTTCAGGAACAGCGTCGCGCCGGTGATGCGGTCCAGGGTCCGGGATGTCAGCACCGGCGTACGGTGGACTCGACCTGCCAGTCTGCGGCCGGCCTGCTGGATGTCGCGTATGTGCAGCATGGTAATGATTCTACGGGCACCCCGGGCTGCGCGGCCAGTAGTGTCCATCCGTGCCGGGTACGGTCCTTGCCCCTCGTGACGGCATGACCGAACACAGGCGCGACCCGGCGGCTGAGCGCCGCGACCCTGCGGCAGACCGCCGCAAGACGGACCGGCGCCAGCGTGACCGGCGACGCAACTCGTCGTACATGGGCGGACCTCGCGCCCGGTTCTCGCTGGTGTACTTCCTCGTCATCCTGGCCTTCGTCATCGGGCTGAACTACATGCTCGGCCAGACGACGCGGACCGGCATACCCTACAGCGAACTGAAGCAGCGCATCCAGGCGGGGCAGGTCGCCAGTGTCACCGTGGGGCCGGAGCAGATCCGGGCCACACCCACGGACAGCGCCCGTGCCGCCGGCGCACCGGAGGAATGGACGAGCACCCGCGTACCAGATGACGAGACGCTGGTGCCGCTGCTGCAGCAGTCCGGCGTGGAGTACGAGGGTGCCCGGGCAAGCTGGTTCGGGCCCATGCTCGCGTGGCTGCTGCCTATTTCGGTGCTCATCATCTTCTGGATCTGGATGCTGCGGCGCATGAACCCACAGCAGGGTGTCATGACCGTGGGTAAGAACCGGGCCCGCATCATGGGCGAGGAGGGCACCGGCGTCACGTTCGACGACGTCGCGGGGGCCGACGAGGCGAAGCAGGAACTCGTGGAGGTCGTAGAGTTCCTCAAGACGCCGGACAAGTTCGCCCGCCTCGGTGCCCGGATCCCCAAGGGCGTGCTCCTGGTGGGCCCGCCGGGCACGGGCAAGACGCTGCTGGCGCGGGCCGTGGCCGGCGAGGCGGACGTGACATTCTTCTCCATCAGCGGCTCCGAGTTCGTGGAGATGTTCGTGGGTGTCGGGGCGGCCCGCGTCCGTGACCTGTTCGAGCAGGCGAAACGGCAGGCGCCGTGCATCGTGTTCATCGACGAGCTGGACGCCCTGGGCAAGCAGCGCGGCGGTGGCGGACCCATGGGAGGTCACGACGAGCGCGAGCAGACGCTGAACCAGCTGCTGGTGGAGATGGACGGTTTCGATACGCGCACGGGCGTCATCATCATGGGCGCCACGAACCGGCCGGAGATCCTGGACCAGGCGCTGCTGCGGCCGGGCCGGTTCGACCGGCAGGTGCTGGTGGACCGTCCCGACATGTCCGGCCGGCTGGCGATCCTGGCGGTACACTCGGCCAGGATCGCGCTGGGCGAGGACGTGGACCTGCTGACGGTAGCGCGCCGGACACCTGGCTTCGTGGGCGCAGACCTGGCCAACGTGTTGAACGAGGCGGCTCTGCTGGCGGCCCGGGACGACAAGGACGAGGTCAACATGATCGACATCGAGCACGCCATCGATCGGATCATTGCCGGCCTCGAGAAGAAGAACCGGCTGGTGCACGACCGGGAACGGGAAATCGTCGCGTACCACGAGGCGGGGCACGCCATCGTGGCGGAGCGGGCTGAGTTTGCGGACCCGGTGCACAAGATTTCCATCATCCCCCGCGGCGTCGCGGCACTGGGCTACACGCAGCAGCTGCCGACAGACGAGCGTTACCTCATCCAGCGGCAGGAACTCAAGGATCGCATCGCAGTGCTCATGGGCGGCCGCGCCGCGGAGGAGATCGTGTACGGCGAGATGTCCACGGGCGCCGGCAACGACCTGGAGCGCGCCACTGACATGGCGCGGCGGATGGTTGCGGAGCTGGGGATGTCGCCGAAGCTGGGGCCGGTGAACTTCATCCGTCGCCAGAGCCAGTTCCTGAACGTGGGCGACGATGGGCGCCTGGACTACAGCGAGGAGACGGCCCGCCTGATTGACAGCGAGCTGCACGCCGTACTGGACGAGGGCTACGCTCGCGCCCTGGACATCCTGCAGCGGGACCGCGACCTGCTGGAGCGTCTGGCCAGGCTGCTGCTGGACAAGGAAGTCGTGGACCGCGCGGAACTCAGGGAGCTTATGGGCACGGCCAGCGGCAACGGCCGGGGTGCGCGTCCGGAGGTCGGGCACGTCCCCGCACCGTCAGGAGACTGAGGTGGCCGCCGGCGACGCGCTGCCCCTGCCGGTAGCCGTCACCCCCGCCCACTTCGGCGATGACGCCAGGTCCGGAGAGTTCGCCGCCTTCCTCAAGCGCCATGCGGGCGAGCGGCACGCCGTCGCGCTGCAGGACTATCCGGACCCGGACGCAATCGCCAGTGCGCTGGCATACCGGCTGCTGGCCGCCGAACGGGACATTGACGTGGACATCCTGTACGAGGGCCGGGTCAGCCACCAGGAGAACCTGGCCCTCGTGCACCTGGCGGACATCGAACTGACACGCGTGACCGATTCATTTCCCCTCGACCAGTACGATGGCGCCGTATTCATTGACAACCAGGGCACGACGACACGTCTGACCGACCGGTTCGAGGATGCCGGCGTGAGGAGCCTGGCCATCATGGACCATCACGCGCCCCAGGGCGTCCTCGATGCCGAGTTCACGGATATCCGGCCGACTGGCGCCGCCGCCACCATCTTTGCCGACTATCTGCGCAGCGGCCTCGTGGTAAGTCTGGACGAGGGATCCGACGACCACAGGCGCGTCGCCACGGCGCTGGCCCACGCACTGCGCAGCGAGACGGCGGGGCTGATCCGGGCGGGGCCGGACGAGTTCGCTGCTGGCGCATACCTGTCCCGCTACGTGGACCACCAGCTCCTCGAGTCCATCCTGCAGGTACAGCGCTCGCGGGGCACCATGGAAGTGATCCGCATCGCGCTGACGGACCGGGTCGTGGTGGAAGGATACTCCATTGCGGGCGTCGGCTACCTCAGGCACGCGGACCGGGACGCCATCCCGCAGGCGACGGATTTCCTGCTGACGGAAGAGAACGTCCACACGGCACTGGTCTACGGCCTGCTCCTCGGAGAAGGCGACCGCGAGGTGGTGGTGGGCAGCATGCGGACCAGCAAGGTCACGGTGGATGTGGATCAGTTCCTCAAGAACGCACTGGGCTCCGACGCCCGCGGCCGCTACTACGGCGGCGGGCGGAGCAGGGCGGGCGGCTTCGAGATCCCCGTCGGTTTCCTTGAAGGTACGGCGGACGGTGAGCAGATGCGGCTCAAGTGGGAGGCCTTCGATCAGCAGATCAGGGCAAAGCTGCTACGCGCCGCCGGCATTGCCGAGGACGACCAGGACTGACGGGTCAGCCTTCCGGCGCCAGTTCCCATTCGCAGACGCTGGAGCCGTGGCCGATGCATCGGCTGTGGACGAGGCGGTGCTCCCTGCCGGTGTGGAGCAGCAGCAGTTCCTCCATCATCCCCGTAAACATCGTGCATGACGGCCCCGACTCCTCCAGGCGCGCGGTGACGCAGTCCGCGACGGCCACGGCAAAGGGCTTCGTGGCCGTGATGGCGGACCCGGCGTGCAGCGATTTCAGCGCGCTGGCCGACGCGCGGCGGGCGGAACGCATGGCGAGGGCGGCGGGACCGCGATGCAGGATGGCCCGCCACAGGTCGGGCGTGTGGCGGAACCGCCAGCGGGCAAGCCGCTGCCCGGTTTCCCGCAGGATCGCCTCGGCATCCGGCCGGCGCATGACCAGGCGGAACAGGCCCAGCGCCTCGCCCAGCGGTACACGGCTGCCGTTCCGGTTTGCCGTGCTGTAGCGGTGGATCTGCGTCTCGACGACACCGGTGAGGCCCAGCCGCCGGGGCAGGCTTACACTCAGATCCTCGTCCTCGAGGATTTCGCCCGGGCGGTCATGAGAACGGACCGATTCGAGGAGCGCCAGCGGGAACGCTGCGGCTACTGTGCCGTCTACGCGTGCCCCGGCGTTCGCCCCCTGCTGCGACATCGTTGTCCTTCCAGTGGGTTGCGGATACTGCCGGCGGGCTCTGGCCCGTCCTGCGGTGGCACCAATCTTACGCCCCGGCGGGCCGCTGGCTAGGGGTGGGCGCGCGCGTCCGTCCGCACGCGGCGGCCCGATGAGCCACCCGACCTCGGCCCGTATCCTGCATTGGATCGGTGCAGAAGAAGGGGACGATCCTGCAAGTGAGGCAACATGGTGGAGCCGCATTGCGTTTTCTGTCGTATCATCGGTGGTGAGGAGATGGTCAGTCTCGTCCATGAGGATGAACTGACCATCGCCTTCCTGGACATCCAGCCAATGAGCCGGGGGCACACGCTCATCGCCACCAAGGACCATTACGAGACCATTTTCGACATGCCCGAGGACCTTGCGGCCCACTGCCTTGCCGTGGCCCGCCGCATTGCACCGGGCATCCAGCGCGCCATGGGCGCGCACGCCATCAACATCTTCAGCGCCAATGGCAAGGCCGGGGGCCAGGACGTGCCCCACTTCCATCTGCACCTGATCCCGGTGCGGGAGGGCGAGCCATTCGCGCTGCAGTTGCCGATGCCCGACGCGCCCATACCGTCCCGGGCGGAGCTGGACGTCACCGCCGCGCGGGTTGGCCGCGGCATCCAGGAGACCGAGTCCGGTCCCGTCGCCGCCGCCTGACGCGCCGCCGCTGCTGCGGCCCGGCCGCCGACCTGACCCGGCGGCTGGTGCTGGTACCACCGGCTCGTCGGCTCGCGGGCGGCTGTGGACGGAACGGTGACGGCTCCTTTTCCGCGGCGACGAGACGGCATACGTTGCAGGCATGCGACGCTACCCGGCATACGATCCACCCGAATACGCGAACTGGCAGCCCGACCAGGCGCTGCTGGAGCGGTACCGCAGCCGTCTGGCGGAGGATGCGGAGCGGGCGCGCATCGTGGACGACCTGGACGATGCGACCCTGCTGGACCTGTACGCCGGTCTGGTCCGCTTCCGGCTGCATGACATTGCGCTGAAGCGCTGGGTCCGGCGCGGCGTGATCTCCAAGGCGTGGCTGGGCACGGGCGAGGAGGCGGTGACCATCGGCTGTGTGCACGCCCTGCGGCGCGATGGGGACATCGTGGCGCCCATGATCCGCAACGCCGGTGCATTGCACGAGATGGGCATGCCGCTGGAACGGATCTTCGCCGGCTACCTCGGCACGGTGGATGGTCCGAACGGGGGACGGGATGGCCATTTCGGTGAACTTTCCGCGGGCGTGCTGCAGCCCATCTCCCACGTGGGCGACATGGTGCCGGTCATTACCGGCGTCGCTCTGAGTTTCCGGCAGAGAGGCGAGGACCGCGTGGCGCTGACGTGGATCGGCGACGGCGCCACCAAGACCGCCGCGGTCCACGAGGGCCTGAACCTGGCAGGCGTACTGAGGGTGCCGGCCATTTTCGTGCTGCAGAACAATCAGGTGGCACTGGGCACGAAGCTGGCGCAACACCAGCAGGGCGATTTCCGCGACTGGCCCGCGATGTATGGCCTGCGGGGCGCCGTTGCCGACGGCAACAACGTACTGGATGTCCATGCGGCGGCGCGGCAGGCGGCGGACCACGCCCGCGACGGGGGCGGGCCCACGCTGCTGGTTGTGGACACGTTCCGGATGGGCGGCCACGCCACCCACGACGAGGCGGAAGCCCGGGCCACGTTTGACGCCGGGCTGTTCGAGGAGTGGGGTCGGCTGGATCCCATCGGGATGTACGAGGAGTATCTCGTCGCACGAGGCGTGGACCGCAAGCGCCTGGAAGCGGTGGAGGCGGAGATAGCGGCGGATGTGGACGCCGCGGCGGAGGCAGCGCTGGACGGCCGGGCGGGGAAGACGCCGGCGGGGCATCTGGCGGAGTACGAGGGCGTGAGTGCGGGCGTGCGGCAGCCAGGTCTGGCCGCGCGCACGCTGACCGATTGAGGAACTCTTACCGAGACATGGACATGACGCGAGACCGCGAACACGACTGGCGCAACCGGCCGGACCCCATGGAGGACCCGCCGCACCCGGATGAAGAGGAAGAGGAGCCTGAGAAGGACGACTCGCCGCGGACGACGCCCACGGCGATCACCGAGGACACGCGCAACCTGCTGTTCAAGGCGCGGACCCTGATCATCAGTGGTGAGATCAACCAGAAGCTGGCGGCCAATGTCATCGGGCAGCTGCTGGCCATGGACTCCCAGTCGGACGAGCCCATCACCATCTACATCAACTCGCAGGGCGGCCACGTGGAGTCCGGCGACACGATCCACGACATCGTGCGGTACGTCCGCTCGCCTGTCCGCATGGTCGGCACCGGCTGGGTCGCCAGCGCCGGGGCGCTGATCTATGTGTCCGTCCCGAAGGAGCGGCGGTTCTCCCTGCCGCACACCCGGTACCTGCTGCACCAGCCGGCCGGTGGCATGCGGGGCAGCGCCGCCGACATCGAGATCGAGGCGCGTGAGATCCTCAGCATGCGGGAACGGCTGAACCGCGTATTCGCCGAAGCGACGGGCCAGGCGCTGGAGCGCATCGAAGACGACACTCGCCGCAACTTCTGGCTGTCAGCGGAGAAAGCAGTGGAGTACGGCCTGGTCGGTCGCATCATCAGCGGCCGGGACGAGCTGGCATAATCCGCGGATGGTGGATGGCCGGCCTGCGGGCCATGCCGTCCACCATCCTGCTCCCGCCTATGCCAGTCCGTCCATGCCCGCGACGGACAGGAACTGCTGCAGTATCCGGTACGTGAGTCCCCAGATGATGTAGTCCTCGTATACCAGGCACGGGAAGTTGCGTTTCCCCCACGGCAGTTCAACGGGCACCTCGGACAACGCGGTGGAACTGGCCAGCGCATCCAGGGGCACCCAGATGGCAGCCTGGACTTCGCCGGGGGCGGGCACCGCCGTGGTGTCCGGCGGCACGGCCAGCACGAAGGGCGCGACGACGATGGGCGGCAGCAGGACGGAGCCAGGGCTCAGCTCATCCAGCGCGCCGACGAAGCTGCCGACACGTGCCAGGGGCACGCCCACCTCTTCCTCCGTCTCCCGGCGCGCGGTTCCCAGCAGGTCGGCGTCGTGGCGTTCCCGGCGCCCACCCGGCAGGGCAACGTGGCCGGACCACGGATCCCCCGGCAGGTCTGCCCGGCGGATGAGGAGCAGTTCGAGGCTGGACCGCGGACGCACCAGCAGGGCGACGGCAGCCTCGCGCAGGCCTGCGGTGCGCGGCAGGCCACTGGCGGGCCGGCCCTCGAAGGACCGGCGCAGCATGTTCAGTCGCGGATCGGCGTTCAATTCGTCGCGCATGACATGGGAATATGGGGGTGCGCGTTACATTCCAGAAGCCATCGAACCCAGGGCCTGCTCGCGTGTATCACGGATGTGGCACGGCACGCAGCGCCCGGTCGCCGGGACAGGGTGTTCCTTCGGGACGGGTTCTGTTGTGTATACTGCGGGATGCCGTCCCCGCCGGCGGAACTCACGCTGGACCATGTGGAGCCGCGGATGCGAGGCGGTGACCAGTCCGAGGGCAACCTCGTCGCATGCTGTGACGCATGCAACCGGCTGAAGGCCGGCCAGCCGGCGTGGCGGTTCCTGGCGGGCCGGCCGGACCTGCGGGCGAACTTCCTGGCGGCCCACGCGGCGTCGGCAGCCAGGCAGACTGCAGATGACCGTATGGCAAGGCCTGTCTGGCCCCGCCTGGTCCGGGCCATCGAAGAAGCGGCAACGCTGAAGGATCCACCCTGAGCTAAGGGAGTTCGATGCCGAACCTCCGACGCCACCTGCTGACACTGGTGCTGGCGAGCGCCACCGCACTTTCCGGGTGCGGCCGGCTGGAGCACGCCGGTCTGCCGCCGGACGTGCGGCAGGAGCTGGAGGCGGGTCGGAGCACGCTGAACGGGTGGATCGCGGCGAGCCGGAGCGGCATCGTGCCGGAGGACGAGGCGGTCATCGCGCTGGGCTATGCTGAGCGCCTGCGGCTGGGTCTGGGCAGTCCGTTCCGACTGGTGGACATGGTGCTGCGGGATCCGCGGCTCTCGGACGAGACGCGCCACGAGCTGGCGTGGGCGCTGCTGTCCCGCACCTACACCGGCGACACTTATGAAGTGGACGCGGTGACGCTGGACCGGGCTGGCCTGGGTCACATCACCAGCTGGCCGGGCCTGGGGGCGCACCACCTGCGCATCATCGAGAACGCCATCAGTGAGTCCCGCGACCCGCGGGGCGGCGAACTCGCCGTGCGCCTCGCCTACCAGCTCGCGGCCATGGAGGGCAGCCTGCCATCAGCAGCGCCGCGCTTTGCCAGCCGTGTGGCGGCGCTGGTGCGGGACCGGGAACTGGCCCGCGCGGACGCCGCCAGGCTGCTCCGCTCTGCGGAAGTGGCGCAGGGCGACCCGCTGCGTGCCATCGCCCGGTGGCGCTCGGAACGCTGGTTCCGGGTGGAGCAGCCGCCCATGACGGCGCTGCCACCGGAGGTGGAACGCGAGGCCCTCGAACTTGCGCCGCGCCTGGCGCAGGCGCTGCGCCTGCTTACGCCCCGTCTGGCAGACATCACGACGGCGTCGCGCCCTACCGTCCCAGACGTGCGGCCATCCCTCCTCACCCCCGGCGTTGCCGTGCGGCTGGGTCAGCTGTCGGATTCGCTGAACATGCCGCCGCAGGCGCCGGTCTCCATTGGCGCCCGGACGTATCGCCAGGAGATGGAGCAGGCGGCGTGGCTCGACGAGGAGGAGCGCGCCCGACGGGCGGCGGTGGTCCAGGCGCGGGACGAGGAGCGCTTCGTCGCCGCGTACGGTCAGCTCGAGCGGCGCTCGCCGTTCGACGCCGCGCCATCCCTCACCGCCGTACGTGTGGCGGTGACGCTGCGGCCGTACGCACAGGAGAGTGTCTGGTTCCCCGGCTTCGGCGGGCCGACGGCACGGGAACTGGAGGAGCGCTTCGGGTTCGCGTACGTCCGCTTCGCCGATGACGTGGCGCCTGAATGGCGGCCGTACTATCGGCTCATGCTCGAGGGCGCCGTCAGGGACATGCAGCGGGTGCTGCCGGCACTGGACCTGCGCGGCCTGGGCGTCCGCTTCGCCGCTGCCCGCTCCGGCGAGACGACGCTGGCCATGCACGACCCGCGAGTGCGGGAACTCGTCCTGCCGCCGGGCAGTTCCGCCGGCACCATCGCCCACGAGATCGCCCATGATCTGGACTGGCAGGTCGCGCTGCGGCGGTATCGCGTGCGCGGCGACTACGCCTCTGACCGTGCCGTGCGTCTCACCAATGACCGGTTCGCCGCGCGGGTGCTGAGCCTCGGCCAGGAAGCGGCCATGGAGTCGTTCGGCAGCGACCTGCTGCATGCCCACGCCCAGCGGCCGGCAGAGAATTTCGCCCGCGCCGTGGACTGGTTCGTGGCAGCGTCACTGGCCTCACAGGGCCGGATGAACGGGTACCTGTCGTCGGTGCAGGACGACGTGCTCACCGGCTATGGCACCGTGCGGCCGCCGGACATTACCGGGCGGGCGGGCGATGCCATCATCAACATCTTCGACGACGTGGCGCCGCTGTATCCCGAGACGCGAGACTGGTTCCTGCGCAGCTACGGTACCGGCCGGGACATGACCGCCTTCGACCTGCTGCGTACCATCCTGGAGATCCAGCTGCCGCAGAGCACGGACCCGCGCGGGTCGGTGGCGGCGTCACACGCCAGGGCCGTGGATCCCGTGTTCACGGCCATCACCAGTGCCCGCGCCGGCGCCTTCGGCTTCATCGACGACTGGATGTGCCGGGCGCCCGGCGGCGCATACGACACCCGCCTGGAGCAGGCGCGGCGGTCCCTGGTCGTGGAGGGCGCCGCCGCACGTGCCCGGGGCGTGGCCATACAGCGCGCGCGGCTGCTGAGCGGTGACGCCGGGGTGCGCTGGGTCGCCCGGCGCTTCTTTGGCGTGCCGTGGCCCAACCAGGAGCTGGACGAGCCCGTGGAGGAGACCCTGGAGGAACTCGTGCAGCAGGCGGCGGACGTCGCCAGCGTCGAGGTCCGGCGTCCATCCCAGGGCTTCGAGCTGCTGTCCCTGCCTGTCCACTGCCGCGGCCTGGCCGTCGCGTACTGACGGGCGGCCGCCGCGGCGGTCAGACGCCGTGGACGTCCGCGCCCCAGATGATCTTGTGAAGCTGGATCTGGTAGCGGACCGGCAGCCGGTCCTCCAGCACCCACTCCGCGAGTTCGCGAAAGTCCATGCTGCCCCACACCGGTGAGAAGAGCAGCGCCCGCAGCGTACCACGCTGCACCCGGTCGTCGAGGCGGTGGCGGCGGATGACGTCCCGGGCCCACTCGTAATCCTCTCGCCCCGCAATCACGAACTTGATCTCGTCCCGGTCCGTCAGGTGGTCCAGGTTCGACCACAGGTTGCGGGCTTCCTCGCCCGAGCCCGGGCACTTCAGGTCCATGATGCGATGCACACGGGGATCCAGCGGCGAGACGTCAATGGCGCCGGATGTCTCCACCAGAACGGCATATCCCTCGTCCAGCAGTCGTTCCGCGAGAACGAATGCGTTGCGGTGGATAAGCGGCTCGCCGCCGGTGATCTCAACGACCGGCGTGCCGATCTCCCGGACACGATCCAGGATGGCATCCAGCGTCATCCGCTCGCCGCCATGGAAGGAATACTCCGTGTCGCACCACACGCAGCGGAGCGGGCAGCCGGTCAGGCGTATGAACGTGCACGGCAGGCCCGCCCATGTGCTCTCGCCCTGGACCGAATGGAAGATTTCCGTGACCCGCAGGAACGGCGCGTCATCCCTCGGCTCGCGTTCCCGGACCTGCACCTGCTCCTGCATCCTGTTCCTCAGTCGTGCTCCGCGTACCGCGTTCGCGTCGTACGCCAGCCCGCGGTCAGCGGCGTCTGCCCATCAGGAAACCGAGGGGCGACTCGCGCAGCACGGACGTAACGATGAACATCACATTGGCCGGCCGCTCGGCCAGGCGACGCATGAGGTACGGGTACCAGGCCTCGCCGAACGGCACGTATACGCGGAGGTTGTACCCCTGTTCCCGGAGTTGGTGCTGCAGGTCCCGGCGCACGCCGTACAGCATCTGGAACTCCCAGCCGGCAGGCGGCAGGTCGTGCTCCCGGCTGTAGCGGGTGGTGGCGTCCACCATGGCCTCGTCATGAGTGGCAATGCCGGGATAATTGCCGTCTGACAGGAGCACCTTCATGACGTCCACGAAATTGCCGTCAACCTCGTCGCGCTCCTGGAAGGCGTATCGTTCCGGTTCGCTGTACGCGCCCTTGCACAGGCGCACGCGCGCGCCCAGGAGGTTGGCTTCCCTGGCGTCGTGAGCGGTGCGGCGCAGGTAGGACTGGAGCACGATGCCGGTGTTGCGGTAGCCCTCGTCCCACAGCGAGCGAAAGAAATCGAGCGTACGCTGCGTGTGGGGCGTACCCTCCATGTCAAAGCGGACGAAGATGTCGTGCTCCCTGGCGGCGTCTAGGACGCGCTTGACGTTGGCCCGGAGGAACTCGTCGTCCCAGTCGCCCTCGCCGGCGGGCGTTGCCCCGGCGGCCGGCTGCGGCCAGGCAACGGTCGGTGTGGTGGACTGTGCGGCGGTGGCAGCACCGGCAGACCCGGCGGGCGCCGGCTCGCCCACGCCGCGCCGGATGTCCTGCCCCATCTGCGTGAGCTTCAGCGACACGTTGACGTGCTCGCGCAGGGCGGGGTCCCCGCCGATGCGGCCCAGCAGCCGGACGTAGGTGTCGGCGGCCTCAGTCGCCTCGGCCCGGCTGTTCACGGACTCGCCCAGGTAATCGAGGGAAACCGTGAACCCGTTGCCCACCAGCTCGCGAGCGGCGCTGACGCCGTCATCGACGGTTTCGCCGGCCACGAAGCGGCGGGCCATGGACCGGGCGCCGGGCGCGCCCGTGGAGATGCGGCGGGCCAGTGGGTTCTCGCTCAGGAAAATGAAGGTCTCGCGCAGCACGGTATCAATCCTCCAGTGCCGCCCGGCGCCGCTCGATGGCGGCGTCCAGTTCGGCCCTGATCTCGTAGAGGGAAAGCTCCATGGCGGCGTGGCGCGCCTCGTCTGCCGATGCGCCCCGTCCCACGTCGCCGGATTCCAGGTGGTCCATGATGCCGGCGCCGGTGGCAGCCCAGCGAATGAAAATCAGGAATGCGACGAAGGGAGCACCGGCGTCCGCGCCGTCCTCCTCCACGTCCACGTCCACCGTATACGGCTGGCCGTCGCTGCCCTCGAAGGCAGGCACGCGGTCATGCTTCTCGATGTAGCCGCCGAGGGTGAGGTCGTGGGCGGGCTCTGCAGTCTCAACGCCGTGCCCGCCGAGGGCGCCGACCAGGTCCGGCGCCGACTCCTCGTCGTCGGCATCGTCGGGCATGTCGTAGAGGGCGCGACGTTCCACATCCGCGTACAACTCGCCGGCAGGAGCGTCGTCATCGAGGGAGCTGTCGGCGTCGCCGTTGCCGGCGTCGCGATCGGGTTGCTGCTTCATGGCGGAAGAGTGCAGGTGCGGCGGTTGCCGGGCAAGCCCTGCGAAGGGGACATGGGGCGGGGGACCCGAGCCGGCGACTTGAGGTGCGCTGCGAGCCGGCGTTATGGTACGCCCATGAGAGCTGCCTTCTTCCGTGAGCATGGAGACCCGTCCGTGGTGCAGGTGGGCGAGTTGCCCGATCCTGAGCCGGGGCCGGGCGAGGTCCGGCTGGTGGTGGGGGCCGCGGCCATGAACCACCTGGACCTCTGGGTCAGGCGCGGGCTGCCCATCGAGACGACCATGCCGCACATCGGCGGATCCGATGTGGCTGGCGTGGTGGACGCGCTGGGCGAGGGGGTCTCGGGCGTGACCGTCGGCCAGCGGGTCGTCGCCGACCCGTCCCTCTCGTGCGGCCAGTGCGAGTGGTGCCGGGCCGGCGAAGCGCCGCTGTGCGTGCGCTACCGCATCCTGGGCGAGCATACGCAGGGCGGCTTCGCCGAGTACGTCGTGGTGCCCGCCGCCAACCTGTTCCCCATCCCCGACAACTACCCCATGGAGACGGCGGCGGCAGCGCCCCTTGTCTTCCTCACCGCCTGGCGCGGCCTGGTCAGCAGGGGCCGGCTGCGGGCTGGCGAGTCGGTGCTCATCACCGGGGCATCCGGCGGCGTGGCAACGGCCGCCGTCCAGCTGGCCCGGCATTTCGGCGCTCGCGTGTACGCGGTGACCACCGGTGAGCACGAGGACCGCGTACGTTCCCTCGGCGCCGACGTCGTCTTCGACCGGCGGCAGGTGGACTACTCGAAGGCGCTGTGGCGAGCCACGGACAAGCGTGGCGTGGACCTCATCTTCGATTCCGTCGGCGCGGCGACGTGGCAGCAGAACGTCCGCTCCGTGGCCCGCGGCGGCCGCATCGTCGTGTATGGCGCCACTACGGGCCCGGTGCTGGAGACGGACGGCCGCGTACTGTTCTGGAAGCAGGCGGACATCCTGGGCACCACCATGTCGAACCGCACCGAGTTCCGGCAGGCCATGGAGCTGGTTTTCAGTGGCACCGTGGAGCCCGTGGTTGACAGCGTGCTTCCCCTCGCGGATGCGCGCGCGGCCCACGAGCGGCTGGAGGCTGGCCGGCAGTTCGGCAAGATCGTACTCGTCCCGTAGCGTTCGTTCCCGCGGCACCGGCTGGAACGCTTCCTGCCCCGCACAGGGATGTTACGAGGGGAATGCACCGGACGGAGTGTGGCACGATGCCTGTGGCAGACTGGGAGAGGATCGAGTCGGAGGAGCTGGCGGACTATGAGGTCTTTTCGGTGCTGCGCCACCGGTCCCGTTCGCCGCGCACCGGCGACGTTCATCGGTTCCATGTCCTGAGCGTGCCCCACTGTGTCATCGCCATCCCCTTCACCACGGACGGTCACATTGTCATGGTGGAGCAGTTCCGCCATGCCGTGCAGCGCGTTACGCTGGAGTTCCCGGCGGGCGTGATCGAGGACGGTGAGGACGCTGTTGCGGCGGGCCAGCGGGAGCTGGAGGAGGAGACGGGCTACTGCCCGGCGTCTGCGGAGCTGGTCGGCGAGTTCGATCCCGACCCGGCCATCCAGTCAAATGCCGTCAGGGTCGTGGTCGCACGGGAGTGCGAACGAAACGGCCGCAGGAACCAGGACTCGGGAGAGGACGTCGCGGTGCGCGTGGTGGACCCTGCCGAGATCCCGGACCTCATAGCGGATGGCGTCATTCGCAGCGCGCCCGCCATCACGGCCTGGTCCCTGCTGAACCGCCGTGGGGATACCGGCTGAGGTGTTCAGCCGCCGCCGGCGTCCTTCCTCGTCCAGCGGTCGGCGTCCCGCGTGTCGTACTTCTCCATGACTCGCCGGAACGCGTCTTCCAGGTCAATCTGCTGCTCGTTGGCGATGGCGATGACGACGAACAGGATATCCGCCAGTTCCAGCGCCAGGTCCTGCGCCGGCTCCCCCGCCTTCTTTGTCTTGTGACCGTATCGGTGGTTCAGCTCGCGGGCGAGTTCGCCCACCTCTTCCATCAGTCGCGCCAGGTTGGTAAGCGGCGGCCAGTAGCCCTCTTCGAACTGGCCGATGTAGCGGTCAACCGCCTGCTGCGCCTCGCCGATCCTCACGCGCCCGGTGCCGTTGCCAGGGTGTTAACGAAGTGGTCCAGTTCGTCGCGGGTGTTGTAAAAGTGGGGCGATACCCTAACATACCCGGGCCGCGCATCGACAATGACGTCATGTGCTGCGAGATGCGCGACGGCTGCAGCGGGGTCGGCATGACGGACCATGACGAGGGCGGAGCGGGCATCGGGCGTGGCAGCGCCGCGGACGTGAAGGCCTGCCGCCTCCAGGCGCTGCAGCAGGTACTCCGTCAGCTCGCTGTTGCGGGCGCGGATGGCGGACACGCCGATCTCGTCGATGATGGACTGGCCTCCCAGCGCACTGTGCACCGTCGGCAGCGCGGGCGTGCCGAGCTCGAAGCGCCGGGCGTCATCCTTGAACTCGAAGTGATGAATATCGAACGCGAACTGATCCCGGGCGGCGAACCAGCCGGTGGTGGTGGGGCGGAGCTGCCGCCACCACTCCTCGCGTACGTACAGGTAGGCGAGGCCGGGCCCGCCGAGGAGCCACTTGAGGGGGCCGGTCACGAGCGCATCGGCCCCGAGTTCACTGACATCGATGGGGACCTGGCCGGCGCCCTGGTATGCGTCCACGAGGAACAGCGCACCGTGACGCCGTGCCGCTTCAGCGATGGGGGCGGTCTGCTGGATGGCGCCCGTCGTGAAGTAGACGTGACTGATGGCGACGATGGCGGTTCGATCATCAACCGCTTCAGCCATGCGCTGCGGGTCGGTGCTGATGCCGTCGTCACTGGGGATGCGCACGATCTCGACCCCCGGCCGTTCCATCCACTGGTACGCCACGGTGGGGAAGTCGAGTTCGGCGATGACGATCCGGTTCCGCCGGGAGTAGTCGAAGGACGACGCCAGCGTCGCCAGCGCCGCGGACGTGCTGGCGCAGAGCGCGACATCCTGCTGCCTGGCGTTGAGCATGCCGCCGACGCGGCTGCGCAGCTCGTCGAGGCGGCCGACCCACGTCTCGTACCAGGCGGAGGCGCCGTATTCGTGCCAGTTCTCGTGGAACGTGCCGACACTCGCCAGGGCCCGATGCGAGAGCGCGCCCAGCGAGCAGGAGTTCAGGTACGTTCGGCGGGCGAGGATGGGGAACTCGTCACGCCAGGCAGTCCAGTCAGTCACGGCGCCAAGGTAGGCGCCGCAAGCGCATGGCAGCAAGAGTCGGTCGCGCACAGCGCCGCGCCGGACGCGGGCGGCCGGCATGACTGAATCCATCCTTCTGCCCGCGGTGCCGTGGCTGGCCATGCTGGTGGTGGTGCCGGTGTTCCTGCGCCGCCGTGTGCGCATCACGTCCTGGCCGCCACCGCAGGGGGAAGACGCACCGCTGGTGTCGGTGGTGATCCCGGCCCGCAATGAGGCGGTGAACATCAGCGCGTGCGTGGCCAGCCTGCTGAACACGCAGTACCCCAACATTGAACTCATCGTCGTCGACGACGGCAGCACTGACGGCACGGGCGATATCGTTCGCATCCTTGCCGACCACGCCGACGGCCGCCTGCGCCTGGTACAGGGAGCCCCGCTGCCTCCTGGCTGGCTGGGCAAGCCGTGGGCATGCTGGCAGGGCTACCGCCTCGCACGTGGTGAGCTGATCCTGTTCACTGATGCGGATACCCGGCACGATGACGCACTGCTGGGCCATGCCGTAGGTGCCCTGCAGCAGAACCGCGCCGACATGGTGACGGTGCTGCCCCGTCAGCTCATGCTCAGCTTCTGGGAGCGGCTGGTGCTGCCCCACGTCTTTTCCATCATCTTCATGCGCTACCACGACCTGAAGCGCGTGAACAGGACCAGGAACGCGAAGGACGTGATCGCCAACGGCCAGTTCATCCTCATCCGCCGGGAGGCGTACGATGAGCTGGGCGGCCACGAGGCGCTGCGCGGCGTGGTGGTAGAGGACCAGCAGCTTGCCCAGCGACTGGTGACGGCGGGCCGGCCCATCTTCGTCGCCCATGCCCACGACATCATGGACACGCGGATGTACCGGTCCCTGGGCGGCATCGTGGAGGGCTGGTCCAAGAACCTGGCGCTGGGCTCCCGGGCCGCCGCGCCCGGCTGGATCGCGCCTGCGGTGCCCTGGCTGATCGCCCTCTACATCCTGGTGGCGTGGGTGCTGCCGCCGGCCGTCATGGTCGCCGGCGCCTTTACCGGGCTCGTTTCGGGCGGGGCCTTTGGCTGGAGTGTCATCACCACCGGCCTGTCGCTGCTGTTCTGGCTGACGCTGCTGCTCTGGATGCGGGTCCCGCCGGTATACGCAGTGCTTTATCCGGTGGGCGCCCTGGTCACGGCCTCGCTGTTCGTGCGGAGCGCCCTGCGGGGGTCCAGGGTGGCGTGGAAGGGCCGTGAATACGACGTTGTGACAGACACTTAGCCGGCTCTTTCAGCTGGCCGGGCGGGGCTGCCCTTGAGCGGGACGGGTATCCCACGGTAAATTGGGTATTCCTCCCCCTCACCAGCGCATGGACCTATGGACAGCCTGCTGGAGCGGTACGAACCGAAGCAACGGCATCTGGCCTTCCTGGTCGGGCTGCTGTTACTGACGTTCGTCCTGACCGTGCTGCTGGCGTTCCGCGCTCATCGGTCCGAGATCGCCCGCCAGCTGCAGGTGCGGGCCGTGCTGGACGATCTCAGCGGGCAGGCGGTACAGCAGTGGGAGCGGTACCTGGTCGAGTACGGCAATGAGGCAGTGATGCAATCCTTTCGTATGGCGGGAATGCACCTGTCGCAGCAGCGCGACCTCTCGCTGGAATCACTCGCGGCAGGCGTGAAGCCGCTCTGTGCGGACTGTGCATCAGAGGAGCCTCACGCGTATTTCGATATCCGCCCGAGCGACGAGGGCTTCGCAGTCGCCGCTCTGGACCATCGAGTGCCCGCCGAGGTTGTCGATGCCGTGATGTCCGCGGTTGCACTCGGACGATATTCTGCAGTCGGGGATTCGCTGGCCCTCGGGCTGATGGTCGCAGGACTGGAAAATGGCGAGGTGTCGGCTGCTACCACGATGGTCCGGCTGGGTCCGGATGAGGACGTCGTCCGCGTCGTCGGGTACCATGTGCCGCCGGCGTTGTTGCAGGAATTCCTTCTCCTGGCCTTCGACGCATACCCCGCCATACCCAAACCCTGGGCCCGGGGCGCTCCCAATACCGAGTTCTTTGCCATCCAGGCGGATCGGGATGGCCGCGTCATGCTGGCCATGGCCGAGGGCGAGCAGATCACCGCCACTTCGCGTATCCAGTCCGGTGTGCTGGCCGGCACGACACTGCACGCGGGGATCCGCGATAACGCAACACGCCACCTGGTGGCGGAGGGTGGCCTGAATTCCGGCGTGCCGCTGCTGCTCACGCTCATGTTCGCCATCTGCGGCCTCATCGTCGTGGCTCTGGTGCTGGTCCGGAGGGAGGCGGAGCTGGTCCGGTTGCGGGCCGACTTCATTTCCGGCGTATCCCATGAGTTGCGCACGCCGCTGGCGCAGATCCGGATGTTCACGGAAACGCTGCTGCTGAACCGGGTGCGATCGGACGTGGAACGGCGGCGGTCCCTGGAGATCATCGACCAGGAAGCCCGGCGCCTGACCCATCTCGTGGAGAACGTGCTACTGTTCTCCAAGTCCGAGGGTGGGCGACGTCAACCGCTGGCACCGGAGCCCACTGACCTGGCGGCGGAAGTGCGCAGGGCCGCTGAAAGCTTCGGGCCCATGTGGCGTACACGGGACATGAGCGTGCGCACGGAACTCCAGGACGGCATTACGGTCGCCGTGGACCGCGGCGCGCTGCGCCAGATCATGGTGAACCTGCTGGACAACGCCCTCAAGTACGGGCCGCCCGGCCAGCGCGTGACTGTGGGCGTTGCGCTCTTCGATGAAGCCGCCCGTGTCTGGGTGGACGATGAAGGGCCGGGCATCCCCGTCGCAGACAGGGACCGGATCTTCGAGGCCTTTGTCCGGCTGGCCCGGGACACCACGTCCCGCTCCTCCGGCAGTGGTATCGGGCTCTCCGTGGTACGGGAGCTGGCGCGCCTGCATGGCGGCAACGCGTGGGTGACGGACGCGCCGGGCGGTGGCGCCCGCATTGTCGTCCAGTTCCCCGGGGCATACCTTCGGGCGGAGCCGCCAGCGGAGTTCGCAGCGGCATCCTGACGCAGGACGTACCGGAGCCGATGCACCGCATTCTCATCGTCGAAGACAACCCGGACCTCGCTTTCGGCTTGCGTAACAACCTCGAAATCGAGGGCTACGACATCACCCTCGCCGAGGACGGTATCGCGGGACTCGAGCGCGTCCGTGCCATCCGGCCTGACCTCGTCATCCTCGACCTGATGATGCCCGGTATGGACGGGTACCGCGTCCTCCGCACCCTCCGGGAAGAGGGGAACCTCACGCCGGTCCTCATCCTCTCCGCCAAAGGAGAGGAGGCCGACAAGGTGCGCGGCTTCCGCCACGGCGCCGATGACTTCGTAACCAAGCCGTTCAGCCTGCTGGAACTTCTCGCCCGGGTGGAGGCCCTGCTGCGCCGCACCGGTAACGAGCCACGGACTCAGTCCTCGGAAACCCACCGGTTCGGGGATATCGTCATAGACGCGACCGCCCGGACCGTCACCCGTGGCGGCCAGCCCATCGCCCTCGCCCATCGCGAGTTCTCCCTGCTCCTGGCACTGGCCCGCCGACCTGGCGTCGTGCTGACTCGCCAGGAACTGCTCCGGGAAGTGTGGGGACACCGCGCAACGGTCATGAGCCGCACCATCGACACCCACATCCGGGAACTCCGCCTCAAGCTGGAATCGGATCCCGCCCAGCCCCGCCACCTGCTCACCGTACGCAAGTCCGGGTACTGCCTCCAGCCATAAGCCCCTGTCGGGGGGGTTCTTAACCGTTTCCTGACATTTCCCCATCATTTCCTGACATAGTTCTGACACAGACCCAACCTTTCCACCGTCTCCGTGGGCTAGACTACGTGCGGAGGCATACCAGAGGGGGTGAACATGATCAGGTGGCTGAGCAGGCGAGGAGGACCCGGAGCCGGGTCAGGCGGAGGGCTGCGTCCCTCCCGGAACGTGCTGACGGCTCGAAGGGACGGTGTTGCCGTGCTGCTGGACCTGGATCGTGAAGTCTACCTGACTCTGGACGAGACGGGGGCCGTGATCTGGGAGGAACTGGAGCGTGGTTCCAGCCGGGCCGACATATGCCGGCGTCTGGCTGCGGAGTTCGACGCGGCGGAAGAGATCCTGGAGCAGGACGCGGACACGTTCCTTCGTGAGTTGCATTCCCGGGGCCTGGTGGAGTGCCCATGAGCACGCCCAGGGCAGCCCCGTCGATGTTACTGTGCCTGGTCGTGCTGGCGCTGGTGGATGTTCACGCCCGAGTGCGTGGCCTGCGCGCTACCCTGCGCCTGGCCCGGCGGGTCGGGGCGCGGCCGGCGGGGGTCGAGGATCGGGGCCTGGTTGCGGAAACGGCGCGGCGAGTATCTACGGCGGCAGCGTTCTATCCGCGCCGTGCCCGGTGTCTGGAGCAGTCGCTGGCGCTGTACATGTTGCTGCGCAGGCGCGGTGTGGCGGCGGAAATTCGTCTTGGGGCGAATGCCCGGCCGTTCTACGCCCATGCCTGGGTGGAAGTGGATGGCGAACCGGTGGCGGAGCAGGGTGACCTGCCGCTGAACCTGACGGTCTTCCCCGCGCTGGAGGTGCACTGATGTTTGTCTGTGCACTGCGGCCCGGAGGTGCGGCATTGTCCCGGGGGGATGTATTTGGCTACATCGCCCGCCTGCGTCGGGACGAGGGCGACGCGCTGAACTCCATCGTGGACGGCCCTTTCGCGGCGGTGGCCACGTCGGCGCCAGACGACCTGCGCCCGAAGCTGGCGCGCTGGCGCACGCTGACGGGGGCGGGGGATGTCCGCCTGGACAATCGTGCGGAGGTCGCCGCCCTGGCCGGGATCCAGGCCGGGGAAGCGGACAGTGACCTGCAGCTTGTGCTGGCCGCCCTGGATGCCCGGGGTGAAGCGTGCATTCGCCAACTCCTGGGGGACTTTGCGTTCGTCGTGTGGGACCCGGGTGCGGAGAAGCTGCTGGCCGTCCGGGATGCCTTCGGGGTGAAGCCGCTGTACCAGCGGCGATCGGATGACCTGGTCCTGTTTTCCTCGGAGGTGGGGCCGATCCAGCTCGATGAGGAGTACGACGTCGAATACATCCACGCCCAGCTCACGGGGTTCGCGACGGAGGTGACCGCCACCATCTGGCGGGGGCTCACATCGGTGGAGCCCGGTGGCGTGGTCCGGCACCGGGGCACGGTGCGGACGGCGGAACGGTACTGGCGCCCCGAAGAATTCGTCCCGGAGGCGTCGGGCGACGAGGAAGCCAACTGCTTGCGGTTCCGGCAGTTGCTGGAAGATGGCGTGCGCACACGGATGGAGGACACCGGCGACGTCTGGGCCTACCTGTCGGGCGGCCTCGATTCGTCATCGGTAGTGGGGCTGGCGAGCAGGCTGCGGCCGGAGGGGGGACGGCTTGCCGGTACGGTGACGTTCGTGGACTCCCTGGGGGAGGGCGACGAGCGCGCGTATTCCAGCGCCGTCGTGGATAAGTATGGCATCCGCAATGAGCAGTTGCACGACTACTGGCTGTGGCAGGATGACGGCATGCCGCCGCCCGCCACGGACCATCCGGCCCCCATGTACCCGTTCTTTGCCAGGGAGCGGCGCGTTTCGGCAATCGTGCGCAACGCGGGCTCACGGGTCCTGCTGAGTGGCATCGGGGCCGACCACTACCTGTCGGGCAACCTGGACTACATCACGGACCTGGCCAGCCGGAGGCAGTTCCGCGCGGCAATGAACGAGGTGACGCGGTGGTCGGTCGCCACGCGGCAGTCGTTCTGGAAAGTGGGGCGCCGGTTCCTGGTAGACCCGTTCCTGCCCGGGATCATGCGACGGGGCGCGGCAGGGCCGGCGGGTCCCGCCTGGATGAGCCCATCCCTGAACGCTCGGTCGGCGCCAGCGTCAGCGGACCGCCGCGGCGGCGGCCGCTTCGCTCACAGCATCGCGTCCGCGCTGGGCACGCTGCCGTCCTGGCTCGAGCGAACCATGCACGGATCTGACGTGGAGATCCGCTACCCGTTCCTTTACCGGCCGCTGGTGGAATGGTCCCTCCGGCTGCCGCCATCACAGCGGGTCCGTCCCTATGCGCGCAAGTGGATCCTGCGGCAGGCCACCCGGGACGTACTCCCGGAGAAGGTCAGGACTCGGACCACCAAGGGCGGGATCGACGCCCGCGTGCTGTGGTCGCTGCACCGGGAGCGTGCGCGCCTGGACGCCCTGCTGAAGGACCCCATCCTGGCGCAGCTCGGCTGCATCGATGCAGCGCGCCTGCGGCACGAGGTGGACCAGGCCCGGCGGGGCGTGCCGGTTCACAATGTTCAACTGCTGTGTGCGCTCTCGCTGGAGACGTGGCTGGCCGTGCGGAACGGTCGCTGGGATGCCCGGCCGCGCACCGCGGCCACGGCAGCATAGGTAGCACGTGTTCAACCCTGCGCCGGGCATGGTGCGCTGGCGCGTACATCATTGTCACAAGGAGCCCATCATGGAGAAGCAGCAGAAGAAGCCCTACACGCCCCCCACGGTCACCGAACAGGGCAACGCCGTGAAGCAGACCCGCGGTATGGGAGGCCGTTTCCTGGAATCGTACCTGAACAGGTCGTGGTCGGATTTCGACCCCGACGAAGTGGACTAGCCGGAGAGGTGGACTGATCCGGACCGGTCGAGGCTGGTCGATCCACGCCGGCAAGTGCTGCCGGCTGAATGCAGTGGGGAGGGGACATCGTGATGCATGAGGGCACAGGACGGGACCATCGCGCGTTCGTCGCGAGGGGCGAGGACGTGGATTGGCTGGACGCAATCCCCGCTCCGGCCGCCGTTCTGAGTCGGCAGGGCGAGGTGCTTCAGTTCAACAGCGAAGCCGCCACCCTGTTCGGCTGGGCCGGTGAGGGCAGTCACCGGTTCAGCCGCGAGGGCTCGCGGTGGTTCGACCGCGTGGTGCACGCCGTTGACGTTAACGGTGGTACCACGACGGTCGTGACCCGCCGCCACGGAGGGCGCAGGCAGGCCATCGAGCTGCGCTGTCGCAGGGTAGATGACAATCGAATGCTCATGTTGTTTCGGGATTGTACGGCTCAGGTGAAGGCGAGAAAGGTTCGCCGCTCGGGGGAGCACCACCTGCGCAGTTTTCTCGACCGGCTCCCGGAGTCGGTGATCGTCGAGCAGGGAGGCTGTATCGTCTACAGCAATACTGCGGCAGCGCAGCTGGTCGGCCCCACCGCGCCCCGCCAGCTACGCGGTGCCCCCACGAGCACTGTCCTGCCGGCAGACGTCCTGAAACGAGTGCGCCAGGTCGTGAGGACACGGACGCCGGCGGCGCCTGGTGAGCTCGAATACGCCGTCCGCACCGAGAGTGGCGAGCGTTTCCTCCAGGCGGCCGCACTTCCGATGCGGTTCGCGGGCGGCCCGTCAGTCGTGCTGTTGCTCCGCGATGTGACAGAGCATCGTCGCGCCGAGCACGGCCTGGCAGCGAGCAACGAGAATCTGCGTCGCAGCGAGCAGCAGCTTCGTCAGGCTCAGAAGATGGATGCCATCGGCCGCCTGGCCGCAGGCATAGCACATGACTTCAACAACCTGCTCACGGCAATCCAGGGCCACGTCCAGTTCGTGCTGGAGGACCTCCCCGAGGATGCGCCCGTGCGTGAGGACGTGGTCGAGGTGCGCAAGGTCGCCGAGCGTGCGACGGAGCTTACCAGGCAGCTGCTGACCTTTGCCCGGCGCCAGCCCAATCATCCGCAGGCAGTGGACGTGAATGCCGTCGTCGCCGATGTGGAGCGCCTGCTGCGGCGTCTGGTGCGCGCTGACATATCGCTGGAACTGGCCCTCCGCACCGGTATTCCAGAAGCCATGGTGGACCGCGGCCAGCTGGAGCAGGTGCTGGTAAACCTTGCGGTCAATGCCCGGGACGCCATACGGGACGGCGGCCGCATCACGATCCGGACATCAGCAACCCGCTTCGACGACTCGTACGGCGTCCGGGGCCTGGACGTGGCGCCCGGCGAGTACGTCCAGCTGACCATCAGCGACAACGGCTGTGGCATGAGCGAGGACGTCCAGAGCAAGATGTTCGAGCCGTTCTTCACCACCAGGCCCGAGGGTACCGGCCTGGGCCTGCCCACTGTGTATGGCATCGTCAGGCAGTGCGGCGGACATATCTCCGTATACAGCGAAATTGGCGTAGGCACCACGATCAAGGTGTTCCTGCCGGTCGCCTCCGCCGGAGAGAACGAGGACGTCGCCGAAGCCGTTGATGCGATGTCGCCCGAAGGGGAGCGCATGCCCCCGGCCCCGGTTTCTGCTGCCGCCAGCGCTCCCGACCGGGTTGGCACCAACGGTCAGCGCCCCGTCACCGTCCTCCTGGTCGAGGACGACGACAGCATCCGCAGGCTCGCCGAGCGGACCCTGCGAAAGGAGGGGCTGAATGTCATCGCCGCGGCGAGTGGCGAGGAGGCGCTCTCCAGGGCTCGTGACGAGAAGGGAATCGACGTGGTTGTCACAGACCTCATGATGCCCAACATGAGCGGGGAAGAGCTGGCGGAGCGGCTCTCGGGCAGTCATCCGGATGCCCGCATCGTGCTGATGTCCGGGTTTACGGAAGAGGGCCTGAAGGCGGATGGCCGCGTGTCGGCGCAGCAGCGGTTCCTGGAGAAGCCGTTTACCCAGAAGGACCTGGTGCGGACGGTCAGGCAGGCGTTGCGCGACGGCTGAATGTGCGGCGGTGGGGGGGACGTCGGCATCCGGCTCCGCCGGCGCCACCGCCCGCATTCATCGCTACCCCACCTGGACCCGGTCTCCCAAGGGATGCAGTGTCGCCTGCAGTGGCGGGCGTGCGGCAGCCTGCTCCCGTTGCTATGTTGCACGTCTTCCCCTGCCATGACCTCTGGAGGACGTGCCATGCTGAAGCCACTTCGATCCCTGTTCGCCACCATCATCGTCGGGCTGGTGACCATTCTGACGTTCGCCCCTCCCGCGATGGCACAGGCCGCAGCCGACGCGCAGGAAGTTCCGCCGCCCAGGGATCCGCGAATCTACGGCCTCATCGAGTCTGCCTCCGCCGAGCGGATTGAGCGGGACATCCGCATCCTCGCCGGGTTCGGCACGCGCAACACCTATTCGGACACGCTGTCCGATTCTCGCGGCATCGGTGCTGCCCGCCGCTGGATCAGGGCGGAGTTCGACCGTATATCGACGGCGTGCGGTGGGTGCCTGGATGTCTACTATCAGGAGGCCATCTTCCAGGGCAGGCCGCAGGGATCTACCGATCCTCAGCCGGTGAACGTGGTGAACGTCGTCGCGGTGCTGCGTGGCACCACCCATCCGGACCACTATGTCATCATGGCGGGCGATATCGACTCCCGGGCTTCGAACACGGCCGACTTCACCAGTGACGCGCCAGGCGCCAACGACAACGCCAGCGGCATGGCCGGCGTGCTCGAGGCGGCGCGCATGATGACGCAGCATCGCTATGGCAAGAGCGTGGTGTTCGTCGGGCTGTCCGGCGAGGAGCAGGGCCTGTGGGGCGGCCAGCACATGGCACAGCAGGCAATCGAGGACGGCTGGGTCATCGAAGCCGTCCTGAACAATGACATGATCGGCAACATCGAGGGTATCGACGGCGTCATCAACAACACGGTGTTCCGGGTCTTCAGCGAGCCGACGCCGGTGACGGAGACGGAGCAGGAGCGGCGAGCCCGACGGACGCGGGGCGGCGAGGTGGACGGCGTGTCCCGGCAGCTGGCCCGGTACGTGGACAGGATCACCAGCGAGTACTTCACGAACCTGGATGCCATGATGATCTATCGGCTGGACCGGTTCGGCCGCGGCGGGCACCACCGGCCGTTTAACGATGCAGGATTCCCGGGGATCCGAATCATGGAGGCCCACGAGAACTACACGCGGCAGCACCAGAACATCCGCGTGGAGGACGGCATCGAATACGGCGACGTGGTGGAGGGCGTCAACTTCGACTACGCCGCACGTCTTACTGCCGTGAATGTGGCTACGCTGGCGGCGCTGGCGTGGGCGCCACCGCCGCCTGACACGGTGCGCCTGACGGGTGCGGTCCGGCCGTCGGCCACCTTGAACTGGACGGCGGTGGACTCGCCGGCACTGGCAGGTTACAAGGTCTACTGGCGGCTGACGACAGAGCCGCAGTGGACGAACTGGGTCTATGTCGGCAACATCACCGAGTACACGCTGCAGAACCTGATCATTGACAACTACGTCTTTGGCGTGGCGGCGGTGGCCCGGAACGGCAACGAGAGCCCGGTGGTGTTCGGCCGCTGACACGTTCCGGCAGGGGTCGGGTCGCTGGCTCGGCTGGTCTGGAAAGGCCCTGCCCCGCTGTCGCGGGACAGGGCCTCCTCACGTGAATGACGGACGATCAGGAAGTGGCCACGCCGCGGCCCCACTCGAGGACCTCGACTTCAACCTGGGCCCGACCGGCCTGGACGTAGCCAAGCTCATTCGCGGCGCGCCGGGACAGGTCGATGATGGCCCGGCGCTGGTTGGATGCGGACCCGAACGGGCCCCGATCCACTACGCGCACATTGACCGAGCGGTTGTTCGTCGTGTTAGTCACTCGCAGGATGGTCCCGAAGGGGTAGGAGCGGTGCGCGGCGACCATCTGGTTCTGCCGGAACGGGATGCCGCTGGCCGTACGCTGCCCCTCAAACTTGTCGGCGTAGAACGTGGCGCCGCCGCTGGCGCTCTGCAGGACGCGTTCAGTACCTCGCTGCGCGACCCGGTCAGGCACGCTCGTCGGCGCCGCCGTGGCGCCCGGTGTCGGCTCCGGCAGCGGTTCCTCGCCGTTCAGGCGCGGGTACTGGTCGGCCAGCGCCGCGATCTGTTCAGGTGTGAGCGCGTCAGCTTCGACGGCCTCCTGGGTATCAGGACTGCATCCCGTCGCCACCAACAGCGAGGGGACAAGTAGGTACATCCATAGTCGGTACATCGCGGAACCTCCGATTTGGTGTGCCTCCTTTAAGGCGGTGAACGTAACTGACCATGTGTACTGACAAGTTTCGTTCCGGCAGAGAGGCCGGGGGCGCTCATGGATGATCTTCCGCCTGCCTGAAGCGTATCATGATTCATGTCGAAGACTGATGTCCAGACGGTACCGGATGACGCGCAGCTCCTGACGACGGAACTCAAGGCGCAGGCGCGACGCCTGGGGTTCGAGCTGGTGGGCGTGACGGATGTGCGTCCCAGCGACCATTCGGCCTTCTACCGGTCATGGATCGCCGCGGGCCGCCACGGGACCATGGCGTACCTGGCGCGGGAAGACGCAGTGGCGCGTCGACTCGCCCCTGAGGGATTCCGGTCGGCGGTTGTCGTGGCGTTGAACTACTATCCCGGCGACGATCGCCCTGCTGATGACCCCGCGTCCGCCGGTCCAGTGAATCCGAGCGACGCTGCTGCCGACGGGTCCCGCGGTGTCATTGCGCGATATGCGCGCGGCCGGGATTACCACAAGGTGCTGAAGAAGAAGCTGCTGGCACTGCTGACGTGGCTGGAAGGTGAACTTGGCCGCGAGTTACCCATGGCCCGGGCGTATGTGGACACGGGGCCGGTGCTGGAGCGGGAACTCGCACAGCGGGCGGGGCTGGGCTGGTTCGGGCACAACACCATGCTCATACATCCGCGGAAGGGATCATACTTCTTTCTGGGCTCGCTGCTCCTGGACATCGAGCTGGCGCCGGACACGCCATTCGGCGCCGACCACTGCGGCACGTGTTCCGCCTGCGTGTCTGCCTGCCCGACGGGCGCGTTGCTGGGGCGCGACGCGAATGGTGCACCGGTGATGGACGCGACGCGGTGCATCTCCTACCTGACCATCGAGCATCGGGGCCCCATCCCGCGGGAACTGCGGAGTCTGATGACGAACCGGGTGTTCGGTTGCGATATCTGCCAGGAGGTGTGTCCGTGGAACTCGTCGAAGTTCGTGGCGTTGACGCGCGAGCCGGACTTCGACGGCCGGGAACGGGAACGGGAACGTTTACGTAAACGGGAACGGGCGGGGACAGCGGGCGAACTTCCGGGCACCACGCTGCCATCGCTGATCTCGCTCATGCGGATGACGTATGAGGAGTGGGATGAGTGGACTCGGGGGTCGGCGATACGGCGTGCTGGGTACGCGGGGCTGAAGCGGAACGTGGCGGTGGCGCTGGGGAACTGGGGGGCGGGGGAGGCGGTGCCAGTGCTGGCTGCCGCGTTGCGTGACCTGGAGCCGGTGGTGCGGTCCCACGCAGCGTGGGCGCTTGAGCAGATCGGCACGGCTGACGCTATCGAGGCCGTCCGTGACGCGGTGACGCTGGAATGCGACGCGGGCGCGCGTGCGGAGATGCTGGAGGCGCTCGGCCTGCGGTCGATGGGCTGAGGGTCGGTCCAGTGCTCCGACGTCGCGCTACCGCATTAAGTCCCACCGTCGCTGACTGCCACAACGCCGCCGATTCGCAAGCTTCGCTAACACCACGGCGACCACGGCAGTGCTCGACAGGATTGCCGCAGGCAACCAGGTCGCAGGAGCCACGGCGCCCGGCGAGCCAATCAATTGCGATTGCCCGGCCGTCGGGTACGGTCGCCTGGCGGGCGTCCACCCCGCCGTAACGATCCGCGGCCTGGGCGGATCGAAGCGTTACGCCGCGTCTGACGGCCGAAACGTCAAACCCAACCCCTGCAACACCCTGCGGCATGCGCGCCCGGTGGTCCTACCCGTGCCCTCCTCCTTGGCCATGTGACGAGCTTTCGCGACCCCCTGGCCGGAGATCACTCATGCGCCGATTCACGACCTTCATAGTCGCTGCGCTGGCCTTCATGGCCTGCGACAGCGCCACCGAACCGCAGGGCATCAATCAGGAGCCAGGCCCTCAGGCGGTCGTTTTCGACGCCGCCCGCGGCGGCCTGGCCGGCTTCTACTTCCTGCCGCCCATGGTGAAGGCTCCGTCCTTCGGCGGGACGTTCGACGCCACGGTCTCCCCGGTTGTGGAGATCTGCGAATCGACAGCGTGCGGCGAGTTGCACGCCACTTTCTCCATGACCGATGGCGCCGGATCGGAGCGGGTGCGCCGTTCCGACACCGACGAGCGCTATATCGTCAACTGGCACACGGACCAGACCAGTGCGGTGGTCGGCAACCGCTACCGCATCCGTGTCAGTGTGGGCGGGGCGACGCTGGGGTATGCGGACGTCGAGCTGGCCGCGAACGGCAGGGAGGCAAGGAACACAGCGAGCGGTGCTGGCGCACGGGGGCACGAGCACTCCGGTGAGGCAGATCGCTGCCGAGCTGAGGGGGTGTGCTTGCAGCCAGGGAACCGAGCCCGGCGTTCACGCCCGGCTCCGCGCCGCGCCGCGGGGTTAGAGCCTGGCGCCGCCCCCACGGCCGCCACGCGTTGCGCCTCGCAGTGCAGTCGCCCCCGGGTCCAGCGCCAGGTCAGTCGGCATCATCGCCCTCGCGGGATCGACGCCGCGGTCTGCGTCCCCCCTGGGCCGGTGACTGCGACAGGAGGATCGCCAGGTGCCGGCGTCGCCGAGGAGGAGTCCGCCCGCGCGCCTGCCATGCACGCCGTCCGGTTGGCGCCGTCGAACGAGAGGCAGAAGCGGGCTCGGTCCGCCAGGCGGGGGATCAGCACCGTCGTTTGCTCGCCGATGGCCCGGTAGCACGCCTCCCGCTCGCTCCCGGCCGGGACCCGTTCGCAGTAGGCCGCGCCTGACGCGGCGTCTGCCGTTACGTCAATGACGTTCTTCACCACCCCGGTATGGCAGGATGGCCGGTCCGCTGGCGCGGCCTGCCCGCACAGGGCCACGGACCGGGTATGCTCGCCGCCCGTGATGGCGTTGATGTCCCGGCCCAGGCTGCGATGACACACGGCGCGCAGGATCGCGTCCGGCGCCTCCCGGCAGGCGGCCGCCGTCGCGGCGATATCCTGGTTCAGGAGGTAGAGCATGGTGGCGGTCTGCATGTCGTAGCAGGCCTTCAGGTAGCGGGCGTCCAGCACGCTGCATGGGTAGTGCAGGTCGTCGGGGTTGATGGCCGGGAACGGGTCCGCAGCGCCACCGGCTGCGCCATGAGAGGCGTGATGGGCGTGATCGTCGTGCTCGGCGCGAGCCGGCTCCCGCCCGGCGAGGGCAACGGCGGAATGGTCGTGGTGTGGGGTCAGGGCAGTGACGGCGCTCTCCATGAATGCGCCCCCGTAACAGGATTCGCGTTCCCAGCTGGTGGGCAGGAGATCGCACGTCTCCAGCGCCCGCGGCAGATGGTGGTCGTGCACGAGCATCACCCCGTGCCCCACGCCATGGATGCACTGGAACAGGGACCAGTACCCGTTCTCCAGGTCACGGTACGGCGCGCACAGTGCGCTGACGGTCTCCTCGTCCATGCGGTCCGGGCCTGGGGCCTGGCGCAGGTCGGCGAAGTACGCCTGCACGACGCCGTGGTAGCAGCCCGACTGGTGCAGCGTCGTACATGACGCGAAGTCCTCGGCGGCCGACTCGACGCCCCGGTACCCGCGGATGCCGATCATGTGGCTGGCAGCGTGCCCGTCAGAGTCCGTCAGCCCCAGGCGCGCGACCACGTCCATGGCGGCGGCGATGCCCCGTTCCTCGGCGACCCGTACCAGGGCCGACTCCCGGCACGCGGTGCGCGTATTCGCCGCATCACACACGGCTTCGACCCAGGCCGTGAGTTCGGCGGCATCGCCCTGCGGGAGCGGGGGCGATGGCACCGGCGCGCCCTCAGGGCGGGCCGTGGCGCAGGCGGTCACGAGCGTCGCGGTCAGGAGGGTCAGGGCCCCGGGGAAGAGTCGCGGACAGTGCATGGCTTTCATTGTCGCTGGCCGTTCTGGAGTGGAACCGGTTCGGATCCCCGCGGCGTGCAAGAGAAGTGCCCCGCGGCAGCATGACCGGGCAGGGGCCCCTGCGGGCCGGATGGATATCACGCTCCGGCGGCCACTTGCTCCGGTCGCGGCGGCGGCGCCCCGTCAGGACCGCTACTCGTGATCCGACGCGTACGGTCCGGTCGTTCGGACATGATGCGCCTGCTTCCGCGACCGCGCCGCCACCCGAACCGCCACCGCCGCCGGATCGAGGCGGCCGTCGGGCAGGATGGAGACCTCGCCAGCGTAGGAAAGGATGTGCGCCCGCGCCAGGGCCAGCGCGGCTGCCGCCAGCAGGCCCGGCGGTTCAGAGCACTGCCAATGGCAACCACCTGCGTCTGGCCGCGCCGCAGGTCCGGCAGCACACGGCCGATCGCGTAGCCCGTGGCCGGCTCGATGACGGTATCGCCCCGTTTACTTCTTACGGCCACGCAAGTCCGAGAGCAGCCTGCTTGACAGCATCGTGGCCGTGCCCTATTCTGGACGAACAGAGTCGTCGTGGTGAGTTGCCGCCTATTGCAGCCACGTTAAACAAATGCTAAAAAGCGATGCCCGGCGGCGCATCTCCGTCCGGGCGTTCTGTTTGTACCGGCTTGACTCCGCGAAGGACTTGTAGCAATGAAGTTCGGCACGCGAATGATGATGCGAATGACGACGATCCTCCGGGGGGAGGGGCGGACGGGCGTTCGCGCGTGCCAGCGCGAAAGATGAACTGAGAACATTCTGTTCAATAGCGCCCGGCCCTCTCCAGCGAGAGGGCCGGGCTTTTTTATACCCCTTGGTTACCCTGAATCGGGAAGGCAAGCCATGTCGCAGACGCTTGTGCTCAAATTTGGCGGAACGTCGCTCGGCACCCCGAACCGGCTGCGCAGAGCGGCGCTGCGGGTGCGGCGGCACCGCCGTGAAGGTCGCGCGGTTGTGGTGGTGGTGAGTGCACCGGGCTCGACGACCGATCGCATCACGCGATGGCTGGACACGTCGGCACCCGCTGCAGCGCGAGAGCGAGCATCCGGCCGCGAGCATGACCGGGCTCTGGCGACGGGTGAGGACCTCGCCGCCGCGCTGCTGGCTGCAGCACTCGGCTCGGTCGATGTGCCCGCCCTGAGCCTGAGAGGCGGCGAAGCTGGAATCGAAGCGACGGGTGAGCACCGCGCTGGCGAGCTGCACAGGGTCTGTGGCGAGAAACTGCGGACGCTGCTTGATGCCGGCACCGTGCCGGTGGTGGCCGGCTTTCAGGCCGTGCGTGCCGATGGCGAGACGGTGACGCTCGGCCGCGGTGCCTCAGACCTGACAGCCGTCGCAATCGCCGGCGCGCTTGCGGCCGAGTGTCATATCGTGACCGACGTCGATGGCATATACAACGCGGATCCGCAAACCACACCGGACGCTCGGCGGTTCGACCGCATGACGCACGCGGCGCTGGTCAGCCTTGCCCAGCGCGGCGGCCGCGTCGTGCACGCCGATGCTGCGTGTCATGCCGCGCGCAGGGGCGTGCCGCTGCGTGTCTACCATTTCCGCTCTCGGCTGAATCAGCCGCCGGCCACGTTGGTGTCAGGCCCACCCGCGCGGCAGGTCAACAGTGCACGGCACGTCGCCTGCGCGCCGGTACCGCCGGGAGTCGCACCAGCTGCCCTGCCCAAAGTCGAGCGTTCCGCATGAGGACGGTACCCCATCCCCCTGCACCGACCGGGACGATCCGGTCTGCTATACCGCTCCGGCTCGATCATGGTACCGTGATCGACGTCAACGTGGGTTTCGAGCTCGCAGGCGAAGACAGCGCACCGGTCATCATCGTGCTGGGGGGTATATCCGCCCGCCGTCATGTCGCTGCACATGCCCACGACCGACGCCCAGGCTGGTGGGATGCGATAGTCGGAGCCGGGCTCCCTGTCGATACCCGCCAGTCGCGCGTGCTCTCAATTGATTGGCTCGGAGGTGCCGGTACATCGAGCGGTCCACCCGTATTCAGGTTTGCGGGAGGGCGACGGATACCGGTAACAACGCACGATCAGGCCCGCGCCGTCACCGCCGCACTCGATCATCTCGGCATTGATCGCGCCGCAGTCGTGATAGGCGCGTCGTACGGCGGCATGGTCGCGCTTGCGCTTGCGGCCATGGATACCGTGCGCGTCGAACGCGTCATTGCTATCGCAGCAGCCGAGCGAAGCCATCCAATGGCGACTGCGCTGCGTACACTGCAGCGCCGTATTGTGCGTCTCGGTTTGGAGACGGGCGCCGCGACAGAGGCGGTTTCGATTGCGCGGGGCATCGCGCTGACCACATACCGCACTGCTGATGAATTCGCGACCCGATTTGGGGCAGGGCCCGTTGCCGGCACCTTCCCCGCGCGTTTCGAGGTCGAGGACTACCTCGAGCACTGCGGCAGCCAGTTCGCCCAGGTGTTTCCACCCGACGCATTCCTGTGCCTCTCCGAATCGCTCGACCTGCATGCAGTAGATCCAGCGTCCGTTACTGTGCCGACAACGCTGATTGCCTTCGATTCGGACACACTCGTGCCAGCGGCGCAGCTGCGCGCGCTGCACCGGCAGCTGCCGGTACCTGACGGACTGGTTGAGATCACTTCCATGTACGGCCACGACGCGTTTCTCAAGGAGACCACTGCCATGACTGCAACGCTGACCCGAATACTTACGCGCGGAGGTGTGGTGTGAAAATCGACGACTCAAGGACATGTGCCGTGCGCGCTGGTATCGAGAGCGATCCGCACCATGGCGCGGTGGTGCCGCCGATCCATCTCTCGGCGAACTTCAGCTTCGCCGGTTTCGATGGAAAGCGGGAGTACGACTACACCCGCTCCGGAAATCCGACCCGTGACCACCTGGCTGCTGCAATTGCTGAGCTCGAAGGCGCATATGGAGGTGTTGTTACTGCATCCGGCATGGCTGCTGTAACGCTCGTCGTGCAGTTGCTGCGACCGGGCGACCTGCTCCTCGCGCCGCACGACTGCTATGGTGGCACGCACCGCCTGCTGCGGGCGCTTGCCAGCCGCGGCAACTTCGACGTGGAGTGTGTTGACATGACAGCAGCAGACGGGCCGGCAAAGGTGAGAAGCCGTCAGCCACGCCTGCTGTGGATCGAGACGCCGAGCAATCCGCTTCTGCGGATCGCCGATATCGCCGCACTTGCGGAGGCAGGTCACGACTGTGGTACAGTTGTAGTCGCCGACAACACGTTCCTTTCCCCGGCACTGCAGCGTCCCATCGACCTCGGCGCAGATATTGTGCTTCATTCGACGACGAAGTACCTGAACGGACACAGCGATGTTGTCGGTGGAGCCGTCGTGGCACGCGAAGCTGCAGTTCTCGACGAGCTGAGCTGGTGGGCCAACTGTCTCGGCCTGGCGGGTGCGCCGTTCGATGCGTACCTGACACTGCGCGGCTTGCGCACCCTGCATGCGCGCATGGCCGTGCACCTCGAGAACGCCGCGGCAGTTGCGGACGCGCTTACACGGAGCGATGCGGTTACGCATGTGTACTACCCCGGACTGCCCACGCACGAGGGGCACGATGTTGCGGCGCGTCAACAGCTCGGTGCCGGCGCCATGATGTCGTTCGAGCTGGCAGGTGGCGAACCGGCTGTTCGCGCCCTGCTCGATGGCCTGCGCTGCTTCACACTGGCCGAGTCGCTCGGCGGCGTAGAAAGCCTGATCGCGCACCCGGCCACGATGACGCACGCGTCCATGGACGCAGCTGCGCGGGACACGGCAGGCATTACGGACTCGTTGCTACGACTGTCCGTCGGCATCGAGTCGACGCGCGATCTGCTGCGCGACCTCGGGGATGGGCTGGACCGCGCTCAGTCCGTCGCCCGGATCAGCCGGACACCGCTGCTCGCTGCCCTCTGATGCAACGGCCACTGCAAGCGGCCGCGCCTGGTGCGTTGCGGCCTTCCGGGCAGGCGGCTTCCGAGCGCCCAGCTCGATCGCCGGGTCGCTCGCGAAATGGCGTATTCAGACTACGTCAGCCGAGCAGCGTGGGGTGCCTATGTCGGGGACACGGCACTGAGCGCTGGAGTCGACGTCTGCGTGTCCAGCTGGCACCGTGCTGCACCCGACACCTCGCCGCAGCTCGCGAAGGCCGGCGTATCGCGAGCACAGGGACGCACACGTCGCCGTGCAACGCGCATGGACCGGGCGGGGACAGCGCCATCCCCGGCACGGTCATGGCACTGTTCCGTCGCCGCC
>DATHVP010000147.1:0-56703 GCA_035461245.1 Longimicrobiales bacterium | reverse complement strand
CAGCCGCCGCCGTCATGAAACAGCGACAGCAGCGTGTACGTTACGCCAGGACGGGCTTCTTCCAAGAGAACGCTCCGGGGCAGCAGGGAAACAGAGCGGGACGTAGATGCCAGGAAATACGCGAAAATGTATTCGTCGTTCCGTAGAGTGTCAACGCGCGCCGCTCATGCTCCCGTCCCGGTGGCGAGCATGTCGACGGGACCGCCTGCCAGGGCGATGCGGACGCGCTCCAGATCGACGTTCCGCGCGAGCCGTCCACGGTGTGCCAGGGCGATCTGCGACGTCTCCTCACTGACCACGACAATCAGTGCATCGGTCTCCTCCGAGAGCCCCAGGGCGGCGCGGTGGCGCGTGCCGAGGCTCTTGTCGCTCACCGGGAACTGCGTGAGCGGCAGGATGACGCCCGCCGCGATGATGGTGTCGCCCTCGATGAGGACGGCGCCGTCGTGCAATGGTCCGTAGGGCGCGAACAGGCTGAGCAGAAGATCGGCACCCACGCGGGCCTTCACGCGGGTGCCGGTCTCTGCATATTCTTCCAGGCCGACATCGCGCTGCACGGCGATGATGGCGCCGATGCGGGCGCGGGTGAGGCGGTCGATTGCTTCCACGAGTTCGTCAACGACCTCACGCTCCTCCATACGGTTGAAGAACTTGATCATGCGGGATCGTCCGAGGCGGGCGAGGCCGGCGCGGAGTTCCGGATGGAAGACGATGATGGCCGCGATGACGCCGTAGCCGAAGAGCTGTTCGAGGATCCGGTGAATGAGGATGAGGTTCAGGATCCGGGCGAAAAAATATACGAGCGTCAGGACCAGCAACCCGGTGAGCATCTGGATGGCCCGGGTGCGGGCGAGGAGCTTGAGGACGTAGTAGATGACAGCCGCTACAATGAGGATCTGCAGCACATCAACGGGGCCGGGCAGGAAAGTCAGGAGGGCACCCATCAGTCGCCCCCGGCGGCGTTCATGACGGCCCAGGCCAGGTCCAGCGCACGGCGCACCTCGGCGGCGTCATGGACGCGAAAGATGCGGGCGCCGGCCTGAAGCGCGAGGACACAGGCGGCGATGGTTCCCGGCCCGCGCTGCTCTGGCGGCAGTCCACCGGCAGCATCGCCGATGAACCGCTTGCGCGACGGTCCGACCAGGATGGGAAGCCCGAGAGCCCCCAGGCGGTGGAGCTGTGCCAGCACGGCCACGGAGTGGCGGGACCGTTTGGAGAACCCCAGGCCTGGGTCAATGACGAGGGCATCGTCATTCACGCCGGCGCGCCTGGCGGCGTCCACCGTGGCAGTCATCTCGCTCACGACGTCGCCCATGACGTCGTCGCCATAGGTGGCGAGTTCGTAACTGGCCATGGTGGCCACGTCGCCGCGGGAATGCATCAGGATCAGCCCGGCGTGAGTGGCCGCCGCAACAGTGCCGAGGGCCGGGTCGAGGCGCAGGCCTGAGACATCGTTGATGATGGCGGCGCCGGCGTCAATGGCGGCGCGTGCAACCTGCGCCTTTACCGTGTCCACGGAGAGTACGGCGTGGGGCCACTGCCGGACGATGCCTTCGATGGCGGGCACGACGCGGCGTACCTCGTCGTCTCCGGCCACGGGGGCTGCGCCGGGACGGGTAGACTCGCCACCGACGTCCACGATGTCGGCGCCGGCTTCGAGCAACTCGCCAGCCCGACGGACGGCGGCATCCGTGGAGGCGTAGCGGCCGCCATCCCAGAAGGAATCGGGCGTCGCGTTGAGGATGGCGACAACGACAGGCCGGTCCAGGGACAGCGCACCCCGGGCGGTGCGCCAGAGGAGCGGCACGCCGGGCGCCATGAGCATCAGCTGCCCGGTTCCTTGTCGGCGTCCTCCGTCGCGACTGCGACGTCGCCGCCGTTGACCGCGCTGCCGCCGCCCTGCGCCAGGGCGCCCTTCTCACGCCGGAGCGTATCGGCAAACTCCCTGGCCTTCTTCACGATCTTCGCCTCGGGCAGCGGCTGCCCGGAGGCCATCAGCTCGATCTCCTCCCGATCCACGGTCTCCCGTTCCAGCAGCGCCTCGGCAATGGTTTCGAGCAGGTCCCGGTGCCCCTGCAGCGTATGCATGGCCGTATCGTACGCCTCGTCCAGCAGCCGCTTCACCTCGGTATCGACGCGCTCGGCCACGCTCTCCGAAACGTGACGCCGCTGCCCGATCTCCCGGCCCAGGAAAACCTCATGATCCGAGTCGCCGATGGCCATGGGGCCGATGTGCTCGCTCATGCCGAACTGCGTGACCATGCGCCGGGCCATGGCAGTGGCACGCTCGATGTCGTTGCCGGCGCCGGTGGTGATCTTCTCCGGCCCGAAGATCATCTCCTCCGCCGCCCGGCCGCCGTACAGCATGGCCAGGCTCGCAATCAGATAGTCCCGGGAGTAGGAGTGCCGATCCTCCTCCGGCAGTGACGCCGTCACGCCCAGGGCCCGGCCACGGGGCACGATGGTGATCTTGTGCACCGGGTCGAGGCCCGGCAGGCGCAGCGCGACCACCGCATGGCCGGCCTCGTGGTACGCCGTCAGCGTACGCTCATTCTCGGACAGAACCATGCTGCGCCGCTCCGCACCCAGCATGACCTTGTCCTTCGCATCCTCCAGGTCCTCCATGTACACCTTGTCATGGTCCCGCCGTGCCGCCAGCAGCGCCGCCTCATTCACGAGGTTGGCCAGATCGGCACCGCTCATGCCCGGCGTCGCTCGCGCGAGCGAGCGTACGTCCACATGCGGGTCCAGGGGGATCTTCTTCAGGTGCACCCGCAGGATGCCCTCGCGACCCTTCACGTCCGGCGCATCCACGACTACCTGCCGGTCGAAGCGACCCGGGCGCAGCAGGGCCGGGTCCAGCACGTCCGGGCGGTTGGTTGCCGCCAGCAGGATGACGCCCTCGTTCGACTCAAAGCCGTCCATCTCCACCAGCAGCTGGTTCAGCGTCTGCTCGCGTTCGTCATGGCCACCGCCCAGGCCCGCGCCACGGTGACGACCGACGGCATCAATTTCATCGATGAAAATGATGCATGGCGCGTGGGACTTGCCCTGCTCGAACAGGTCCCGTACCCGGGACGCGCCCACGCCGACGAACATCTCCACGAAGTCGGATCCGGACATGGAGAAGAACGGCCGGCCAGCCTCGCCGGCAACCGCGCGCCCGAGAAGCGTCTTGCCCGTCCCCGGCGGGCCCACCAGCAGCACACCCTTGGGCAGACGGCCTCCCAGCCGGCTGAACTTCTGCGGGTCCTTCAGGAACTCGACGATCTCCTGCAACTCGTTCTTCGCCTCGTCGGCCCCGGCCACATCGGCGAACGTGACCTTGGGCGTGTCCCCGGACAACAGCCGCGCCTTCGACTTGCCGAACTGGAACGCCTTGGATCCGCCGGCCTGCATGGATCGAAGCATGAAGATCCACAAGCCGATGATCAGCAGCCACGGCAGGATGCCGATCACCATCACCCACCAGTTCTGGCCGGCCTCCTCGGCGGTGATGGGAATCTCCGACTCCTCCAGGCGCTCCATGATCCGCTCGCTGTCGCGGATGGGAAGCAGCGTAAAGAACTCCTGTACGGACTTCTGCTCCTTCGGGATCGGCTGGCGGAGGTTGCCCTCCAGGCGCTTGCCATCGATGACGGTGACTTCCTCCACGTTACCGGCATCGAGCTGGCGGCTGAACTCGGTATAGCTCAGCTCTTCCGGCTGCGAACGGCCGGGGCTGAACACCGTCGTCATCAGGAACGCCGTGGCGATGATGAGGATCCAGAAGGATGCCGTTCGAGAGAAACGGCTCCATCCGGTCTGCTTCGGGTCCTGATCTTCCTTGCGCTGCTGCATCTTCCGTCCCCTGCCCTGCCCGCGGCCTACAGGCTCGCGATGAAGGGTAGATTTCTGTAGTTCTCGCTGTGGTCCAGGCCATAGCCGATGAGGAACTCCCGGGGCGCATCGAAGCCGACCCAGCGTGCCTCGCGAGCAAGCGGTGGAGCAATGCGCTTGTGCAGGAGTGCGCACAGTTCCAGGCTGCGCGGTCCGCGTTCCATCAGCATTGGTACCAGCCGGTTGATGGTGTTACCACTATCAATGATATCCTCCACCAGCAGCACGTGCCTGTCCTTGAAGCTGGCCTCGGGATCATACACCAGACGGACGTCCCCGGTGCTGACGGTGCCGGAACCGTAGCTGGCCGCCACCAGGAAATCCACATGGACGGGGCGTGCGATCTCCCGGACCAGGTCGGCCACGAAGATGAAGGAACCCTTGAGCAGGCCGACCACGAGCAGGTCTTCGCCCCCGGGGTAGAATGCCGTGATGGCCCGGCCCATTTCCCGGACGCGCCGGGCGATGTCGTCCTGAGAGTAGACAATCCTGCGGACCGGCTGGCCGCCGGTCCGATCCTGCACGTCAGAAGGACTCGCCATCCATTACCGTGATCGAGAAGACCCGTTGTTCAAGCTGCGGCGGCGGCGCGAGAACCGAGCGCGCAACACCGACGACCCATAGCACCGATCCGGCCGCATCTACCAGCACGGGCACGCGCGCCCGGGACGCGCGTCCGACACGGCGTTCCTGAAACAGCTTCTTCACCTTCTTGCTGCCGTACGGCAGCCGGACCCGATCGCCTGGCTGCCAGCCGCGCAGCACCAGCGGGAAGCGCAGTGCGGAGGTGTCGAAAGCGGCCACGGAACCCGTGGTGACGCCGGCAGTGCCCTGCCCCCACTTCACCTGCCGTGCGCTGCCGGCCAGACTCAACCTGGCCTGACCCGGCCCGACATCGCGGATGACGACGGCGTCCTCGCGTGCCGTCGGGCCGCCCGCGGCGCGGAGGCGGATCCGTTCGAACTCCCGCTCCACGCGGGCGCCGCCGCCTGCCTCGATACCGGTACCACTGCTGCCGCCACTGATAAACTCCATGACGACACGGGTTCCTGCCTTGTCGGGCACGGGGCCGAGTCTGGCCAGAAGATGGCGTATTACGCGCGCGCGAATGTGCGGATGATACCCGAGCAGTCTGTCTCTGGCAAGCTCGATTAAACCGTCTGTGTCGGTCTCGACAACGTCCTCGACCGCTGCGCGGACAACCTCGTGCCACGCGGATTCCGCCTCGACGGCCCGCGCCGCCACGGCTGCGATGCGCCCGGCAGCCCCCGGGCTCACCTGCTCCAGCGCGGGCAGGACCACATGGCGGATGCGGTTGCGGGCGTACCGGTGCTCCACGTTCGTCGGGTCCTCCCGCCACCCGAGCCGATTCCGTCGCGCCCAGGCCTCCAGCTGCACCCGCGTGAACGGGAGAAGCGGCCGGACGATGATGCCGCGTCGGGCGCGGATCCCCTGCAGGCCGCCGATACCCGTGCCTCTCGCCAGCCGGAACAGCACCGTCTCCGCCTGGTCATCGGCATGGTGCGCGGTGAGCACGGCATCGCACTGCCGCTCACGGGCAGTTCGCAGCAGGAACTCGTAGCGCATGTCCCGGGCTTCAGCCTCGCTGCCCGGCACTCGCTCTGCCGTCCCCATGCTCAGAGGTACGGACCAGGCCCGGCACAGGCCGCGCACCCATAGTGCGTCGCCCGCGCTGCCCGCCCGCATGCGGTGATCGTAATGGGCGGCGTACACCCGGAATGGGGGCGCACTGAAACGGAACAGGTGAAGCAGCACCACCGAGTCGAGACCACCGGATACAGCGACCAGCACGCCCTTGCAGTCGTCGAGGAGGCCGGTGTCGCGCAGGTGCTGCGCGAGGCGGTCGCGCACGTGTCACTCCCGGGCCGTACGGGCGTGGGCCGGCATGAGCGGCCGGCCGGTGCGCTCGTGGAGCACACGACCGAGCACGTCGGGTCGGTCCGTGATGATGCCTTCCACACCCCAGTCCAGCAGGCGGTCCATGGTGTCAGGGTCATCCACCGTCCAGACGTGGACGGGGATGCCCGCGCGCTTCAGCACGCGCACGAAACGGGGCGACACGACTCGCCTGCCCTCCCACGTCTCCGGCACCTGTACCACATCGGCCCTGGGTGGGAAAAACCGGCCCACCCCAAGCCTGAACCGCAGGTAGAACCGCCGGAGTTCTTCCGCCGAGGCACTGACTGCGCCGCGGTAGTCCTGGAACAGGGTCCGGTCCTTCTCGTACATGCCGGCGACGATCACACGTTCCCGCGCGTTGAACCGCTGGATGGCCTCGAACAGCGCCGGCTGCGCTGCGCCGGCCTTGACCTCTACGGTGAACCGCATAGCGGGCAGCGCTTCGAGAACCTCGTCGAACGTGGCGATGCCGACGCCCTTGCCACGGTACGGGTACGTCGCGCCGTCGGGCGTGAACCGGTAGCCGGCATCGAGCTCCCGCAGCCGGGCCAGCGGCATGGACGCCACCGCGCCCGTGCCATCGGTTGTGCGATCCACGGTCGGGTCATGGATGACGACACAGTGGCCGTCGGCACTGGCGTGCACGTCCAGTTCCATCATGTCGGCGCCCCACGTTTCCGCGCCGTTCAGGAAGGCGGCCAGGGTATTCTCCGGTGCGAGGCCGGACCCGCCGCGATGGGCGACCAGGAGTGGGGCGCCATCAAGGGCGGGGTGCGGCAACAGCACGGTGTGGCTCACTCGTCGTCGTGGCGGGACTGGGCGAACGGATCGAAGCCGTCCACCGGCAAGCCGTGGAGGCGGTACAGCACCAGGTCAATGAGGCGCTCGACCATCTCGCGCTCCAGTCGCTGCTGGGCCTCGGTCCCGGGCAGCAACTCGAGGTAGCGTCTGGCGAGGAAGAGCAGCACGTCCTCGACGACCTCCGGCCGTGGTGTCGCGGGCGCGAGAGAATCGCGGGCGACTTCCTTCAGGAGCAGGCCATCAACGAAGGCGAGGAACCCGGGGAACGCGAGTTCGACAAGTTCACTGCCTCCGGCGCGCATTTCCTCGGAAGTCAGCTTCTCCCATTCCAGTTCATTCCAGTAAAGCTCCTCCGCCTCCTCGCGCAGGTAGCTGCGTCGCTCGTCGGAGATGCCGGAGGGCCGGGGCGGGACGAGGGGGTGCTGCAGCAGGTGCTCGAGCCGCGAACGCCGCCTCGCCAGCAGGACTTCAGGGTGGAGCCGACGTTCGCCAGCGCCGTGTTCAGTAGGGCTCGTCATCTTCCTCAGTGAAACCGGGTGTCCGGGGAAGTTGCGCCGGGGGCAGAGACCGCGCAAGCGGGCCGGCTGTCCGCCCCACCGGGTCAGCGTCTGGTGGCGATAGCTTCGAGCGGCTTCCGCTCCAGGGCCTTCACCGGCACCGTCGCATTCGCCGCTGGGTAGCCGGTGACCAGGAGCAGGAATGGTCGCTCATTGGATGGACGGCCGAGGAGGTCCGCCAGAAAGTTCATTGGACTGGGCGTATGGGTGAGCGTCACCAGGCCGGCGTGGTGCAGCGCCGTGATGAGGATGCCCGTGGCGATCCCCGCGGACTCCGTGACGTAGTAGTTGCGGGCCGCGCCGCCGTCCGGGAGTTGTTCGTAACGCTGGGCGAAGATGGCGATAAGCACTGGCGCCGTCTCCAGGAACGGCTTGTCCGGACCGGTCCCGAGGGGGGCCAGCGCCGCGAGCCACTCGGGCGTCGCCCTGCGCTCGTAGAAATGACGCTCTTCCTCCTCCGCCGCGTACCGGATGCGGCGCTTGAGCTCCGCGTCCGTGACCACCACGAAATGCCAGGGCTGGCGGTTCGCACCGCTGGGAGCGGTGCCGGCCGCAAGCAGGCACGCTTCGATCACGCCCTCCGGGATCGGGCGGCTGCTGAAGTCCCGCACCGTGCGTCGCCTGCGGGCCTGCGCCAGGAACTCGTCGGCCCTGCGCTTCATCTCAGCCGGATCGTGTTCCACCCATGTCGCCAGAGGAATGAACTCCGCGCGAGGTGCATCGGCACCCGCGGCACCTTCGTCAGGTCGCGCTCCTGCCATCACAGCCGGAACTCCTGGAACAGCCGCTTCTCCTGCTCGCCCTCGATTCTGGCTTCCAGCTCTATGTACGGCTCCAGCCCACTGCCCGCGAGCTTGTCCCGGAACAGCTGATCGAGCTGGAACACGCCCGCGGAATTCGACATGTCGATGGACAACCTCACCGGCTTTTCAGCGCCGGCCTCGATGTGCACCGCCTCGATGGCTTGCGCCGAAATGGAATGGATACTCACGGAACCGTGGGCAAAGGGTATCCGCGAGCGACCCTTGGCCATGTCCAGCGCGTCGGCGATTCGTACGATGCCCGCCTCCAGCGTCAGGGGACGCCCACCGGAGCGGTGGGCGATGATGGCGTGCAGGATTTCGGACGTGACAACCGTCGCCGTGCGCACGTCATAGATCCCCGACAGCAGGTGTCCTAGCCGGTCCTGCGCCAGGAACAGGGAGTATGATTCGTGATCCGACCGGTGGATGGACATGCCGATGTCGTGCAGTAGCGACGCCGCGGCCACTACCAGCTCCGCATCCTGTGGCTCCAGCGACCAGTTCCGGACAGCTGACGGCTGAACGCCTCCCTCCACCAGCAGACGGAACAGCTTTACGGCAATGTTCATTACGATCTTCACGTGGACCGGACCGTGGTCGGTCATGCCCAGTCGCTCGATGGCATTGACGTTTGCCGCCAGCCAGAGGGCGTACAGTTCATCATCCTCGTTGACCCGGTCCAGAAACTCCCGGAGCCGGTCATTGTGACGGACCGGCACCGTCATGGTGATGCGGCGGGCGAAGCGTTCCTCTACGCTACGGCCGTAATCGTCTGTCGTAAGTTCGTCCACGTTCATCTCCCGGAAAACAAATAGCGCCACAGGTCGGCCTGTGGCGCTATTCCGTCCTGCCGTTGACGCCTGCCAGGCGCCTGTAACCTAACGACCCGGCAGCCGGTCCCGCACGGCCTCGAAGCCCGACCGTACCGTACCCACGGCGCTGGACACGGCGTTCTCCGCCGCCGCCTTCACGCCGCCTTCCCCGTTGCTGCTGCCCGTCGATTCCGATCCGGCCCCGGCCGTCGAGGACCGCGGGGCGCTCTTCCGCGCAGTAGACTTGCGGGCCGTCTTCCTGGCCGCCGGCTTGCGCGCCGTCTTCTTCGCCGCCGGCTTGCGCGCCGTCTTCTTCGCCGCCGACTTGCGGGCCGTCTTCTTCGCCGCCGACTTGCGGGCAGTCTTCTTCGCCGCCGACTTGCGCGCTGTCTTCTTCGCCGCCGACTTGCGGGTCGTCTTCTTCGCCGCCGACTTGCGGGTCGTCTTCCTGGCGGTCGACTTACGGGCGGACTTCTTTGCCGTCGTCTTGCGGGCGCCTCCCCGCTTCGCCGCCGACTTGCGCGCCGACTTCCTCGCCGTTGCCTTGCGAGCCGTCTTCCTGCCGGTGGAGCGCTTGGCGGTTGTCTTCCGGGCCGACTTCTTCGCAGCCGACTTGCGGGCCGTCTTCTTCGCTGCCGACCGCTTGGCCGTCGCCTTGCGGGCGGTGCTGCGCTTTGCCGTTGTCTTGCGCGCGGCCTTCTTCGCCGTTCGCTTCGTTGCCTTCTTCGCTGCAGTCCCCTTCGACGACGCACGACGGACGGTGCGCTTGCTGGCGCTCTTCTTTGCCGGCGCCTTCTTCGCCCGTGCCGACTTCGCCTTCGCTGCCATGTGCACTCCTTGTAACGGTGGCCGAGTCGACTTCCTGTCCGGCTGTTCCGCCCTTCCGCATTGCGTCGATCCGGCGACTGCATCACCTCGACTACCCGGTGATTCCGGACCCGGCGTTCCGCGTCGAGCGACACCCGCGAATGACAGGATGTCGTTTGACAGTGAGAACACCGTATACGCGCGAACAGAAAAACACAAGAACTTTCTTGCACGTAACGCAACGTCATCGACGGGCTCGAACCCGTTCCCGCCAGCTCAGCCGTCCACCGCACGCACTCCGCACGACCCCGAAGGCAACCTTCGACATGGTTGCAGACACGATCGCGATGTCGTCGACGAGCCATCACGCACGGCCCTTCGCAGTGCACGACGATGGATCGTACGTCGTCCCTCGACCTCGGTGCTGCTGACCCCTGGCGCCGACCACGGTACGAACGATTCCGAGTGCATGGCAGCAGGCCTCTGCGAGTGCACGGCAGCAGGCCTCTGCGAGTGCACGGCAGCAAGCCTCTGCGAGTGCACGGCAGCGGGCCCCACGGGCGGTCCTGGCCGGAGCCTCTGACCCGACCGGCCATATGCCTGACCCACACTTGCGCGGATTCGCCTGTACTACGAAACTTTACGTAGTGCGGCGAGACGACATCCCCCTGTGCGCCGTGCCGGTCTGCTGAACCTGCCACAACCAAGCAACGCTGCCGGGCAGACCGGCATCGTAATGACCTGAGCCGGTGCAAACGTGTCCGGCTGCCACGGATCAACGGAAACGCTCATGAGACTTTCGAAACGACTGGCCACTGCCTTCGCCATCGTCCTCGTGCTGTCCCTGTCCGGGGCAGGCGTCTACCTGCGCATCAACGGGCACAGTGCAGCCGCCACAGGCGGCGGTGGAGCGACCGGCGACCTGCCTGACGTCTCCGCGACGGAGCAGTTCGCCGCCGACCTGGCGGTACCGGTGGAAGGCGCCGAGGTGCTGCTGGACACGCTGGTGCTCGCGGTCACCGCCACAGGCGAGGCGGCGTCCATGCGGCAGACCACGCTGCGGGCGCAGGTCACCGGCCAGGTCCGGGCGGTTCGCGTGAGGGAGAACCGGAACGTCGCTGCCGGTGCGGTGCTGGTGGAGATCGATCCCACCGAGTACCAGCTTGCGCTGGACGAGGCCCGCGCCCGGCTGCGGGAGGCAGAGGCGCGCTATCGCGAGATCACGCTGGGCGACGACCGCATTGATGACGCGGGCGTGCGCGCGGACCGGGACAGTGCAGCCCGGGCGCGGAGCGGGCTGGACGTTGCCCGCGTCGCGGTCCAGCGCGCCGAGATCAACCTGAGTCGCACGCGCGTCACGGCACCGTTCGGCGGCAGCATCGCCAACCTGCAGGTGGTTGAAGGCCAGCACGTGACGCAGGGCGAGGAGCTGCTTGTGGTCCAGGCGATGGATCCCATTCGCGTGGAGGCCCAGGTGCTGGAGGGGGACATCGGGTTCCTCCAGCCGGGCCGGCGGGCAGCAGTGACATTCGCGGCGTTCCCCGGTGAGATCTTCGACGGCGTCATCGAGTCCATCAACCCGGTCGTGGACCAGCAGACACGGACCGCACGCGCAACCGTGACGGTGCGCAACCCCGGCGGGCGGGTGCTCCCGGGCATGTATGCCCGGGTATCGCTGTCCGCCCGCCGCTTCGCCGATCGCGTCATGGTCCCGCGCGACGCCATCCTGGAGCGGGATCGCCGGACCATGCTGTTCGTGTTCCGCGGCGAGGGCGAGCAGGGCCGCACTGAATGGCGCTACGTGAACACCGGCCTGATGAACGACCATTACGTGGAGATCCTGGAGGAGGGTGAGGAGGACGGCATGGTCCGCCCCGGCGAGATCGTGCTGGTGAGCGGGCACCGCACGCTTCAGCATGACATCCCGGTCCGCCTGGTGGCGAACGCGCGGGCGGAAGGAGGCCGGACGCAATGATGTCACGGGTCGTCAGTATCGCGTGGCTGGTTGCGGCGCTGGCAGCCACCGTGACACCGCTGGCCGCACAGCAGCCGGGGGGTACTCTTACGCTGGACGAGGCACTGCGCATCGCCCGGGACCAGAACCCGGCGTTCCAGAGGGCGCGTAACGATGTTGACCCGGCGGGCATGGCCGTGCGCGCGGCGTGGGCCAGCGCGTTCCTGCCGAGCCTGAACGCGAGCATGGGCTTCAACGGCTCGCAGAGCACGGCCGTCACCGGGCTCGATCCATTCAACCAGGTCGTGCGGCTGGAGGAGCCGCGCCGCAGCCGCGGCAGCGGCGCGAGCCAGGGGATCAGCGCGGGCATCACGCTGTTCGACGGGCTCGCATCAATCCGGAACCTGCAGGCGCAGCGAGCGGACCTGGACGGCACGGAATCGGCCATCGCCGCGCAGGAAGTCCAGCTCGTCGCGCAGGTATCCCGGGAGTACTACCAGGCGGTCCGTACCCTGCGGCTCATCACGCTGGAGGAGACGCTGCTGGCGTCGGCCCGTGACCGGCTGACCAGTACGGAGGCGCTGCTCCGCCTTGCCGCCCGCAATCGCGTGGACGTGCTGGGCGCCCGCGCGGACGTGGCGCAGTTCGAGCAGGCGGTGGAGCGCGCCCGGGGCGAAGCGGACAAGGCGCGGCTCACGCTGGCAGCGACCCTGGGACTCGACCCGACGACATCGTTCACCGTCGTAACCGAGTTGCCCGAAGTCTTCGACCCGGCGGACCTCGACGCCGACGTGCTGGTGGCCACGGCGCTGGCCGGCAGCCCGGTGATCCGGCAACGGGAGGCGGCAGTGGCGGCAGCGACGCAGCGAGTGGCGGCCGCCCGCGGACGCCGCCTGCCGACCATCAGCGGCAACGTCAGCTACAACCGGTCCGTCAACCAGCCGGGCTATGGCGCGTGGGGCGAGTTCAACCCGTTGAACTACGGTTACAGCTTCGGAGTGAGCGCATCGCTGCCGGTCTTCTCCCGGTTCCAGACTTCGGCGAACATCGCATCGGCGGCGGCGGCCGCGGAGGACGCCGACCACGACCTGCGTGGCGCGCGCCTCAACCTGGAGCGGGACGTCCGGTCCGCGCTCATCGACCTGGAGAACGCGTACCGCTCTCTCCAGCTGGCCGAACAGAACGCGGAACTCTCGCGGGAGCGGCAGGAGCTGACCCAGGAACAGTACCGTCTGGGCGGCATCAACTTCACGGAACTGCAGAACGTCATTGACCGCACGGCGCAGGCGGAGCGGCAGGCCCTCGACGCCCGCTTCCAGTTCATCACTGCGGTGCTCAACCTGGAAGAGCGCCTCGGCCGCAGCCTGGGGAGCTGACGGATGTCACTGCCGAAACTCGCCATCGGCCGGCCCGTCACGGTGGCCATGTTCTTCCTGGCCATCACGTTCCTGGGCGTCATCTCGTTCACGCGCCTGCCGGTGGACCTGCTGCCCGACGTCGCCTACCCGAAGCTCGTCGTACTGACGACGAACCCGGAGACGGCGCCGGCGGAGATCGAGCGGTTCATCACCGAGCCCGTGGAACAGGCCGTCGCGCGGGTCCCGGGCATCGAACAGATCGAAAGCTTCAGTCGTGAGGGCGTGTCCATGGTCGTGCTGCGCTTCGCGTGGGGCACGGACATGGACTTCGCCGCGCTGAACGTGCGGGAGCGGGTGGATGGGCTGCGCGGCACGCTGCCGGAACGGGCACAGCGGCCGGTCGTCATGCGTACCGACCCCCGCAGCGAGCCCATCATGGCCATCAGCGTCGCCGGCGGCCGCGACCTGTGGAGCATGAAGGAACTGGCGGAGTCCGTGTTCCGTCGTCGCCTCGAACAGATCGACGGCGTGGCGCAGGCCGCGGTGACCGGCGGCCTCGAACGGGAGATCCACGTGGACGTGGACGCCGGCCGGCTGGAGAGCTACGGCATCACCATTGACCAGATCGCCACCGCTCTGGCCCAGGCGAACGCCAGTTCGCCCAGCGGCACCATCCGCCGGGGGCAGTTCCGGTACGCTCTGCGCACGATGGGCGAGTTGCAGACGGTGGACGAGATCGGCGACGTCGTCGTGGCCCAGCGCAACGTGGCGTCCGGCCGACCGGAAGGCCGCGTGCTCCTCCGGGACATCGCCCGCGTGGAGGACGGCTTCCGCGAGCGCGAATCCATTGCCCGCTACAACGGCGCCGAGGCCATCGGCCTGCTGGTGTTCAAGGAGGCCGGCGCGAACACGGTACGGGTGGCGGAGCGCGTGGACGAGGTGCTGGAGCAGCTCCGCGCCGAGTACGCGGCCATACACATCGACGTGGCCATGAGCCAGGCCGGGTTCGTGTCTGCGGCCATCTCCAACCTGGTCCGCAACATGGTTGCAGGTGCGGTGCTGGCGTTCCTGGTGCTGATCCTGTTCCTGCGGGATCCGCGCTATCCCGTGGCCATCGCCCTGGCCATCCCCATCTCCGTCGTCACGACGTTCGCCCTGTTCCACCTGGCCGGCGTGTCCATCAACATCATGACGCTGGGCGGGCTGGCGCTGGGCATCGGCATGCTGGTGGACAACTCCATCGTCGTCATCGAGAACATCTTCCGGCACCGGGAGAAGGGACTGCGCGCCGCTGCAGCCGCCGTAGTCGGCGCGGAAGAGGTGCAACGCGCCATCGCCGCCGCAACCCTGACGACCATCGCCGTGTTCGGTCCCATCATCTACGTGCAGGGCGTCGCCGGCGAACTGTTCGCCGCATTGTCCTTCGCGGTGGCATTCTCGCTGCTGGCCAGCCTGGCCGTTGCAGTGACTCTGCTGCCGACCATTTCTGCACGCTGGGAAGGCGGATTGGCCGAACGCCAGGTGACGGGTCCGCTCAGCCGCCTGACGGCCCGGCCGCTGCAGGCGTTCGACAGGGCCTGGGACCATATCGCCGGGCTCTACCATCGTTCCCTCGAGGCCGCCCTGCGCCACCGGGGCCGCGTCGTCCTCACCGCCGTGCTGCTGCTGGCGCTCACGGTCCCGTTCGCGCTGGCGCTGCCGCGCAGCGTGCTGCCGGCGGTGGACCAGGGCGAGTTCCGTGCGCGCATCGAGCTGCCCAGGGGCACGCCGCTGGAGCGAACGGCCGAGGTCACCGCGCAACTCGAGGCCATCATCCGGTCCGATGACGCCGTGGAGGCCGTGTTCACGCGCATCGGCCGTCAGGCCGCCATGGCGGGCATGGACGAGGAGAACAGCGGCCTGAACACGGCGCTGCTCGAGGTGCGCCTGAAGGACGGCGCCCTGTCGCGCCCCGTGCTGGAAAGGCTGCGGCCGCAGGTCGCCGGCCTCGCCGACGCGAACGTGTCCCTGGAAGCGGGCCATGCGACGGCCCTGGGCAAGCTGCTGGGCGCCGGCGAGGCGGACCTGGCGGTGCGCATCCGCGGCGACGACATGGATGGCGCCATGGCCTACGCCGCACGTGTCGCGCGTGAACTGGGAAGCGTGCCGGAGGTGACGAACGTCCGGGTCGGCGCCGAGCTGGGCCAGCCGGAGTTCGTGGTAGAGATCGACCGCGAGCGCGCGGCGTCCTACGGCATCGAGCCGGCGGCGGTGGTTGCGGCCATTGACGGCGCCATGCGCGGCCGGGCGTCCCAGACACCCTTCGTGTCATTCGACCGCCGCATCCCCATCATCGTGCGGCTGCCGGAGGCCGAGCGCCGCTCACTGGCGACGCTGGACGGACTCATGGTCCGGGGCATCCCGCTGCGCGACCTGATACGCGTGCGTGAATCCGTGGGGCCTGTGGAGATCCAGCGACTGGACCAGAGCCGGATCGTGCCGGTGTACGCTGATGCCGTCGGCCGGAACGTGGACGGCGCCGTGCGTGCGGTAGAGGCCGCCATCGTGGCGGCGCCACCGCCAGCGCCGCTGCGATACGAGATCGGTGGTGAGAACGAGGAGATGCGGCGGAGCTTCCGCCAGCTGGCGTTCGCATTCGCCCTTGCGCTGCTACTGGTCTACATGATCCTCGCCGCGGAATTCGAGTCGCTGGTCCACCCCTTTACCGTGCTGCTGAGCGTGCCCCTGGGCCTCATCGGCGCCGTCTTCGCCCTCTTCATTCTGGGAGGGGGGTTGAACACGGTTTCGCTCATTGGCATGGTCATCCTCATCGGCATTGTGGACAACGACGCCGTCGTCAAGATCGCGTTCATCAACCAGCTCCGGCAGGAAGGCCTGCCTGTGCGCGAGGCCATCATCGAGGCGGGCCGCGCGCGCTTGAGGCCCATCGTGATGAACACCATTACGACCATGCTGGCCATCACGCCGATGATGCTGAGCATGGGCCAGGGCGCGAGCCTGCAGGCGCCGCTCGCCATCGCCATCTTCGGCGGCCTGTTCACGTCGACGATCCTGACGCTCATCGTCATCCCTGTCGTCTATGAATTGGTGGACGACGCCAGAGTCTGGGCGACGGGCCGGGCCCGGTCTCGCGAGTACCAGCCGGTCACGTCGGCAACGGCGGCCCCGGCCGGCACCCGCGTAGCCGGAGCGGACTGATGGTACGCCAGGTCATTCGTCGCCCCATAGCCGTGTCCATGCTGTATATGGCCGTGGCGGCACTGGGCTTCGCCGCGGTGCGCAACATTCCAGTGGAACTGCTGCCGGACACCTCACTGCCGCGGCTGACGGTGAGCGCGAGCTGGCCGGGCGCGTCGCCGGAAGTCACCGAGGCGTTCCTCACGGCGCCGCTGGAGTCGGCCATCCAGCAGGTCCGCGGCGTCGAGCGGGTAACGTCCACGTCCCGTGAAGGGTCTGCCAGCATCGAGGTAAACTTCGCCCGCGATACCGATATGGACTTCGCACGGCTGGAGCTGTCCGAACGGCTGGCGTCGCTGGAGACGGAACTGCCTGTCGGATCGCGCCCGCCTGTCGTGCAGATGTACGTGCCGGACGAGTTCCGGGAGCAACAGCAGTCCGTCCTGTCGTTCACCGTCACCGGGCCCTACCTGCTGGAGTACCTCCGGGAATACGTGGAGGACCACGTCGTGCCGGAGCTGTACCAGCTCGACGGGGTCGGTGCCATCATGCTGGACGGGGGCCGCGCGCGGGTGCTGGAGGTGGAGCTCGACGAGGCGAGGGTCCAGGCGCTGGGGCTGCGCGTGCAGGACGTCAGATCACGCATCGCGCAGCTGGAGATCGTGCGGGAGGCAGGCCGCATCCGGACGGCGGCCGGCCTGGACCATACGCTGGCCATCCGGCAACGGGCTGAGTCAGTGGCGGATGTGCGGGCCATGCCCCTCCTCAGCGATGGCTTCCGCATCGTCCGTGTAGGCGACGTCGCCCGCGTATGGGACACGTACGAGGAGCCGCAGCGCCACTTCCGCATTGACGGCGACCCGGCCGTCGCCATGAGCATCTACCGGGAGCACCGGACCAACACGGTCGCCATGGCGGACAGGGTGCGGGCGCGGGTGAGTGAGCTGGAGGGCGCGCTGCCGCCGGGTGTGCGCATCATCCTGGACCGGGACCAGAGCGTCCAGATCCGGGCGCAGCTGTCGGACCTGCGCAACCGCGCCGCAATTGCTGCGGTGATCGTACTGGGTGTGCTGTTGCTCTTCCTGCGCTCCATCCGCGCGGCCACCATCGTCTTCGCGACGGTGGCGTTCGCCGTCCTCATCACGCTGAACATCATCTACTTCGGCGGCCTGTCGCTGAACCTGCTGACGCTCATGGGCCTGGCCATGGGTTTCGGCCTGGTGGTGGACAACGCGATCGTGGTGCTGGAGAACATATTTCGCCGGCGCCGCCGCGGAGAGGCGGCTCATGACGCGGCAGAACATGGCGCCAGCGAGGTCATGCTGCCCATCGTCGCGGCTACAGGCACCACCGTCGTCGTGCTCATCCCGTTCGTCTACCTGCAGGGCGAGCTGCGCATCTACTACGTGCCCCTGGCCATTGTGGTGGGGCTGAGCCTGGTGGCCAGCCTGTTCGTTGCCTTCACGTTCATTCCCGCCCTCGGCGCACGACTCCTCGGCCGCGTTCGGCCCCGTGACGGGCTCGAACCTGTGGCCGCGGCGCCGCCAGGCGGCGGCCCGCCACTGCTGCCGCCCATCCCGCAGGACTCCTGGCCGGTGCGCCTGTACGGGGGACTGATCCGCGGCACGCTCCGGTTCCCGTGGATAGCGCTGGTGCTCGTGGCGATGACGTTCGGCGGGTCGTACTACCTGTTCGACAAATACGTATCCCGCGGCCGTATCTGGGGCGGTGGCGGGGTGGGCCAGTCCTACATCAGCATCTCCGTGCGGCTGCCGCGAGGGGAGGAGCTGGCGCGGACGGATGAACTGACGCGCTACTTCGAGGACCGGCTGCGCCGCATGCCGGAGGTGGACCGCTTCACGACGCAGGTCAGCACACAGGGTGGCAGCATCCGGGTCACGTTCCCGGAGGAACTGGAGCACACGAGCATACCCCTGGCCATCAAGGAACAGCTCTACCAGTACTCCCTGGGCTATGGCGGTGCCGAGGTGCGCGTGCAGGGATTCGGCCCCTCCTTCTATGGCGGTGGCGGCTCACCGCCCAACTACTCCATCAAGATCCTGGGCTACAACTACGAACGGGTCCGCGACATCGCCGAGGACCTGGGTCGCCGGCTCCAGGCGTATTCCCGCATCCGCGAGGTGGACACCAACAGTGCGGGCAGCTTCTTCACGCGTGACCGGGCCACCGAGCTGGTGCTGGACATCGACCGCCAGCGCCTGGCCATGCACGACGTGACGGCAGAGGACGTGGTCCGCCAGGTCAGCGCCGCGGTGCGCGGCCGCACCCAGAACCAGGTCATGCGCGTGGGCGGCGAGGAAATGCAGTTCAGCGTGAAGCTGGCGGGCTATCAGGACATGGACATGCACCGGCTCAACGAGCTGCTCATCCCTGCGCCCGCGGGGGAGGGCGTGCGCCTGGGCGACGTCGCGACGCTCACCGAACGGAACGTCCTGAACGCCATCATCCGCGAGAACCAGCAGTACCAGCGCATGGTGAGCTACGAGTTCCGCGGGCCGGCGCGGCTGGGCGACTACATCCGGGACATTGTCGTGGACGCCACGGACCTGCCGCCGGGCTACACCATCGAGCGGCGCCAGTCATGGGCGTGGTCCCAGGAGGAACGGGCGCAGATCTACGGCGTGCTGCTCTTTTCCATCCTGCTCATCTTCATGGTAACGGCGTCGATCTTTGAGTCGCTCAAGCAGCCGCTCTGCGTGCTGCTCACCGTGCCCATGGCCCTCATCGGCGTATTCCTCATCTTCTTCTATACCGGTGCGACGTTCACACGGGAGGCGTACGTGGGCGTCATCATGATGGGAGGCATCGTCGTAAACAACTCGATCCTGCTGGTGGATCACGTGAACCAGTTGCGGCGGCGCTACGGCCTGGCACTTCGGGACGCTCTCGAGCGGGGCACCCTGGAACGCGTGAGGCCCATCCTCATGACCAGCCTCACAACCATCTGCGGCATGCTGCCACTCGTGCTGTTCAGCCAGACGGCGGACGCGAACATCTGGAACGCGCTGGCCTATGCCCTCATCGGCGGACTGTCCAGTTCCACGATCCTGGTGCTCACCATCACGCCAGCGCTGTATCTGCTCTTCGAGCGGCGCGCCGAAGCCCGGCGGCTGGCCCGGGAGACGTCGCCAGAGGTGTCGGCGGCCGAGGTGCCCGCGACAGTCTGACGGACGGACCGTCAGTCTGGCGTCGAGCCACGCAGGACATGACCGTGCCCACCCCTTCAGGGCACGACGCTTCGCCGAACTGCCTACAGCAATGCGCCGGTAATGGCGAACGCCGTTATGGCGACGCTGCCTGCGATGAGCGCGTACGGCAGCTGCGTCCGGACGTGGTCAATATGGTCCGTGGCCGCTGCCATGGACGCGATGATGGTCGTGTCGCTGATGGGCGAGGCGTGGTCACCGAAGATGCCGCCGGACAGCGCCGCTGCCACGAACGGCTCCGGCGGCATGCCCAGCGCCTGGGCCGCCGGCACGGCGATGGGGATCATGATGGCGAACGTACCCCAGCTCGTGCCGGTGGAGAATGCGATGCCCGCGGCCACGATGAAGACCAGCGGCAGGAAGATGACGCCGGGCAGCAGGCCGGCCGTTGCCTGGGCCAGGTAGACGCCAGTCCCCAGTTCCCGGGCGACGGCGCCCAGCGCCAGCGCCAGCAGCAGCACCAGAGCCAGGCTCATGAGCCCACCGGCGCCGCGCAGGCCGATGCGCGTCAGTTCGTCCACCGTGTTCGCCCGCTGCGCCACGAGCAGCACCCACGCCACCGCAAGACCCGTCAGGACTGCCCAGAGCACACTCGTCGATCCGGAACCGGCCCGCAGGTCCCCGTCGCCCGTGATGAAGAGGGAGATGGGCATCATGATGACCATGGCCAGGATCGGCAGGAACATGTTCACCGCACGCGGCGGGATCCGATCGTTGGGCTCCGGCGAGAGCACGTCGGGGTCCAGCAGCGGCGACGCCGTCGCCGACAGCACCTCGCCCTCCTGCGTCCGCCGTTCCGCACGCTTCATGGGGCCGAGGTTGATGCCGAACACGACTGTCGCCAGCGTCAGCAGCACGGCCGTCAGCGCATAGAAATTCAGCGGGATGGAGCCAACGAACACACTCAGTGGCCGCTCAACCCCCGCGGTGCCCAGCAGCCCGAGCACGTAGGCACCCCACGCGTTCAGCGGGATGAGGATGCAGATGGGTGCCGACGTCGAGTCAATGATGTACGCCAGCTTCTCGCGTGAGATGCGAAACCGGTCGAACAGGGGGCGGCTGACGGCGCCGGCCACGAGGACCGTGATGTTCGACTCGATGAAGATGACGACGCCGACAATCCAGGCCAGGAACTGCGCACGCCGACCGTTGGTCACCCACCGCTTCTCTTCCACCCACTGGACGAAGCCCCGCACTCCGCCGGACGCTTCCACGGTGGCGATGAGGGCGCCGATGACCAGTGTGAACAGGATGACCTTCGCGTTCCCCGGGTCGCCCAGCACGGCCACCATCCCCTCGATGGCCTGCCCGACACCGGCGATGGGGTTCCACCCGCCGAGGATCGTCCATCCCAGCCATACGCCGGCGGCGAGGGAGATGTAAACCTGCCTCGTCGCAATGGCCAGGCCGATGGCGAGGAGTGGCGGCAGTACCGAGACCCACGTTGGCTCTGTCATGTCACCCGGTGTGCGAAGGGATGCTAGCGCTTCCTGGCGAGGATGGTGCCCCGGCAGCGCTCAGCGCCACAGTAGCACGGGTACAGCTTCTTGTTCGCGGCGTTGTGCGGCTCTTCCAGCACGAAGTTATAGTCGTACGTCAGTTCCTCACCCCGCCGGATGTCCCGGACCGCGTAAATGAAGACACGACCGTCCTCGTCTTCCACCGCCTCGCAATTCGGGTCGCATGAGTGGTTGATGTACTTCGCCGCGTTGCCGCGACGACCGGCGTCAATCACCGAGCCGTCGTCCAGCCGGAACAGGAACGTGTGGTGCGGCCCCTCGTCGGTCCACGGGTACCGCCGGTCCGCCTCGTCCTCGTCAATGATCTCGCCGCGGTACTCCACGATCTCAGCGCCCTCGGCGATCTTCCGCGTGGCAAACACGCCACGCCCCTGGATCTTCGAATTACGTACCTCGAACGGCTTCGTCGTCGCGCGCTTCGTAGTCATGCTTCCGCTGGTCTGGGTTGGTGAGTGGCGCCCAAGATAGCGACTCCCCACTACAGCGGACCAGCCCCCACAGCGCAGACCGCCCCCCCACCAGAGCGGACCAGCCCCACCAGAGCGGACCAGCCCCCACCAGAGCGGACCAGCCCCCCAATAACGGGTAGGACCCATTTCGACATATGTTATCCACGGGTCGGATCTAAAGGGGGCGTGGCTCTCGCAACGTCATCGCGACGTCGCTCACGGTCGTCAGGGAGATGTTGAGGTAACGGGCGATCTGGCTTCGCGTGTGCCCCGCATCGACGGCACGCGCAATGACGATCCGCCTCGCGGCGACGAGCGCCCTGAGCCTGTCGCCACTGCGCAGCCAGTCCAGGCTCGCCCCCGGGACATGCTCGCTGATCACTCGCCGCGCGATGGTACCCAGATCCGGTCGCGGTCGACACGGACGGCTCCTGCCCGGGGCACCCGCGCTTGCACGCGCGCCGAACTCAAGCCGCCAGTTCTGATCCCCCGCACTTAACGGCGGACGCGGCGGCCCGCTGTTGTCCCGCGGATCGCCGCCGGCCGCAATGAACTGGTCCATGCCGACTCTCCAACGGAGGAAGGCCTCATAGCCGCTGGAAGTATTTCCCTCTTCCTGCTCGCGGGCCTCGAACATCCGAAGAGCCAGCAGCACGTTCTCCCGCGTGCGAGGATTAACTCCGACCGACTGTCCTTCGGGTCGCCGACACAGGGAAGCATACACGGCATGTGACGTCCACTCGTAGCCGTCCGGTGCCCCACAGATGCCGGCCCTCACCGGATTGAGATGCACATACGCTATGGTGCTGCGGAAGTAGTGAACGTCCGTGCAGGCGGCATCGCGGAAGCGGCGTTCGAAGACATGGCCTTCCCGTCGGTGGGTGCGCTGCACAAGCAGCGCAGCTCGGCACAGCACGGGCTGCATGAAGTCGCTGAGCGGCCGCTGACCTTGAAGAACTACCACGTGGAGGTGGTTCGGCATCACTGCGTAGGCAAGCAGACGGGCGTCGGTGCATCGAGCGGCCCGATGCAGTTGCGCCACGACATGGCTCTCCAGTCCCCGCAGCAGTGATTCCCTGCCGTGGATCCGGGCGGTAAGGTGGAACACACCGCCAGGCAAGTGCGATCGTAGTCGTCGGCCCATACGCGACGATCGCATCGACTCCGGGGCGAATCCATGTCGGATCGGGACGTTCCCGACAACCGGCGGCTGGTCCGCTGTGGCGGCTGGTCCGCTGTGGCTGGACACAGCAGAAAGGCCCCGCCGGCTCTTGCCGCGGGGCCTTCGAAGAGTGCCAGAGGGGAGACTTGAACTCCCGACCTCACGATTATGAGTCGTGCGCTCTAACCAGCTGAGCTACTCTGGCAGTGTGGGCAGGCTTCCTGCACAGCACAGAAAGTTAGTGGATCCTGCCCGCCTGGTCAATTCCGGCGCGGGTCGTTTCCGGGCGGCAGGGGCCTGGCACCCGCCTCGGTCTCTGCCGCCTCAGCGGCGCCGGGACCGTCGCCCACGCCGGTGGCCGGCGGTTCGTCAGCAGGCGGCTCCGCGAAGCGGTAGAGGCGCTCGCCGTCGCGGATCATGCCGTACCGTTCCCGGGCGACACGCTCGATGGTGGCAGAGTCGTGGAGCAGCGAATCCCGCCGGGCGCGGAGGCGCTGGACTTCGTCCCGCGTCTCTGCCGCACGCAACTCCTCGGCGGCGCGGTCGGCGCGGATGCGGTGCACCTCGAAGACGTCGTAGTCGCCGCCGAAGATGGCGAAGTATCCGGCGCCGGCCAGGAGCACGCCGCCGAGCAGCACGGGCAGTCTCAAAACGCGTCCCTCCCCGGGTACTCGGCGGTGTCGGCCAGGTCCTCGGCGATGCGAAGGAGCTGGTTGTACTTGGCGACGCGGTCGGTGCGGCTGGCGCTGCCGGTCTTGATCTGGCCGGCGCGGGTGGCCACCGCGAGGTCAGCGATGAAGGTGTCCTCGGTCTCGCCTGAGCGATGGCTGATGATGTACCGGTAGCCGTTGCGCCGGGCGAGTTCGATTGCCTGCAGCGTTTCGGTGAGGGTGCCGATCTGGTTCACCTTGATGAGGATGGCGTTGCCGGCACCCGTCTCGATGCCGCGGCGCAGGAACTCGGTGTTGGTGACGAAGAGGTCGTCGCCCACGAGCTGGACGCGGTCGCCGACGGCGGCGGTGAGGCGAGTCCAGCCGTCCCAGTCGTTCTCGTCTAGGCCGTCCTCGATGGACACGATGGGGTAGCGGTCCACCCATGCACTGTAGAAATCCACCATCTCCTCGCTGGTGCGGCGCTCACCGGACGACTTGTGGAAGACGTAGGCGCCGTCGCGGTTCATCTCGCTGGCGGCGACGTCCAATGCCAGGAGCACATCCTCGCCGGGCCGGTAGCCGGCCTTTTCGATGGCTTCGATGATCACGTCGAGGGCTTCCTCGTTGGTGCCGAGGTCGGGGGCGAAGCCGCCCTCATCCCCGACGGCGGTGGCCTTCCCCTGCCCGTGCAGCACCTTCTTCAGCGAGTGGAAGATCTCGACGCCGGCGCGGAGTGCGTCCTCGAAGGTCTCCATGCCCGCGGGCGCAATCATGAACTCCTGGAAGTCCACGTTGTTGGCTGCGTGGGCGCCACCGTTGAGGATGTTCATGAGGGGGACCGGCAGCAGGGTGGCGTTCGGTCCGCCAAGGTACCGGTACAGGGGGATCCCGGCTTCCATGGCGGCGGCGCGGGCGACGGCCATGGAGACGGCCAGGATGGCGTTGGCGCCAAGGGCCGACTTGTTGGCGGTGCCATCGAGTTCGATCATGGCGGCATCAATGGCGGCCTGATCGAATGCGTCCATGCCGGCAACGGCGTCGGCGATCTCGTTGTTGACGTTTGAAACCGCCCGCGTGACGCCCTTGCCCAGGTAGCGATCGCCTTCGTCGTCTCTCAGCTCGACGGCCTCGAACTCACCGGTGGACGCACCGCTGGGCACGGCAGCACGACCGGCGGCGCCGCTCTCCAGGATGACTTCCGCCTCCAGGGTCGGGTTGCCCCTGGAGTCGAGGATTTCACGGGCGTGTACGCTGGTGATTACCGACATTCGCCTCACTCTGGTCAGGCACGTCCGACGCGAGCATCTCTTCCATGGCGGTCCGGACGCGCGATATCAGTTCTTCTCGTGTGCTGGCGCTGTACCCCGCCGCGGCGATGGGCGCGCCGAAGCGAACGATAATCCGCCCGCTTCGCACGCGCCAGCTACCCTTCGCAAGCATGTGGCGCGTGCCGGTAATGGCAACGGGCACGATCTCGATGCCGGCGTGCACCGCGAGCATGAACGCCCCCTTCTTGAACGGCAGCAGTGCACCCGTGGCAGAACGGGTGCCCTCGGGGAATATGATAACGGAACTGCTGTCCTGGCGGATGACCTTCGCTGCCCGGTCCAGCGACTCGATTGCGGCCTGCGTGTCGCTGCGATCGATGGGGATATGGCCGGCCGCGACCCACGCTCGCCCCCACAGCGGCACGCGGGCCAGCTCCTTCTTCCCGATGAAGCGGTAGCGCTTCGGGATGCTGGTTGCCAGGACAAGGACATCCATCCATGACACATGGTTGGCAATGAAGATCTGCGGCCGGCCGGGCGCCACGTTCTCCAGCCCGATAGCGGTCACATCGGCACCCGACGTGCGCAGCGCCCACTGGGCCCATATCCGCGGGATACGGTCGTAGAACGCCTCGGCGGGACCGCGCATGAAGGACCGGATGATGATCGCCAGTGCGAGCGGCGGCGTCACGATCAGCATGTTGAGGACGACCCAGATGCTGCGGATCACGCGTCGCCTGCCGGGAAGTGGTCGTAGCCGGCATACGGCAGCGGATTCACTGCGCCTGTCCGGTCCCGGAGCAGCACCCCGCTCCCCTCGTGCACGGTACCGACGCGGGTGAGCGCCACGTCGAACGTGTCCATGAACCGGTCCCGGATGCGTTCCACGGCGCCCGGAGGCGCGGCGAAGCAGAGTTCGTAATCGTCGCCACCGGCCAGGGCCAGGTAGAGGGCGTCATCCGGACCGGACGCCACAGCGCTGGCCGTGGGGTGGACCGGGATGGAGGCCTCGTCGAGGATGATCCGTACGCCACTGGCGGCAGCCATGTGGCCGGCATCTCCGGCGAGTCCGTCAGAGATGTCAAGCAGGGCGTCCAGCGCGTTGTGGGCCGCGAGCCAGCCGGCTTCGGCCACCCGCGGCGTCGGCAGGGCATACGCCAGGCGGGCGGCAGGCTCCGGCTGCTGCCCCTGCGTCCACGAGCGGACCGCAGCCGCGGCCGCACCCAGTTCTCCGGTCACCCACAGGGAGTCGCCCGGGCGGGCGCCGTCACGCAGCACGGGCCGGACGGTGTTACCGACGACCACCACGTCCACCACCACCGGCCCGGGCGTGCGCGTCATGTCTCCGCCCAGCAGGACGGCGCGCAGGTTCGCTGCAGCCGCGCCGGCTCCCTCCATGATCCTGCGCGCCAGGTCACCGGGTTCGTCCACGGGCGTGGCCAGGGCAACGAGAATGCCCAGCGGCGAGGCCGCCATGGCGGCCAGGTCACTGAGGGCCGCGGCGGCGGCGCGATAGCCGATCTCCTCCGGTTCCAGCCACTCCCGGCGGAAATGAACGCCTTCTACCGCCATGTCAACGCTCAGCGCCACGCCTTCCCCGCGGACGACGGCGCAGTCGTCGCCGGGGCCGACGCGGATGGCGTCGGACGGCTCTGTGCGTCCACCCGCCGCGAGGATCTGGCGGATCAGGTCGAATTCGGCGCCTTTGCCCAGATTGATCCGCTTCATGGTCACCAGCGGGGCGGCTGATCGAACGTTACGAACGGCAGGTCCAGCTCACTGGCCTCAGGGCCGGGATCACGCAGCGCGTCGAACATCCGCCGCGAGACGTCGCCGGGCACCAGCGACCGGCCCAGTCCGCACAGGTCCGCCGCCCGCCCGCACAGGTACAGCGCCAGTGTCGCCGCGGTCGCCGGCGCATGGCCGTGGGCGAGGAAGGCGCCGATGGTGCCCGCCAGCTGGTCGCCCATGCCTGCCGTGGCTACGTCCGACGAGCCCGTCGTGTTCACCCATAGCGCGCCATTGGCCTCCGCCACCAGTGAGGGCTGCCCTTTCAGCAATACCACACAGCCGAAACGCCGGGCGGCGGATCGTGCAGCGTCTGCCGGATGGCGGATAATGTCCGAGATGTCCATTCCCTGCAGCCGTGACAGCTCCCCGGCATGAGGCGTGATGACCACCGGCCGGTCAACGGCAATGCGGGTCAGTTCGTCGGCGTCATCCTGGGCCAGCACGTTCAGTGCATCCGCATCGAGGATGGCCGGCACATCAGGCAGGAGCTGGAGGGTGCGACGCAGCGCGGCCGCCGCCGTACTGTCCCTGCCCAACCCGGGACCGGCGACGACGGCGCTCATCTTTTCGACGTGATCTGCCTCGAGGCGTTCACGGTTGAGGAAAGTAGCCTCCGGCACCAGCGCCTGCAGCACCTCCCGGTTACAACCATCAGAGGCCACACGGATGAGCCCCGCGCCGGCCCGCAGCGCGGCCTCCACCGCCAGGGCCGCCGCCCCGGCCATACCGTCCGAGCCCGCCAGCACCAGCAGTCTGCCCACGCTGCTCTTGTGTGCATCCGGCCGCCTGGGCCGGTCGTGCTCGCGAACCCACCCAGCCGTAATGGCCCGGGCCGCTACCCCCGCGGCGCTGCCGGGGGGGAACCCCATCTCCACCGCCACGAGCCGGCCGCAATGCTGCCGGGCCGGCTGCAACAGCAGGCCCAGCTTTGGCCACCCGAAGGTCACCGTGCACGCTGCATGCACCACGTCGGCGTGAACGTGGCCCGTCGTCGCATCCGCCCCGGATGGCAGGTCCAGCGCCAGGACGGGCGCCGACGCCTCGTTCATGCGGCCTATCCAGGCGGCCGCCCAGTCCCGGGGCGGCCCCGAAGCACCGGTGCCCAGCAGCCCGTCCACGATCACGTCAGCTCCGTGCAGATCCGCCTGCTCGCCGGCGCTGGGCAGGGCGAACCCATGGAACAGCCGGTCTGGCGGCGGCGCGGGTCCCGCCGGCACCAGCAGTACGTCCCTTCCCCAGGCGTGCAGCGTCCGGAGCATCACGGCCAGGTCCCCCCCGTTGTTGCCCCTGCCCGCCACGCCAACGACCCGGCCCCTGGGAAAGAGCCGGTCCAGCACCATGGCTGCCGCCCGCCCGGCGCTTTCCATGAGCACGCCGTCGGCAACATGCCACTCGTCCCTTGCGCGACGGTCGGCGTCCGCAGCTTCCTGCGCCGTGGGCAGGCGCACGTCCGCCACTCCGTACACACCGGTTGTCACATGGACGTCCCTGTCCCCGTTGGTCATGATGCTGCTGCGCGCAGTGGCAGGGCCGGCGGGAGCCACCGCAGCCCGCGCCGGGTATGCCGCACGGCCTTCGACTACTTGTAGCTCTGGCCGATGGTCCGGCCGAAGCTGATCTCGCCGTTATCGATTCGGATGTTGAATCCGCATTCGGGGTTGGAACAGACCCACGCCTTGAAGGTGATGGGTGCCCCGTCACGACCGTAGTCGGACAGCGGAAGCATGGTGCCGCGGTCACACTTGCGGCACTCCGGGTAATGATGCTGTGAATCGGCCGCCATCGATCGTCCCCTCCCCTCAGCAGAGCGCCGCACCGGGCAGGCGCTTCACGGCAGAACCAGGACGCGGCTCAGTGCAAGCCACGTTCCACGGTCATTGTTCAGCGGACCAGCCCATGCCTCCATGGTACCCGCCGCCCCGGCCGGCCGCTACCCCGCGTACCGCGCGCCTCCCATCCGCCCGCCGTCAGCGGGATCGGCGGGGATACTGGGGCTCGAACGCCTGGTCGAAATCGAAGACGTTCTCGAAGTCGGCCGGCGAATCCTCGTCCTGCTTGATGAGCACATTGCACTCCACCAGGGCAAACACGATGGCCCCCACGTCCTCGGTCCGCTCGATGCCCCAGTGCTCGAGGACGGTCCTGGCCATGGGGCCGAACCGTTCCAGAGCCAGGTCGCGGACGCCCTCGGCCAGTTCGCGCCCCGTGATGTGGCGCGGCGACGGCAGGTTCTCGATCACGTGGTTGAGTGACGCCAGGACGAAAATGTAGGCGGCCTCCTCGTATCGGGGTGCCATCGCACGCAACCGCTCAAAAAGCTCTTCGTCCATCGTGCCTGCCGACTGCCGTGCTTCGCTCTGTTCAGGTGCTGGCGTGCATGTGCTCGCCGCGGTAGTCCGGATACAGCGGGAACGCTTCGCACAGTTCCGTGACGTCGTCCGCCACGCGGCTGGCGAGCGACGCGTCCTCGGGCGCCCGTAGCACGCTGGCGATCCAGCCACCGATCCGGTGCATCTCGTCCACACCCATACCGCGCGTGGTCAGCGCTGCCGTGCCGATGCGCACACCTGACGTCACGAACGGTGAGCGCTTCTCGCCGGGCACGGTGTTCTTGTTGCACGTGATGCGGGCCCGCTCCAGAGCAGCTTCGGCCTGCTTGCCGGTCAACTCGCCAAGGGCGGTGAGGTCCAGCAGCAGCAGGTGCGTGTCCGTGCCGCCACTCACCAGGTCGATACCCTCCTCCTGCAGGGTCTCCGCCAGCGCCCGGGCGTTGGCGACGACGGCGGCGGCGTATGCCCGGAATTCCGGCTGCAGCGCCTCGTTGAAGGCCACCGCCTTGGCCGCGATAACGTGCATGAGCGGCCCACCCTGCATCCCCGGGAACACGGCCTTGTCGATGGCCTTGCCGTACTGCTCCCGGCACAGCACGAACCCGCCACGCGGCCCGCGCAGCGTCTTGTGCGTGGTGGATGTGACCACGTCCGCATGCGGTACCGGGCTGGGATGGACACCGCCTGCAATCAGGCCGGCGATGTGCGACATGTCCACGACGAGCCGGGCGTCAACCGCCTGCGCAGCTTCCGCGAACGCGGAGAAATCTATGATGCGCGGGTACGCGCTGGCGCCGGCGACGATGACGCGCGGTCGGTGCTCCTGCGCGAGTTCGGCCATGCGATCATAGTCAATGCGGCCGTCCGACCCGACACCATAGGCGACTGCATGATACACCATGCCGCTGGAGTTCACCGGTGAACCATGGGTCAGGTGCCCGCCGTGGGACAGGTCCATCCCCATCAGTGTTTCGCCCGGCTGCAGCAGCGCAAAGTAGGCCGCCATGTTGGCCTGTGCGCCGGAGTGCGGCTGCACGTTGGCATACTCGGCGCCAAACAGTTCCCGGGCCCTGTCAATGGCCAGCCTCTCGACGACGTCCACGTGCTCGCAGCCGCCGTAGTACCGCTTGCCGGGATAGCCTTCGGCGTACTTGTTGGTGAGCACCGTCCCGGCCGCCTGGAGCACGGCGGGCGACGTGAAGTTCTCGCTGGCGATCAGTTCCAGCGTACCGTGCTGGCGGGCGGCCTCCGCGGAGACCGCCTCGTACACGTCCGGATCGCTGCTGCGCAGGGCTTCCAGCATGAGTTCAGACCCAGGTCTTCTTGAGCGCGGCCACCTGCTCGATACGCCGTTCGGCGACGCGGTCCGCGGCCTCGTACGTGGGGATTCCATCCTCTTTCGCCAGCTCGAAGATCTGCGTCAGCGTGTCATAGATCTCCCCGGCCTTCCGCTTCGCCTGCTCCGATGACCAGTCGTTCAGTTCGCCGTACACGTTGATGAGACCGCCTGCGTTGATGACATAGTCGGGCGCGTACAGGACCTCTCGCTTGTGCAGGATGTCGCCATGCCGCTCCTGCGCGAGCTGGTTGTTGGCCGCACCGGCGATGATCTCAAACTTGAACTGCGGGATCGTATCGTCGTTGACCACGGCGCCGAGGGCACACGGGGCGAAGACCTGCGCATCCACCGAATAGATCTGGTCGGGGCCGACGGCCTTCGCGCCGAACTCGTTCACGACCCGGGCCACCCGGTCCTCGTCAATGTCCGTCACCACCAGCCGAGCGCCCTCCTCGGCCAGGTACTGGCACAGGTAGTAGCCGACATGGCCGGTGCCCTGCACGGCGATGGTCATGTCACTGACGGAATCGGAGCCGTACTTCTCCTTCGCGCCGGCCTTGATTCCCCGGTACGTACCGTACGCCGTGACGGGTGAGGGATCACCCGAGCCGCCCGCGACGCCAGTCACGTACTCCGTCTCCATCTTCACGTAGTCCATATCCTCGACGCTGGTCCCCACGTCCTCTGCCGTGTAGTACCGACCGCCCAGCGACTCCACGAACCGACCGTGTGCCCGGAAGATCATCTCCCTGCGGGTCGTCTTCGGGTCACCGATGATGACGGCCTTGCCGCCGCCCAGGTTCAGGCCAGCCACCGCCGCCTTGTACGTCATGCCCCGTGCGAGGCGGAGCACGTCCACGAGGGCTTCCTCGTCGGAACGGTAGTTCCAGAAGCGCGTGCCGCCCAGCGCGGGGCCGAGTGTCGTGTCGTGGATGGCGATGATACCCCGGTATCCAGCCGTGGGCTCGTTGCAGAACACAACCTGTTCGTGACTGTGTTCGGCCATCCGCTCGAAAATTTCCATGACCTCTCCGTTGGTTCCGTTAGGAATGCAGCGATTCCGCTATGCGGACGCGCAGCATTTCATTGGGTCCGTGCATGATCTCCGTGGCCTTGGCGTCACGCATCAGCTTCTCCACGGGATAGTCCCGCATGTAGCCGTAGCCGCCGAAGATCTGGACCGCTTCCGTGGTAACGAACATGGCGCACTCCGAGGCATCCACCTTTGCCATCGCCGCCCGTGCACCGTCATCCGGCGCTGCCGCCGCCTGCTGCACCAGCGCCCGCGCCGCAGTGATGCGGATTGCCATGTCTGCGAGCTTGCGCTGGATTCCCTCGAACTCGCGGATGGGCCGGCCAAACTGCTCCCGCTCCCCGCCATAGCGCACGGCGTGGTCCAGCGCCGCCTGGGCGATACCCACCGCCAGCGCCGCCGTGGACAGCCGGCCCAGCACGTCGTCCGTGGCGGCCTCGGCGGCGCCGTCCAGTCGCGCGGCGACTGGCACCACGACGTCGAGTTCGATGTCCACCAGTGGCAGCGGCCGGAACCCCAGTGTAGCGTGACGGCCGGCGACATCGACCCCGCTGCCGGCAGGCACGGCAAACACAGCGGCGCCGTCGGACGTGGCGGCAGAAACGAGCAGCATTGCCGCCGAGTCACCGCCCGCCACCCACCGCTTGCGACCGCGGATCCGCCAGCCGCCATCCTCCTGTGCTGCCGAGACGCCACCGTCGGCGTCCTCGGCAAAGGCAATGGCCGCCGTGTCCTCGCCTGCGGCGAGACGGCCCAGCCACTGCTCCTTCAGTTCATCACTGCCGAACCGGGCAATGTAGTCGCCGGCGAGCACGCTGTGCATGAGGAGCAGCGCAACGGCGGGTTCGCCCCACGCAAGCTCCTCCAGCGCAGCGGCCCACGTCCCGGCGTCGAACCCCATGCCGCCGTCCGCCTCGGGCACGAGCATGCCGAAGAATCCCAGCTCTGCCACCTTGCCGCGAACCTCGCTGTCCAGCCCTGCAGCGGCGTCCCACGCTTCCGTGTGCGGGCGCAGCTCGGCGGTGGCGAACTCGCGGGCCAGCGTGCGGATCTCCTGCAGTTCCTGGGTCATGCGGCGGCGTAGTGGTGGAAGCCGCGACCGCTCTTGCGGCCAAGCCAGCCGGCGGCCACGTACTTCCGCAGTAGCGGGCACGGCCGGTACTTGTCGTCACCCAGGTCCCGCTGCAGCACCTCGAGGATGTTGAGACAGGTGTCGAGACCGATGAGGTCCGCCAGGGCCAGCGGTCCCATGGGGTGGTTCATTCCCAGCTTCATGACGGTGTCAATGGCTTCCGGCTCCGCCACGCCCTCCATGAGGCAGAACACGGCCTCATTGATCATGGGCATGAGCACGCGGTTCGACACGAAGCCCGGAAAGTCATTCGCTTCAACCGGTGTCTTGTCCAGGCCACGGGCCAGTTCCATGACCGCCTGCGTGGTCTCGTCCGACGTCTGCAGCCCACGGATCACTTCCACCAGCTTCATCACCGGCACCGGGTTCATGAAGTGCATGCCGATGAACCGGTCCGGGCGGCTCGTCATGGCCGCCATGTCGGTGATGGATATGGACGACGTGTTGGACGCGACGATGGCGTCGCCGGCCACCTCATCCACCGCCTTCAGGATCTGCTCCTTCAGCGGCCGCGTCTCTGGCACCGCTTCAATGAAAATGGCGGCGCCCGCCGCGTCCCCCATATCTGTCGTTGTGTGCAATCGCGACAGGGTCGCGTCCCTGTCCTCACCGGTGATGGCCGCCTTCCGTACCTGGCGCTCCAGGTTGCCGGCGATCGTCTGCCGCGCCCGCTCGAGCTGCGCGTCCGATACGTCCACCAGCGTCACCTCGTGCCCGAACTGGGCAAACGTATGGGCAATGCCATTGCCCATGGTGCCGCCGCCCACCACCGCCACCCGCATCCTGTCCGTCATGCCTTCATCCTCTCATCCGTTGCGCAACGCCGCGTGTCCGGTCCAGCACCAGCGGACCCGCGGCGACAATCGTAGTATCAGGCGCTACGACCCGCAGCCGAAGCACCAGCAGCAGCGCGACGCCGAACCCCAGTGAGCCCACGAGGCCGCCTTCCGGTCCGAACCCGCCGCCTGTCCACCACTGCGGACCGCCCACGCTGGCGTCGTACAGTGGTGTGTCAAACGCGGCAATGCCGCTCACCGGCAGGTCGAACAGCGTGGCCATCGCCCAGTTCCATGCCATGTGGACGGCCGTGGCGAACCAGAGGCTGAGCGTCCGCAGGTAGGCCACCGCGAGCAGCACGCCGGCCAGGAATATGTTCAGCAGCGCCAGGACGCCCACCTCGGGGTTCATCCCGTGCGCCGCCGCGAACAGCACGGACGTCACCGCCGTCGCCACCACGGGGCCAGCCCATCGGGCCAGCACCTGGAACGGGTAGCCCCGGAACAGAGCTTCCTCCGCCAACGCTGCCACGGTGAAGACCCCGCCATGCAGCGCCACTGTCGTCAGCCATCCGGTGGTCGTCCCCGGCGCGGCGCTGTAGGTGAGCGACCCCACGGCACCGATGCCGACCACCGCCGTGGTCAGGCCGGCCAGTCCCACGCCCATGCCCACGCCCGCCTGGCGCATCGCCTGCCCGGAAACGGCTGTGCCCAGCGCACCAGCGGAACGGCCGTCGGCCACGCGCAGCAGCAGCCAGCCGGCGGCCAGCGCTGCCGCCGCCGTTACCGCCGTGGCGGCGTACGGCCCGATCCCGTCGCGGGGCACGGGCAGCGCCCACCACAACGGCGAGAGCAGCGCGGCGAGCGCCAGGAACAGCAGCCCGAACGCCACCAGGCGCAGCGCCTCACCGGGCCAGCCTGCCGGCCACGGCAGCGTGCGTGCGCCGTACACAAAAAACCCCCGCGCTCAGAGGAGCGCGAGGGCCCGCCGCCGCAGACGGTTCGTAAGGACGACGGCCACTGCGATCTTCGCGGCGTCGCCCAGCAGGAACGGGAGCACGCCCAGCCGGAAGGCGGTCCCCGGGTCCCCGCTCAACAGCGACAGCTGGGCCCAGCCACCGGCGTACACCGTGGCCGAAGCCAGTGCAGCGGCCAGCACGATGGTGGCCGTCCGCTGCAACGTGCTGCCCCGGGCCGCCGCCGCGACGCCGCCGGCCACGGCCGCAGCGGCCGGGAACGCCAGCAGGTAGCCTCCGGTGGGGCCGAAGAGGTAGGGGATGCCCATGCCCGCAACGAAGACCGGTGCGCCCATGGCCCCAATGCCGAGATAGAGCGCCTGGGCGGAAGCCCCCAGCGCCGGTCCCAGCAGCAAGCCCGACAGGATGACCATCAGCGTCTGCATGGAGATGGGCACCATGGACCCGGGCACGGGCACGGCGACGTGGGCGCTGAAAGCCGTGAGCAACGTGAACGACACCACCGCGAACACGCGGCGGGCGGGCGCGTTGGTCAGGACCTCGGTCCCTGCCGCGCGCCGTATCTGTACCATCACCTGGCTCATGTCAGTACCTCAGATCCTTTCTACCGAGAGTGCCACGGCGTCACCGCCGCCGAGGCAGAGTGTTGCCAGACCTGTCTGAGCGTCGCGCTGGCGCATGGCATTGAGGAGAGTGACGAGGATACGTGCACCGGACGCACCGATGGGGTGCCCCAGCGCAACGGCGCCGCCATTCACATTGACGCGATCCCAATCCCAGCCCAGGGCCCGGCCATCGGCCAGGGCCTGTACGGCGAACGCCTCATTGGCCTCGATGAGGTCGTAGTCGCCGATGGCCTTCCCTTCCTTCTCCATGAGGCGCTGCACGGCGCGGACCGGCGCGAAGAACAGTTCCTTCGGCGCCACGGCACCGGTGGAGTACGCGTTCACCTGCGCCAGCACCTCCAGGCCGTGAGCCTGCGCGTACGCGAGACTGGTTACGACCAGGGCCGCGGCGCCGTCATTGAGACCCGGCGCGTTGCCGGCGGTTACCACCGGTTCATCCATCTCCGCCGGCTTGAACTGGGCGAAGGCCGGGCGCAACTTTGCCAGGGTGTCCGCCGTGGTATCCCGGCGCGGCGGCTCATCCTCCGAGACAACCGTGGTACCCTTCCGGCCGGCGATCTCCACGGGTACGATCTCGTCGCTGAACCGGCCGGCGTCCATGGCTTCGACGGCCTTGCGGTGGGACTGGTAGGAGAACTCGTCGGCGTCCTGCCGGCTGATCTCGGCCTTGTACGCCGTGTACTCGGCGTGGCCGCCCATGTGGCACGACTCGAAGGCGCACCACAGCCCGTCGTGGATCAGCCCGTCCACCAGTTGCTGGTGGCCTGCCTTGACGCCCTCGCGATGGCCGAACAGGTAGAACGGCGCATTGGACATGGACTCCATGCCACCGGCGAGCATGACCTGCGCGTCCCCGGCTCGGATGGCCTGCGCCGCCAGCATCACCGCCTGCAGGCCTGAGCCGCAGACACGGCTCACCGTCATGGCGCCCACGGACTCCGGCACGCCGCCACGGATAGCCGCCTGCCGGGCCGGCGCCTGCCCCACGCCACCGCTGACCACGTTGCCCATGATGACGTCATGGATTTCGCCGCCGTCGATGCCGGCGCGATCCACGGCAGCGCGAATGGCGATACCTCCCAGTTCCGGCGCCTTCAACGGGCCCAGACCGCCCATGAACCGACCGATGGGCGTGCGCGCTCCGCTCACGATGACCGCGGTATGGCGCGGATCCGTCATATCCCTTACCCCTTCCCTGCTCGTCAACGCCGGCCGCGTTCCACCGGCCGGACATCCGGGCCGCCACGGGGGCGGCGGTTCAGGCGGGTATAATATCCGGACGGCCGGGTATGGGCTAGGGACGGCGCGCGCGAGGTGGAGCGGTACTCAGCCGTCCGCGAGCACGGGGCGCGACTCGGCAGGATCCAGCCGACCCCACGGCACTTCCGGGTCGTGCTCAAAGACGAGAAGCCATTCCTCATCACGGGCTCGCTGCAGCAGGGAACGTTTGGATTCCAGCGTGACCAGCGGCTCGACATCGTAGCCCATGATCCACGGCAGCGGCAGGTGCGCCGATGTGGGGATGACGTCTGCCAGATAGCAGAGCGTCTCCCCGGCGGACCTGACCAGCACCGACTGGTGGTGCGGCGTGTGACCCGGCGTCCGGATTACGCTGATGCCGGGGACCACGTCCACCTCACCGTCCAGCAGGTCCAGCCGGCCCGCGTCCATGACCGGATCGAAGTTGTGGGGCAGGTAGCTGGCCTGGATCCGTTCGTTGCGCACGTGTGCCCACTCGAACTCGCCCCGCTGGACGACATAGCGAGCCCGGGGGAACGACAGCTCAATGGCACCGTCCGGTGTGCGCCGGGTATTGCCGCCGGCGTGATCGAAGTGGAGGTGGGTATCGATGACAACGTCGACATCGTCAATACGGAATCCAGCCTCCGCCAGTGCATCCTCGAGCCGGGTGGCGTGGCCGGCATTCATGGCGGCATTGTCGATGCCATAGATGTCGTGGAACTTGTCCGACTCCTTGTTGCCGGCACCATTGTCAATGAGGACGAGCGCGTCGGCCGTCTCCACGAGCAGGCAGCGCATGGCCAGCGGGATGCGGTTCCGCTCGTCCGCAGGGATACGCCGCTCCCAGAGCTGCTTCGGCACGACACCGAACATGGCGCCGCCGTCCAGCCGCTGCGTCCCCGCGTCCAGCGCGTGCACCGTCAGGTCGCCCACGTGGCGGGTGATGACCAGCTTGTTCATGCCTCATCCATGGAGTGAGGGGTCGCCGTTCTCTTCTTCCGCTTCGCCCGCCGGCGCAGCAGAGCGTCCAGTTCTCCCCAGCGCTCGACCTGCATGTCGTCCAGGCGATCCATCAGCCGACGGAACACCTCGGCCGTCGCTACCACGTCCCCCCACGCCCGGTGCCGCTGCTCCACCGCAATATTGAAGAAATATGTGAGAGAATCCAGCGACCGGCTGGTAAGTTCGGGCACCACCCTGCGGGCCAGTCGCACGGTGCAGAGCGAAGTGCCCGACAGCGGCACCCCCGCCCGCTCAAGTTCGGCGCTGACGAACCGCCAGTCGAATGCGGCGTTGTGGGCCACGAATACGGCGCCCTCCAGCACGCGGCTTACCTCCGGGGCCACCTCCGCAAAGCGCGGCGCGTCCCGTACCATGTCCCACGTGATGTTGGTGAGCGCCGTGATGAACGGCGGGATCGGTCGGTCCGGGTTCACCAGTGAGCGGCACTCGTCGACGACCGTACCATCCCCGCGCAGGCGCTGCGCTGCGATCTCGGTGACCCGGTGGCCCCGACTCCAGGAGCCTCCTGTGGTCTCCACGTCCACGATGGCGTACTCGAGGCCGCGGATGGCACAGGCTTCGGTCACGCCCGGCGCGCACGTCACCGCCGGCGGGAGGAAGGACAGCTGCCGTGCCAGGGGTCGGTTCAGCGTGATGCGAATGCCGCTGCGGGCGCGATCACTGGTGTCCACCAGCAGGTCCGCCGGCAGCCTGAGCCCCGGCACTGCGCTCTCGCCCGTCACCACACCTCGCCGCGGCGGACTGGGAGCGTCATGCACCGGGAGCCACCTCCACCGCGTACCAGTTCCGCACCCTCGAACGTGAGCACGACCTTCTCGCCGTCCTCGATCTCGGCCTCGCCCGTCAGGTAGTCCAGCGAGTCTATGATGCGGTAGCCCGCATCCCGCCGCATGGCCTCGTAGGTCGCCTCATTGCGGGAATACCCCAGAACCACACCCGGGCGCACGGCCACGAAGTTGCACCCGCTCGCCCACTGCTCCCGCTCCTGCATCGTGCGCCGGTCGCCACCGACGAAGATCGGCTCCACCGGCATGTCGAGCATGCGCAGTGCGGCGAACAGGTTCGGCATCTCACGCATGCCGTTTTTCCCGGCCTGATAATGCAGCACGGCGCTGCGGGCCGGTCCGATGAACGTCGGCGGAAACACGACGCAGTGCTCCCGGTCCACCATGGTGAAGACCATGTCCAGGTGGATCATCGCCCGGTCAATGGGCAGGATCACCGCCAGGATGTCCCGCACGCCCTGCGTCCGGACCAGCTGCCCGGCAATGTCGTCGAACGTCGCCGGCGTGGACCGCTCCGACAGCCCGATGAGGACCAGATCGTCCCGCAGGATGTGGACGTCGCCGCCTTCCAGCGTATAGCCTGCGCGACGCTCGTCACTGCCGTCGTAGATGATACCGCTGTTCTCAAGCAGCGGATGGTGCTGGAACAGCGCCTTGATGAGCAGCTCCTCCGTCCACCGCACGTTGTAGCGCATGGAGCCGATCATCACGCCGTCACCCACGACCATGCCCGTGTCCCGCGTGAAATACAGGTTGGGCAGCGGGGGCAGCTCGTAGACCTCCGCGTTGAGCAGCTGCTGCAGCGCACCGCCCTCCGCCGGCTTGCCCTCGATGAACAGCGAGACCAGGTCCTCTGGCGGCAGCTCCATCAGACGCTTGCCCAGCGGCTCCGAGCGCGCCACGTCCATCACCCGCTCGATGAGCGACGACTTGACCTCCGCCCGGTCGAACACCTCCTCCAGCAGGTCGCGAACCTCGTACACCTCCGTAAAGCGGGACAGCACCGCCTTGAACCGGTGGTGCTCCCGTCGCGCCTGCTCCAGGTCAATAATGTCGTCGTACAGGAAGTCTTCACGGTTGCTGGGCGTCACCGCCAGCAGTTCCGGCCCGGGGGTATGGCAGATTACCGCTTCCAGTGGTCCGATTTCCGACGTGACCCCGATCCGCATCCTCAGCTCCGTGATGCCGCCGGCCGCGTCGTCAGCTGACGCCGCCCGCGGGCCTCGTTTACCAGCGCGTACGACAGGCTCTCCAACTCCATGGCCATGTTCACCGTCTTCACCGAAACACCATCCGGCACCCGCAGTTTTGTCGGCGCGAAATTGAGGAGGGCCCGGATGCCTGAACCTACCACACGGTCCACTACCGCCTGGGCCGCCTCCCCCGGTACAGCGACGATCACGATGTCGATGCCCTGTCGCAGCGCCGACTCCAGGTCCGCATCCGCGCTCACCTGGAGGCCGTGCCAGGTCGCGCCCACCTTGGCCGGATCATTGTCGAACACGGCCACGATGTCGAATCCCTGCCGCCGGAAATCCTGGTATGCCATCAGGGCCGCACCGATCTTCCCTGCCCCCACCAGCGCTACCTTCCACCGCCGCTCCAGGCCCAGGATCCCCCGCAGCTCCCGCGTCAGCTCGTGCACCGAGTAGCCCTTCCCTCGCTTGCCGAACGTGCCGAAGAACGACAGGTCCTTGCGCACCTGGGCCGCAGACGTGTCGCACACGCGCGCAAGCTCCTCGCTGGCCAGCGTCTCCACACCCGACGCCGACAGCTCCGTCAGCACCCGCAGGTACATGGACAGGCGCGTTACTGTCGACTCCGATACCTTCCTCATTTTCAGCTCTCTGGAACAGCAGGCAGCACGTACGGCGGTTTGTGAAAGCATTCACAAACAACCTACGGGTCCTGTTCGGCTGCGGCAAGGACCCGACGGCCCGGAGAGTTGTGACCTGGCACGGTGAGCAGCAGGGCCGTGCCGTCGGGCGCAGCCTGCAGGCGTATGGTGCCGGCGACGGGGGCGAGGGCACGGCGGGCGAGTGCGATTCGCAGGCCGGGGCCGGTCATGGCCGCGGTTGCAACGGCGGGATCATCAGCCTCCGGGGCGAGGCCTGTTCCGTTGATGGCAACGATGGTTGCGCCGTCCTGATCGCGGCGCGCGCTGATGTGCATGGCGCGCCCGGGGCTGGCCTTGATGGCGGCACCGAGGGCGAGGAGCAGCGCCCGCTCCACGGCGTCACCCACGGTCCGAAGGACGCGGTCATCCTGGACGACGGCGATGCGGACCCCTCGCACTTCCGCCTCGAGGCGCATGGTGTCGGCAGCATCCCCGATGAGGCGTGCTGTCGGGATGTCCCGAACCAACTCGGCACCTTCCCCGGCGCGGCTGGTGTTCTCCAGCCCCTCCACGAGACGGAGAATCTGCTGGGCGGCGTTGGCGATGCGCAGGACGGCGTCACGCCCCTGGTCGTTCACCCCGCCGACGGTGCCGTCTTCCAGCAGTTCGGCGTATCCCAGGATGGCTCCCACAGGGGAACGCAACTCGTGGGCGAACACAGCGAGCCACTCTCCGTCGGCCGCGTCGTTGCCGGCCCCGTGGCCGGGCAGCGCCGGTTGCCCCTCGACGCGCGCGGTGAGGGCTTCCAGTTCGGCAACGCGAGCATTCAGTGCCGTGATGCGGGCGTCGGCAGCATGACGTGCAGCGCGTTCGCCGGCCAGGCGGATGGTCAGTACGAGGCCGGCCAGCAATGCCACGGTCACAAGCACGGGAACGATGCTCATGCCCCCCCGTCGGCCAGCGGCCTGCTTCTCCGGCGGAGCGCACGGGCCAGCGCGACGAACTGCTCGGGGGCCAGTTCTTCCGGTCGCGCGGTGGCTGCGATGCCGGCCTCGGCAGCCACCTGGTCCACCGCTCCACTGGCGAGTTCGTAGCCCGGCGCGGCTCGCAGGGTTTTCTGCAGCTGCTTCCGCCGCCAGGAGAACGCAGTGCGTGTCAGTTCACGCACGTCCGCGTCCTCCGCGGCTGAAAGGCGCGGTGGCGAGAACGGCTCGATCCTGATGACGGCGGAATCCACGCCCGGCACTGGCCGGAACGAGCGACGCGGCACCGTGAACAGCCGTTCTACTCGGGCCACGGTGCGCACGCCGACGGACAGCGCTCCGTACGAGCCGGCGCCCGGAGGTGCCACGATCCGATCGGCGACTTCCTTCTGTATCATGAGGACGATGCGGCGCGGCCGGTTGTCCCGCTCCAGCAGCCGGAAGATGATGGGCGTCGTGATGTTGTACGGGATATTGCCGACGACGATAAGGCGGCCCACATCGTCGGTGAGGTCCTGCAGCCGCACGTCCATGAAGTCCGCGTGCACGACGCGCACGTCGTCGTGACCGGCGTATTCAGCCTGCATTGCAGCGGCAAGATCATTGTCGAGTTCGACGATGATGAGGCGTCCAACGCTGCCCGCGAGATGCCGGGTAAGGGCGCCCTGCCCGGGGCCGATCTCGAGGACGGTGTCGGCGGGCCCCGCACCGACGGCCTCCACGATCCGGCGCTGCTGGTTCGCGTCCACCAGGAAATTCTGGCCCAGCGACTTCTTTGCCCGGTGCCGTGTCATCCCCGCACGATAAGCGCGGTCCGGTCATCCGCCGGGATGTCCACATCCGCGTCTGCCGTAGCGGAGAAGACGTGGTCGAGGATTCGCTCCAGCGGCTGATCGCGCATCGCCACGACGTCCTCGATCATGCTCGCCTCGCCGGGCCCGCTGCCACGATCGGGGTAGGCATCCGTCAGGCCGTCGGTGAACAGGCAGACCAGGTTCCCGCCACCGCCCCACGTGACGATGTCCTCCCCGTATGCGTCCGGGGGCGCGATACCCAGCGGTGGCGCAGTCGCGCCCAGACGTCGGCGCCGGCCACTGGTGTCAATGTGGAACGCGTGCGGATGTCCGGCGTTTGCATAGACGAGGTGCCCGGCATTGGGGTCCAGCACCCCGTAGAACAGGGTGAGGTACATCTCCGTGGACTCGAGCTCCTTGATGAGGGCCCGGTGCACATGTCGCAGCACCTCGGCGGGCGGCCCTGACTCCTGGGCATAGATGGCGACTGCGCTCATGGTCAGGGCCATGATGAGCGCCGCCGAGAAGCCGTGGCTGGAAACGTCGCCGATCATGATGCCGAAGCGGTCGCCAGGTAGCCGGAACAGGTGGTAGAAGTCACCACCCACGGAGTCCGCGGGGTGGCAGCGGGCGGCGACCTCGGGCGGTCCGTCGAACGCGGCCGGGTCCGGCAGCAGCTTGAGCTGGAGGTCGTGGGCGAGTTCCATCTCCCGGACAATGCGTTCCTGGCGCAGGCTGTCCTGCACCAGTCGCTGAGTTTCCAGCGCGGCGCCAATCTGGCTGGCGATGGCGGACAACAGCCGGGCGTCGCCAGCGCTGAAGCGGATATTCGCCCGGCGACCGACCAGGGTGATGACCCCAACTGTCCGGGTAGTGCCGTCAGGGGGCGTGTAGTTGATGGGGACCGACAGGAACGCCTCCATGTCGGTGGGTCGCGGTTCCAGGCGTGGCACCGTGGGCAGCAAAGCGCCTCGCTCCAGGTTCAGCGCCTGCCGCTCCCGGAACACCCAGGCAGTAGCCGAATCCTTCTCGTCCATATGGATGGGGCCGCGGATGCCCTCTTCACCTACCGATGCAGCAGTGTGCAGTCGCTGGTCGTCCGGGTTAAAGACCCAGAGCGTTGCCCGTCTTGCACCGAGCACGTCCGCGACTTCCGTCAGGATACGCGTGGCGGCATCCGGCACGGACAGCACGGACGCCAGGATCTCACTGATGAAGTACAGGAGGTTGATCTCCTCATACCGCTCCGTCAGTTCACGGGCCGCGGAGCGGGCCTCCTGCTCGTTGTGGAGCAGCTGTGCCAGTGTATGGGCCAGGAACCCGTGTTCCGGCAGGCCCGTACCGTTAACGCAGCGCAGCTCCAGTTCCATATCAGGTCCATCGCTCATGACGATGGGGCGCGTCGCCCGCGACGGCCATTCCTGCGCTCCCGCCTGGCTGTCAGGATACAGGCAGACCCGGCTGGCCCCGCGACCGCCCCACAGGCGCAGCTCCGCGCCCGGGTGCGCCTCTCGAAACGCATCCAGTACGGCCACGACCGCCGACGGCAGTGGCATGAGTTCAGCCAGTGTAGATGTCCTCATCAGCCGTGGATCGAATTGCGCGGTGCGGCTTGCCTGCTGCGCAGGGTCATGGTGATGGAGTTACCCAGCTCATTGAATTCCACCCGGTCCATGAGCTGGCGAATCAGGTAAATACCCCGGCCACCGGGCCGGACACGATTGGCGGGGAGCGTCGGATCGAGTACGGCATCAGGGTCGAAGCCCCGGCCTTCGTCCGTAACCTGAACCTTGATTTCTTCGGGTGTCAGCAGGGCCTCGACCCGCACGCGTTTGCGGGGATCGCGGCAGTTGCCGTACAGCATGGCGTTGGCCAGAGCCTCCGTCAGGCCGACCCGGAAATTGAGGCGCAGCCGGTCATAGTCGAATCCGACTTCGCGCCCCTTGTCTGTCAGGTAGTCCACCGACCGCTCGATGGCGCGGAGGTCGTTGGGCAGTTCCAGGACAAAATCGAGCCGCATGCCGGAATGATAAGCGCGCGCCACCTGACCGGGAAGTCGGCCGCAGCCAGGGACATCCCCTGACGGGGGTCCCTGGTTGCGGACGCCGGTCAGAAGGAGGTCAGCGCTTCCTGCCGGTCCGACGCGATGTGGAACAGCGTGTCGAGCTTGGTGAGCTCGAAGAGGGTGCGCAGGTCCTCGTTCAGGTTCGCAAGGCGCAGTTCCCCGCCCTGCTCCCGGATCTTCTTCGACAGGCTGACGAGCACACCGAGGCCGGACGAGTCGATGTAGCCGGTACTCGAGAAATCTATGAGGAACTTGCGGGCGCCACCCTCCAGTTCCTCCAGCACCTTCTGCTTCAGCTCCTGCCGGTTTCCGACGATCAGCTGACCCTCAACGTCGATGATCGTCACGTCGTCCTGCTTCTTCACGTCGAAGCTCATCACCCCTCCAGTTGTGCGCAGTTAGCGGCAGCGAGTGAGGCAAGATCGGTGCCGATCCCAACACCCCGTGCCTGACGTCGGCACCTTCAGTCCTGCAGTGCGGTGACGCACGCCACGTCAACAATGTCGGACGGGCTCGCCCCGCGGGAAAGGTCGTTGCACGGGCGGGCCAGGCCCTGCAGGATCGGGCCCACCGCATCCGCCCCCGCCAGCCGCTGCACGAGCTTGTAGCCGATATTGCCCGCGTCAAGGTCAGGGAAGACCAGTACATTGGCGCTACCGGCCACAGCGGAGTCGGGCGCCTTGCGGCTGCCTATATCGGGCATGACAGCGGCGTCGAGCTGGAGTTCTCCATCGGCGGGCACATCGGGCATCATGCTCCTGAACCGGGCCAGCGCGTCCCGCACGCGATCCACGCTGGGGCCCCCGGCGCTGCCGCGGGTGCTGTACGAGAGGAACGCTACCCGCGGTTCATCACCCACGACCTGGCGGCGAGCCTCGGCGGCGGCGGCGGCAATATCGGCGAGCTGCGCGGCGTCGGGATCGGGGATGACGCTGCCATCGGTGAATGTCAGTACTTCCTGAGCCCCGCCCCCGCGAAACGCGTCCACGACCATATAGAACGAGGAAGAGACCGTTCGTATCCCCGGTCGTGTGCCCACCATCCACAGGGCCGCCCGCAGGACGTCGGCGGTGGTGCGGGAAGCGCCAGCGACGGACCCATGAACGTAGCCGGCGGCGGCCAGGCCGGCAGCGAAGACCAGGGGATCCCGGATCCGGTCCCGGGCCGCCTCGAGGGTCCAGCCCTTGCCCCGGCGCCGGTCATGCAGCAACTCGGTCAGCTCGTCGCACCGCGGGTCCTCCAGGTGCCGGACCACCTCCACACCGTCCGGATCGGCGCCGTAACGGGCCAATGCCGGCCGCACCGCGTGCGGATCGCCGAGCACGACGGGACTCACCAGGCCGCCCAGTTGCAGGCGGGCCACCGCCTCGAGGGTCCTCTCGTCGTGGCCCTCCGGAAAGACGATGGTGCGCTGGAGGCTGCGTGCGTGTTCCTCGACACGCTCCCGGAAAGGGATCACTGCAGTGCCTGCAGCCGGCCCCTGAGGGCCTCGAGGACGTGGGGCGCGACGAAGGCACTGATGTCACCGCCCAGCGAAGCGATCTCCCGGACGAAGGACGCGGACAGGTAGGAGTATCGCTCGTCCGGCGCCAGGAAGATGGTTTCCAGGGACGGCCACAGGTGGCGGTTCATCAACGCCATCTGGAATTCGTACTCGAAGTCCGACACGGCACGCAGCCCGCGGATGATGAGGCGCACGTTCCGCTCCCGGGCAAAGGAGACGAGCAGCCCGGTGAAATCGGCGACCTCGATGCGCGGCTCGTCGGCAAAGGCCTCGCGGATCAGGTCCAGTCTTTCACTGATCTCGAACAGGCCGCTCTTGCGCTGCGTCCGCCGGTGGGCCACCGCGACGATGACGCGGTCGCAGAAATGGAGGGCGCGCCGCGCAATGTCTTCATGGCCGCGGGTGATGGGGTCGAAGGACCCGGGATAGACAGCAACTCGATCGTTCATGAGGGTGCCATGATGAACGTGATGGTCGTGTCTCCGTAGCGCCTGGCGTCAGCCCCTTCGGGGAGCGACAGCGGAGCCCCGGACCGGTGCTCGACGCAGAGCAGCCGCGCGAACGGCTGGGCCGCGAAGGCCGCAAGCAGACGCTGCGCGGCATCGGTGTCGTAGGGCGGGTCGGCCAGCGCAATGTCGAAGCTGCCGGCGGCCGCTTCGGAAGCAAACTTCACCGCGTCGCCCCGGACGATCTCCACCTGCATCGCTGCGTCCAGCGCCCTGACATTCGACTGGAGCGCCCGCACCGCGGACTGCGCCCGTTCCACGAACGTGACGTGGTCGGCACCCCGTGACAACGCCTCCAGGCCGAGCGCCCCCGATCCGGCGAACAGGTCCAGCACCCGCGCGCCTGGTATGTCATGCTGCAGCCGGCTCATCCATGCTTCCCGGACCCGGTCCGTTGTGGGTCTGGTCCGTTCCCCCGGCGGCGCGGCGATGGGCCGGCCACCCCAGCGCCCGGCAATGATCCTCACGACGTCGGCCGCAGGTCCACGATCCTGGCCTGGAGGCGGTCATTGCCGTTCCAGCGATCCTGATGCAGGTGGAATGCGACATCGAACGGATTGTTCATGAAGTCGAAGTCCCGGAGCCGATCCGCCATGCGGAACGCGATCGCGGGCAGGGACGCACCATCGCACGACAGCACCAGCTGCAGGTGCTGGCCGCCGCCCACCGCACGGGGAGGCCTGGCCGCCTTCGCGCCACGGACCACGAACACCGGCTGTGGATTGCCCACGCCGAAGGGGCCGCAATGGCGAATAATGCCGTGCAGAGCCGCTGACGCGTCACCCAGCCCGATCTCGAGGTCCACGAAGACCTCGGGAACGAGTTCGTCGGCCGTCAGCGCGTTGCGGGCGTGTTCATTGAAGGCCTCCCGAAGGGCCGGGATCCGCTCGGTCCGCACGTCGAGTCCCGCCGCCTGGCGATGCCCGCCATAACGCTCCAGCAGCCCTGCGCAGGCGTGCACGCCCTCGTACAGGTCGAAGGCCGGGATGGACCGGCCGCTGCCGCGGCCGCGACCCGTGGCGGCGTCCTCTGCGATGAGCAACACGGGCCGGTGAATGTGCTCCACCACCCTGGACGCGACGATGCCGATGACACCGGGATGCCAGTCCGGCGAGGACAGCACGACACCGTAGTCCCGGCCCGGGTCGAAGCCCTCCTCGAGCATGGCCAGCGCCTCCTCCAGCATCCGGCGGTCCACGGCCTGGCGAGTGCGGTTCTCTTCCTCGAGTTGCCGGGCAATTTCCTCGGCCTCCGCTTCATCGTCCGTCAGCAGCAGTGACACGCCGCGGCTGGCGGCGCCCATGCGGCCGGCAGCGTTCAGCCGCGGGGCCAGGCCGTGACTGAGCTGGCCGCCGACCAGGGGCGCGGTCGTGTCCACTCCGGCCACGCGCATGAGGGCGGCGAGGCCGGGGTTGCGGGTCTGCCGCATGACGCGCAACCCGAAGTGAGTCAGGATGCGGTTCTCACCGCGCAGCGGCGCCAGGTCGGCGACGGTAGCCAGCGCCACCAGGTCGAGTTGCCACAGCAGTGCGTCGCGGTCACCGCCCAGCGCTGCCACCAGTGCCTCGCACAGCTTGAACGCCACACCCGCGCCGGCCAGTCCCTTGAACGGGTAGGCGCAGTCAGGGCGGTTCGGGTTGAGCAGCGCCACGGCGGCGGGCATCCGTTCACCGGGATGGTGATGGTCCGTGACGACGACGTCCATGCCGGCTGCCTCGGCTTCGGCAACGGCGTCGCACGCCACCGTCCCGCAGTCGGCCGTGACGATGAGGCCGGCACCGGCGCTGGCGGCGGCGCGGATACCGGCCTGGCCGAGATCGTACCCATCCGTCATCCGGTGGGGCACAAACGGCACGACGTCGGCGCCCAGCCCTCGCAGAACGCGCGTCAGCAGCGCGGTGGAGCAGATGCCATCCACGTCGTAATCGCCGTGGACCAGGATGCGCTCGCCCCTGGTGACGGCGCGACCCACGCGATCTACTGCTTCGGCGGCACCGGCCAGCAGCAGGGGGTCGTGCAGTTCTGCCAGGCTCGGCCTGAGGAAAGCGCGGGCTGCGGCGGCATCATCATGGCCGCGCTGCAGCAGCAGGCGGCCCACCGTATCGGGCAGGTTCAGCTCGCCGCACAGCGCGGCCGCCACCGCCGTGCTCGCGGGGTCGCCCCGAAACACCCACCGGCGGTCCGCTGCCAGGCGCAGGGCGGACGCGGCGGCGGCCCCGGGCACCGTCACGTCGCGTACAGGATCACGCCGCACAGCTCACACCGGTGCAGGGCTTCGGCTGCCCTGACCTGGGACTGTTCCTGCACCGGCAGCACATTGAAGCAGCTGCCGCAGGCGCCCTCGTCCGTCAGGGGCGCGAGCGCCCGCGGCGAGCGCCCGGACCTGACCCGCTCGTACAGCCGCAGACTCGGCTTGTCGATGCGCGCAACGGCATTCTCTCGCTGCTGCCGCAACAGCTCCAGCGCCGTCTCCGCTTCGGCGCGCTCGGCCTCCAGTTCCGTGCGCCGGGCGGCGATGTCGGTCTCCGCACGCGCGAGCTGCTTTTCCAGCTCGTCCACCTTCAGGTCCGTGCGCGTCGCCTGGTCGCTGATGTCCTTGAGGTCTGCGTTGTCCGCGTCCAGCGCGCTGCGCACCAGGTCGGTTTCCGCCTTCACGGCCGACTCCTCCCGGGCATTGCGGACGCGCGTCATCCGGTCCGCCACCACCGCAAGCCGCTCCTGCTTCTGCTGGGCGTTGCGCTGTAACCGGTGCTGTTCCGCACGGAGTTCGTCCAATCGGTTGCGGGCCACCTCCAGCTCGCGTCCGACCGCCGTCACTGGCGCTTCAAGGGCATCGAATTGTGGGGTGAATTCACGGACCCGGGATTCTGCCTGGGCTATCTGATCGTCCAACTCCTGCAGCGCGAGGAGCGCCGCATGCAGTTCTTGCATGCCTACTCGTGGGTTGGGGGTAGGGTTCGCTGTTCGCGCATCCGCCGGAACTTCCTGCCCGGCTTCATGCCCAGCCTGATGGATTCACTGATCTCCCGCCGCTTCCTGGCCAGTACGTGCTTCTGCTGAACAATGGGTGCCTTCAGCGCTTCGTCGCAAGTCGCAAGCTGTGCTTCCAGCACGCTGTCCTGCAGATCCAGCTCCGCCAGGTGCAATGTAGCGACCGTCTGCTGGTAGGTCAGGTTCGCGTCCTGGATCTCCGCCAGCTGCCCTGACAGCGCCGTCCAGACCTCTCGTGCGGGTGAAGACAGGCGCGGCTCCTCGTCCGGCTGCTGCGTTGTCACGGCGACGAAAATCTCCCGGTGCCGGGGATCGCTGATCAGCTCCGCAGAGACGTCCTCGGCCGCCAGTCGTGCCCTGGACCGGTCGGCCAGCAGCACCTTCAGCAGCACACGCTCAGCGTCCAGCCGATCCGTCATCCAGCGTCGCGCACCGCCATCCGACCTGCCGCCGCCGGCACCGGGCCGGGCCGCCGGCCGGGGCGCATCCGCCTCCGCCCGGCTCCGGGCCGCCCGCTCAGCGCGGGCAATGTCCTGCTCCAGCGTCTCCCGGCGCACGCCAGTGCGCTGGGCTATCCGCGCCGTGTAGATGTCGCGCAGCGCAGGATCCACCGTCGCCCGCAGCGTTGGCAGCAGCCGGTCCAGGGCCCGCCGCACCCCCTCGATGTCATCGAAGAAGCCCCGCTCCTCCAGCATGAGCAGCTTTCGCTCGAGCACGTCCATGGCCGCGTCGAGGTGCTGCTTCAGCGCCGCCGGCCCGCCACGCCGGATGACGTCATCAGGGTCCTGTCCCTCCGGCAGCGATACAACCAGCGGGTGCACGCCCGCCTGCAGCAGCGCGTCGGCGGAGCGGAACGTGGCCTTCATGCCTGCCGTGTCACTGTCGTACAGCAGCAGCGCCTTGCCTGCGTACCGGGCCAGCAGGTTCGCCTGCTGCGTCGTCATGGACGTGCCCATGGCCGCCACCACGTGCTCGATGCCCCGGGCCGCCAGCGAGACGTAGTCCATGTAGCCCTCGACCAGCAGCGCGGCACCCTCCCGCCGGATGGCGCCCTTCGACCAGTTGAGGCCGTAGAGCACCTCGCTCTTGTGGTAGACGGCCGTCTCCGGCGAATTCAGGTACTTGGGTGCGCCCTCCGCACGGCCGAGGATACGCCCGCCGAAGGCGATGACGCGGCCACCCAGCTCCGCGATGGGAAAGATGAGGCGGTCCCGGAACCGGTCATACGGCTCCTCGCCCCGGTCGCTTTCCTTGACCAGGCCGGCGGCCAGCAGCACATCGTCCTCGATGCCGTGACGGTGGGCCTCTGTACGGAGCACCCGCCAGCCCGGCGACGCGCAGCCCAGGCCGAACCGCTCCACAGCCGCTTCGGGGATACCCCGTTCCTCCAGGTACTTCCTGGCCCGCTCGCCGGCCTCGCCCTCCCGCAGGGTGCGACGAAAGAAGTCGTCGGCGAAGGCGATGGCCTCGTAGATGATGCGGTTGGGCTCTTCCGCCTCCCGCCCCAGGCGCGGGTCCGGCACCTCGACGCCGACGCGGCCACCGAGTTCCCGCACGGCCTCCTGGAAGCTGAGGCCGCCCCGCTTCATCAGGAAGGTGAAGACGTCCCCCGCCTCGCCGCAACCGAAGCACTTGTAGAAGCCCTTGGCGGGCACCACATAGAACGACGGCGTCTTCTCGTGGTGGAACGGGCACAGCGCGCTGAAGTCCTTGCCCGCACGCTTGAGGGGGACCTGCTCGCCCACAACTTCCACGATGTCCGCGCGGGCGCGGATCTCGTCAATGACCGATTCCGGGATCATCGCAGTTCCGCCACGGTGACGCCGGTGCCACCCTCGCCCACACCGCCCGGCCGGAACGAGGTCACACGCGAATCGGTCTTCAGCAGTTCCGACACGACCTCCCGCAGTGCGCCCGTGCCCTTGCCGTGGATGATGCGCAGGCTGGGCAGGTCCGCCTGGATGGCGCCGTCCAGTGCCGGCTGCAGCCTGCCGGCCACCTCCTCGGCGCGCATGCCGCGCAGGTCCACTTCCGAGGACGCGTCCAGGTCCGGTGCCGACCAGGCCGGCGACGTGCGCCGCTGCTTCGCGGCCTCCGGCGCTGCCGTCACTGCGAGATCGCGCACCGGCACCTGCATGCGTAACCCGGCCACCTCCACCATGGCCCGGTCATCCCGCAGTTCCACGACGATGCCCTTCAACCCGCTGGCCTCGATGCGGACATGGGCGCCTTCCACCACCGGCACACCTTCCCCGGCGGTGCCCCGTGCGCGCGGCGTGCGCTCGGCCTCCCGTCGCGCCTTCTCCTCCACGCGCCGGCGCGCGGCGCGGGCGGCGTCGTCCAGCGCCGCGGTGTCGGTCCCCGCCGCTTCCCGCAACTCGCGGATGGCCGTCTCCACCTCCGCACGGGCGTTGAGCAGCAGGTCCCGCGCCTGCTGCCTCGCCCGACGCTCGGCCTCCTTCTCCCGCCGGCTCAGCGCCTCCTCCCGCTCCGTCAGTTCGGCCGCCAGCCGGGCGTTGCGAGCCCGCTCGCTGGAAGCGTCCGCCAGAGTCGCAGCCAGTGCACGGTCCTTGGTTTCCAGTTCCTCCAGCAGCTGGCCCGTCTCCCGCTCCGAGCGAGGCAGCGCCTCCTCCGCCTCCGCCAGCAGGTCCTCCGGCAGGCCCAGCCGCCGGGCGATGGCCAGGCCATAACTTCGACCCGGCACCCCTTTCTGCAACCGGTACGTCGGTCGCAACGCCACCGCGTCAAACTGGAGCGACGCGTTGATGATGCCCGGCTCCTCGCCGGCGATGGCCTTGAGTTGCCCCAGGTGGGTGGTGGCGATGGTCAGGGTGCCACGCCGCGTCAGTGTCCGCAGGATGGCGTCCGCCAGCGCACCGCCCTCTGCCGGGTCCGTTCCGCTGCCCATCTCGTCAATGAGCGCCAGCGAGCGGGCATCGGCGCCCTCGATGATCTCCCGCAGGTTCTTCAGGTGCGCTGAGAAGGTGGACAGGCTCGCCTCGATGGACTGTTCATCGCCGATATCGGCGAAGATATCGGCGAACAGCGGGAGGCGAGTGCCCTTCGCGACCGGCGGGATCACGCCCGCCTGCGTGAGCGCGGCGATGAGGCCGATTGCCTTCAGCAGTACCGTCTTGCCGCCGGTATTGGGCCCGGACACCAGCATGGTCCGCTCGCCGGGCTCCAGTGTCAGGTCGAATGGCACCACGTCCGCCATGGTGGCCAGGAGCAGCGGATGCCGGGCGTGCATCAGCACCAGGCGGTCACCGTCGAGTTCGACCTCCGGCCGCACACCATTCACCTGCAGCGCATAGCGGGCCCGGGCATACAGCGTGTCCAGCTGGATGAGGGCATCAAACGACGCCTGCAGTGACGGCTGCAGCGGGCGCAGCGACTCCGTCTGCTCCCGCAGGATCCGCTGCACTTCCCGGGCTTCCGCGATCTCGAGTTCGCGCAGCCGGTTCATCAGCGCAATGGCAACGGGCGGTTCCACGAACAGCGTGTGACCGGTGGCGCTCTCGTCATGCACCAGCCCGCCCACTTCGCCCCGTCCTTCACGGCGCACAGGAATGACATACCTGCCGTCCCGCACAGTGACGCTCGCGTCGCTGACCTGGAACCGAGCGGGCAGCGTGGCGATGTACTGTTCCAGCTTCTCGACGATGCGGCTGCGCGCACCGCGCAGTTCCCGCCGCAGACGCTGCAGCTCCCGCGACGCGTCGTCCCTGACGTCGCCGGCATTGTCCACCGCCGACGTGATGCGACGTTCCGCCGCGGCATCACTGACGAGCGGCTCCGCCACCTCGGCGAGGAGCGGATAGTCTTGCGCGTGCTGGAGTATGGCACGGCGGGTGGCATCCGAACCGCGCATGACGATGGCGACGTCGCGCAGCTCAGGGCCTTCCAGCACCGATCCGGTCATGGCCAGCCGCTTGAGCGCGCCTCGCACATCAGGCAGCGCGGGCATCTGCCATTCCTGGGCCCGGTACAGGAACGCCGACATCTGGTCCACGCGCCGCAGTTCGTCCGTTACCTGGACATGGCTGTCCGACGGCTCCAGGGCACGCACTGCGGCGGCGCCCAGCGGGCTGCCGGCATGACCCGCAACCACGCCCAGCGCCTCCCGGAACTGCAGTACATCCAGCGCGTGTCGATTCATGCCCGCTATCTCTGGCTGCGGTGTGCGCCCGTCAGCCCAGCTCCTCCCGCACGATGCGGTTGGCTTCCCTGCCATCGAACCGGCCCTTCAGCTGCGGCATGATGGCTCCCATGACGGCGCCCACGTTGCCGGCACCGCCCGCCATGGCGTTGCGGGCCAGGGCGCGAACCTCGGCCTCGGTCAACTGCGCCGGCAGATACGCCGTGAGGACGCCGGCCTCCTGCTCCTCCCGGTCCGCCATCTCCGGCCGGCCCGCCGCCCGGATCTGCTCCGACGCCTCACGCCGCCGCTTCACGGCCCGGTTCACGACGTCCTGCACGTCGTCGTCCGAGGCGGGCCGGCCCAGTTCGATTTCCCGGTTCCTCACCTCTGACAGCGTCATCGTGAGGACCGATGTGCGCAGCTTGTCGCGTTGCCGCCTGGCGTCGTTCAGGTCCGCGCGGAGGCGCTCTCCAAGTTCGCTCATTTCATCCTTCCTGTCAGCCGGGCGGCCAGGTCATCTGGCGCCCGCCCAGTACGTGCAGGTGCGCGTGGTCCACGCTCTGGCCCGCATCAGCGCCCGTGTTCATGACCACGCGGTAGCCTCGCTCCGCGAGCTGCTCCCGCCGGGCCACGTCCCGGGCCGCGAGGAACAGTGAACCCATCACGGTCCGGTCGCTCTCCGTGACGTCGTTCACCGAGGCGATGTGACGCTTCGGAATGACCAGCACGTGAACCGGCGCCTTCGGGTCCAGGTCCCGGAACGCCAGCGTATCGTCATCCTCACGCAGCACCTCGGCCTGGATATCACCGTCGACGATGCGGCAGAAAACGCAATCCCTGTGTGCCATGCCTCGCTCCCGGATGAATCGTCCCGTCCCGCCATGGATTCGCCCCGCAGGATGACCGGTATTGTAGCCAACTGCAACCTGGAGGCACAGTGGACCGTGAACTTCTCGACCACGCGGCACGCGTGCTGTACCACACACCCGCCCGCGTTCTGGACGCCAGCACCCTCTACGATCGTGTCCGCCGGGAGACCGGTATCGAATGCGGTATCCGTCTGTTCCTGGACCGGCTGCAGGCCGCCGCCCACCGGTTCGCGGTGTTGCCCGCCACGGCCGACCTCGATCCGGCCGGAGCATGGAGCGAAGTCGAGCGGATGGCCTATGCGTCCGGTCTGGCCGCCGCCGGGCTGTGCCGGTGGCCCCTCGTCAGCTTGTGTGAGGTCAGCGAGCCCGGCGAGGCGGAAACCACCGGGCACGGCTCCGGCCTGGCCCCCGACCAGGCTGCGATCCCGCGCTCCGCAGGGCCCGACCCGGCGGACCCCCTGCGGGAGGTGCACCGGTCCGTCGCTGAATTGCTGCGGTCGGGGGGCCCCGATCCGCTGCTCAGGGACGCCGTGGGCGCGGCGGTGGCCGCCCTGGACACGGCGATTTCAGGCAGGCCCGAAACGGCTAGGTGCGCTCGTGACCTGACAGCGGACGCCGCAACAGGACGCTCCACCACTCGTCCTCGGCATCTTCCGCCTCCACGATGAAGCCGCTGGCTACCGCCGCCTCCCTCATCCCGCGAGCCTCATCCCGCAGGATGCCGGACAGTATGGCCCAGCCGCCGGGCCTGAGGGACCGATGAAAGGCGGGCAGCAGCGGGCGCAGCACGCCGCTCAGCACATTAGCAAGGATTCCGTCGAAGGCCCCGTCGCCCATACGGGCCAGATACGCCCCGTCCACGTGCTCACAGTGCAGCGACACAGCCTCTTCCACGCCATTGCGCTGAACGTTCTCCGCCGCATTGTCCATGGCGTCCGGATCGTTCTCCACGGCCCGGGCCGACGCGGCACCCAGACGAGCAGCCGCGATGGCGAGAATGGCAGAACCCGCTCCCACGTCCAGCACGCGGGCTCCAGGCTCGACGGCCTGCTGCATCAGTCGCAGCACGCCCCGGGTGGTCGCATGTTCACCGGTACCGAACGCCATCTGCGGGTCAATGCGGATGACGATGTCATCGCCGCCTGCATCCACCGCACTCCATGTCGGCGCCACGACGATGCGGCCCATACGCCGGGGCTCGAGACCGGAGCGCCACAGCGCCAGCCAGTCCTCCTCCGGGACCTCGTCGAACTCGAACTCCACCGCGTCGCCGCCGAGTACGCCCCGCACGGCCGCGCGCACGTGCTCCTCGGCCTCCGCCGCCGTCCGATCCGTCAGTGCGAGGTAGCTGACCACTGCGCCGTCCCGTTCCTCCACGGCGCTCCCGCCCGACGCCAGGAGCCCCTCACCGAGCAGCGCTGCGCTCTCCGGCAAGGGGCTCCGTGCAATAATCCGCAGCCACGATGTGGTCACGTCAGCTCCCCGTAAGCGCTTCCTTTACCCGGCTCCAGAAGCCGCGGTCGCGGCCGTCCTCGACCCGCTGCGCCGGGGATTCCACCCTGGCCAGCTTGCGTAGCAGCGCCTCCTGTTCGGCAGTCAGGTCCGTAGGCGTCCACACGGCGACGCGGATGATAAGATCACCGTGGCCGCCACCCTGCAGGTGCGGCAGGCCGCGCCCCCGCATGCGGAGCAGACGGCCGGACTGTGTGCCAGGAGCCACCTTGAGGCGAGCCGCACCACCGATGGTGGGTACTTCCAGCTCGGCGCCCAGCGCCGCCTGGCTGAACGTGACGGGCAGTTCGTGGATAAGGTCGGCGCCGTCGCGGATGAAGCGGGGGTCCTCTTCCACCTCGAGGACCACGAGGACGTCACCCCGGGGGCCGCCGCGCGGGCCGGCGTGGCCATGGCCGCGCAAGGTCAGGTAGTCACCGGATGATACGCCTGGTGGCACCGTGACCTCGATCTCATCGGTGCCCCTCTGGACGCCGCGGCTGGAACAGTCCTGGCACGGCTCCTCGATGCGACGGCCTTCACCGCCGCAGTCCGGACACGGCATCACGCTGACCAGCTGGCCCAGGAACGAACGCTGAACTCGCCGCACCTCGCCAGCGCCGCCGCACATGCTGCACGCGACAGGACTGCTGCCGGGGGCGGCACCGCTGCCGCTGCACGTGTCGCACGGATCCTGTCGCTCCACGCGGATGGTCCGGGTCACCCCGCTCGCCACCTCGTCCAGGGTGAGCGGCAGGTTTATCCGCATGTCCGGTCCCTTGCGGACCGCGCCGCCGCGGCGGCCGCGGCCGCCGAACAGATCCTCGCCACCGAAGCCGCCGAAATCCCGCATGAAGATTTCCAGCGCGTCGTGGAAGCTGAAGCCGCCACCGTAGCCGGCACCGCCGGCGGCACCCTTCACTCCGGCGTGGCCGAACCGGTCATAGGCCGCCCGCTTGTCCCTGTCCTTCAGGACCTCGTAGGCCTCCGTAAGTTCCTTGAACTTGCCTTCCGCTTCCGATGACCCGTTGTTGCGGTCAGGGTGATACTGCAGCGCGAGTTTGCGGTAGGCCTTCTTGATGGCATCCGCATCCGCGTTCCGATCGACTCCGAGGATCTCGTAATAATCACGCATTCGCTTCATTGCCCGGCGGACTCGCCAGTTCACTCATCAGGTTGCTGGTGTACTCGACGATGGCCGCCACCTTCTCATACGGCATGCGGGTCGGGCCAATAACGCCCAGTACGCCCGCCACGTTGCCGACCCGGTACTCCGACGTCACCAGTGTCAGTGTCTTGAGCTTCGGATTGCCGTGCTCGCCACCAATGGTGATCGTCGGCGTGCTGTCATGTGCCCGTGCCGTCAGCACATCTGTCAACAGGTCCTTCTGCTCTGTAAGCTCGATGAGGCTGCGCAGGCGGGGCCCTGTGGAGAACTCCGGCTGGTTCGCCAGTACGCTCGTGCGGCCCAGCAGCAGGTCGGCGCCCGGCATGCCGCCCCCGTCCAGCACATCCTCCGCCGACTGCATGAAGATGTTCAGCAGTTCCGTGGCCGTGTCGTCCGCGGCTGCATCCCGCAGCCGTTCCGGCAGCGTTTCGCGGATCTGGCTGAGGGTGAGCCCGCCGAGACGTTCGTTCAGGATGGCGTTAACCGCCACCAGCGTTTCTGCCGGGACGGCCCCCCGCAGGTCCACATAGACGGTCCGCACAACGCCACTGCGCAGCGTCAGCACCATAAGGATCTTCTCGGCGGACACCAGTGCGAGTTCCAGCTTCTCGAGGACCACCTCGTCCAGCCGGTGCGCGATGGCCAGTCCCAATTCCCCCGTCACCAGGCCCAGGACCTGGATGGACCGATCGATGAGGCGCTCCAGCGGGCCCGCTCCCTCATCCTGCAACTCCCGGCGCAGCCGCCGCTGCTCCGCCACCCGCAGCCGCAAGGGCCGCATGAGCGTGTCCACGTAGTACCGGTAGGCCTGATCCGTGGGGATCCGCCCGGCCGATGTGTGCGGGTGGAACAGGAAGCCCTTGTCCTCCAGGTCCGACATGGCGTTGCGGATGGTGGCCGGCGACACGCCCAGGCCATGGCGCCGGGCGACTGTCCGACTACCCGCCGGTTCC
>DATHVP010000146.1:0-14551 GCA_035461245.1 Longimicrobiales bacterium | reverse complement strand
GCCGGGCCGGCGCCGGTGCGCCGGCCCGATTCATTCCGCAGAGAACGTAGAGACGCATGCGCACGATCCTACCAGCCGCTGCCCTGGCAGTGATTACCGGAGTCGCGGGTATTTTCACGCCGGCCCTGGCCCAGCAACCAGCGCCGCGCGTAGATCGCGTGGGACACGTCGTCGCCGTCGTCGGCGACAGTGCCATCCTGAACTTCGACATCCAGCAGGCCATCAACCAGTATGAGGCGCAGTCAGGCGAAACGGTGCCCGCCAGTGGCCCCACGCGGGACCAGCTGGTGCAGCGGATCCTGGACGAGCGCATCAACGAACTGATCCTCGTCCAGGCGGCGCTGCAGGACACGATGGTCCAGGTCAGCGACGACCAGATCAACCTTCGGGTCCAGCAGGAGCTGGCGCAGCGACAGCAGGCGGTAGGCGGCCCGAGCCAGTTCGAGGAGGCGCTCCGCGCCAGCGGCATGACGGCGCAGTCGTTCCGGGACATGCTGTTCCAGCAGGAGCGCCGCCGCCAGCTCATCCAGCAGTACCTGGGCCGGGTCATGGGCGGGCGCCAGCCGCCACCGGTCTCGGACCGTGAGATGCGCGAGGCGTTCGATACCCGTCGCGACCAGCTCGACCAGCGCCCCGCCACGGTCACCTACCAGCAGGTCTACATCCCCACTCGCCCATCGGAGGACGCCCTGGCCCGGACGAAGGCCCGGGCTGACTCGGTGTTCGAGATGCTGCGCAACCGCGAGGACTTCGAGACGCTGGCCCGCCGCTACGGCGAGGACGGCACGCGGGAACGCGGTGGCGACCTGGGCTGGGGCCGGCGCACTGACTGGGACCGCGACTTTGCCAATGTCGCCTTTTCGCTCCAGCCCGGCGCCATCAGTACGCCCGTGCTGACCCAGTTCGGCTACCACATCATCAAGGTGGAGCGCGTGCGCGGCGCGGAGGTTCACGCCAGGCACATCCTGTTCCGGCCGGAAGTCACGGTGCAGGACGCCGCCCGCGCGCTGGCGCTGGCGGACTCGGTGGCTGAGCGGATCCGCGCCGGGGGGGACGTGGCGGTCCTGGCTCGCCAGTACGGCGACAGGGATGCCCCGGTACGACAGGGCCCGTCACCGGTGGATGCCGCGTCCCGCCAGGTCGGTGTGGACCTGAGCACGGCCGAACCGGGCATGGTCATGGGGCCGCTACCCATCGGTGGCGACGACATTGCCGACGCCTTCGTCGTCATCCGCATCGCCGAGCGCGAGCCAGCCCGGCCCTGGTCGCTGGATGACCAGCAGCTCCGCGACCGGCTGCGGCAGGACCTGCAGCAGCAGAAGCTGCTGGACGAAATTGTCGCAGAATTACGGCGCCGGACATTCGTCGAGATCCGCTCTCCATGACCGGCTGACGGAGTACCGATCGTGAGTGAGGCCGCTCCGATGGACACACTCCGGATCGGCGTGACACTGGGAGATCCCCGTGGCGTCGGGCCGGAGATCGTGGCTGCCGCCGCCCGTTCCTTCCGCCCGGTTGCGGCGCACGAACTCGTCTTCATCGGGCCCGTCGGTACTGCTGCCGACGGCGCCGGCCAGAAGCATGTGGTCGTCGGCGAATGGCCGGCTGACGGCGCCGATGTCGCCACCGCAGGTCGCCTGGCCGGAGAGGCGATAGACGCCGGGATCCGGCTGGCCCTCGCGGGCGAGCTGGATGCCCTCGTCACCGCGCCCATCGACAAGTACGCGCTGCACGCCGGCGGCTTCGACTTTCCCGGCCACACCGAGATGCTTGCCGCGCGGTGCGATGTCGCCGAGGTTGTAATGATGATGGCGACGGAGCGTACGGCGCTCGGGGGTCCACTCCGAGTCGTACTCGCCACCACGCACGTCCCGCTGTCGGCGGTGCCGCAGGCCCTGGATGAAACCAGGCTGGTCACGCAGACCCGGATCACGGCTGCGGCCCTGCGCGAGGGCTGGGGCATATCCCGGCCGCGCATCGGGCTGTGTGCGTTCAATCCGCACGCCTCGGATGGCGGCCTGTTCGGGGATGAGGAAGCGCGCATCTATGCGCCAGCCATCCGGCGTCTTCGCCGGGAGGGCCACGATGTGTCAGAGCCAATCCCTGCGGACACGATTTTCCTGCGCGCCGTCCGGGGCGAGTTTGACGCGGTCATAGCCCCCTACCACGACGTAGGCATGGCAGCTTTCAAGACGGTGTCCTTCGGCCAGGGCGTGAACGTGACGCTGGGGCTGCCGTTCCCGCGCACCTCGCCGGACCACGGCACGGCGCTGGACATCGCGGGTCGGGGCGAGGCGGATCCGTCATCCATGCACGAGGCACTCATGCTGGCCGTCCGGTTGGGCGCGCTACGCAGGACCCGCAGCACAACGGCAGCCACATGATCCGGCTGGACAGTGTCCGCAAGGAATACGGCCGCAACGGCACGGCCCTGGACAACGTCAGCTTCGAGTTGCGCAAGGGGGAGTTCTGCTTCCTTACGGGCCACAGCGGCTCGGGCAAGTCCACGCTCCTGAAGCTGGTGCACATGGCGGAGCGGCCGACGTCCGGCGAGGTCCGCGTGAGCGGCTACACCTCGTCGGATATCCGGCCGCGCGAAGTCGCCATGCTCCGCCGCAAGATCGGCTGCGTCTTCCAGGACTTTCGACTGCTGGCCGACCGGACCGCGGCGGAGAACATCGCGTTCGCGCTGGAGGTGACCGGTGCCCGTCCCGCGGTGATCCGCTCGAAGGTGGGACGGCTGCTGTCGAAAGTCGGCCTCGCATCGAAATCAGAGAAGTTGCCGACGGAACTGTCCGGTGGCGAACAGCAGCGCGTGGCCATTGCCCGGGCGCTGGTGCATGACCCGCTTGTCGTGCTGGCCGACGAGCCGACGGGCAACCTGGACGAGCGGGCGACGCTGGCCATCTTTGAACTGTTCCGCAACATCAATGCATCGGGAACGGCCGTGCTGTTCGCCACGCATGACCTTGAACTGGTGCGGAGCAATCCGGGCCTGCGGGTCATCGAGCTGGACCAGGGTCAGCTGGTGTTCGACTCTGCGCTCAGCGGGGCCGCGTGATGTACGCTCTCCGGGAAGCCCTTGCCGCGTTCCGCCGCGCCCCGGTGCTGACAGGACTGTCCGCGGCGATGATCGCGCTGTCCCTGTTCGTCGTGGGACTGTTCGGGCTGGCCGCCCACAACGTCCGCGCCGTCGTGCAGGACGTGGAATCCCGGGTTGAGATCGTTGCCTACCTGCGTGACGACGCGCCGTTCGCCTCCGTCCAGGTGGCAACCGAACAGATCGTCCGGTTCCCGGAAGTTCGCGACGTGCGCTACGTCTCCCGTGAAGAAGCGCTGGAGATCGCCCGCGTCGAACTCGAGGAGCTGGCCGGCCTGTTCGGCAGCCTGGACACGAACCCATTGCCGGCGTCGCTGGAGATCTCGCTGAATCCCGGCCAGCGGGATGCGTCGGCGGTACGGACCGTTGTCGAGCGCGTCGGAGACTACCCGTTCGTCGAGGAGGTGCAGTACGGCGAGGACTGGCTGGACCGGGTCTTCGTGCTGCGGCGCGTGGCGGCAGCCGCAACCATGACCCTGGGGCTCGGTTTCGCCGCGGTGGCCGCGCTCATCATCGGCACCGCCATCCGTATGGCGATCTTTGCCCGGCGCGACGAGATCATCATCATGCACCTCGTGGGCGCAACCGACTCGTTCATCCGCCGGCCGTTCATTATCGAGGGACTCATCACGGGTCTGGCGGGAGCTGTGCTCGCGCTGGGCGCGACCTGGGGCGTGTTCCGCCTCCTGTCCGACACCGTCTTCGAACTCGACTGGCTGCCACTTCATTACCTGGGCGCAGGCCTCGCCGCCGGCGCCCTGGTCGGCATGCTGTCCAGCATCGTCGCTGTCCGCCGTCACCTCCGGGAGCTGGTGTAGCGCCATGCGCGGATCGCTGCGTGGACTGCTGCTGCGGGCTGCCGCCATAGCGGCTGCACTCTGCGTCATGCTGCCCATGGCGCCGGCCGCCGCGCAGAACGTGCAGCGTGACCTGCGGGAGAGCCAGGCCAAGCTGGACTCCATCCAGGCGGAACGGGCCCGGCTCCAGCGGGAAATGGACGCGTTGCGCACGCGGGTTCGTGACACGTCCCGGGAAGTCCTCAACATCGAGCGCCAGCGGGAGGCCTCCCGCAGCGCAATGCAGGAGCTGGAGTTCCAGGCGCTCCTGCTGAGTGAGAGCATGGAGGAGGTCCAGCGGGCACACGAGGAAACCCAGCGCCGGCTGCGCACCCGTACCGCCGACATGCACCGGCGCCTGCGCACTATCTACAAGCGCGGCCGGCTGCACAACGTGCAGGTGCTGCTGACGGCCCGCTCCTTCGCCGACCTGATGAACCGGTACAAGTACCTGCACCTCATGGGCATGTACGACCGCATGGTCATCGAGGATGTGGCCCGGCTGGAACGGGACATGGCCCGACAGGAGGAGGAACTGAGGGATGCGCTGTTCCGGCTGGAGGCGCTGCAGGAGGAGAAGGCGGAGGAGCTGGCGCAGCTGGAACGCGTGGAGGCACAGCGCCAGGCGACGCTGCGCCAGTTCCGGCAGCAGGAGAGCCGCACGGCGGAACGGCTCACGGCACTGGAGCGTGAACAGCAGCAGCTCACCGGCGCCATCGCTGACCTGGAACGCCGACGTCGGGAAGAGGAGGCACGCAGCGCAACGACCACCCGCTCGGCGTCCATCAGCACCCGGGACCTGGGATCACTGCAATGGCCGGTGGACGGCAACGTCGTGTACCGGTTCGGCCCCGACCAGAAGCCCGGTGGCATCATCCTGCGACACCAGGGCATCGGCATCGGCGCGCCGGCTGGGACGCCCGTACGCACCGTGGAAAGCGGCGTCGTTGAGTATGCCAGCGCGTTCCCCGGCTACGGCCCGACCGTGATCGTCAGCCACGGCGGCGGCTACCGGACCCTGTATCTCTACCTGCGTGACATCAGCGTCCAGGTCGGCCAGGAAGTAGCAGGCGGGCACGTGATCGGTACTGTGGGCGGCGAGCAGACGGCGGAAGGCGCGCACATCGAGTTCCAGGTCCGCATTCCCAACGGCAGCGCCTCGGAACCGGTGGACCCGCTGAACTGGCTGCGCAACCGCGCCGGGCGCCCTCAGCAATGAGCCTGCATGACGTTGTCGGCCACGAGGACATACGGGCGTCCCTGGGTGCTGCAGTAGCGACGGGATCGCTGCCCAATTCGCTGCTCTTCCACGGGCCCACCGGCGTCGGCAAGCAGCGCCTGGCCCTCTGGCTCGGCCAGCTCATGCTCTGCTCCGCACCCGCCGCGGATGGCCCGTGCGGCGCTTGTCATTCGTGCCGCCTGGCCACGCGGCTGGAACACCCGGACCTGCACTGGTTCTTCCCTGTTCCCCGCCCCAGGGGCGCCACCGGCGACCGGGCCGGCGAGGCGCTCGAGGAAGCGCGCTTTGCCGAACTGGCCGCCCGCCGTGCCGAACCGCTGCGACCCTCGGTGGCTGACGGCATGGCCGGCATCTACCTGGCCCACGTCCACGTCCTGGTCCGGGCCGCCGGGACCCGGCCCGCCATGGGCGCCCGCAAGGTGTTCATCGTAGGCGATGCCGAGGCGCTGGTGCCGCAGGAGTCGAGTCCCGAAGCCGCCAATGCCCTGCTCAAGCTGCTGGAGGAGCCCTCGCCGGACACTGTACTGATCCTCACGGCCAGCGACCCGGACGTACTGCTGCCCACCATCCGCTCGCGGATGCTGCCCGTGCGGCTCCGGCCCCTGTCCGACGAGGTGGTGGCCGCCTTCCTGGAGCAGCATGCCGGTGCCGCGCCGGACGACGCCAGGACCGCGTCCCGCCTGGGTCAGGGCGCCATCGGGCGCGGGCTTGCCTTCCTGCCACAGAAGGGCTCGCCAGGGCCGCTGGAGGAGATCCGCAGCGCCGCTCGCCGCCTGCTGGAGGCAGCCGTTGATCCGTCGGCCGCCGCCCGGATGTCCGCCGCACTTGCCATCAGTCCCGCGGGAGCCCGCGGCATCTTCAGTGACACCCTCGAGTACCTCACGGTCTGGTTGCGGGATCTGGCGGCGGCCGGCGCCGGGGCGGCGGAGGTGCTGGTGAACATTGATGCTGCCGACTGGCTGACCGACATGGCGCGGAGGCATCCGCGTGCGGTGGCCGGTGTTCCGGCTGCCATCCGCGAGGTGGAGGCCACCCTGCAGCTTGCCCAGCTCAACATCAACCCGCAGCTGGCCCTGGCTGGCATGCTCCGCCAGATTGCCCGCCACCTGGGCAGCTAACTCTCGCCAGGCCATTGCCCCACAAGAAGTTACGACGACGCCCTTCACGCCGCACCGGCGCCCGGCGTAAATTGGGGGGATGACCAGCAACACAGAACCTCGGCAGCTGACGCACCTGACGGAGGACGGCCGCGCCCGCATGGTGGACGTCGGCGGCAAGCCGGAAACGGAACGGACGGCCGTCGCCGAGGGCCGGCTGCGCATGGCGCGCGCGACCTTCGAGGCGCTCCAGGCTGGGCAAACGCCCAAGGGGGATCCCCTCCTGGTTGCGCAGATCGCCGGCATCCAGGCGGCCAAGGGCACGTCGAACCTGATTCCGCTCTGCCACCCGCTGCCATTGACGCAGGTGGACGTTCAGGTTGAGCTGGACGCCACGATTCCGGGCGTGCGCGTGCGCAGCACGGCACGCGTGCGCGGGCGTACCGGTGTGGAGATGGAGGCACTCACCGCCACCAGCATCGCCCTGCTCACCGTGTGGGACATGGTGAAGGCGCTGGATATGGGCCTGGTGATGGAGGATGTGCGTCTGCTGGAGAAGGAAGGCGGCCGATCCGGCGCATGGCGTGCCGGGGCGTCGCCGGATCGGCCACAGGAGGATGCACCATGAGCGAGCACGATACGGATTCGCCCTTGAACCGGCCCATGGCATCTCCACCCGTTGCGGCGGGATCGGGTCGGGTGGGTGACCTGCTGTTCCAGTGGGAGACCCGGCACCTCAGTCCGTGGCGACGTCACCTCGTGCGGTGGTGGCGCAGCAGCCGCACCCGCACGGGCCTCGTCATTCTGGGTGTCGCGCTTTTCTCCCTCGGAGCTGCCGTGACACTGGACCCGGACGCCCGGGAAAAGGCCGCCGGCCTGGAGGAGCGCCTGCGTGAAGCGGAGGACGCCCTCAGGGCCCGCGAAGGTGAGTTGCAGCTGGCACACCTGGAACTGCGGCGGATGCAGGCCATAGTCGAGCGCGCACAGCAGCATCGCATCCCGCCGGACCTGGCGGCGGCCATCCATGACATCGCCGTTTCTGAAGGCGTTGATCCGGCCCTGGCCTTCTCGCTGGTTCGCGTGGAGAGCGAATTCACGGACCGGGCCGTCTCCTCTGCCGGCGCCGTGGGCCTGACACAGGTCATGCCCGGCACGGCCTTCTGGCTGCAGCCCGGGCTGACGCATGCGGACCTGTTCGAGAGGGGGACCAACCTGCGCCTGGGGTTCCGGTACCTGCGCATGCTCCTCGAGCAGTACCGCGGTGACCTGCACCTGGCGCTCCTGGCCTACAATCGCGGGCCGAATCGCGTGGATGATATCCTGCGGGCGGGCGGGAATCCGGCCAACGGCTACTCCGCACGCGTACGCACGGGGCTGGACTGAACAATCCGCCGGCGGCGATGCAACCGTCGCCGGCGGAGCCGGGGCCGGGACGACAGTCGGATCAGCCGGTCACGCCTGGCTTCTCCACCGCCTCCACTTCTGTCTCGGTAACGCCGACAACCTCACCGTCGCCGAACTCGACGAGATAGCCCTCCCTGGACTGCTCGCTGTTCTCAGGACCCCACCGCCCTACCACTTCGCCCACCTGACCGGCGTACCGTTGCGACTGCTCGTACTGCGGGTTGGTGACCTTGATCCAGTGCATGTTCGCTCCTCGGTAATGTGCTCGAGCGAGCAAACGCACGAGCCGCGCCACGGCGCCGGCGCGCCTCGACACCGAGGGAGCGGCACGCGGCGCGCGGCGACGGCCGATCAGGCGCTCACCTTCAGGCGCTGGCCGGCAAGGATCCGGCTGTTGCGGAGCCCGTTCCACGCCTGGATCTGGCGCACCGACACACCGTACCGCCTGGCGATGACCGACAGGTTCTCGCCCCGGCGTACCTGGTGGACCCGCGGCGCTGCCGCCGCCGTGGCCGACGCTGCGCCCGGTATCCGCAACGTCTGGCCGATGCTCATCCGGCGGGGGTTGACGCCGCTGTTCGCACTGCGCAGGGCGCTGACGCTGACCCCGTAGCGCCGGGCGATGCCGTCCATCGTTTCGCCCCGCGCAACCCGATGCGTCCGTGCGGCTGCCGACTCCGTCGCCCGGGCCGACGAGGGCGCAAGACCGGCCTGCAGCGGCCGCTCCGGCGCAAGCCGGGCCGTCCGGTACAGTTCCGGGAACGCCGCCTCGAATGCCACGCGCGTACCTGCGGGGATCCGGACCGGGTAGGCCCGGTTCGCAGGCGTGCGGCGCTGCATGAGCTGAAGATTCAGGTCGATGACTGCGTCGGCATCCACACCCGCCGCACGGGCGATCATGGACAGCTCCGTCGCGCCCGGCACCCACACCATGTCGTAAACCAGTTCGTCCTGGTACTCCAGGTCATGGAAGCCGAATTCCTCCGGCGACTTCGCGATGTGGCCCGCCGCCAGCATCAACGGCACGTAGTCGCGCGTCTCCCGCGGCAGCCGGTGGGCGATGGTCCAGAAGTCGTCGTCCGTTCCCTTCTCCGTACCGAACGTCTCGCGCATGATCCGGCCTACACGGTTCTCTCCCGTGTTGTATGCCGCCGCCGCCAGGTACCAGCTGTCAAAACGATTGTGGAGGTACGTCAGGTAGTCCAGCGCCGCCGTCGTCGCCTTCAGGGGGTCACGTCGGTCATCCACCTCACTGTTTACCTCCAGGCCATATCGCTGGCCCGTCTCTGCAATGAACTGCCACATGCCCGACGCCGCCGCCTTCGAGTACGCCCGCGAATTCAGGCCGCTCTCAATCAGCGCCAGGTACAGCAGGTCCTCCGGCATGCCCCGCTCCCGCAGCTCAGCCCGGATCATCGGGCCGTACCGGCCCTGACGCTCGAGCCACAGCTTCGTACGCTCCGCGTTGCGCCCCGCCAGGAAGTTGATCCAGACGTCCACCGCTGAATTGCGCGTCGCCGGAAGGTCCCACACCACTTCCCGGACCTCTTCCGCCGCCTCGCTCTCCAGCAATCCCTCCATCGGCGGCGGCTCCGGACGCTCGCTGTGCTGCGTCACCGTCCACGCAGTCGTCACGGACGCCAGCACCAGCCCGGCGCCCACCAGAAGTCGGGTCGTGTTTCGCTGTGTCGTCATGAACCTCCTCCAGAGTCGTCGCCAGGCACAAACCGGTGTACGACCGTCTGCGCAGGGCCGTTGAAACGGCCCCTACAGGCGCGGCCGCGCGGTTTCCCGGCGGGGCCGGGACGAGCGGATCCTGCTTGCGGAGCGGGCCAGCGCCCACAGCGCTGCACCCATAGTTGCAAGGTAACAGAACTGCTCCGTGGGCTCAACCCGTTGGGATAAAAGCTCTTAGGGGAGGGAGAGGAAGTTGCCGAGCAGTCGGTTGAGGGCGTTCAACACGGCCGTTACCGCCGCCCTGGGACTGTCGGACCCGGCGACGACTGCGCCCACGAGGTTGCGCGGCTGGCCCTCGCGGCGAAAAAGCGAAACGACGACCATGTCGGCATCGAACGCGCGCACGTGCTTGATACCCGCCAACCGGACGTCGAGATCATCCGGCACGAGAGCCGTGACGGCGGCCAGGGCCGCGCTGGCGGCGGTGCGAAGTTCAAGGGCCTCACCCTTTTCGCCTGTGGCCGAAGCGGAATACTCAGTGCCGCCCCACTCCAGGGTGACGGTGAACATGACGTGCTGGTCCGGCTGGACGATACGATCAACGGAAGCAAAGCGTACGCGCTGGCGCTCCCTGCGTTCGGCGCGATGTGTGAGATGGACGGTACAGCCTTCCGCCAGCTCCCGGGTGGCGGTTTCCAGATCCGGCACAGCGGCAGAGCCGTGGAGGATGATGCACACATGGCGGGACCCGGCGTCAACCACAACCTGATCAACGCCATCCAGGTCTTCCAGGCGTGCACGCAGTGCGTCTGCGTCAAAATTGTCGGCTTCGTTGCTGTGCACGCGATGCCTCTGGAGCTGTGGGTGGACCCGGACCAGCCGCCGCACGGCCGGGTGACCGGTGCATGCGTGCGCCACCACTGGTGTGGCGGCGCATGGCGCCGCGGCAGGCAAAGTGTCTGGCGGCCGGCCGGTGTGTCAAGCGCGTGAGACGACCGCGAACGTCATGCAGGCTGCGGCCGGTGAGGGCATCGGGCGCCTGCGGTCAAGGCGACCGCAGGCGCGGACGGGTCACCGGAACTTGAGCAGTGCGCCGACGCCGTTGAGCTCCTCCAGATTATTACCGGCGATGACGTCCACATCGGCGGCCTGGGTCGCGGCCATCCGGATCATGGATTCTACCAGGTCAACGCCGTCGCGCAATTCACCGCCGCAGTAGGGACACGGTCCGTCCCGACGGACGAGGTAGAAGTTGCACTGCGTGCACTGCACGCCCTGCCGGTCCAGGTCGCTGGCCACGACGAGGCGCTCGACCTTGCCTTCCTGCAACTGTACGAGGGTGTCCTGCACGCCGGCCGTGGCGAAATGCGCCTGGCGAACGCGGTCACGAATGAGATTGATGGCATCCGCCCTGTCCCGCAGCTGGAGTTCATCGAGCACCGGCTGGAGGTTGCGGACGAGTTCGACCGCGGTGGCCACCGCCGGCGTGTGCCCCTCATGTACAATGCGGTCGGCGACTTCCTTCGGCAGGAACTCGCGGAAATGTTTCGTGTTTTCCGTGGTCCCGAGCAGGGCGAAGTGATCGGCCTGATGACGCTGCCCGAAGCGCGTGACCTCGTCCGCGAACTGGCGGAAGAAATGCCGGGTCTCCTCCGCCTTCCGCTTCTGGTAGTCCCTCTGTGAATAGCCGCCCGCCTGTACGTCATGTGCCGTGGGTATGGCATCCGGCGCTGATGCATGTTCGTCGAGTACCTGGCCCATGTGCGTGGCCACCATTCGGAGGTGCTCACGGTCAACGACGACGATGCAGCTGCGGGGATGGGTGCGGGCGACCTGCGTGAGAGGTGCAATGACCGCATGGTCCGCCAGCTCCAGGCGGTTCGTCACAGCCGTGGGGAACTGGAAGGCCTCGAACCAGTCGCCGCCGACATCGGCGAAGATGGCGACGCCGCGGTTGGCCGGATCGAATTCCTCGTCGATCCAGCGTTCTACGCGGGCGAAGAGGGCGCCCATGGGCTCCCTGTGATGCCGCTCGCGCTCGCTCTGCAGTTCTGCGAAGCCGGCGCGTTGCTTGGACAGGAAGACCTGGTGCGTCCGCTTGTTGGACGCGTTGACGGACATGTCCAGGTACAACGACAGCGTCTCGCGGCCGTTCGTATCCTTCTCGATCAGCCGCTGGATATCATTTGTCGTAATCATGATGATCGTCTGGTGAATGCGTGTCCTCGCAGGACGTGCAATCTCCGGGCCGGCAGCAAACTGGCCGGGTAGCCGTGCGCCGGAAATCCGGGCAGGGATGCGCCGAGGGTGCTCGCGACGCGCCGTGCGCGCCGCGAGATCCGGCTAGAGGTGGTAATTGGGCGCTTCGCGGGTGATGGTCACATCATGGGGATGTGACTCACGGAGCCCGCCGGACGTGATACGGGTAAAGCGTACGTCCCGTCGCAGCGCCGCAAGGTCCGCCACGCCGCAGTAGCCCATACCGCTGCGCAGGCCGCCGATGAGCTGGTAGAGGACGTCAGCGGCCGGCCCCTTGTACGGCACACGCCCCTCGATGCCCTCCGGCACGAACTTGCGCTGGTTGTCCTCCTGGAAGTAGCGGTCTGCCGATCCCTGTTCCATGGCGGACAGGGAGCCCATGCCGCGCACGGTCTTGAACCGCCTGCCTTCCAGCAGGAAGCTCTCGCCCGGACTCTCCTCCGTACCGGCCAGCAGAGAACCCATCATGACGGCGGACGCGCCGGCGGCCAGGGCCTTGACGATGTCGCCGGAGAAACGGATGCCGCCGTCGGCGATAACCGGGATCTTGTCCTCCACGCCGCGCACGGCTTCCATCACCGCCGTGAGCTGGGGGACGCCGACGCCGGTGACGACCCGCGTCGTGCATATGCTGCCGGGCCCGATGCCGACCTTGATGGCATCGGCACCGCGCTCCATGAGGGCCCGGGCCGCGGCGGCCGTGCCCACGTTGCCAGCAATGATCTGGGCCTGCGGGAACCGCTCGCGAACCTTCGCTACGGCCTCCAGGACACCGAGGGAATGGCCGTGGGCGGTGTCTATGACCAGTACGTCGGCGCCGGCATCGACAAGCGCCTGGGCGCGGTCCAGGTCACGGGCCGTGGTCCCGATCGCCCCGCCGACGCGGAGCCGGCCGTGCTCGTCCTTTGCCGCATGCGGGAACTGGCGACGCTTGAAGATGTCCTTTACGGTGATCAGGCCGCGCAGCCGGCCGTCGTCGTCCACGACAGGCAGCTTCTCGATGCGCTCACGGTGCAGGATTCGCTCTGCCTCGTCCAGGGACGTGCCCACCGGTGCGGTGACGAGGCGGTCCTTCGTCATGACGTCGCTGATGGGCTTGTCCAGTTCATGCTCGAACTGGAGGTCCCGGTTCGTGATGATGCCGCGCAGCAGTCCATCTGCATCAACGATGGGCACGCCGCTGATGGAGAACTGGTGCATCAGGTGATGGGCATCACGCAGCGTCCGGTCCGGCGTCAGCGTGATGGGATTGAGGATCATGCCGCTCTCGGAGCGCTTGACCCGGTCCACCTCCGCGGCCTGCCGGTCAATGGGCATGTTCTTGTGAATGATGCCGAGACCGCCTTCCCGGGCCATGGCCATGGCCATACGACTCTCGGTGACGGTGTCCATGGCGGCGGAGATGAGAGGCATGGCCAGCTCGATGTCCGCCGTCACCCGCGTCACAACGCTGGTGTCCCGGGGATGGACCTCTGAGTATGCCGGCACCAGCAGCACATCATCGAACGTCAGCCCCTCGCCAAGGAAGCGGTCCGCCATGCTTTCCGGGATGCCCGGCGTGGCTGCCGGCGCGCGAGCGTCCGTCGCGAATTTCTCAGTAGCGCTCATGTGTTGATCCTGTATGCAGCACGCCCGCCGGTCCGGTCACATGCTCTGGCATGTGCGAACCCGCGGGCGTCTCTGGTTGCGATTTCTCGCGTCGGTCTTTCCATGAGGGAAGGTAGGCGTGAGGGCGGATGCGTGTCAACCCGCGGAATGGCTGCTCCTCCGCTACTCTTCCAGGTGCACGCGGGAATCCCGGTCCACCCGGATCCGCCTGACCACGGGACGCTTCTTTTTCGGCCGGAGCTGGCGCGGGTTGCGGACGATCCCGCGCAGCCCGCGCTGGATCCGGTCGGGCAGCGAGTCGCCCAGATCCTCGACGCCCTCCACCAGAAAGCCCAGGGTGTGGGGATCGCCGTCCCAGTGGCGCAGCAGCCGGTCCGGCCCGGCGCCCGTCACGAGCCGGCCCAGTGCGAGGCCGAGGAGGTAGAAGTCGTCAATCCAGCCCATGGGGCCCAGTACGTCCGGCACCAGGTCCAGGGGCGTGACCATGTACACCGCCACGGCGGCGAAGAGCAGCTTGTCGAAGCGGGGGACGGCTGGGTCCCGCATCAGGCGGAATACCAGCCGGAATAGGCTGGGCAGCTCGCGCATCAGGGCGCGGGCGAGGTTACGACCGGGCCGGGCCTTGCCGCGCTTGCGGCGACCGATGGTTACACGCTTCATGTGCCTGTATCGCTCTCCTCATCCCGGGGTGTCGTCGGACGGGACGCCTCCGCCGTCTGCGGTGGCTGGATCTGCCGTGCCGGCTCCATCGGGCGGACGGCGGCGTCCGTGGGCGGACGGCTGCCTGGCGCCGGCGTCTCGCCCAGGATCTCGCGGCCGGCGTCCGATACGCTGCGCATCACCTTCCGTGCCGTTCCCAGCAGGCCGACGGTGCCCGAAATGACTTTGGGCGCCACTGACCGCATGCGCATGCCATCCTCCAGCCGCTCGGCGAACTTCTGGATGGGGTCCGCGCGGACGGCCTCCTCCTTCGCGTACTTTGCCTCCAGGAACTCCACGTAGTCGAGAACCTGGTAGAGCTGCTCCTGCGGCAGCGCCTGGAGGCGGCGCCAGACGCGCTCCCTCAGAATGTCGTGCATTGTCCCCCCGTGTCTGTCCCGCGCGCCACGCCGGCCGGGATGGCCTGCATGGCCTGCGCCAACAGTACGAATCCACGCCGGTCCGGGTTGCAGCCGGGCGTGCCGCCTTCTACGTTGCCGGCATCAACGCTTTCCAGCAACCCGACCGTACGAGGCCATGGCATTCCTGCCACTGCGCAAGGTGGACCTGCCGGAGCAAGCCAGCCGTGTCTATGACGCGTGGCTGGACGGCGTCGCCGCCGAACTGGACG
>DATHVP010000145.1:0-33983 GCA_035461245.1 Longimicrobiales bacterium | reverse complement strand
CTCCTCGTCGAGCTGGCCGACGGTGGCGGCATGGGAGCAGCGCACGTCGTCGGCCTCGATCTCCAGGTTCGGCAGCGCAATGGCCTCTGCCGACCGGTTCAGGATCAGCGACCGGTTGGTCTGGTACGCGTCCGTGCGCTGCGCCTTCGGGAAGACCTTGATGATGCCGCGGAACACCGCCTTTGAACTGTCCGCCAGCGCGCCCTTGTAGAGCAGGTCACTGGTGGCGTGGGGGACCGTGTGGTCCTGCCGGGTGTTGTGGTCGAAGTGCTGCTTGCCGCGACCGAAGTAGAGGCCGAGCATGTCGCTGCGGGAGCCGGGCCCCTCCAGTGATGCGGACATGTCCACCCGCGCGACATTGCCGCCCAGGTTCACCACCAGAGTGTCCAGGTTGGCGTCCCGGCCTGCAATCGTGCGCTGCGTGGAGATGTGGTGCATGCCCGTGCCATAGCGCTGGAGCGCCACGTGCTGCACGTTCGCCGCCGCACCGGCAATGACCTCCACCACGGCGCACGAGAACGTCGCCGCCTCGAAGTCCGGCGAGTCCAGCTCCTCCACCACACCGAAATGGCTGCCGTCCTCCGCCACGATGAGCGTGCGCGGGAAGTAGGCCTGGCCCTGCTCCGGCAGGTGGCGCACCACGCGGATGGGCTGGTCAATGCGCACGCCGCGCGGCACGTGAATGAACAGGCCGGCACTCCAGAACGCGCCGTTCAGCGCGCCGAACTTGGCGCTTTCATGGGTGACGGCGCTGCCCAGATGCGGCCGGACCAGGTCCTCATGCTCCTCCGCCGCACGCTCCAGGTCCATGACGACGACGCCCTTCGCCTTCAGTGCGTCGTCCATCTCGATGGAGACGATGCGCGTGCCCACCTGCATGACGCGCACACTGGCGGTACGACTGGCCAGCCAGTCCATGGCGTCCGTCGGCACCGCCGCCGTCTCGGCCAGGCTGGCCAGGCCGACGCGGTCATACTTCAGCTTCGACGGGTCCGTGTAGCGCCACTCCTCCAGCCGTGTGGTGGGCAGCGGCAGCGCCTCATAGGCGTGCCACGCCGCCGTGCGCCACTCCCGCAGCCAGCGGGGGCCGGCCTCGTTGCGGGCGGTGAACGCCGTCTCGTTGAACGCCTCGGTTACGCCTTCAATCGCAACGGTGCTCATCCGACGCTTCCCTCCATCTCCAGCTCGATAAGGCGGTTCAGCTCCACCGCGTACTCCAGCGGCAGCAGCTTCGCGATTGGTTCGATGAAGCCGCGCACGATCATGGCGGCGGCCTCCTCCTCGGCCAGCCCGCGGCTCATCAGGTAGAAGAGCTGCTCGGCGCCGATCTTCGAGACTGTCGCCTCGTGGCCGACGCTGGCGCTCTGCTCCTCGATCTCGATGTACGGGAACGTGTCCGTACGCGACGTCTCGTTGAGCAGCAGCGCGTCGCATTCCACGTTCGACTTCGCCGAGTCCGCGCCGTCGTAGATCTTGCACAGCCCGCGGTACGTGGCCCGGCCGGTGCCCTTCGAGATGGACTTGGAGATGATCTGCGACGTCGTGTGCGGCGCCGCGTGCACGACCTTGCCGCCCGTGTCCTGGTGCTGCCCGTCACCGGCGTAGGCGATGGACAGGATCTCGCCGTGGGCGTTGGGGCCCACCAGGTAGCATGACGGGTACTTCATGGTCAGCTTCGAGCCCAGGTTGCCGTCCAGCCACTCCATGGTCGCGTTCTCGTTCACCAGCGCACGCTGGGTCACGAGGTTGTACATGTTGCTCGACCAGTTCTGGATGGTCACGTACCGGAACCGCGCGTTCGGCTTGACCACGATCTCGATGACGCCCGAGTGGAACGACTCCGTGGTGTAGACCGGCGCCGTGCAGCCCTCGATGTACTGCGCCTCGGCGCCCTCGTCCACGATGATGAGCGTCCGCTCGAACTGGCCCATCTTCTCCGCATTGACGCGGAAGTAGGCCTGCAGCGGGATGTCCACCTTTACGCCCTTCGGGATGTACACGAAGGAGCCGCCGGACCAGACTGCCGAGTTCAGCGCGGCAAACTTGTTGTCGCTGGGCGGCACCACCGTCGAGAAGTGCTCCCGGAACAGCTCCGGGTACAGGCGGAGGCCGTCCTCGATGCTCTCGAAGATGATGCCCTTGTCCTCCCACTCCTGCTTCAGCGAGTGGTATACCATCTCCGACTCGTACTGCGCACCGACACCGGCGAGGACCTTACGCTCGGCCTCGGGGATGCCCAGCTTCTCGAAGGTGTCCTTGATCTCCTGGGGCACGTCGTCCCAGGAGCGCTCCATCTTTTCCTGCGGCTTCAGGTAGTAGTAGATCTCGCCCAGCACCCGCTCCAGGTTGGAGAGGTCGCCGCCCCAGTTCGGCATGGGCTTGGACTTGTAGATCTCATACGCCTTCAGCCGGAACTCCAGCATCCACTCCGGCTCGTTCTTGTGGGCCGAGATCTCGCGGATGATGTCCTCATCCAGACCCGGCCGCGCCTTGAAGAAGGACTTCTCCTCCGTGACAAAGCCGTACTTGTATTCGTCGAGCCCGAGTTCGGCGACGGTCTCATTCTGTGGCATGTATCTGTCTCCTCAGCGTTATGGCGATGGCAGCGTCAATGCGCGGCGGCGTCGGCACAGCAGCGCCAGCTCCGTGACGGCTGCATGTGCGTGGCGGCGCCAGCATTGTGCGGCGCCTGCCATGCCTCACGCGGTTGCCGGTTCCTCGCGGTATTCCTCGTAGCCGCTGGCCTCCAGCTGCTCCGCCAGCTCCAGCCCGCCGGAACGGACCACCCGGCCCTCCACCATGATGTGCACATGGTCCGGACGGATGTAGTTCAGGATGCGCTGGTAGTGCGTGATCAGGAGGTACGACGTCGTCTTCTGCTCCGCGTGCAGCGCGTTCACGGCCGCCGACACGATCTTCAGCGCGTCGATGTCCAGGCCCGAGTCCGTCTCGTCCAGCACCGCCAGCGCAGGACGCAGCATGGCGAGCTGCAGGATCTCGTTGCGCTTCTTCTCGCCACCGCTGAAGCCGTCATTCACCGACCGCTCCGCGAACGCCGGATCCATCTCCAGCAGCCGCATCCGGTCCAGCAGCTCCTCCTGGAAGTCGAAGATGTCCACTTCCTCGCCGGGACGGTGCGACTGCATGGCCGTACGCATGAAGTTCGCAATGGAGACCCCCGGGATGTCCACCGGGTACTGGAAGGCGAGGAACACGCCGGCGCGGGCCCGCTCGTCCACCTCCAGCTCCAGCAGGTCCTGGCCACGGAACGTGACGGAACCTTCCGTCACCTCGTAGCCCGGGTGCCCGCTCAGCACCTTCGACAGCGTGCTCTTGCCCGACCCGTTCGGGCCCATGATGGCGTGGATCTCGCCCGTGCCCATCTCCAGGTCAACGCCGCGCAGGATCTCCGTGCCGTCCTCCGCAACAATCGCGTGCAGGTTCTCGATCTTCAGCAGTGGCTCACTCATATCCGATTCCGGTCTGGGTCTGCGCCCGTCCGGTGGCGGGCGGGCTGTTGTCAAGAATGATTCTTGATTTCAAAGAGAAGCTACCCGGGGGGTGCAGGGGTGTCAAGCCGGGACGTGGGTGTTGCGGCGCGGGGGCAGCCGTGACGAGGTTTGGTACCGGGCGGGGTACAGGGCGGGCACGACGAACCAGGCGGGAAGGGCACATGGCGGAAGGCAGAACGATCCTCGTGCTGGGCGGCGGCGGGATGAAGGGGCTTGCGCACGTGGGCGCGTGGCGCGCGCTGCAGGAGCAGGGCGTGCAGGTGGCCGAGATCGTGGGCACGAGCATCGGCGCGCTGGTGGGTGCCTGCGTGAGCGGCGGGATGGAAGCGGATCGGCTGAGCGGCCTGGCCCGGGCGCTGCAGAAGACGGACATCATCATGCTGAACCGGTGGGCGCTTCTGTTCAACGGCATCCGGCAGCCGTCGGTGTTCCGGGGCGACGTGTTCCGAACCTATGTGCAGTCGGTGCTACCGGTGTCTTCCTTCGATGCCCTGACCCTGCCGCTGTCCATCAATGCGGTGGACCTGGAGACTGGCGAGGAGGTCTGGTTCGGCGCAGGCGGCCGGTCGGACGCCACGCTGGCGGACGCCATCTATGCCTCCTGCGCGCTGCCGGTCTTCTACGAGCCGGCGGAGATCGCGGGGCGCCACTACGTGGACGGTGGCATCACCGACACGCTGCCCATAGCCCGGGCGGCGGCACGGGGCGCGGACCGGATCATCGCCGTGGACGTGGCGGCAGGACGGATGCCCACCTCCGACGACGTCGTCTCGAAGGGGATGGTCGCCATCCACCAGCGCGTCATGCAGATCATGGGGTACGCCAGGCGCACGGCGGCGCTGGCATCGTGGTCCGGCCCGGAGCTGGTCTACGTGCGGCCCGAGCTGGAGGGCTACGACACCTGGGACTTCAACAGCACGGACTATTTCCTGGAGGCCGGCTACCAGGCCACGCTGAAAGCGCTGTCAGGCGACGTTCCCGTCCGCGAGCGCGCCGGCTGACTTCCCGATCCGGGACCTCCCTGCCTCGCGGGCGGCGACGGCCGGTTCATGGGGACCGGCTGTCCAGATGGCGGGCCATGGCGAGGACGACGTCGTCAATGGCAGCGCGCATGACGGCAGCCGGCTGGCCGGAGGCGCTGGTCAGGATGCTGAACAGGTACTCCCTCCCGTCGCGGGCAACGAAATATCCGCTCAGGGCATTGACGTTGGTGATGGTGCCGGTCTTGGCGAAGACCCGGCCCTCCAGCGGCTGGAGCCGGCTGGCCAGTGTGGTTCCCGCCAGGCCGGGCTGCGCGAAGGCGTCCCGGTAGAGTCCTGCCCACGGCTGCGCGCGCGCGTGTGCGAGCATGGCGACGGTGGCTTCGGGCGTGAGCAGGTTCTGGGCGGACATGCCCGACGCGTCACGAAGGAAGACGGCGCCGGTGTCAATACCCACGACGTCGTACAGGTACTGCCGTTCGACACCCAGCCCGCCGGCCCAGCTGCCATCACCGGCGAACTCCGCCCCCAGCGTCTTCAGCACCTGCTCCGAGACCCAGTTCTGGCTGGGCCGCATGATGGCCGCAACGATCTCGCTCATCGGCGGCGACGTGACCGCGCCGATGACGGGCAGGGAGGCACGCAGGGCGATGGCCTCCACGCTGTCCCGGAGGATGCGCACGCCGCCCACGGCCAGGCCGCGGCGCTCCAGTGCATGGACGAGGGCCGCGGCGGCGGTAGCAGCGGGGTCAGTCACCGCCAGGGTCACGGTGTCCGCGGCACCCAGGCCGACCCGCGCCGTGACGTGGATGGTGTCCCGGCGGGCGCGGAAGTCCGTGCTCACTGAACGCGGTGCGCCGGCCGTGTCAGTGACCACCGTGGCGCGGATGGGCTGGTGGAACGGCGCCACGGCGGCGGCCGAGCCCGGGGACCCGACCGCCGGCCCGGCGTGGAGCGCCAGGCGGAACGTGCCCTCGGCGGCGGCGAAGGCGTCCACCGGCGGCGCGAAGATGCCCGGCAGGTCGCTCACCTCCCACGTGGGGTGCACGGGCTCGTCCCGGAACCTCGAGACGTCTATGACCAGCTCCCGTATGGCGCCGGGGCCCGCGGCCGCAGCCACGGCGGCCAGGCTGTCGAACGGCGCCACGGCCGTGGGATGGAAGCGCGCGGACCAGGTGGGATCGCCCGACGCCACCACCAGCAGCGTGCGGCCATCCTCTGCCGGCGCCGACGCGTGGAGCGCCGTGCGGTACCGGTAGTCCGGACCCAGCAGGCCCAGTGCGACGGTGGCGACGACGATCTTCGTGTTCGACGCCGGGATATGGAGGCGGTCCGGGTTCCTGGCGTACAAGGTCGTGCCCGTCACCGCGTCCCGGACCAGCACGCCCCAGGACGCCCGGTGAACTGGCGGCGCCGTGACCACCGAGTCGATGGACGCACCCAGAGCTTCCGCCAGCGACGGCGACGGCGCCGGCGCCGTCGTCGTGGCACAGGCGGACAGGATCATGGCCAGTACGGCTGCGGACGGGATCACGCGGGTCTGCTTCACGGCTCCTCACGGGCTACTGGTTCGGCGGCTTGCGCATGCGTAGCATGTCACGCAGCCGACGCAGTATGCGTCATCCCTCCGCCATGGAACAGATGCCATGCATGACAGCCCGTCCAGACCCCACGACATGAGCCCTGACGAGTTCCGCCGCCACGGCTACGCGGCCATCGACCGGATCGCCGACTACCTGGCCCACCCCGAAGGCTGGCCGGTGCTGCCCCGGGTCCAGCCCGGCGACCTGCGTCGGCAATTGCCGGGATCGGCGCCGGAGCAAGGCGAGGCCATGGAGGCTCTGCTGCGGGATTACGACGAGCTGATCCTGCCCCACACCACCCACTGGAATCATCCGGGCTTCATGGCCTACTTCAGCATCACGGGCAGCGGCCCGGGCATCCTGGGCGAGCTGCTGGCGGCCGGTCTGAACATCAACGCCATGCTGTGGCGTACGGGACCCGCGGCCACGGAGCTTGAGGAGACGACGCTGGACTGGCTGCGTCAGCTCATGGGGCTGCCGGCCGGGCTGGACGGGACCATCAACGACACGGCCTCCAGCAGCACGCTGTACGCGCTGGCGGCCGCCCGGGAGCTGCAGGCGGACCTGAAGATACGGGAGGCGGGGCTGGCCGGGCGGCCGGACGTGCCGCGGCTGCGGGTGTACTGTTCGGAGGAGGCCCACTCCTCCGTTGACAAGGCGGTCCTGACTCTGGGCCTCGGCCTTACGGGCATCCGTCACATCCCGACGGACGACGAGCACGCCCTGGACGTGTTGGCGCTGGAAGCCGCGCTGGCGGAAGACCGGGCTGCGGGGATCCGGCCGCTGGCCGTGGTGGCGACGGTGGGCACCACATCCACCACCTCCGTGGACCCGGTGGCCGCCATTGCGGACATCTGCACCCGGGAAGGCATCTGGCTGCACGTGGACGCGTCCTACGCTGGTGCGGTGGCGCTGCTGCCGGAGATGCGGTCCGTTCTGGACGGCTGCGACCGGGCGGACTCACTGGTGGTCAATCCCCACAAGTGGCTGCTGACGCCGGTGGACTGCTCGGTCCTGTACACCCGGCGGCCGGACCTGCTGAAGCGCGCCTTCAGCCTCGTGCCCGAGTACCTGACGACGTCGGATCCCGACGACGTCCGCAACCTCATGGACTATGGCGTCTCCCTGGGGCGCCGGTTCCGGGCGCTGAAACTGTGGTTCGTCCTGCGCTGGTACGGCGCCGAGGGACTTCGTGAAGTGCTTCGTCACCACCTCCGACTGGCACGGTTCTTTGCAGATCAGGTGGCGGATGATCCGCAGTTCGAGCTGCTGGCGCCGGTCCGGTTTTCGGTGGTCCTGTTCCGGTTCCGGCCCGCCGCAATCGCTTCGGAAGAAGAACTGGAACGGCTGAATGCGGAGGTCCTGAAACGACTTAACGCGTCCGGCCAGGTGTTCCTGTCGCATACCAAGGTCCGCGGCCGGTACGCGCTGCGGCTGGCCATCGGCAACGCCAGGACGGATCGGCACCACGTGGAGGACGCGTGGCGTCTTGCAAGGGAAGCGGCACAAAGCGTGACATGACCAGGGCATTGTAACCGGTCTTCGGGAAGGAATCATGGACAGACAGACGCGGTCATCGGCTATGGCAGCCGGGGCGCTGGCCTGCATGGCCGCGCTGGCCGCGGGCGTCCACGCGCTACCCCCGTCCATGCCCGGCCGCTTCATCGGCCTCGCGCTGCTGCTGGCCGCCGCGCCCGCTGCTGCCGCTGTTGCCGCGGGCCTGCTGATGCACCGGCTGCCCAGCGAGCAGCGGCCGCCCTGGCTGCTGCTGGCAGGCGCCTCAGCCGCCGCTGTCCTCGCCCAGCTCCACCCGCCGGATCACTCGCTGGATGCCGTCACCGCCGCACAGCTGCACGGCGCGGCAATGTTCCTCGTTGCCGTGGGGACCGGCTGGCTGCTGCACCAGGTGCACCCTGCCCGGCCCTCAGACCGGTTCACCGACACCGCCCTGCTCGTGGCCGTGGCCGCCACAGCCACGCTGCACTGGTCCCCCGAGACCGGGGACCTGGCGGTGGACCTGCCGCGCGCCGCCGCCGCTCTCGTGGCACCCATGGCCGCCGGCACCGCCCTCTGCTTCGCCCTGGTCGTGGCCATCGCCGGACACGGCGGGGCCAGCGCCCCCCGGGCCTGGGCCATGGTCGTCGCCGCGATCTTCGCCGGCGTGGCCGTGGCGCCGCTGGCGCTGGGGCGCCAGCTCTGCTGCACTGCGGGCACCTGGTCCGGCACGGCCTGGACGTTCTCGTGGCTGGGGCTGGCATACGCGTGCGTACGGACGGCGGGGATGAGGGAGGGTGGGGAGCGGGACGGACCGGAGGAGAAGAGCCGGCCGTGGCTGCTGGTGACGCCGGTGGCGACAACTGTGCTGGCGGCGATCCTGCTTGACGCGGCATGGCGCGACGGTGTGAGCCAGGTGACGGTAACGGCGCTGTCGGTGGTGGCGGTGCTGCTGGCGGTGCGAGTGTCGCAGCTGCTGCTGGCGACGCGGTACCACCGGGCGCAGCGGGTGAAGCTTGGGCAGAGCCGGGCGCTGATCGAGGTCAGCCATGCCCTGTCCAGCACTCGGGACCTGGATGAGACGTTGCGTCTGGTCTCGTACTGGACGACGAGGCTGCTGCGCGGCCGTGGCGCCTGCATCGAACTGGTGTCGGAGGACGGGGAGTGGCTCGAACCCCGGGCGGTTACAGGGCTCCCGGACGACGCGCTGCGACTGCGCTTCGGAGTGGACGACGGGTTCACCGGCTGGGTGGTGCGCCACGGCCGGTCCCGGACCACGGCGGACGCAGGGTCAGACTCCTCCGTTCACCCCTGGATGCGTCCGCACCTGCGGGATTCATCCCTGGCATCCGTGCCCCTGCAATACGGGGAGCGGACCTTCGGCGCCCTGACGTGCATGGGGGCAGCACCATTCACGGCCGAGGATATGGAGCTGCTGGGCGCGTTCGCCGAACAGGCGGCGGTGGCCATCGAGAACGCCCGGCTGTTCCGGCAGGTCCACTACCTGTCAGTGACGGATCCGCTTACAGGGTTGGCGAATCGCCGTCAGATGGAGCGGGACCTGTCCCGGGAGTTCGCCGCCGCGCGCCGTGGCCGGTCCCTGGTGGCCGTCATGTTCGACCTGAACGGGTTCAAACAGTTCAATGACACCTGGGGCCATCTCCAGGGGGACGAGGCGCTGCGCCGGTTCGGCAGTACGCTGCGGGCGGAGACGCGGGCCATGAACATGGCTGCGCGGTTCGGGGGAGACGAGTTCGTCGTCCTCCTTACCGACGCAGACGAGGAGAGCGCACAGGTCTTCGTTGCGCGAATCCGCGCCCGGTTCCCCGGCGCCGATGCCGGCGAGCCGTTTTCCTCCATCAGTGTTGCCGCCGGAATCGCCAGATTCGATGCGCGCATGGGCGGCCCCGAGGAACTTCTCGCGGCCGCTGACCGCGCCCTCTATCAGGACAAGGCGGCGAGCGCCGCGCGGCCCCGGGTCAGGACATAACTGCTGCCATCTTCCTCCCGCAGCAGGTCCACCACCACATAACCCTGTGCCAGGTACGTCATGAAGGCCTGACGCACCGTCGCCTGCCAGGCCTCCGCCCGGGCGGGCTGCTGTGCCTTCAGCGCCTGGATGTCGCCGGGAATACGCAGTCGCAGCAGCTCCCCATCGAGTTCCAGCCGTGGCGTCCCGGGATCCTCATTGATTACGGGCGAGTCTGCTGCGCCAGGCCATTCGTCGGTGTCATCGTCGAACCCTTCGTCCATACGCTGACGTACGCGCGGCGAGGAGAGACGCCAGTGAACGACCAGACGGTCAGTGGCCAGGCCAGCATGGAGCGGTGACGTGGTGCGACCGTAGCAATCGGGGATGTACTCCCGGGCGATGGCGCCCAGGCGCGCGAAATTCACGTATGCGTTGCGGGAGACCAGTGGATCGAAGGTCCAGAACATGTCGCGGATGCCCGCGTCGAGCAGGACCCTTCGCTGGTGCGCCTTCAGCGCAACGCCGAGACCGGCGCCCCTCTCCTCGGGGAGGACCGCCAGCAGGTCGGACCAGTGAAGAGGTTGCCCGTCCCGGAACCCGGACATGCCGAATACGAAGCCGACGAGGGCGCCGTCGTCGCGGAACGCGCCGGCCACGACACCACCCGTCCGAGTGGCCACCCAGAGTACGGCCGCTGGCACCGCCTCACTGAACCCCGGGCCCCACGTACGCTCCTGTATGGCCACGCACTGCCGGATCTCGTCGTAGTCCGTCATGTCCCTGATCAGGTAGCCGGCGGGCATGGCGGGGGCGGTCACAGGGTCTCCAGCAGCCGGGCCATGAGGGCCAGCCGGAACGGCAGGTCCGCAACGACGATGTGTTCGTCAATGGCGTGGGCGCCGCCCCCCTGGACGCCCAGCCCGTCGAGGACGGCGGCGCCGACACTGGCTGCAATGCTGCCATCGCTGCCGCCGCCGGTACCGCCTTCCGCGAGGTCCACACCCAGGGCTGCGGCCAGGTCACGAGCGTGATGGTAGAGGGCGACGACCTCGTCGGTCCGGACGAGCGGCGGCCGACTTTCAGTCTGCTCGATGACGAGCCGGGCCTTCGGGTTCCGTGCTCGAAGGGCGACGAGAGCGCCGTGCACGCGTGCGCCTTCGTCCGGCTCGGCCAGGCGCACGTCCACAACGGCTTCGGCGTGTGCGGGCACGACATTGGACGCGGTCCCGCCATTCATCAGCCCCACGTTGATGGTGGTGCCCCGGTCATGGCGGGCCAGGTCGAGGACGGCGCAGAGGGCATGAACGAGTTCGGCCGTAGCGCTCACGGCCAGGTGCCCGTCAATGCCGGCGTGGGCCGCCTGGCCGTGGGCGCTGACGCGGTAGGTGGCTACGCCCTTGCGGGCGGTCTTGACGCCGCCGTCGGGCATGCACGGCTCGGGCACCAGCACGGCGGCGGCGTTCCTGGCCTGGCCGATGATCAGGTCGTGGGACGAGTGGGACCCGATCTCCTCGTCGCAGGTGACAAGCACGTGCACGTTCCGTCGCGGCCGGCGCCCCTGCTCCCTCAGCCAGGCCAGCGCCTCTACAATGGTGGCCAGTCCGCTCTTCATGTCGTAGATGCCGGGGCCGTACACACGTCCGTCTTCCCTGCGGATGGGGCGTTCCGCCAGTGTCCCCACCGGATGAACGGTGTCCATGTGGGCCATGGCGACGACGGGGCTGTCGTCAGCCCGCTCGCCGGGGATGGTGGCCAGCAGGTTACGGCCGAGGCCCGGGGCGTCGAACCGCTGCACTGTGGCGCCGCATCCCGTCAGGTCCTCTTCCACCAGCGCGGCCAGCCGCAGGAGGGCCGCCTCGTCGCCGCTGGGCGTCTCGTGCTCCACGTAGTCCCGGATCCGGCGCAGCAGCCGGTCCGTCGCGTCCGTCTCGGACATTGCCAGGCAGGTCTCGAGCTCCGTCACGTCCCCTCCCCTTCCCGTGAATAGCTTTCGTCCAGCAGTTCCAGCGGGTGGACCACCGCCGTGTCCACCCCGTGAAGGAGCAGCCCGGCGCCGATCTGCATCATGCACCCGGGGTTCGGCGTCACCACCACATCGGCTCCCGTGGCGCGGATTGCGGCCACCTTGTCCGCCAGGATACGCCCGCCCAGTTCCGGGTGCTGGACGCCGTACAGGCCGGCGCCGCCACAGCACTCGTCGCTGTCGGGCAGCGGCACCCGCTCCAGTCCCGGGATGCCGTCCAGCAGCCGCAGTGGCGCGTCGCGGATCCGCTGGGCGTGGAGCAGGTGGCAAGGCGCGTCGTACGTGACCCGCACGGGCAGCGGCGCGCCCCGCCGGAGTGACCGGGCGGCCAGGAACTCGTTCACGTCCCGGACCCTGGCGGAGAACGCCGCGGCCCGCTCCGCCCACTCGTCGTCATGGCGGAGCTGCTCGCCGTACTCCTTCATCATGGCGCCACAGCCAGCCGCGTTCACCACGACGACGTCGGCACCCGCCGCCTCGAATGCCGCGATGTTCGTCCTGGCCAGCTCCAGGGCGTGCTTCAGGCGGCCGGCGTGTGCGTCCAGGGCGCCGCAGCACCGCTGCCCGGGCGCGGTGGCGAGTTCGCACCCGTTCGCCGTCAGGACCCGTGCGGTAGCGGCGTTGACGCGGGTGAACAGGGTGTGCTGGACGCAGCCCTCCAGCAGCGCAACCTTCTGTCGGGCATCATGGTCCGCAGAACCGACAGCTACTGGCGCACCCGCCGCGGACGCTGCTGTGGCGGCAGGATAGGCCCCTTCCAGGGCGTGGGGTGCAGCATAACCCCGCTCCGGATCCGATGCGACATCGTCCGCCGCGCCGCCGGGTCCATCCGCGGTCCGGGCTCCGACCGGTTGCGGAGCGCCAGCTGAAAGCGTAGCGGCGGTAGCAGCGGGCCGGGCCGGCGGGGGTGCCGTCGGCGGGACTGCCGGCGGTCCCGACCCGAGTTCGCCGAGCCGACGGCGGGTTCCTGGCGAGGTCGTGCGCCGGCCGGCTGCGAGCCCTGGCCACGGCGCCGACGCGGCCAGCATGGCCATGGCAAAGCGGGGCAGTGCCAGTCGTGCTGGCAGCCAGCGCGCCAGCAGACGTGGCAGGCCGGTAGCCCGCAGCAGGCGCGCGGCGGCCCCGGCAACGCCCCGCAGTGGCCCGGTGAAGGTGGCGATGAGAAGTCGCGTGGACCACGGTATGCCAGCGGCCCCCGCCGTGGCGGCCCGGGCCCGTTCGAGCAGGAACCCATAGGGCACGCCCGACGGGCATACGGGCTCGCATGCCCGGCAGCCCAGGCACCGGTCGATATGCGTCCGGAACGACGGATCGTCGGCATCCAGCCGCCCTTCCACTACGGCGCGCATGAGGTCCAGGCGGCCGCGGGGCGAATCGCCTTCATGGCCAAGTCGGGTATACGTAGGACACGCATTCAGGCAGAACCCGCAATGCACGCAGGCGAGCAGTCCCGCCTCTTCCGCGCGCAGCGCATCTGCCGGTCCGCCAGTGGGTTGCATCACTGCTCCAGGATGCCTGCAGGATCGAAGGCCTGCCGGATCTGCGCCATCAGCGCCGCTGCCCGCGGCTCCGGGACCGAGTCCGCGGGGAGCAGATCGAGGCTGGCGTGCCGGCGCGGTGCGGCTGACGGGTGGCCGGCCCGGCTGGTCTGCACGGCGCCCGGCATGATATCGTATCTCCAGGTCCATCCGCTGGTTACCGCCTCGGCGGCCAGTTCCGCGCCCGCCTCGCGCAGGGTCTCAGCGGAAAGCGGTGCGGCTACGCCGGCTGCACTCGTCGGTACCCACACTCGGACCACCCCGTCCGTGACATGAGCGGCGATTCGGACCGCAGCGCCATGCGCCGGCCTCGCCTGCGCGTTGGCTACCGGCACTGCGCTGCTTCCCTGAAAGGCACTGTCGGACTTGAAAATACGAGCCGCGAACCGGCTCCCGGCGTCCAGCAGGTCCGCGAGTTCACCGGGGCGGCCCGCCAGGCGCAGCGTCATGGGCGATTCTCCTTCACTCGAGGTCAGCCTCCGCCACAGTTGAGCGTCCGATTCGACGGCCGCGCCGAGTTGCCGTACCCGGCGGAGGGCATCGGCCACGCCGTCGGCGCTGCCCTGAACCCGCACCGCCACACGCCAGCCGCTGCCGGTGCCGTCCGGTCCCAGCACCTCCAGTGCCGCCGGGCTTACGGCGTCCCGGCAGGCCAGGGCCACCGCTGCGGCATCCTGCGCCCCGCCCGATGCCAGCACCACGGTCCGGTCGGCGGCGGGGCGGGCGGTCACCCTGATGTGCAGCGAGGTGATCAAGCCCAGCACTCCGGCGCTGCCCACCACCAGACGCGTCACGTCATAGCCGGCGACGTTCTTCACCACCTGCCCCCCGAACCGCAGGATCCGGCCGTCCCCACTCACCAGTTCCACACCCAGCACCTGGTCTCGGGGCGTGCCGAGGCCGGCACGCAGGGGGCCGGCGGCGTCCAGCGCGGCCACGGCGCCGATGGTCGCCCCGGCGGCGGACGGGGGGTCCAGCGCCAGGACCTGTCCATTCCGAGCCAGCGCCGCTTCCACCGCGTCCAGCGTGGCGCCGGCCTGCATCCCCGCCACCAGATCCGCCGGGTCATAGGATCCCACCGCCGCCAGCCGCGCCGAGCTCAGTATGACCATCCCGTTGCCCGCGCCGCGGCCGACCCTCCCGTCCCCCTGACTGCGGTGACGTCCGCTGACAGGGGCATCCTCCGTACCGTTCGCGGACGCGGGCCTGTCCATTGCCCGACGGCCTCCGTAGAGCCAGCCGCACGCCCCTGCCGGCCTTACCGCAATCCCCTCGGCGGTGCACCACGCAAGCGCCGCCGCCGCCTGCTCCGGCGACTCGGGCAGCACGACCGCGTCCGCCCCCACCCACTCTGGCACGCTGTCCGTACGTGGACGTACGGCAGCCTTGCCGACGTTCTGTATCAGTGCCGTAAACCACTGGCTGGTCACGGCGTACCGTCCACCGCGGGTACCCGTCGCGTGGCGGGGCCCACCCATTCCCGGCAACTGTGCACGGGCAGGATCTTGGCGGGATTGGCGAGGCCGCAGGGGTCGAAGATCCGTCGCAGGGAGCAGAACACGTCGAGTTCCGCCGGGGAGAACACGAGCTGCATGTAGTCCCTTTTGTCCATGCCGACGCCATGCTCACCGGTGATGGTGCCGCCGGCGTCCACGCACGCCTTCATCATCTCGGCGGACGCCTGCTCCACGCGGTGGACGAGGCCGGGGTCCCGCCGGTCGAAGACGATGGTGGGGTGCAGGTTGCCATCGCCTGCGTGGAACATGTTGCACATGCGGAGTTCGTAGCGGCCGGCGATCTCGTACACGGAACGCAGCACCTCGGGGAGGCGGCTCCGGGGCACGACGGCGTCCTGCACCAGCACATCAGGCGCGATTCGTCCCATGGCGCCGAACGCCTTCTTCCGGGCGTGCCAGAGGCGTTGGCGGTCGGCCTCGTCGGCGGCACGCTGTACGTCCCTGGCGCCGCCTTCCCTGCAGATGCCCTCGGCGCGTGCCGCGTCGCCCTGGACTTCGGCGGACGGGCCGTCGAACTCGATGACCAGCGCGCCGGCCACGTCAGTCGGCGTCCCGGCGGCGTAGGCGCTGGCCTCCACGGCCATGATGGCTTCCCGGTCCACCATCTCCAGGGCGGCGGGGAGGAGTCCGCTGCCGATGATGGCGCTCACGACGCGGCTGGCGTCGTCGATGTCGTCGAACAGCGCCAGCAGCGTTTCCACGGCCTCCGGCACCGGCAGCAGGCGCACGTCGATCTCGGTGGCGATGCCGAACGTCCCCTCCGACCCCACGAACAACCCGACGAGGTCCAGCCCGTTGTCCTCTCCCCGGCGCAACTCGCTCACGCTGCCGTCCGGCAGCACAACCTTCAGTCCGACAACATGATTGGCCGTCACGCCGTACTTGAGGCAGTGTGGTCCGCCCGCGTTCTCCGCAACGTTCCCGCCGATGGTGCAGACCGTCTGGGAGCTGGGATCAGGGGCATAATACAGTCCGTGAGGCGCTGCCGCGGCGCTGAGTTCCACGTTCACCACCCCCGGCTGGACGCGGGCCCGCCTGCTCACCGGGTCAAGGTCCAGGATCCGGTCCATGCGCGCCAGCGAGATCACCGCCGCGTTGTCCACGGCCACGGCCCCGCCGGACAGGCCAGTACCAGCGCCCCGTGCCACAAACGGTATCTCCGCGTCCGACAATAACTTGACAACAGTGGCAACGTCTTCGGTGTCCCGGGGCAGGACCACCACGACCGGGCGGGCGCGGTAGGCAGTCAGGCCGTCGGACTCATAGACCAGGAGGGAGCCGGGCTCCGTGATGACGGCCTCCCGGCCCAGGGCGCGGACCAGTCCGTCGAGCAGCCCGGCCGGCAAGTCAGTCCCCGGTCGCGCCGGCACCCCGCCGACCGCAACTCCTGGCAGCCTGTCGGCGTGGCCATGCGCATGGCCGCCCGGCTGGCCGGCGCCGCCGCCGGCACCATGATCATCAGTGGCCCGTGGCGCAGTCATCTGGTGGCACTCCCGGTCAGTCGGCCCGTCTCGCGCAGGTGCTCCAGGTACGCCGCGACGGCCGCCTCCGCGAACGGACGCAGGCCCGGTTCGAGGCCGCTGCCGTACACGCGGTCGGTAACTTCCGCAATTCCCAACGCCCCGCCGGCCAGTGCGCCCAGCACCTGCCGCTCCCTTTCGTAACGGTGCGCCACGTACCGGTCCAGCGCCGCGTCGGGATCCGTAAATGCCGGTCCGTGTGATGGATAGATGATAGATGGATGCAGTGACCGCAGCCGCTCCAGAGACTCCAGGTACTCCCGGATGCTGCCTTCCGGCGCCGCCACTACCGCCGTGTCCAGTCCGCCCATCATCAGGTCGCCGCAGAAGACCGCGTCCGCCGCGGGCCAGTGGAACGCGGTGTGGTCCGGGCAGTGGCCGGGCGTCGCAAGAGCGATCAGGTCCCCGTCATCGGTGGGGAGCACGTCACCGTCCATGAGGTTGCCAAGGGCCGCCGAGCGGATCTCCACCCGCCCCCGGTCCCCCGCCGCCAGCGATTCCGCCAGTTCCTCCGCCCCGGCGCTGTGGTCCGGATGATCGTGGCTCAGCACGATGGTCACGTCCTCTGCGTGCCGGACCGTCGTGGCCAACGCAGCGAGGTGCGAATCCGCCGCGGAGCCCGGATCCAGGATCACGGCGTGGCGGCGCCCCACGACATATGTCACCGTGCCGGCCATGGTCATCGGCGAGGCGTTGGGCGCCAGCAGCGAGCGAGGCTTCAATCCCGTGACTCCTGTCCATCAGCAGTGAATACACGGCTCCAGACCGCAGCCCAGCCGCAACATACCTGCCGACTCCGCGCGCTGCACCCCTGGACCGCCTGCGACCTTGACACCCGGATGTCGGCGGATGCATCGTTGACCTAAGTTACTTATGTCATGCTCGGGAGACGGCTGATGGCGGGGAAAGTCGATGTCGTGAGGGGGACGCTGGAGCTGCTGGTGCTGAAGACGCTGAGCGCGGGCACGCCGCTGCACGGGTTCGGCATCCTGCGATGGATCAGCGACGCCACGGGCGAGGCGTTGCTCATCGAGGAGGGCGCGCTTTACCCGGCCCTGCACCGGCTGGAGCAGCGCGCCTGGATCCATGGGGACTGGCAGGTTTCCGAGAAGGGGCGGCGCGCGAAGTACTACGTCCTGACTCAGCTTGGCCGCAGGCAACTCGTGCGCGAGGAAGCCCAGTGGCTCCGGTACCTCACTGCGTGGCAGGCCATTGCCGAAGCGGCGGAAGCGGCAGCGGCAGGGGCCCGGCCATGAGCCGTCGGAGGCGCCTCTTCCACCTGCGGGAGTCCCGTCCTGCTCCTGTGGACGCGGTGAACTGGGAGATCGAGCACCACATCCAGGAACGCATCGACGAACTGATCGAAGAGGGGATGCCAGGCGACGAGGCGGAAGAGCACGCGCGACGTGCCTTTGGCGACATCGCCCGGATCCGCCGGGAGATGCTCGAACTCGATGAACGCACGGAACGGAGACGTCGCATGACACGGCTGCTGGACGACCTGGCCCAGGACCTCCGCTTCGGCCTTCGCAGCATCCGACTGCATGCGGGACTGGCGGTGGGCGTGGTGCTCACCCTGGCGCTGGGGATCGGCGCCAACGCCGCCATGTTCTCGGTAGTGGACGCGCTCCTGCTGCGCCCCCTTCCGTACGCGGCCCCGGACGAACTGGTGGCCCTCGAGTTCGTCACGCCGCCCAACGACTGGGGCCGCCCCAACATTCCATACGACGCCGCACGGGCATGGCAGGAGCTGGAGGCCCAGCCGGCCCTGCTCCATGTCCGCACCACCGCTCTCCATACCGGCGGCTTCGAGCCGCTAACTGTCGCCGTCCAGGCGGTAACGCCGGAATTCCATCAGGTGCTGGGCGTGACACCGGTGCTGGGCCGCGGCCTGCTTCCTGAGGACGCCGATCCCGCCGCGCCCCCGGTGCTGGTGCTGGACCACAGCTTCTGGCAGGCACAGCTGGGCGGCATGTCAGACGTACTGGAGCGTACGGTGACACTGAACGGGGTGGAACACGACGTTGTGGGAGTCATGCCGGCCGGGTTCCGCTTCCCCACCTACGCCACCACCGCGGGGTGGGGCGCCCTCCGCACCGATGGCACGGCCTTCGGCGGACAGGCGGCGCGCTCTTTCGTCGAGGCGGTCACGCGGGTACCCCCGCCGGACGTTGAAGCCAGCAATGCGCGGCTGCGGGTGGCGGGTGAGAACCTGCTGGCGGAAGCCGGCCCGGCCGGCGCGTACCTCCGCCTGGCGCGGGTGGACGCCCGCCGGCGGCAGGTCACGGAGCACAACCAGGCCATGCTGCTGCTGTCCGGCGCCGTGCTGCTGATCCTGCTGGTAGCGGGGGTGAACATGGCGAACCTGCTGCTGGCCCGGGGGAGCACCCGATCGGGAGAACTGGCCATCCGCATGGCGGTGGGAGCGGACCGGGGTCGCATCATGCGGCAGATTGCGACGGAAGCGCTGCTGCTGGCGCTGCTGGGCGGCGTAGTGGCAGTGCTCATGGCCCTGCTGGTGGTGCGGGCGCTCCAGGGCATCATGCCGTCCTCCATCACGTTCTATGCACCGTACGCCATCGCCGTGGAGCACCGGACGCTGATCTTCACCTTCGGGGCAGCCCTGGTAACGGGGCTCACCTTCGGCCTGCTGCCGGCTCTGGGCGCCACGGACTGGGCGCGCCCCGCGGCAGGCGGCGGCATGTCCCGGCAGGCGGGCCGCGGCCGGGGCGGGCGTTGGGTAAGGAACGGGCTGGTAGTGGCCGAGGTGGCGTTTTCCGTGATGCTCCTTGTCACGGCTGCACTGCTGATCAACAGCTTCACCCGCCTGATGCGCAATGACCCCGGGATGGACCTGGACCGGATGGCAGTCCTCCAGTTCGCCGTTTCACCCAGTGCACATCCCGCCGGCGACGGGCGGGCCGCCTACCTCCGGGAACTGGAGGAGCGCGTGGCTGCTGTTCCGGGCGTGGCTGCGGCCACTCTCACGGGCGGGCTCCCGCCCCACACCAGCATTTCCTTCGGCATCACCTTCGAGGTGGAGGGCGGGGAAGCCACACCCATGGATCCTGGGATGCTGCTGCCGTTCACGGAGGCCGGTCCCGACTTCTTCCGCGTCACCGGCGCCCGTCTCCTGGCCGGCCGTCCGTTCACGTCGGCCGACGACCGGGCCAGTGGCAACGTCATAATCGACGAAGATCTGGCGCGCTTCCTCTGGCCGGAAGGACCTGCCGCCGCCATCGGACAGCGCTTCCGACTCGGGGCCGAAAGTGACTGGCTCACCGTAGCCGGTGTGATGGCGGACCTGCGCCTGCTGGGCCCCGACGAGCGGCGGGGCGAGTTCGCCATGCTGTACCCCCTGGGCAGCTACGAACGGGTGGGCGGGCAGATCGCCATGGCCATCCGTACTCACGGTGACCCGCGCCACGTGCTGACGGGCGTCCGGGCCGCCGTCCGCGAGGTGGACGCCAACCAGCCCATCCAGGACCTGGTCCCCGCAACGACCTACTACGCCCAGGCGGTGGACATGCCTCGCTTTCTGGCCGTCCTCATGGGCATCCTGGCTGCCCTGGCCCTGCTCCTGGCCAGCGTCGGCGTCCATGGCGTGCTGGCTTTCGGCGTGGCCCAACGGCGTCACGAACTCGGCGTCCGCATGGTGATGGGCGCACGATCGTCCCAGCTGCGACGTCTGGTCGTAGGCGAGGGGCTGACGCTGGCCGCGGTGGGTGCCGCCCTGGGCGTCGGCGGGGCGCTCCTGGCGGGGCGGGTGGTGGACGGCGTGCTCTACGGCGTGGCTCCACGCGACGTCGCCACCTTTGTTGCCGTGGTGGCCACCGTCCTCATCGTGTCCGCGGCGGCCACCCTGCGCCCGGCCAACAGGGCGGCCCGTCTGGATCCAGGTGAGGTACTCAGGGGTTAGGTCCCTCTGCAGGACAACCATGGGACCGTCCCCCACGTTCGGAGACGGTCCCATGGCCCCCCACCAGGCGGCTGGCGCAGCCTAGCGCCGCTCCGCCATGAAGACTTCCGCCAGCTTCTCGGAAATCAGTTCGACGGCTTCCTGGTCATCCTTCCCGAACGCGTCCTTCGAGCGGGCGTCGATGTCGATCTGGCCGAAGATCTCGTCGCCGGCGCGGATCAGGACCACCAGCTCGGACTTGGTCTTGGGGCTGCACGCCAGGTAGTTGTCCACCTGCGTCACGTCGCCGACGTTCTGGTTCTTCTTCTCGGCGACGGCGGTGCCGCACACGCCCTGGCCCACATCGATGCGCGCGTGCTCGGTGCCCTCGCCCATGTAGTTGTGCAGCCAGAGGACCTGCTCCTCGGGGTTGAACAGGTAGACGCCCACGAAATTGTAGTCCACGTCACCCGACTTGAGCTGCTTGACGGACTCGCGGAGGATGGCGTCGGAGAGGTAACCCTCGTCGCGCATTTCCTGGATCCGCTTGATCAGCTTTCCTGCATCGACCATCTGACGAACTTCCTGTCTGTCTGTGCTACCGGTGCCGCGCCCGCGCGTGTCGCCGACTGTTACGGATTACCGGTTTCCGTGCTGCGGGGGGACGGATCAGTCCACTCCAGCAGCCACTGCCACTGCGCCCGCCGCCTGGCGGGGTCCGCCTCGTCGTACAACGCCTGGATGGCCCGGCCCACATCCTCGTGCCGGAACAGCCAGAGGTGGTACTGAGGCACGGCGACCTGCCGGCCGCCGATCCACTGGGCCACGTTCTCCACGCGCTGGGCGAGGATCCTGAGGCCGGCGCGCGTGGCCTGCTTCTCCACCAGCGCGCGGTACTGCGTCCAGTCCGCCTCCGTGGGCGAGAGCAGGCGCCAGTCCAGCTCCTCCCGGGGCGTTTCCCGGGCCGGGTCTTCCTCCGCCGGCCCGAAGATGGTATCCAGCCGGGGCAGCAGCACCGCCCGCCGCACGCCCGCGTTCAGGCACTCCGTCCAGACGACGACCCGCCCCAGGTACATGTCCCACGGGACCAGGATGGGCACGCTCATGGCACCACCCCCGGCGCGCGGACGTCGCCCTCCAGCAGCACCGCCCGCACCGGCGAGCTGTCGGCCTCCACCAGCCGCAGCGGCAGCGCCACCAGCGTGTACTCACCGGCGGGCACGTCCGTCAGCAGCAGGTTCTCCAGGATGGCGACGCGGCCTCGGACCAGCGCGTGGTGCGCGTCCAGCGTCTTCGAGTCCACCGGATCCACCGACGGCGCGTCCGTTCCCACCAGCCTTATCCCCGCGTCCGCCAACACCTTGGCCAGCCCCGGCTCGATGTGCGCGAACGGCTCCGGGAATACCGTCTCGTCCACCCGCTCCCGGGTCCGGATCAGGACCCGTTCCACGCGACGGAGGTCGATGCCGGCGACGTCGGCGGCGGACACGACGTCGCGTCCCCGGACATCCACGACAATGCAGCGGCCGATGTAGGCGTCCAGCGGCATCTGCGCCGCCGTCTCGCCGTCCGGCACCACGTGGAGGAAGCCGTCGGCGTGGGTGCCCGCGTGGACGGACGTGCTCAGCGTCGCCACAGTCACCGCGTCGCCCCGGTCGTGCCGGAGCGCCCACGACACGGACACCGGCGCATCACCGGGCCACGCGGCGGTGCGGCTGCTCAGAGGCTGAGTGATGTCCCGTATCCGCATCAGGCCGCGGAACATAACTTGTGGGGCGGAGGCGCGGTAGGGCAGAACACCGCCACAGCGGACCGGTGAGGGGAGGACGGCAGCGATGAAGGCACGCGTGCGCACAGTGGATCCGGCGGCGCCCGACGCCGCCGCCATGGCGGATGCCGGGCAGGTCATCCGGGACGGCGGACTGGTGGCGTTCCCCACGGAGACCGTCTACGGCCTGGGCGCGAATGCGCTGGACGCCGAGGCCGCCGGCCGCATCTTTGCCGCCAAGGGGCGACCCGGCTACAACCCGCTCATCGTTCATGTGCGGGACACGGAGGCGGCCCGGGCCGTCACCGCCGCGTGGCCCGACATGGCGGAGCGCGCCGCCGCGGCGTTCTGGCCCGGACCGCTGACGCTGGTGCTGCCCCGGGACCCGGCCATCCCCGACGTGGTCACCGCCGGCCTGCCTACCGTAGGCGTGCGCCTGCCATCGCATCCGGTGGCGAGGGCGCTGCTGGACGCCGCCGCCGTGCCCGTGGCCGCGCCCAGCGCCAACCGCTTCACCCGCGTCTCGCCCACCACCGCGGAGCATGTGATCCGGGGCCTGGGCGACCGGGCGGACCTGATCATTGATGGCGGCGCGACCCCATACGGTATCGAATCGTCCGTGCTCGACCTCACCGGCGTCCGGCCGAAGCTGCTTCGCCACGGCGCCGTCTCCCTGGCGGAGCTGAGCGCCGCGCTGGGGCCCGTGGATGAGGCCACACTGTCCGGATCCGGTCACGAACAGGCCTCGCCCCTGCCGGCGCCGGGGATGACGGACCGCCATTACTCGCCGGCTGCCACAGTGGTCCAGTTCTCGGAAGCGGTGGAATCAGAGCAGCTGGCTCGAGACGCCCGCAGGCGGGGCAAACGGGTCGGCGCCATCGTCATGCGGGCGGCGGCGGTGCCTGCGGACGAGATCATCGTCCTGCCCCACGAAGCGCCGGGCTATGCCAGACTTTTCTATGCCGCACTGCACACTCTGGACGACGCCGGCTGTGGGACCGTGCTACTGGAGCGCGTCCCAAGCGACCCGCCCTGGGCTGCCATACGGGACCGAATCCGCCGCGCTGGTGGATAGTCGGCTGGTCCCGTCCGGTTGCACTCAGACTCCACCGCTGGACTAGACCTCCAGGGTGGGATCGGCGGGCCCGATGAGGTCGGCCACCGCCTCTACCAGGGCCGCGGGGTTGGACGGCTTGTGGAGCACTCGTTCGCAACCCACCCGGTCCAGCGCATTCCGATATACGTCGCCGTATGCGGTGTGGGCGATGATGGCGAGGTCTGCGTTCTGAGGCTGTTTCCGCAGGGCGATGGCCAGGTCGCAGCCGTCGAGTTGGGCGTGGCCCAGGTTCACGTCTATGACGGCCACGTCAGGCCGGTGGGTGGCAGCTGCGTGGAGTGCCGACGCGAAGTCATCGGCGGCGACCACAGTATACCCGGCGTGACGCAGCAGCGTCGTATATATCATCAGCTCGTCGGCGTTGTCTTCCACGACGAGCACGGTTTTGGATGCCATATAGAATCCGTGGCTGTTTCCGCAAATTCGGAAAGCGGCCGCGCATGCGCCAGTGGTATAACCCTCAGTCAGGCACCCAGTTATCGGACTCACTCACCGTCTGGCAGAATTCGGCTATCAGGCGGGCGGCGGCATCGAGGTCCGACAGGCTGACCATCTCGTTGGGGGAGTGCATGTAGCGGTTGGGCACGGACACCACGGCGGTGGCCACGCCGGACCGGGTCAGGTAGATGGCGTCGGCGTCGGTGGACGTGTAGCGGGGCGCCGCCGTCAGCGTGTACGGAATGGCCTTCTCTTCCGCCACGTCCACCAGCCGCTCCACCAGCACGCTGTGGGCAGCGGAGCCGCGGGTAATGACGGGCCCGCTGCCAAGCTTGTGCTCGCCCACTTCCTTTTTCTCCACGCCGGGCGCATCACTGGCGAAGGTCACGTCCACCACGATGGCGAGCTGCGGTTCCAGGGAATACGCACTGGTACGGGCGCCGCCGCCGAAGTAGCCGATCTCCTCCTGGGCAGTGGCCACGGCGGCGACCATGGCGCTCGGCTGCCGCTGCGACAGTATGCGCAGCGCCTCGAGGACGATGAAAGCGCCGATGCGGTTGTCTATGGAGCGGCTGGCAATGAGGCCGTCGCCGAGTTCGAGGAGGCGGGCGTCGATGACGCCGGCGTCACCGACGCGGACGCCGCGCTCAGCGGCAGCGGCCCGGTCCTTTGCGCCGATGTCGATCCAGAGATCCTCGATTTTGGAGACCTTGTCCTTGTCGTCGCCCTTCATGAGGTGGATGGGCTTCTTGCCCACGACGCCGAGGACGTCACCGCCGCGGGTGAGCAGGCGGATGCGCTGACCGACGAGGACCTGGGAGTCCCAGCCGCCGACGCCCTCGAAGTAGACGAAGCCGTCGTCGTCGATGTGGGTGACCATGACGCCAATCTCGTCGATGTGGCCGGCGAGCATGATGCGGGGCGAGCCCCCCTCATTGAGAATGGCGACGGAGTTCCCGGAGACGTCACCGTGGACGCGGTCAGCGAACGATTCCGCCTCCTGCCTCCAGACGCGGGCGGCGGCGGCTTCGAATCCGCTGGGTCCGGGCGTGTCCAGCAGTTTCTTCAGGAACTCCAGGGAACTCGGCTCCACGGCTTCCTCCACGAGGGTTCTGAGCTTGGGCGGCGCCACCGGTCTGGCGCGGGCGCGAGAGTATAGGCGGGACGGCGCTGGCCGGCTACCCTGCGGGCGGCTGTCCACGGGGGGTTACCCCGGTGCGGTGCGGCGGAGGGCGGCGGTGGCGCTGGCGCCCGCACCACCCCGCCATCGCCATCGTCGTTGCCCGTCCGTACGCCCGTGGCTAGCTTTCAGTCCAACGCGAAAAGAGAGGACGCAAGCGTATGGAGCAGACGTACTTCCGCCGCGGGCTGGGGCTGAAGAAGGAGATCGAGCCGGTGCTGGCGGCCGAGTACCACAGCACGGTGGTGGAAGACATCCGCGCGCGGGGGTACGAGGCGCAGTTCGGGGACATCACGCTACAGCTCGCCGAGGACTTCGGCTTCTGCTATGGTGTGGACCGTGCGGTGGACTACGCGTACCAGACCACGCACAAGTTTCCGGACCGGCGCATCTTCCTGGTGGGCGAGATCATCCACAACCCGCACGTGAACCGCCGGCTGAACGAGGCGGGCGTCGTGTTCCTCTACCCCGACGAGGCCACCGGCGAATTCGACTTCTCCGGGGTGGTTGCGGACGACGTCGTCATCATGCCGGCGTTCGGCGTCACCATGAAGGACTTCGCGCGCCTGAAGGAGATCGGCTGCATCCTCATCGACACCACCTGCGGCTCCGTGCTGAACGTGTGGAAGCGGGTGGAGAGCTACGCCCGGGACAGCTTCACGGCGCTGATCCACGGCAAGTACTTCCACGAGGAGACCCGGGCCACAGCCAGCCAGGCGAATCCTGACGCCGGCGGCAAGTACATCATCGTCCGGGACATGGACGAGGCGCGGCTGGTCATGGACTACATCGAGCAGCAGCCCGGCGCCCTGAGCCGGGACGCGTTCCGGGAGCATTTCCGGGAGAAGGCGTCACCTGGCTTCGACCCGGACACGGACCTGGCCCGGGTGGGCGTGGCCAACCAGACGACGATGCTGGCCACCGAGTCGCTGGCCATCGCCGCCGCCGTGGGCCGCTCCCTGGCGGCGCGCTACGGGCAGGAGAACCTGGCGGAGCATTTCCGCAGCTTCGACACCATCTGCAGCGCCACGCAGGAACGGCAGGATGCGGTGCTGAAGATGATGCAGGACCCGCCGCAGATCATGGTGGTCATCGGCGGGTACAACTCGTCGAACACGAACCACCTGGCGCACCTGTGCCGGGAGTACACGACGGCGTACCACATCGCTGACGCCACGTGCATCGACGTCGAGCGCCACGTCATCCGCCACAAGGCGGAGCTGGCGGCGGACGCGCCCGAGGTCGAGCAGGCGGACTGGCTGCCGGACGGGCCCCTCACCATCGGCCTCACGGCCGGCGCGTCCACGCCCAACGTGAAGATCGGCGAGACCATCGAACGGATCCTGGCCACCCGCGGAATGCAGCTACAGGGAGTCGAGCATGCTTAGGTCCACCCGCCCCGTCCTCCGTGCCGTTGCCGCCGCTGCCCTCTTCGCCCTCGCCTGGCCCGGTGCCGGGCCGCTGGCGGGACAGGGGCCGCAGACCGTTGCGCACACGGCCGCGCCGGAGCGCATGGCGGCACCCAGCCGCCCGTCGGATGCCCTGGGCCGGGACATCCTGGCCCGGGCCAATGCCCACCAGGGCACCAAGATCCTGGTCTCCACCGAGGACCGCTGGCTGTGGCTGGTCTCCGCCAAGGGGGACACGCTCATGAGCGTGTCCGTGGCCATCGGCATGCAGTCCGGGTTCGAGTACGAGGGCCGGGACTACTTCTTTGAGACGCCGCGCGGCGTCCGGCGCGTCCTCGGCAAGGAGCCGAACCCGGTGTGGACGGTGCCCGAGTGGCACTACATCGAACGGGCCATGGCCAACGGCTACGAGCTTGTCCGCCTGACGAAGGACACCAAGCACCTGCTGGACGACGGCTCCTTCATCATGACCATCGGCGAGGACGTGGGCCGGCTCAACCAGTACGGCAACTTCTACCGCTTCCCGCCGGGCTCCGAGATCATGTTCGACGGCAAGGTCTTCGTGCCGCCGTTCGGCACGAACCAGCGCCGTGTGCCCGACGCCCTGGGCCCGTACAAGCTGGACACGGGCAACGGCTACCTGCTGCACGGCACCCATATCTACAACGAGGACTCCATCGGGGACGCGGTCAGCCATGGCTGCGTGCGGCTCTCCAATGACGACGTGACGCAGCTCTATGGGCTGACGCCGGTGGGGACGTCGGTATTCATCTTCTGAATCGGGATCGGGATCGGGATCGTAAACGTAAACGTTGAACGTTCGGGACCGTTTACGTAGCGCGTTTACGGCGGGAAAGGGGGCGGGCGATGCCACTGGATTTCGGGCGGGCGGTGCAGCTTTTCATGGGCACGGAGGAGGAGCTGGCCCGGGCGCTGGGGATCAGCGTGGCGGACCTGCGGGCCAGCCGCACGACGCCCGGCCGGGTGCCGAAGCCGCTGCTGCACAAGCTGGGACAGGTCCTGGTGGAGCGCGGTCAGGGCATGGCCCGGGTGGGCGAGATGCTGCAGGAAGACAACGGCTGACGCGTCGGCCGCAACGAAATGAGAAGGGCGGTCGTCCTGAGAACGGGACGGCCGCCCCTTGCCGTTCCCGCCAGCCGGCCGGCTTGGTGGCCCAGCCGACCAGGCGGGGGTAAGGACTGCCGGGTCCTCCGGTCTGCCGTGCGGTCAGGCCGACTGCTGGGCCCGCCCGTTCGCCGTGCGGCGGCCCAGGGCCACACCGAGCGGCAAAGCCAGCGCCGCGGCACTCAACGCCGTGAGCCGCGGCAGCGGCGAGTGCCGCAGTTCCTTCTGCATGGCGCGCAGGCGGAGGGCCTTCCGCGGGTGCAGCACGGTGAACGTCGTGCGGGGCGCCTTGTTGTAGGCTACCATCTTCGCCAGTGATCCGATCATATCAACCGCTCCTGATTCCAGGGCCATAATCCGTAGTTGCAACGCTTTAGGGCAAGTTCCGTGCGAGCCGCCGGGCCGTGGGACTGGATCGGAGGCGGCAATCCCGCGAAACTCCAGTCGGCAGACAGCCGCGGTGCCGGATCCGGCGCCGGGCGGCACCCGTAACCGTCGAGAACGGAGCAGGTCGTGACCAGATCCTTCGCCAGAGCCGCGCTATTCATGATGGTCCTCGTGGGCACCGGCAGTGCAGCCGTGGACGCCCAGCAACTTCGCATCGGCTATGTGGACACGGAGCGGGTGCTGGCGGAAGCGCCGGCCTTCGCAGGCGTCCGGCAGACCATGGAGCGGGAATTCGCCCCGTTCCGCCAGGAACTGGACAGCCTGGAGACGTCGCTGCGCGCGGCCAACGACGCGCTCCAGTCGGATGTCCTCACCGATGAGGTCCGGGCCCAGCGCGTGGAGGCACTTCAGCAGCAGATCGAGTACTACCAGTTCCGTTCACAGCAGCTGCAGCAGCAGGCCGCCCAGCGGGAGGCGCAATTGATGGAGCCGGTGCTGGCCCGCGTGCGGGAGCAGCTTCAGGTGCTGCGCCGGGAGGGCAACTACTCCTTCATCCTCGGCCAGCAGGACGCCATCCTGGTGGTGGACCCGGAGCTGGACCTCACCGACGAACTGATCAGGCGGCTGGGCTCGAACTGACGCCTGAGGTCAGGCGCGCACTAGTGAGCGCCGGGCCGGGTCATCCGGCCCGGCGCTCGTTCTATCGCATGACGGCGGCGACGACTTCAATCATCGCCTCCCTCGACTGGGTCCCCATTACCGGCCTGCGTGATTCCAGCATAGTCATCGCCAGATGATGGCGCTGTTCCGGCGTCCCATGTCGGAGGCTATGCGCACGGTCTGAGTCTGATGTGCCTGAACGTTCTGCTGGCGTCAGGCACAGCACAGCCGTGAGTAGCCCGATTATTGACACCGGACCGCCACGGTCCGGTGATGATCGCTCGGGGGGAACGAGGACTCCGCCACAGGTAATACCGTACGGCGGATCAAGTCAGCCCAACTCCGCCTCCATCTCGATCTCCGACTCCCACAGCGACCCGGGCAGCCGCCGGAACCCGGCCTTCTCATAGCTGCGCACGGCGGCCCGGTTGAACGGCTCCACGCACAGCCAGACGCTGTGCATGCCGGCGCGGCGCGCCTCGTCCAGTGCGATGCGGTTGATCCAGGTGCCGATGCCGCGGTTGCGGATGGACTGGTGCAGGAAGTTGGCGAGTTCCACGCGGCCCTCACCGATGGGCAGCAGCATGACGTGGCCGACCAGTTCGCCCTCGAGGATGACGCCCAGGTGCGTGCCGGCGGCGAGGACGCGGTCGAGCCAGCGTGCGAGTCCCTTCTCCAGTGGCGGCAGGCCCTGCGCGCCGCGCTTCGGCTCGAAGTCCCGGTACATGGCCTCCAGCGCCGGCCGGTCCTCGTCGGTGCGCAGCCGCCGCACCACGAACGGCCGGCCCTCCTTGTCCAGCAGCGCCGCGGGGAGCTGGATGCCGGGCCCGTGCATCAGCGCGCCATCAGAAGCCGAGCCCCCAGCCGGTGACCAGTGACAGGCACTGCCTGCGCACGGCGTCCACCGTCTGCCGGTTGGTGGCGTCTGCCTCCATGGAGAGCGACGTCCTTTCGAACGCGTCCGGCGCGTCCCGCAGCGTGCGCGGCAGGGACATGCCCGCGTCGCGTTCCGCGTCCGCCAGCCACGCGTCGGGCACAGCGTCGCCGGGATCGATGCCGCACAGTGTCGCCCAGACGAGGGTCCACGCCCGGGGCACCACCTGGTGCACGGCGTAGCCGCCGCCGCCGGTGGCGATGATGCGCCCGTCGCACCAGCGGTCGGCGACGTCGCATACCACCTGCGTGGCGTCCGCGTACAGGTTCGTGGTGCAGCGCAGGTGCGTGAGCGGGTCGAGGACGTGGGCGTCACAGCCCGCCTGGAGCACGATGACGTCCGGCTGGAACGCCTCCGCCAGCTTCGGCACCAGCACGCGCACGGCGTTCAGGAACGACGCGTCGTCCGTGTGCGGGTCCAACGGCACGTTCACCGAGTAGCCGTAGCCATCGCCCTCGCCCAGCTCGTCGATGAAGCCGGTGCCCGGGTACAGGAACGCGCCGCTCTCGTGGATGGAGACGGTGAGGACGTCGGGGTCGTCGTAGAAGATGGCCTGGGTGCCGTCGCCGTGGTGCGCGTCGATGTCCACGCACATGACCCGGGCGTTGTGCTGCTGCTGGAGCCAGCGGATGGCCACCGCCAGGTCATTGTAGATGCAGAAGCCGGCAGCCTCCGCGCGGCGGGCGTGGTGCAGCCCGCCGGCGATGCTGAACGCGCGCTTCACGCCGCCGTCCATGACGATTTCCGCGGCGCGCAGTGTTGCGCCGCAGACGCGGGCGGCGGCCTCGTGCATGCCGGGCACCACGGGCACGTCGGCGGAGCCGAGGCCGAACGCCTGGAGCGACGCGCCGGCGGCGGAGCCGGTGGAAGCGCGTTTCACGGTGTCGATGAAGGCGACGTCGTGTACCGCCTCCAGCTCGGCGGCAGTCACGTCACGAGGCGGCTCCACGCGCCGGTCCCTGCCGTCCAGCAGGTCCAGTGCGCGGATGAGCCCCAGTGTCAGCTCGAGGCGGCGCGGATTGAGCGGGTGTTCTGCATTGAAGCGATAGGAGGCGAGTGCATCGTCCCAGATGATGGCTGCAGGATGCACGCGCCTGCCGGTCCTCCCCTACAGCTCGGCGAGGGCTCGCTCCCGGGGCAGCGGCGTCGCGAACGAGGGGTCCAGGTCCGTGTCCGGGTCCGCCGCCAGTGATGGCGAGCCGACCCGGTAGCCGTGACGCCGAAGTGCGTTCACCACGCCGGACGCATCGGGCACCTGCAGGTGGATGATGGCCAGGCAGCCCTCGCCGTTGTCCAGCGGCGGCGCCACCATGCCGGCGATGTTGATGCGATGGTCCACACCGATGATCCGGACCACATGGCCCAGCTCGCCGGGGCGGTCCGGCACCACCACCTCCAGCCGGCGGGTGCCGGGTGCGGTGCTGAACAGTTCAGTGAACGCGCTGACGAGGTCGGCCTTGGTGAGGATGCCCAGCAACCGGGCCCCTTCCATGACGGGCAGGCAGCCGATGCGGTTGGTGAGCATCTGGCGCGCCGCCTCCTCCATGGGAATGTCCGGCTCGATGGTGACGACGTTGGTGGTCATGACCTCGCCGACGGTCCGCTCGTGCAACGCCCGGCTGAGTTCGTCGCGGTTCGAGGCCCACGCCGGCGGCATGGCCAGCCGCAGGTCTCGGTCGGTGATGATGCCCACCAGCCGACCGCCGTCCAGCACCGGCAGGTGGCGGATTCGGTGTGTGCGCGCGGTGCTCAGCGCTTCAGCGAGAGTCGTGTCCGATGACGCCGTCACGACCTGCGGCGTCATCCTGCTCCGTACCAGCATGGGAGGACCCCCGGGGACGAGGTTGCACCAGTGAGAAGGGTCGGTCCCAAGGTAGCCCCTGCGGCGGAGGCAGGTCAAGCGACGTTGTAACGGCCGCGTAACTTGTTGCTGAGACGCAGTTTGATCTCCGGGTAACCTGTCATTGACAATGGATTGACACGAACTCCGTAGCGTTCGAGCGACCGATTCGAGGATCTCGCCACGGAGGATCAGATGAGTTCGCTGCCCGCCGCTGCCGCCCAGACACTGTCCCTGTTCATGCCGCCGTATGACGCCACCATCCCCTGCGGGCTCGAGGTTCTTTCCGAGCTGACCGACGTGGACGACTGGAAGGGTTGCGCCCTGGTGTGGCAGCTCACCGGCGGCGACCAGGAGCGGGAATACGCGGCGCTGACGAGGAAGGCGCCTGGTCTGCCGCTCCTGGTGCTGTTGCCACCGCCTACTGAGGTCTATCGCGTCCTGTCTGTGCTACCGCTGGTGCGGCTGCTTCATCCGCGGCTGATCCTGCCTTTTGGCATCATTGACACGCCGTACCGCCTCAAGCAGGTGCTTGCGCTGCCGCCCCGCGGCCTGGCCAATGACGTCACGCAATACCTGGTAAGGCGCGGCCTGCTCCGGACACGGCGAGAGCTGAAGGAGTTCAACCGCATCATGCAACTCGCCCCCGACACGCGAAGCATCACGCACCTGTCGCAGCGGATGTATACGTCCCGGAGGACGCTGGGGCGCCATTTCAGCAACAGGAGCCTGCCTGTGCCGTCGCACTGCCTGCAGTTCGGCAGATTGCTCCACGTAGCGTTGCAGATGCACAATGACGACACCGCCGTGTTCAAGATTGCCGCGCGGTTCGGCTATCCCGACGGCTTCACGATGAGCAACCAGATGAAGCGGCTCATCGGCTACCGTCCATCGGAGGTGAGAGAACTGCTAGGCTGGGAATGGATCGTGGAGGCGTGGTTGAAACAGGAGGGGGTGATCTAGGCGGGTCAGAAACGGGATGCTCGCATGATTTCCGTAGCCCGCCTACCTAGCACCACGGCACCGAGTTGTTCACACTTGCCCAATATTGCCTTGGCCTCTACGTAGGCAGCAGCGTTGCCTGACATTGCAAGAATTTCTGCTCGGGCCAGCGACAATCTCATGTGTCCAATCGCATCCCGGCCCTGTAGGGCGACAGCATACTTCGCGACGAGCTTGAGTGCACCATCGACGTCATCATACAGCGATGCTAAACTCTTTCCAGCAAAACTAGCAATGTACCCCAAGTCTCCCGAAGCAGCCAACGTCATGCTGCCAAGATCTAGTACCTGCGGAAGCATCTTAACAGCACCCTGCATATTTCCGCGACTCATATGAGAAAGCCCAATCACCGCATTTGCAGTATTGCGGTACTTGGCCGCTCCGTATTGTGAGTTCGCGCGCAGCAGGTTCTCCGCTGTATTTATTGCATAGTCATATTCACCGGCCTCATATGCCAGTATTGCGAGGTTTGCATGGCAGCGTAACCGATGGGTGAAGTTGTGCGACGTCAGATTCGCTTCCAAGTACTTCTTGCCCGCTGGAAGTGCGCCCAGTTCTGTTAACACTACACCAAGATTGGCGGCGGCAGCCGAAGCTCTAACCTGGTCCTCGCTATCATTTGCGAGTGCGAGCGCTTTCTCGAGATCAGTGCGAGCGGCCTCCAGTATTCCTGCGACCATGAAGATCGTACCGCGTGTGAAGAACCCAAAGCCGGCTCGACGCCCAAATGCAGCTGGATTATCAAGGCCCTCGTCAGCAACCCGTAGTGGACTCTCGTAACCTTTAGTCACGCACTCCCAAAGCAAAGCGACACAGCGAGCATGGTATATCAATGTTTCGTCGTGCGTCGCCTCGGTCAGCAATAAGATTTCTTGGACAATCCTGTCGCCAGCCGTCGCGTCGGCAGCATCTAGTATTACATCCATGATGGTTTCAATTGCTGGAGCCAATTCCGATGCCTCTACTCGATGGAGAATATCGGTTACCGATGCGGCTGCTGAAGCTACTTCGTCGGGCCGCAAGTCACCCTGCGTAACCCGTTCTCCAAGGCGAGCGAGCTCGGCTAGAAGTTGCCCTTCCTGGCCCGCCGACTCTGTCTGTAGCAGTGGGAATAGCGCCTGCACTTCTGCGCCACGCTGTGCTTCCAATAGATGGCGGGCCAAGGCAATCGCAGCCTCAGCTCTCATCGGATCATCGGCGTTGTCCATTGCGAGCCGGTAATAATACTCTCGATCTCCGAAACGGCCATCACGTTCCGCGTGGCGCGCAGCAACGAAGGCGTACTTCGCCGCCTCTGCTCCTCCTCCTGCGGCTACTAGATGAGTAGCGAGGACTCCCACGTCTCCGTTAGTTTCCAGAGAATAATCCGAGATTCGGCGGTGAATCAGCATTCGTGTGCTCGACGCTAGATTACGGTACGCCACTTCCCTGAGTATGTCGTGAGGGAATGCCACGCGCCCATCGCGCAACTCGAGGATGCCTCGCTCACAGAGTACTTCGAGGCTCTCGGCTGCCTGTTTGTGATCGATTGCGGCGAGACGTACTAGTTCTGCAACATCCATAGGCTCGCCGATGGCGGCCACGACCCCGTACACCCAGACGGCGGAATGGTCGAGCCCTGTAAACCGGCGGCGCAGAACTGTCTCTGTTGTTTCGGGAAGAACTACACCGGAATTGACCACTTCATATCTTGAGCCACCGGTGATCGCCGTTAACATTTCTACAAGTAGTAGCGGGCGCCCCGCGGTATGCCACAGTACCCGATTTCGCTCAGCCTCGCTAAGTTGAATGCCCCGCTCAGCTTCAAATGCTCTTACAAGGTCCGCCGCTTCTTCCACCCTCAGCTGGCCAACGTTTACATGGGCAGCGTTCGGCAGTTCATGTGCAAGCCAGTCGGGAGTTGCATCTGGTTCGGCGGTTCTGGACGTTAGCAACAGCAGCAGTCTGAGCCGGGGGGCACGAAGTGCGAGAAACAGCAGAAGCTGGGCGGTGAAATCGTCGACCCATTGCGCATCGTCAATACAGATCACAAGGGGAACATCGTGGGTTTGTTCTTCAACCGTCGCAGCGACCGATTCCAGTAGAC
>DATHVP010000144.1:0-6988 GCA_035461245.1 Longimicrobiales bacterium | reverse complement strand
CTCGAGGCGTTCGAGGCCACGCCGTGGAACATGAAGATCATGCACGACAGGGGCGTACTCACGTCGCTGAACTCGGACATCCCGTGGCTGCAGTCCAACCTGCTCTACGAGATGCAGAAGCCGGTGAAGTACGGCGGCGTGTCAAAGCAGGACGCCATGCAGATGCTGACGCTGAACCCGGCGAAGCAGCTCCGCATCGACCACCTGGTCGGCTCGCTGGAGGTGGGCAAGCACGGCGACATCGTGCTCCTCAACGGCGACCCGTTCAACACGTTCACCCGCGTCGAGAAGACGATTGTCGACGGCATCGTCTACTATGACCGGCTGGACGAGGAGGCGAGGCGCGGGGAGCCGGTCCGCCGCATCGCCGGCGCACAGCCCGAGGCGCAGGTGGCGGGGCGCCAGTGGGCCGCGGTGAACGCACCGCTGGTGACGGACGTGCAGTCGGTGCCCGCCGCGCAGAAGCTGACGGACCCGGTGGACCGCTCGCCGGTGGTGGCCATCACCGGCGGCACGGTGCACCCGGTGAGCCGTGCCCCCATCGCCAATGGCGTCGTCATCATGGAGAACGGCGTCATCACGGCCGTTGGCAGCGCCGCCGAGGTGCAGGTGCCGGCGGGCGCCCGGCGCGTTGACGCCACGGGCAGCCACGTCTATCCCGGCATGATGGACCCGTTCACGGCTGTGGGTCTCATCGACATCGACGCCATCAGCCCTGCCCGTGACGACCGCGAGGTCGGCGCGTTCAACCCGCACGTGCGCTCGCTGTTCAGCATCAACCCGTACAGCGAGGGCATCTTCGTTGGCCGGGCCAACGGCGTGACCAGCATCCTGACGACGCCTGGCACCGGCATCGTGCAGGGCACGGCCTCGGTGGTGGCGCTCAAGGGCGACACGCCGGAGCAGATGGAGATCGACTCCCGCAACGCGATGGTGGTGAACTTCCCGTCGCCCAGTGGCGACGCGTGGGCGGAGCCGGCGCTGGAAGGCGACAACGTCGTCCGGCTCATGGACCTGTTCCGTCGGGCCTCCGAGTACGTCCGGCAGCCCAGCGCGCTCCGGGACCCCACGGCGCCGTGGGAGGTGAACACCACCGCGTCGGACCGCGTGCTGCTGGAGTCCATGGTGCCTGCCATCACCGGGCAGGTGCCCACCATCTTCGTGGCGCAGCGGGAGCGTGACCTGCGCACGCTGATGATGTTCCTGGACAGCTTCCCGCAGGTCCGTGCCGTGGTGGCCGGCGGCGCGCAGGCGTACCACATCGCCGACGAACTCGCCCGGCGCAATGTCGCGGTGATCGTCGGTTCCACCTTCGAGCCCACCATCAGCCGGGACGACCCGGTGACGGCGGCGTGGCGCAACGCCGAGATCCTGCGGCAGGCGGGCGTGAAGGTGTCTTTCACGACGTCGTTCAGCCCGGAGACGGCGTCGGAACTGCGCAACCTGCCATACGCGGCGGCGAAGGCCGTGGCGTACGGCATGCCCCGCGACGAGGCGTTCCGCGCCATCACCCAGAACGCCGCCGAGATCCTCGGCCTCGGCGACATCATGGGCACGCTGGACGTGGGCAAGAGGGCGGACATCATCGTCGTCAATGACGATCCGCTCCAGATCCTGGCCAACGTCGAGCGCATGTGGATCGGCGGCGAGGAGATGCCGCTGGTGTCGAAGCACTCGCGGCTGTATGAGCAGTTCCGGACCCGGCAGTGGACGGCGCCGGTGGTGGAGAACGGGAACGGCGGCCGGTGAGGCGGGCGACGTGCTGCGGGCGAGATAGGGCAGGCCACGCAGGCGGGCGACGACCCGCCGGGCGGCGGGCGCAAGGCGGTCCGCGCAAGACGGCCCGCGCAGGCGGTCCGCGCAGGACGGCCCGCGCAGGACGGCCCGCGCAGGACGGCCACTGACGCCGGACGCCAATGTGGTGGCGCCGTCAACTGACCTTTCGCGCTGGCGTCGCGGTCGAGTGGTCACTTGACGGCAGATAGCGCCGTTAACTGACCTTTCGCCGCGGCGACGGATGCCGAGTGGTCAGTTGACGGCAGGCCGGTCGCGTACACATGGACGGGCCTGGCATGTGCGCCGGAGGATAGCATGAGAAGCAACTCGTGGCTGACATTGATACTGGCTGCCGCACTGCTGCTGGGCGGGTGTTCGATGGCCCGGCACCTGCCCGTGGTGGGCATCCATTTCGATCCTGACGCCAAGGCGGGGCCGGGCTACATCAGCCTGCGGGACAGCGAGGGCGCATTGCGCCGGGCGCAGCTCTGGATGATCGACGTATATGGCGGCAAGGTGTTCACGTCGAAGGAGTACCGGAAGCCCGACTGCGACGAGCGGGAGGGCGTGGACTGCTTCCAGGGCGATTACGAGTGTCCCGGTTGCCTGTGGCGGGAGGACCGCTCGGAGCTGCACCGCCTGGGGTTCATCTACGACACCGTCGGCGCGCTCATGAAGGAGGCGCACCCGCGCACGTCGCTGCACCGGCTGAACTGGCTGGCGGGCCAGCGGGTGGGGCTGTGGGTGCGGCAGGGCGAACTGGCGCGGGCGCAGGTGGCTGCCGACGAGTGCATGGCCGAGGTGTGGTGGTGCGAGGCGCTGCGGGCGTTCGTGGAGCACCGCAGCGGCGAGCACCTGGCGGCGGAGGAGCGGTTCGGCCGGGTGCTGCGCCTCCTGCCCGAGGCGCCGGCGTGTTACTGGGCTGAAATCGGGCTGTACCGCGACTCCATGCACCACTCCTTCGGCCATGATGCCTACGGCCGCCTGATGGACGACCTGGAGCTGCCGAACAATCCGCCATGCCCTGGTGAGGATGAGCAGCGCCGGTTCTGGACGCTGGCGGATCCCCTCTGGTCCATGCCCGGCAACGACCGCATGACGGAGCACTACGCCCGGCTGGTGGACATGGCCATCCACCACCAGTTCATGGTTAACATGCGACCGTGTGTCACCGGACTGCATCCCTGCGATAACGAGCCGTGGGGCGCACACCTGGTGCACCACCACTCGAGGGTAATGCGACATGGGCAGCCTGTGGGTTGGCGGTGGGTGCCCGTGCGCGTGCTGCCGCGCCAGTGGCCGCCCCCGCCGCCGGGGCCTGTGCCGGCGACGACGCGGCGGGGCGCGCCAGAGGAGCCGCCCCGGGAGGGCGGTGTCCGGATGACATCGGACCCGATGCTGCGTTGGACAGCGCCGCCGGAGGTGCGGGAACCGTATGGCATGCTGGACCTGTACGGCCGCGGCCAGAGCTTCATGGTGGCGCTGGACCTGGAGGACGCCCTCACCGCGGGCCCGGAGGTGTTCGAGCCCGGCGACTACAACGGCATGGAGAGCTGGGAGTCGCCCCATGGATTCGTGACGCCCGTACCGCTGCAGTCGGGCTTCTTCCGTCGTGATGGCGCGGAGGTGCTGGTGGTGCGCTCGCAGGTGCCGACGGCTGTCGCTGCCGAGGACCAGGCGCCTGGCGACAATGACGCCGGTGCCGGCGCGAACCCGCCGACCACGGCCAACACGCCGACCACCGCGAACACGCCGACCGCCGCGACCGCTGGCGCGTGGTCCCTCATCGGATGGGACGGCGACGACTTCATCAACGGCACAGTCCGCGTCGCCGGCGACACCATCACTTCCTCCCTTGCCATACCCTGGCAGCCGCACATCATCAGCCTGGAGGCCATGCACGACGGTGGTGCCTGGCGAGGCCGGACGGGAACACGTCCGCCGGATGCTCGCGACGACGTCGCCATCTCCAGCGTCGTCATCATCCAGCCGGTGGAGGAGGCGCCTGCCTCACTGGACGAGGCATTGCCGCTCATGCTGCCCACCACGCGCCTCGCCTCGGGCACCCGCGCCGCCGCGTACTGGGAGTTGTACGCGACGCAGGACCTGAACGCGGTGGTGGAGGTGACCGTACGTCGCACGGACCGGCCAGGCCTGCTGACGCGCATCTTCGGCGGTCGCGCGCCGGACCTGAGCGTGCGCTGGGAGGAGCTGTTCGAGCCGGTGGACGGTGTGACGACGCGCAGCTTCGACCTCGACGTCGAACGCCTCGATCCCGGCAGCTACCAGCTCGAGATGGTGCTCACGCTGCACACCGGCGACGTGCTGCGGTCGGCCTCTCTGTTCAGCGTGGCTGAGGGCGTGCGGTAGCGCAGGCCGCCCTGGGCCGGCGGCTGGCCGACGCCACGTCAGCCGGCCGCCGCTGCCCTTCCCAACGCGACGTCAGCCGGCCGCCGCTGCCCTTCCCGACGCCCGCCACGCCGCCAGTACTTCCGATTCCCGCTCGGCGGTGATGCCTGACCGCAGCTGCGACTTCCGTTCGGCCGGCCGCGAGTGGTGGAACGCCAGCGTCGCCTGGGCAGTGTCGGCAAGCGTGCGGAACGTCAGCCCGTTGGCGACCTCGTTGCTCAGGTCGAAGCGCGCGAAGCCCTCGAAGCCCGGCGTCGGCGGCCGCCACACGGGCATGTCGGAGTATGCGCGGATGCGCTGCTCCTGGAGGAAGTCCAGCGGCACCCACGTCCACGACAGCGGCGTGTCCACCACCGCCGCGATGCCGTAGAGCAGTTCCGCCATGGAGCGGCCGTTCTCCGGGCCCACGCCCATGAAGCTGCCATACGCCTGCTGCTCGCACAGCCGCACTGCCCAGTCGCACAGGTCGCGCACGTCGATGATCTGCACGCGGTCGTTGTGCGGGTCGCCGGGGGCGAGGATCTCGCCGCCGCGCTCGATGCGCACGGGCCAGTACGTGAAGCGGTCGGTATCGTCGCCGGGGCCGATGATGAGGCCGGGTCGCAGCAGTGTGGTGCGGGCGCCGTACGCGCGTGTCGCTTCGTCTTCCGCGAGGGCCTTGGCGAGGCCGTACGGATAGGGCTGGCCCTCGCTCCAGTTGGGCGTCGTCTGGGGCGTGAAGCGCGGCGCGTCGTTGGTGGCGGGGACCATGCTCAGGTCCCGGAACACGGAACGCGTCGAGATGAACAGGTACTGTGCGACGTTGTCCTTCAGCACCGCGGCGGCTTCGCGCACCCATTGCGGCGCCGTGGACGTGGAGGCGGAGTTGTCGATGACCGCATCCCACGTGCGCCCCTTCAGCGCGTCATAGTTGTTGACAGCGCGGTCGCCGATGAGTTCCTCCACGCCGTCGAATACGCCCGGCGCCGAGCGACCGCGGTTGAAGATGGTGACCTCATGCCCGCGCTCCACCGCGTAGCGCACCTGGTGGGGGCCGATGAAGCCAGTGCCGCCCAGGATCAGGAGGCGGATGCGCCTGGGAGCTTTGCCTGGCGACGTCGGTTCGGCACCGTTCGCCGGCGATCCGTCCGTCGGCGCTGCGCCAGCCGGCCGGACGCCCAGGCCCAGGCCCGCGGCAGCGGCCGCTGTGGATTGCAGGAAAAGGCGTCGCGTGGTGCTCATGGCGGGCTCCGGCTGGGTATGGGAACGCTGCGGCGATGCTCCACAATCTGCGGCGGCGGCTGGCTGCGCGCTATATCCGGCCAGCAACACGGCCCGATCTGCCATTCCTTTGCCCCGTGTTTCCCACAGGTTTGTGCGGTGCGTCACCGCGACATGTGGCGGCAATCCGCCTTGCCAGGATGGGCCCGGGCGCGATGTCGAGCGGACAGGGCGGTGGATGCTGGCCAGTGGGATGCGTGACTGCCGGACACCCACGGGCCTCAGTGTGGGGCGCGCGGCTGCCCGGACGCCCACGGGCCTCAGTGTGGGGCGCGCGGCTGCCCGGACGCGACAAGCCTCAGTGTGGGGCGCGGCTGCCCGGACGTGATGCCCCCCGTGCGGGGCGCGGACACCTGACGAACGGAGGGCGACGTGAAGGCAGCACGACGGACGCCACGAAGGCGACCTGACGATGTCGTTACCGACACCATCGCTGCCCCCCAGAAATGCGTGGTCACGCGGGCGCAACTGCTGCAGGCGGGCATGACGTCGCATGCCATCGATCATGCAGTCAGGCGGGGGCGGCTCATTCCCCTCTACCGCGGCGTGTATCAGGTGGGGCCTGTGCTGGCGCCGTGGGGCAGAGAACTGGCGGCAGTGCTGGCGTGCGGCCATGGCGCGGTGCTGAGTCATCGGAGCGCTGCCGTCCTGTGGGGTATGTTGCCGACGGAGCCCGACGGCCCGGTCGACGTCACGGTCCCGGGTCCGCGGCGAGTGCGCCTGGCCGGCGTTCGTCTCCACCGTGTGGATGTGCCCCTGGCGACGACGGAACGGGGCAAGCGTGAGGGGCTGCCGGTGACGTCGCCTGCGCGTACCCTCATCGATCTGGCCGCAACCGCCAGTGCAGGCGACCTGCGACGTGCGCTGGACAATGCAGAGCAGGCCCGCATCATAGTTGTCCGTTCGCTGCTCCGCTGGATCGGCAGATACGCAGGCAGGCGGGGAGTCGCGCGTCTGAAGGCGCTGCTGCCGGCGACGGGGAGCCGTCACCTCACGCGCTCGCAGTTCGAGCGCACCTTTCTCCGCCTGCTCCGCAAGTACGGCCTGCCGTTGCCACGGACCAACGTCACGGTGCTCGGCTACGTGGTGGACTGCTACTGGGAAGAGCTGGGACTCATTGTCGAACTGGATGGTTACCATGTGCATGGCACCCGAAGGGCGTTCGACGCTGACCGGCGCCGTGACCTGGCGCTGGCGGCCGCCGGCAAGCGTGTGCTCCGAATCAGTTGGACGCAGCTGGAGACGCGTCCGGAAATGACAATGGCGCAGGTCGCCCAGGCGCTGGTGATGCGGTAAGGTGGAGGTGGGCGCTGCTCTGATGATCCGGCTGCCGTGAAGTGACCAGTCGCCCGTTGGGGCTCCCGCGACTGGTCATTTGCCGGCGCCACCCGCCGTGAAGTGACCAGTCGCCGCCGGGGCGCCCGCGACTGGTCATTTGCCGGCGCCATCCGCCGTGTAGTGACCAGTCGCCGCCGCCGGGGCGCCAGCGAGTGGTCATTTGCCGGCGCCACTCGCCGTGAAGTGACCAGTCGCCCGTCGGGGC
>DATHVP010000143.1:0-191190 GCA_035461245.1 Longimicrobiales bacterium | reverse complement strand
GACGGTCCAGCGGGCGTAGGGGTGGCAGCGGGCCGCTGGAGGGGCGGCGGCGCGGTCCTGGTCTCGGTCGCCGCGTGGCGCCCTACCGGCGAAAACCGCGGCAAACCCGCCAACCGCCGCGGCGGTCTGGTCCAGCCGCGCCGCCGCGTGGCGCCCTACCCGCGAATACCGCGGCAAATCCGCCAGCCGCCGCGGCAGTCTGGTCCAGCCTCGGTCGCCGCGTGGCGCTGTAGCCGCGAATACCGCGGCAAATCCGCCAGCCGCCGCGGCGGTCTGGTCCAGCCGCCCTTCCAGCCGCCCCGCCGCCGCCCCTCCAGCGGCCCGCTGCCACCCCTACGCCCGCTGGACCGTCCACCCCTCACCAACTACGTTGCCGGACGAACCTGAACCCAGGCACTGCAATGCAACTCCTCGGCATCCACCACCTCACGGCAGTATCCGCCAGAATCCGGCAGAACCATGAGTTCTACACGCAGGTCATGGGCATGCGGCTGGTGAAGCGGAGCGTGAACCAGGACGACGTCAGCGCCTACCACCTCTTCTACGCAGACGCGGCGGGCAGTCCGGGCACGGACCTGACGTTCTTCGACTGGCCGGTCCCGCCGGAGCGGCGTGGTACGCACAGTATCATCCGCACGTCGCTGCGCGTGTCGGGCAGGGCGACGCTGGAGTGGTGGCAGGAGCGCCTGCGGGAGCATGGCATCGACGGCGAACCCCTGGAGCGGGACGGCCGGCTGACGCTGGACTTTGAGGACCCGGAAGGCCAGCGGCTGTCGCTCATTGACGACGGCGGCGCAGGCCCCGACCCGGTGACGTGGGAGCGGAGCCCGGTCCCTGCGGAGCACCAGGTCCGGGGGCTTGGGCCGATCGTCCTGAGCGTGCCGGGCATCACGGAGACTGAGGCAGTACTCACGCGCGTCATGGGGATGCGTCCCGTCCGTGAGTACGCCCTTAACGCAGCGGCCAGCCCGAACGTGCATGTTTTCGAGATGGGCGACGGCGGGCCGGCAGCGGAACTGCACGTGGCGGTGCAGCCGGACCTGCCGGTGGCGCGCCAGGGGGCGGGTGCTGTCCATCACGTGGCGTTCCGCACGCCGGACGCGGAATACGACGCGTGGGCGGATCGGTTGCGTGAGATGCGCGTGCCCAACAGCGGCCCCATAGACCGTTATTACTTCCGCAGTCTCTATTTCCGGGAGCCCAATGGCATCCTGTTCGAGATCGCGACGGACGGGCCGGGCTTCGCGGTGGATGAGGACGAAGCGACGCTCGGCGAGAACGTCGCGCTGCCGCCGTTCCTGGAGCCGCAGCGGGAGCGGATCGTGGCCAACCTGAAGCCCATCGACTGAATACCCCGGCGCGTCGTGAGTCCTAACGTGGGCGGCGCTGGCGCGTCCAATCAGCAGCGGGTATTCTGTTGCCTGCCGCAACACGTCGTGCGCTGCTGGCTGCGACCGTCAGTCAGCGCAACTGCTACTCACCACTGGTATCGCTAGTCGTGGCAACCTCTCAGAAGAACCAGGCAACGGCGCGAGAACGAAGGTCCTGGCCGCGGGCCACGGGCCGTGAGCCGCTGTCGCCCCGGACCCGGACGCTGGCGCGCTGGATGTTCAACGGGCACATGTGGCTGGGTGTCATCATCAGCGGGCTGCTGCTGGTCATCTGTATCACGGGCATCCTGCTGAACCACAAGCGCGGGCTCGGTCTCATGCCCGATGTGGAGCACGCGCCGTCCGCCGAGTTCACCGAGGCGCTGCCCATGGCGGAGCTGGTGCGCCTGGCCGGCGTCGCCGCACCCTCCGCTGCCGAGGCCGGCGTGGACCGGCTGGACGTGCGGCCGCGGAACGGGATCATGAAGGTCAGGTTCCGGGACGACGTCGTCACCGAAGTCACCGTGGACATCCACAACGGCAGCATCCTGAACGTGGGGCTTCGCAACGACGTCTTCCTGGAGAAGCTGCACTCCGGCGAGATCTTCGGCGACAACTGGATCCTGCTGAGCGACTTCGCCGCCGTCGTGCTGACACTGCTCATCATTTCCGGCTACTGGCTGTGGCTGTTCCCCAGGAGCCGGCACTGATGGCGGGTGTGGCACTGCTGCTGGGGCTGTTCGCCGTGCCCGCACTGCTCCTCGCGCTGGGGCACCGGCTGCGGGAGCGCACGCCGCGACAGCGTGGCGCGTTCTGGGGCGGGGTCATCGGCCACAGCGTCGCGGTCCCCCTTGCCGTGGCAGCGATGCACTGGCCGCCCGTGCTGTGGACCACCGATGCGCGCACGGCGCTGGTGTTTGGCGCCATGCTGGCCGGCGGCGTGCTGGGCGCGGCGGCGGGCGCCCTCATGACCGGCGGCGTGAGCACGGGCGCCGCCGGCGAGTAGGGGCCCGCGTCCCCACCAGGCACGGCCAGGGGCTACGGCTTCAGCTCCACCTCGACTGTGGGCCTGGGTTCGGCGCCCGGCATGACGACGGTGCGGACGCCGTCATCGCTGGCGGGCTCTTCCTTCTTCTGGTCCTCGACGATCTTGAACACACCGTCGGCCACGGACACGCCGCCGATGTTCATCATGGTGTGCAGCGCGGGTGGGAGCGTGCTCATCAGGTCGGTGACGAAGCCGCTGACGTTGGCGCCATTGCCGTTGCCACTGGCGCCGTTGCCGCCCCAGAGCACGACCTTGTCGAACTTGATGCTGCTGATGGCCTCGGCGGCCTTGTCGGCCAGCGTCGGGATGTGCTCGATCATGAGCATGCGGTAGGCCGCGTCGGCGCCGCCGCACGCTTCCACGATCTGCTTCAACCCTTCCGCGCGCTTCGACAGCATCTCGTACTCACCGCGGGCGGCCGCCTCGAGCTGGAAGTACGTGGCAGCGGCCTCAGCTTCCGCCTGGATGCGACGGCTCTCACCCGCGGCCTCGGCCTCGACAATCTCCTTGGCCTTGGCAGCCCGGGCCGGTGCCTCCAGCGCCGCGCGCCGCTCGTTCTCGATGCGCTCGGCCTCCGCCAGCGCGGCCTTGGCGCGGGCACGGTTCTCCGCTTCCTGCACGGCGGCCTCGGCAATGCGCTTCCGGGTCTCGCCCTGTTCGAAGGCCTCGGCCTGCCGGACCTGCAGCGTGGCGTTGGCCTCGGCGATCCGGGCCTGGGCCGTGGCCTCGCCCTCGATGGCCTCGGCGTTGGCGGCTGCCACCGCAACGCGACGGTCCTGGTCGGCCGACGCGATCTCCGTGTCGCGCAGGAACTCGGCGCGCTGGCGTGCGACTTCCGTCTCCCGGTCCAGGTCGGCGATGCGCACGGCCGTGTCCCGCTCGGCCGTCTTCACGCCGATCTCGCGGGTGCGGTCCGCGTTGGCGACCTCGGTGTCCTTCTCCTGGTTCGCCTGCGCGACGGCAATGGCGCCCAGCTTCTCCTGCACTGCGACGTCGCCCTTGGCCTTGTTCACTGCGCGGGCGCCGGCCTCGCGGCCGATAGCCTCGATGTAACCGGACGCGTCATTGAGGTCCTTGATGTTCACGTTGATGAGGCGCAGGCCGATCTTCTTCAGCTCCGGCTCCAGCGCGTGCTCGATGTTGGAGCGAAACTGGTCGCGGTCGCGGTTGATGTCCTCGATCTTCATGGACGCGATGACCTGGCGCATCTGGCCGAAGATCAGGTTGGCCGCCATGGCGCTGATCTCCTGCGGCGACAGGTTCAGGATGCGCGCCGCGGCGTTGCGCTGGTACTCGTCCGTGTCGCCCACCGCCACTGTCACCTGGCTGGGCACCTGCACGCGGATGTTCTCCAGCGACAGTGCGTCCATCAGGTTGATGTCGATCTGCAGCGGCGTCAGGTCCAGGAACGCCCATTCCTGGAGCACCGGCACGACGAAGGTGCCGCCGCCGCTGATGATCTTGGCCGACTGGCCGGTGCCGACCTTGCCCGAGATGACCAGCACCTGGTTGGCGGGACACCGCTTGAAGTACTTGACGAACGTGACGACCAGGCTGAACAGCACCAGCGCCAGGGCGCCGATACCGATGACGGCCGGGTTCGCGGCGAGACCGTCAGGCACGGTCTGCAGCAGAAGGAGGCTGGCGTGGATCATGGTTCGAGCCCTTCGATGTTGGTGGTAGCGATGACGTCGGCGGTCCCATCCTCGGGATCCACCGAGATGACGAGGACGTTGGCGCCGGTGGCAAGGGCCTCGGCGTCATTCGTCCGTGCGGAAAGTTCCACGGTCCGGCCCTGCAGCGTGAACTGGACGATGCCGGTGCCTTCGCCCGCCGGCGGCACCCGCAGGTAGACGGTGCCGATCTGTCCCACCGCGCCGTCCAGGCGCAGGTTGCCGGATGTCTCGGCGCGGTGCATCAGGCGTGTGAGGTACGCCGTGATCCAGGCGGCGCCGACGGCCGGCCCCAGCGCCAGCAGGCCGGCGCTCCAGGCCAGCGCCCCGGGCAGCCGCCCCAGCAGGAGCAGGCCGGCAGCGCCGAACACCACGGCCCCGGCCGACAGCGACCGCACCGACAGAAGGTTCAGTGCGCCGGACGCACCATCCACGTCGTCCACGAGGTCCGGCCCGCCCTCGCCGAAGCCGACGAGGGTGAGGACGATCTGCCCGGCCAGCACGACAGCGCCGAGCCCCATGCACCATACGAAGACCGACTCCATGCCCGTTCTCCGCGTTCAGGTACCGGCCGCCGCTCCGGCCGGCTGCGGCTGGTGGTTCGGTCGCCGCATCAGTCGCGGCGCCCGTCAATGCGTGCACGCATGATGACCGGCGAGCCCAGTGCATCCTCGGTCATGGTGTAGAGCCGGCCGTTCCGGAAGCGCGGCGGCAACGCCTGCATGGACGTGAAGGGCAGTACCAGCCGGCCCAGGTACCGGCCATCGCCGTCGTAGATGTCGGCCTGCGTGGGTTCGTCCTCGGCACCGGCAAGGCCCACCCAAAGATAACCCCTGTCGTCAACCGCCAGCCACTGCAGGACGGGGGCTTCCCGTGGGATCATGTCGGACGACACCGTCAGCCGCACCTCGTTCTCCAGCATGCGCGCGTAGCGCGTGACCGAGTCCCGTGCTTCCGGCGCCAGCGGTCGCGGCGTCTGCGGATGGGTGACGGTCAGGATGGTGTCGCCCGCCAGGGTCACCCGGTGCAGCCGGTACTCATGGGAGGTCGCCGTCCAAACGGCGCCCGTCGGGTCGAACGCCCGGAGGTGCTGCGGTCCGAAGGGCAGGTCGAACGTGATGCTGCCCCGTCGCGGCTGGGGCAGGTCCGGGAACGGCAGCCACACGCTGTCCTGCACCGTGCCATCCGGCGCCACCCGGATCAGCACCTCGCCGTCACGGATGGCTGCGACGTCGTGGAACACGCCGTCCGCCGTGAACCCGCCGATCCAGGGCGGACGATACATCCCCGCGGGCCGCGGATGGACGGCCACGCTGTCAGCCCGGAGCACCGTGTACCGCGCATTCTGCATGTCCACGATCCAGGTCTCGCCGGCCTCGCGCACGCGCAGGCCAATCACCGCCTCGAACTCGCCTGGGCCGCCGCCCTGCCTGCCGTAGCTGCGCAGGTGCGTGCCATCGTGCCCGAACACGCGCAGCTCCCGGGACATGGTGTCAAAGGCGTAGATGTTCCCGGCATCGTCGCTATCCAGCGCGAACACGACGCTGAAGACGTCGGGGCCATCGCCCACCGACGAACCGATGCGGAGCTCCTCCTCCACCCGCCAGGCTTCACCACTGCGCCAGACGCCCGTGGCCGGGTTCTGAACCAGGCGCGCGCCGCTCGGCAGGGTAGTGATGGTGCCATCCCACGCGTCGTCGCTGCCATCAGCACACCCGGCGAAGGATACGAGCAGTGTCGCCGCGGCCATCAGGGACGCGGCCCTGCTCCGGATGTCGGATCCGGTGATACCTGTCATGACGCTTTCCCGTCGGGCGCCTGCCCGGCATGGGGCCGCCCTCACGGATGGCCCGACCTGGTCTGCTGGTTGTCTCTGGATCAGGCGGCCAGGTTGCTCCTGCGGCCGCGCGTTTTACGTGACTGCCACCTACAATGCAGCGGCGGCGCAGGTAAAGCCATACTCTTGACCGGCATGGGCACCGGAATCCAGCGGCAACCTCACGCCTGGGCGGGATCGGCGCAGGCCGGCAGGGTGAGGGTGAAGGTGGACCCGGCGGCTGGCTTGCTCACCACGCCCAGGTCGCCGCCCATGCCCCGGGCCAGGTCGCGGCTGATGGCGAGGCCCAGCCCCACACCGGCCTGGGGGTGATCCAGCCGGCGGTCGGCCTGGGTGAACGGATCGAAGATCCGGTCCTGCTTGTCCTCGGCAATGCCGACGCCGTTGTCCTGCACGTGAATGTGGATCCTTTCGCCATCGCCGGTGCAGGTCAGCGCCACGAACCCACCAGCAGGCGTGAACTTGATGGCGTTGGTCACCAGGTTGAGCAGGATCTGACGGACCCGCTCCTCGTCGCCATGAAGCCAGAGCGCAGGGTCACAGGCCGTCACGGAGTACGCGATGTCCTGGCTGTTCGCCAGCGGCGCGACCAGCGGCTCGACACTGTCCAGCAGCGCTGCCGCCTGGAGCGGGCGGATCTCGAACTCCACCCGGCCGGCCTCGAGCTTGGCGAAGGACAGGATATCGTTGATGAGGGTGAGCAGGTGCCGCTGGTTCATGGCGATGCGCTGCAACGCCGCCCGCTGTTCATCCGTGACCGGGCCGTGGATCTCCATGTCAATCAGGTCCGCGTAGCCGCCGATGGCGTTCAGGGGTGTCCGCAGCTCGTGGCTCATGGACGCCAGGAAGTCCGACTTGGCGCGGTTCGCGGCCTCCGCCTCGGCCCGGGCGGCCTCGGCGTCCCGCCGGGCCTGTTCACTTTCCTGCAGCAGCTGCTCTACCTGTCGCCGGGCATGGACCTGCTCCGTCACATCGTAGCCGTGGGCAATGACGCCCGATCGGCTGCCGTCAGGCTCCAGGATGGGCAGGTACACGAAGTCGACGAACCGCTCCTGCGGCGGCTCGCCCGGCTCTACTGCCAGCAGCACCGACACCTCCCGTCCGATGAACGGCTCCCCGCTCTCGCGGACGGAATCGAGCAGGTCGGCGAATCCCTGGTCCATCACCTCGGGCAGTGCCTCCCGGATGGGCCGGCCGATCAGGTCCCGTTCGCCGATGAGCTGGTAGTATGCGTCGTTCGCCAGTTCGAACACGTGGTCCGGGCCCCGCAGCACGGCCAGGAAGGACGGCGCCTGCTGGAACACGTACTCCAGCCGGGCCCGTTCCAGGTCGAGGGCCTCGAGGAGCCGGTCCCTCTCCGCGTGCACGGCCCTGGCGCGGACCTGCTGGGTCGTTTCCAGGGCGTTGATGAGGACGCCGCCGACGTCGCCCGTCTCCGTCGGTACCGGGCTGTACGAGAATGTGAAGTACGCGTCCTCCAGCCGCCCGTTCCTCTCGACGCGCAGCAGCAGGTCCTCGAAGTAGACGGTCTCGCCCTGGAGCACACGCTCGAACAGCGGCTCGATCTCGTCTCGGATCTCGGCCCAGCTGCACAGCACCGACCGGCCCAGACTCTCGGGGTGCTTGTCGGCCAGGATCTCGCGGTACGCATCATTGTAGATCTGCAGCAGGTCCGGGCCCCAGCACAGGTTGCGGGGGATACCCTGGGCCACGCTCATGCCGGCGGCGGTGCGCAGGCTCTGCGGCCACTGCTCCACGGGTCCGAGACTCGTGCCCGACCAGTCCTTTTCCCTGCACAGGCGGCCCATCTCGCCGCCGGCAATGAAGACCTTCGATGCCACGTCCTCGCCGTGCCCGTCCCCTTCCGGGCCAGACTTCATATGGGACTCCCCCGACCTGGTTGCGCTCATAGTGCGGGAACTCAATGCAACTCCTGCACCCGATCCACGTCCTCCCGGGATCGACGATTTCGGGGGAGTCCGGCTGATGTTCCGCGATTAATTGCTCAGACGCACAAGGAATCCGCCGCCCGTCAGGTCCTCACCCCAGTCCTCCACGGGCAGGACGCCTGACCGGAGCAGTGTGCGTATCCTCGTCTTCAGGACCGGCCTGCCAGGTGAGCCGCGGCCCCTGCCGGTAATGATGTGGACGAGCCCGCCCGGCGACCGCCGACGTGCCCGGAGGATGAAGGCCCGGGCGGCGTCGGTGGCCTCCACGCCGGTCATGCCGTGGAGATCCATGCTGTCGGCGACCGGACCGTCCAGTGGCTCGAACGGGTTGCGGTCCGTCATGTGCCGGCCCGGGTCCGTCACGCGCCCGACCGGTTCGTCCGGAAGCCCCGGAGCCGGTTGAGGAAGGCCACCCACTCGAAGATACGGAACTCCGCCAGCTCACCGGCGGGGTGCGGCTGAAAGGCGTCGAGCCCGTCCGTCTCCAGCACGGCCATGACCGCCTCAGCGGCCTCACGCAGGGTGTGCCTGCCGTCCATGGCCACGCCGCGCTGGGCCGCGATGGCACCGGCGATGGCCCGTGCCTGGGCGGCCTCAACAAGTTGCTCGACGGCGCTGAGTTCCACCTCCGCGCCGCCGAACATGACACGCTCCTCCGTCCGCGCCTTGATGTCCACGTCTCGCCTGCCGCGGCTCGGGTCAATGGACGCCGGCTCAGGGACCCGCTGCCCGATGATCCGCCAGGCGCCGCCCTCCGCGCTGCGCCGTGTGGGCTGTTCCCGTGCAATGCGACGGGCGTCCGCCGTCACCTCGCCCGGGCGGTAGTCCCTCATGGCGATGACGACGTCGGCCACGTCGAAGTAGTCGCCGGAACCGCCTACCACCAGCACCGAGGATACGCCGTGCTCATCGGCCAGTTGCCGGGCCCGGTCAATGAACGGCGTGATGGGCTCGTGCTCGTCTGCAATGAGGGCCTGCATGCGCGCGTCCCGGATCATGAAGTTCGTCGCCGAGGTGTCCTCGTCCAGCAGCAGCACGCCGGCGCCGACCTCCAGCGCCTCGACAATGGCCGCCGCCTGCGACGTGGAGCCCGACGCGTTCGCCGTCTCGAAGAAGCGCGTATCGCCGCCGCCGGGGATGCGGCCGATGAAGTTGCTGATGTCGGTGCCTGCCACGCTGCGGCCGTCCTCGGCGCGCACCTTCACGGCCGTGGCATCCGTGACCACCCGTTCCCGGCCATCGCCGGGGACGTGGTCGTACACGCCGCGCTCCAGTGCCCGCAGCAGCGTGGACTTGCCATGGAACCCGCCGCCCACGATGAGGGTGACACCTGCCGGGATGCCCATGCCGGTAACGTCGCCGGCGTTGGGTGCCTTCAGCGTCACCGCCAGCGACGGCGGCGCCTGGAACGGCACGACGCCCTCGTCGTCCATGGGCCGGTCGTCGATACCGCTGGCCCGGGGCAGGTGCGCGCCATCACCGACGAACGCCACCAGGCCCCGCTCCGCCAGCGCAGCGCGCAACGCCTGCGCGTCCTCCACCGTCTCCACGTGGCGACGGAGCGCCGCCTCGTCCAGCGATGCCATGAACAGGCCGTCGGCCACGGCGGCCGGCACGTCCTCCAGCAGCATCCGCTCCGCCTCCCGGCCGAGAACGGTGCGGCCCCGGGCCGGCAGCCCCGCCCGGAACCGGGCCTCCACCCCGCCGTCATCCGCCACGCTGACGCTCGTGCGTACCAGCACCTCCTGGCCAGGCGTCAGCACCGAGAGCTGGCCACTGTTGCCGGAGCCCCGGTCGCGGGACCGGCGCCCGAGTGACCGATGCAGGGTGCGGTTCAGGAAGTCGGCCGTGGCCGTGCGCCGGCTCGCGGTGGTCAGGGCCCAGTCGGGCAGCGCCGCACGCTGCGCCGGCACCAGCGCCCGCAGACGGCTGGCCTCGGCGAACGGGTCGCCCTGGGCGTGATCCAGGAGGAGGCGGAAGCCGTCGAGTTCGTACTCGCCGGTGATGTCCTTGTAGGCCTTGTAGCCGCGGCCGTCAATGCGACGCAGCGCGTCGGCCAGCCGTGCATGGTCCGAAGTCACTGTGCCGTCAGACGTCGGGTCGGGTCCCGGGCCTGCGTCGGTCGGCGTCGGCAGCGCGGCGGACGGCCTGCGTGCTGCGGGCGGTGCGGACCCGGTCCAGGGCGGCGCCGGGCCTGAGCGACGGCGGCTTCTGCGGCGGGCGCGGCTGTACCTCCAGCGCGTCGTCGATCTGCTCGACCCCGTTCACCGATGCCGCCAGCCGGATGGCCCGACGTCGTTCGCCCACGCTGCGCACCACGCCGGACAGGTAGATGTGGCCGGGGCCCATTTCCTCGACGTCAATGTCGCGCCGGGCCAGTCGTGGGTCGTCCCACACGGTGTCCAGCACCCGGTCCTCCAGGCGGGTCCGGGCCCGCCCCTGCCATGCCTCCTTCACCAGGTGCCGGCCCTTGCGGGTGGCGAACATGCCCGTGGCGAGCGCGCCAAAGCCGATGGCCCCGGCAATGCCGATCCTCAGGGCGAGACGCGGGATGGGCTTCTGATCGTCGAACATGGATTCCTTCCGCTGACGGCTCTGCTGCGGCTCCCAGTGTAAGCGGCTGGCGGCGGCCCGCCAAGTACCGTGACCCGCCGGCGCGGGGACGCTCAGCCCGCGGGCACGTGTGCGGGCGGGCCGGGCAGGCTCAACGGAGGTGCAAGATTCGTACGGTTGGCGGCGATCAGGCCCGGGTCTGCTTCAGCATGTCCCGGGTGGCTGCGGCGTCCAGCGGGCGGGAAAAGAGGAAGCCCTGCGCGTAGCGGGCGCCCATCACGCGGAGTCGGTCGAGCTGATCCAGGGTCTCGACGCCCTCGGCAATGGTGTCGATGTCCATGCTCCGGCCAAGGCCGAGGATGGCCTGGACCATCTCGGCGCCGGCGTCGCTGGTGCCGAGCTGCCGCACGAAGGAGCCGTGAATCTTCAGGCCGGACACGGGGAACCTGCGGAGCTGCTGCAGCGAGCTGTAGCCGGTGCCGAAGTCGTCTATGAAGACACGGACGCCGCGCTCGTGGAGGCCGGTCAGCACCGTGCCTGCCCGGGCGGGGTCCCGGGTGACGACGGCCTCGGTAATCTCCAGCCGGAGCTGGGCGGCAGGCAGCCCCGTCTCGTCCAGGATCCCGCTGAGCCTGCCCAGCAGCTCCGGGTCCGAGAACTGCCGCGAGGATACGTTGACCCCCAGCACCATCGGCAGACCCCGCGGGAACGCCAGCTGCCACTCCTGCATCTGGCGGCAGGCCTCCCGGAGCACCCACCAGCCGATGTCGGCGCCCAGTTCCGACTGCTCCGCCAGCGGCATGAACTCGCCGGGCAGCAGCACGCCGTGCCGGGGATGTGTCCACCGGACCAGCGCCTCCAGGCCGGTGAGGGTGCCGGCCCGGAGGTCAAGCACCGGGTGGTAGACCAGGCTGAGCTGGCCCGCGTCAATGGCGCCGCGCAGGTCATCCTCAAGCTGGCGCTGCAGCAGCGCCGAGTCCTGCAGGTCCGTGTCGAACACGACGCACTCGTTGCGTCCGGCGTGCTTCGCCCGGTACATGGCGGTGTCAGCGTCGCGCACCAGTTCCTCGGCGGACTCGTGGGCGCCGCCGCTCATGGCAATGCCGATGCTGGCCGTGACGCCGGCGGGGCAGCGGTTGTCATCAAAGGGCTGGCGCAGCGACTCGCGGATGCGGTCCACGACCAGCGTCACGCTGACGCCGCCCTGGATGGTGTCCAGCAGCACGCCGAACTCGTCACCACCGATGCGGGCGACGAGGTCGTCCTCCCGTACGCACGACTGCAGGCGGCGTCCGACCTCGTCGAGGATGCGGTCGCCGGCGCGGTCACCGTAGTCGTCGTTGATGGCCTTGAAATCGTCCAGGTCAATGAAGAGCACGGCGTACCGGTCGCCGGCGCGCCGCCGGCTCTGGTGCATCACCTCTTCCAGCCGCTCCAGGAAGACGGTGCGGTTAGCCAGGCCTGTGCGTTCGCCGCGGCCGGCCTCGCGGCTGCCGGCAGACCCGTTCCTGCGCTGCTCCGTCACGTCGCGCATGCTGCCATGGAAATCGCCGCCATCGGCGAATTCCGGCGCATGCCCGCTTACCGCCACCACGATCTCCTCGCCGGCGCCGCGCCGGAACCGCAGCTCCCTGTCGGTGACGGCGCCGTCCTGGGCGATGCTGTCCAGCAGTCCCGCCGCCGCGTCTCCGTCCAGTGCCAGTTCCATGAGTGTGGACCCCTGCAGGTCTTCCCGGGCGCGCCCCAGGAGCTGGACGAGCGCTTCGTTCACGTCCAGCAGGGTGCCAACCGGGTCCATGGCGAACAGCGCCGAGCCCGACTCCTCGAAAAGCTGGCGGTAGCGCGCCTCGCGCGCACGCAGGGCGTCCTGCTCGGACCGCCTGCGCGTCACGTCCCGCACGTACAGGACGGTGTCGCCATTGTCCGCGGGCCAGGAGCGGATCTCCACCCAGCCGCCGCGGGAGGCGATCTCCTCCTCGGCCTCCCTGGGCGCCCGTTCGGACTGGACGCATTCGCGATGGAATGACGTGCCCGCCAGGGCCGGGCACACGTCCCACAGCACCTGGTTGACGGGATCGGTGTCGCCCAGGTCCAGGAGTTCACTGGCCCGGCTGTTCAGCATGGCCACGCGCCATGAGCCGTCCAGCATGACGAGGCCGTCCCGCACCTCATGGCGCCCGGGTGCGGTCGGCAGCTCCGCTGACAGCGCCGGACCTGTCGCCGGTGCCGGGGCTCCATGCGCCGCGACCGGGGGGTGCGCCGCGGCAGCCGCGGCGGCCTCCTGCCCCAGTTCCCGCAGCAGCATGGCGGCCAGGTCCCGGAGCATGGCTGCGTCGTCAGCCATCCACTGGCGCGGCTCGGCGTCGCCCGTGGCGAGGATGGCGACGACGGTGCCGTCCACGGCGATGGGCACGCCGCAGAAGGTCAGGCGCCGGCCGTCGGCAGGGGCGGAGAGGGCGATGAACGGCTCGCCCGCGCCGGCGATGGCGGTATCGCTCACACCGCGGCGCAGGACGTCCTGTACCAGCGACCACGGCGCCGGCACGCCGGCCCTGGCCACCAGCGCCAGGTCACTGCCCTCCGCCGCGGCCACGACGGCCATGGGCGAGCGCAGGGCCTGCGCGGCCAGGCGTGCTGCACGCGCGAACACGTCGTGCCCTGCCGGATCCCGGAGCAGGGCACGCGCCTCCGTCGCCGGCAATGGCCGGCGGACGACGCCGCTGTGTCGCACGTTCTGCATCGAACCTCGATTGATTACGGATGCGGGGTATGGTCCAGAATTCAACCGGACCACTCTGCAAGTCAATAATTCCGGCGGCACATGAACAATCTGTAACGGTTGACTCAGCCGCCACGCGGCTTCGCCCGACGGGTGGCCGTGGCGTCCAGCGGGTTCTCCGGCCAGTAGTGTCTGGGGTACCGCCCGCGCAGGTCCCGCCGCACCTCGAAGTATGCCGATTCCCAGAAGCTGGCCAGGTCCTTCGTCACCTGGACCGGCCGGTGGGCTGGCGACATGAGGTGCAGCGTGAGTGCGACGGCGCCGGCAGCGATACGGGGCGTGTCCGCCAGGCCGAACATCTCCTGAAGCCGGACGGCCAGCACGGGCGCCGCCGGGTCCGAGTAGTCGATGGGGATCCGTGAACCGCTGGGCACGTCCACATGCGTCGGCGCCAGCTCGTCGAGGGCGGCTCGTCGCTGCCAGCCCACGCGGTTCATGAGTGCTTCCCGCACGTCCACCCGCTGCAGCGCCGCGGCGTTGCGGACGCCGCCCAGGAACGGACCCAGCCAGTCGTCGAGTTCGGCGAGGAGGCTGTCATCGTCCACCGCCGGCCATGTCCCGGGGTCGAGGGCGTGCAGGAACGCCAGCCGCTGGCGCAGCCGTTCCGCGTCCCGGTCCCAGCGCAGGAGCGCCAGGCCATGTGTGCGGATGCCGTCCGCCACGGCCGCGGCCAGCGCATCAGCCGGCACGTCACGCAGCGGCCGCTCCGCCAGCAGCAGGGCGCCCAGGCGCTCGGTGGCGACAGCGCGCACGCCCTGCGTCGCTCCGTCCCAGCCGACGGAGGCGGCAGTAACAATATCGTCGGCAAAATGCGTTGTGAGATCCTCGCGCCGGATGGGCGCCGCCAGGAAGATGCGGCTGTCCCGGCCGTGCCCGCCCAATTCACCCGCCACGATGAACTCAGAACCGCCAATGGCGTGGGACGGGTCGATGGCCGCGCCGCGGCCGTTGCGCAGGAGGTACCGCCCCCGGCCGCCGCGCTGCTGCCCGATCCGGTCCGGGTAGGCGAAGGCCAGCAGCACGCCGGCCAGGTCGTCCACGTCATGGCGCGATGGTGTCGGCGCGCCGGGCCCGGCAGGCCGGTTCCGGGCCGGGATCTGCCTGGCCCGGTCCAGCCATTGCCGGGCTTCGGCCCGGACCCGGTGCAGGGCCGCCCGGTCCACGGTATGGCCGTGGGGTGGCGCGCCGCCTTCCAGCACGTGCATCCGGATGCGCACGTCCGGGTCTGCGCCCGTGTCCGGCGCACGCAGGATGTCCCGCTCCGCCAGCAGTGCCGCCAGTTGGGCGGCGGTGCCGGCGGCACCCAGCTCCAGTCCCCGCACCAGCATGTGCGCCAGCCGGGGGTGTAGTGCCAGGCCTGCCAGTGCGCGGCCGTGGTGGGTGATGCGGCCGGCACCGTCCAGCGCGCCCAGCTCCCGGAGCAGCTCCTGCGCCTGTGCAAAGGCGGCGGCAGACGGTGCGTCGAGCCAGCGGAGTTCACCGGGATCAATGATGCCCCACGCCGCGAGTTCCAGGGCCAGCGGCGCCAGGTCCGCCTCGAGGATCTCCGGCGGGCGGTGCGCCAGCAGCGCCGCGTGGTCCGCTTCCGTCCAGAGTCGGTAGCACACGCCCGGCGCCACGCGTCCCGCCCGGCCCCGGCGCTGGTCCGCCGCCGCCCGGGACACGGGCACGGTCTCCAGCCGGGTCATGCCCGTGCGCGGCGCGAAGCGCGGCACGCGCATGAGTCCGCTATCCACAACGACGCGGACGCCTTCGATGGTCAGGCTCGTCTCGGCGATGGCCGTGGCCAGCACGACCTTGCGCGACCCCGGCGGGCTGGGCGCGATGGCCCGATCCTGCGCGTCCTGTGGCAGGTCCCCGTACAGCGGCATGACCGTCACGTCCCGTGGCAGGTCCGCGCCCGCCAGCCGTTCCGCAGTACGCCGGATCTCCGCCGTGCCTGGCAGGAACACCAGCACGTCGCCCGTGTGCTCCGCTACTGCCCGGCGCACAGTGGCCGCTACCGCCGGCTCGATGTGGCCGGTGACACGGGTGGCGGCGTACCGCGTCTCAACCGGATGCATGCGGCCCTCGGCCCGGATCACGGGCGCGTCGCCCAGCACGGCTGCAATCGTGTCCAGGTCCAGGGTCGCTGACATGACCAGCAGGCGCAGATCCGGCCGCAACAGCGCCTGCGACTGGAGGGACAGCGCCAGCCCCAGGTCGGCGTGGAGGCTGCGCTCATGGAACTCGTCGAAGATAACGACGCCCACGTCGTCCAGGGCCGGGTCTTCCTGCAGCATCCGGGTGAGGACGCCTTCCGTCACCACCTCGATGCGCGTGCGCGGGCCGATCCGTGTGTCCATCCGCATGCGATAGCCCACCGTCTCGCCCACGGCCTCGCCCAGCAGGCGCGCCATGTAGCCCGCGGCAGCGCGCGCGGCCAGCCGCCGCGGCTCCAGCATGAGGATGCGCCGGCCGTCCAGCCACGGCGCCGCCAGCAGCGCCAGCGGCACGCGCGTCGTCTTGCCTGAGCCCGGCGGCGCCGTCAGCACGGCGCTGCCGCGGTCCAGGGCGGACAGCAGCGCGGGCACTGCCGAATCGACGGGTAACGTTTCAGTCATGACGGTAGAATACAATGCGTCAAGGATAGCGCGAATCCATGCCGGCGTGATACCATGGCAGCCATGCTGAACCTCGACCTGCCCATCACCGATCCCGTCCTCATCGTCGCCGTCGCCATGGGGTTGTTCCTCGTGGCCCCGCCGCTCATGGAGCGGATACGGCTGCCGGGCGTCATCGGTGTCATCATCGCCGGCGCGGTGGTCGGTCCCAACGGCCTGAACCTGCTGGCCAGGGACCAGACCATCGTGCTGCTGGGCGCCGTCGGCCTGCTCTACCTCATCTTCATGGCGGGTATCGCAGTCGACCTGCACGGGTTCCGGCGCTACCGCAACCTGAGCCTCGCCTTCGGCGCCGTGTCGTTCCTGCTGCCGCAGACGGTGGGCACGTTCGTCGGGCTCGGTCTGGGGCTCAGCCTGCCCGGCGCGTTGCTCCTCGGCAGCATGTTCGGCTCCCACACGCTCATCGCGTATCCCATTGCCATCCGCTACGGCATCGCGAAGAACCGCGCCGTCACCACCACCGTAGGCGCCTCCATCATCACCGACACGTCGGCGCTGCTGGTGCTGGCCATCGTTTCCGCCTCCACCCGCGGCGCGCTGGACGCCGCCTTCTGGATGCGGATGGTCTTCTTCCTGGCACTGTACGTCGCGGTCATATGGATGGTGCTGCCCCGCGTCGCCACCTGGTTCTTCCGCCATGAGCGGACCGGCGCCGTGGCCGAGTACATCTTCGTGCTGACCGTGCTGTTCGGCGGCGCGTACATGGCCCGCGTCGCCGGCGTCGAGACCATTGTCGGCGCGTTCATGGTTGGCCTGGCCATGAACCGGCTGCTGCCGGAGAACGGGCTGCTCACCAGCCGTGTGCAGTTCGTGGGCGAAGCGTTCTTCATCCCGTTCTTCCTGCTGTCCGTGGGCATGCTGGCGGACATCCGCGTGTTCGCGGCGGACGTACGCGCGTGGGTTGTGATGCTGTCCATGACGGGCACCGTCCTCGTGTTCAAGGCCATCTCGGCGAAGGCGGCGCAGAAGTTCTTCCGCTACTCGGCGGCCGAGGGCTGGACCATGGTGGGGCTGACCGTGCCGCAGGCGGCGGCCACGCTGGCCGTGGTGCTCATCGGCATGCAGATCGGCCTGCTGGACGACGCCATCCTGAACGGCAGCATCATGATGATCATCATCACGTGCATCGCCGGGCCGTGGCTGGTGGAGAAGTACGGCCGGCAGGTGGCGCTGCAGGAGGAGCAGAAGCCGTACGATCCACTGGAGGCGCCCCAGCGCATCCTGATCCCGGTGTCGAACCCGGCCACGGCGGAGGACCTCATGGACCTGGCCCTGGCCATCCGCGAGCCGGGCTCGCCGGAGCCGCTGCTGCCCATTACCGTCGTGCCCACCGAGGACGACACCGCGGCCGAACACGTGGCGGCGGCGGAGAAGATGCTGAGCCACGTCATCGCCTATGCCGCCGGCGCCGGAGTGCAGGCCATCCCGCTGACGCGGGTGGACTACAACTTCGCCGACGGCATTGCCCGCGGCGTTGCGGAGACCCGGGCCTCGCTGCTCATCGTGGGCTGGGACGGGCAGCGGTCGCGCCGTCGCGGCATCTTCGGCACCGTGCTGGACCAGGTGCTGGAGCAGACGCGGCAGCAGGTGCTGGTGGCCAAGCTGGGGCACCCACTGAACACGACGAAGCGCATCATCCTGCTCCTCCCGGAGGCCAGCGATCGCGTACCCGGATTCCTCCAGTCCGTTCGCACCCTGAAGCTGCTGGCCAACCGGCTGGGCGCGCGGATGGAGGGCTATGTGGTGGGCGAGGCCGTCGATGGGTACGAGGCCGCGCTGAAGCGCGTGAAGCCCACGGCGCCGGCGGAGCTGGAGGAGGTGCCCTCCTGGACGGAGCTGTTCACCCGGCTCCGGCCGCACGTCCAGCAGGATGACCTGGTGGTGGTGCTGAGTGCGCGCAGGGGCGCCGTCTCGTGGTCGCCATCGCTGGAGCGACTGCCGGCGCGCCTGGCCGGCCTGGTGCCCGAGAGCTTCCTGATCTTCTACCCGTCGGAGATCGCGCCCCAGCCCGCGCGCCGGGAGGGGCTGCTGCTGCCCGCCGCGCTGGACCCCCGCAACATCCTGCTGGGGATGGGACGCAAGCCGTACGAGGACGCGCTGCGTGAACTGGTGGTGGCCGGCATGCCCGACGACGTCGCATCCCACGACGCCATCGTGGACGCCCTCGTAGACAGCGTCAACACGTACGCCGCCCAGATCCGGCCCGGCATCGTTGTAGCCCACGCCCGGCTCCGCGGGCTGGACCGGCCGCGCATCCTGATGAGCACCAGTCCCGAGGGCATCGAGTTCCCCCATACCGACGAGCCGGCGCGGCTGGTCTTCGTCATCCTCAGCAACCCCGACATGCCGGACCAGCACCTGACGCAGTGGGCGGAAGTGGCGCGCTTCGCCAGCAACGCCCAGGCCGTCGAGGACCTGATGGAGGCGGAGGACGCCACCACGTTGCGCCGTCAGTACCCCGTCATTTCCAGGTAGCCGCGACCCGTGACCGGTGCGCCGGCACGGGTGCCGATGATGCGCACGGCGCCTTCCCAGTAGCGGACCGCCGTGTCCATCTCCTGGGCGCCGTACGCGGCGGAGACCGTCAGTTCCGCCGCCAGGCGCGGAATCGCCACCTGCCACGTCACTGGATAGGCAGTACCGTCCAGCGGACTGCGCCACGTGTCCATCGGTGTCATGGCAAAGTCGCCGGCGGCGAGGGTCACCGACGCGCCGTCCGCGTCCACGAAGCTGCCGGCGCTGAACTCGCCGGCCGTGCCGTCGTGACGCCGCAGCCGGTACAGCATGAGTTCGGTGCCGTCGTCGAGCTGCAGGGCCATCCAGTCCCAGCCCGCCAGGTCGGCGCTCAGCGCGCTGGTACTCCACTCCCGGTCCAGCCAGCTCAGGCCCGTGACACCGTAGCTGCGGTCCCCGATGCGGATGGTGCCCGTTGTGGGCATGCGGGTGAACGAGTAGTAGTACGACGCGTTGCCCGGCTCCGGCCCTTTCCGGCTCAGTCCCCGGTCGCCCTGCAGCACCATGGGCTTGCCGTACGCGAGTACCAGGTCCATGGCGACGTCGCCATCGGCGGCCTCCAGCCGCACGGGAAACCTGCCGGCGTCGCCACCGCCGTCGGCACCGGCGTCCGCGCCGCCGGTGTCACGGCCGGTGGCCTGCCACGGACCCAGCCACACGCGGAACGGGTCCGCCTGCGCACCGGCCAGGCCGACGGCGTCCCGGGCGAAGCGTTCGGCGTGGTGGAAGGATCGGGCGCCGATGTCGCTCACGGCGAAGTGCGCCATCCACGCGTGCCGGGAGCGCCACGCGCTGGCGGCCGTGTCCACCGCGGCGGCGTACGTCGCACTGTCCACCAGTGCACTGCGGAAGAACGTGAGCTGGTAGCCGAACTCACGGCCGTCGTCCGCAGTGAGGTTGCCCGTCCAGTACCACCATTCGGTGCGGAACTCCGGGTGCGGCCCGTGGTCGGCGGGGAAGGTGAACGCAGGCACGTCCACCGCCCGGGCGTGCAGCGTGTCTGCGCCGCCCAGCAGCTCGCCCACGTCCAGTGCCGGCGCCGGCGCCGGCGCTTCCGCGCGGTCGCACGCAGCCGCCAGTGTCACCGCCAGTGCCATGGTCAGCTGCGCCATGGCCAGCGGCTTCCGCGTTGACCGCAGGTCACCCATGCTACTCCTCCCGCAGCCCGGCGCCGATGTTGCCCGACGCCATGCGCCACGCCGGCCAGACGCCCGCCAGCAGCGCCGCGGCCACGCCCACCAGCGCGGCCTCCAGGAAGGGCGTGCTGCCCGCCACCAGGTCGAAGCTCCAGCCGAAGGAGCGGCGGTTGATGACGTGGACCATGGCCCAGGCCATGGCCAGCCCAAGCGGTGCGGCGAGGATGGCGGCGATGAAGCCCAGCAGGCCCGACTGCGCGCCCACCAGCCCCCAGACCTGGCGAGGCGTCAAACCGGTCGCCCGCAGCACCGCCACCTCCCGCTGCCGTTCCAGGTGCAGCGCCATGAGCGCGCCGGTCACGCCGACAAACGCGACGATGAGGGCCAGCAGGCGAAGCACCCCGGTGATGACGAACGTGCGGTCGAACACGACGATTGTTGCCTCCCGCAACCCGCGGTTGGAGCGGGCGCTGATACCGCCGGCGGACGGCAGTGCTCGCACGCGGGCCAGGACGACGTCAGCGTCATGGCCGTCAGCCAGCCAGACGGCGATGTTCGTTACCGCATCGTCGCCGGGCCACAGTCGGCGGTAGCTGGCGCCGTCAATGAAGAGCACGCCCTGCTCGCTGGCGTAGTCACGGAATACCCCGGCCACGGTGAGTTCCCGCGGCCCCACGCCCGTGGCCAGGCGCACGCTCTCGCCGGTCTCGAGCCCGCGGCGCCATGCGAACGATTCCGACGCCAGCACCCCGCCGGCGGCGAAGTCCCGCCACACGGCCGCAGCCGTGCCGTCCAGCAGTTCGAATGCGTCGTAATGGCGCAGGTCGAGGTCCACGCCGATGACGCGGACGATGTCGTCGCCTGCCAGCAGGTTCGCATGGCGGTACCGCGTAATGCCCGCCACGCCGTGGACGGTGGCGACATCCTCCAGGAACGCCGGATCCAGTACGCCGTCCGTGCGGTCCGCGCCGAAGTCCGGCGCCGAGATGTAGAGGTCCGCCTGCAGCGACCGGTCCAGCCACGTCTCCACGCCCGCCCGGAAGCTGCCCACCATGATGGTCACGGCAATGCCCACGGCCAGGGCAACGCTGAGGGCGGCGATGGCCGGCGCCGTCCTGCTCAGCGACGCGGGGACCGACCGCGCCGCAAGGCGGCCCACGGGGCCAGCCGCCGCCACCGCCGGCCGCAACGCCGCGGACAGGGCCAGGGTCAGTGCCGGCGTCAGCAGGGCGGCCGCCAGGATGAGCACGAACAGGGCGGCAAAGCCCAGCACGATGCTGCGCGACGGTACCGCCAGCATCAGCACGGCAACCGCCAGGACCGCCGCGCCGGCGACGGTCAGCCACCGGGCCTGCCGGCGCGTGCCGCGTTCCAGTGTGGATCGGGCCAGGGACTGCCGCGGCGCAGCATACGCCGCGGCCCGGGCGGGCAGGAACGCCGCCGCCACGGTCGCGCCCACGCCGAGGGCAGCACCCTTCACCACAGTGACGCCACTCACGTGCACCGATGACACGGCCACTGTGAAGTAGAGGTCGTTCACCGTGCGGGCCACCAGGGCCACCAGCTGCGAGCCCAGCAGCACGCCGGCGGCCATCCCCAGCGCCGTTGCCACCACGCCGATGAGCAGCGCCTCCAGCAGCACCAGGCCGGTCACCCCGCCGGCGGTGACGCCCTGCGCCCGGAGCAGCCCGATGAGCGGACGGCGGCGCACGAGGGAGAACGTGACGCTGTTGTAGATGAGGAACATGCCGAAGACCAGCGCCACCAGCGCCAGGGCCGTCAGGTTCGTCTCGAACGCCCGGGTCATGCGCACCGTCGCGCCCGTGAGCGCCTCTGTCTCCAGCAGTTCCAGCCCCGCCGGCAACGCGCCGCGCACCGCATCCAGCACTGCGGCGCCGTCGGCATCGTCCGAGACCCGCAGCTCAATGCGGTCCAGCGCCCTGAAGCCGGTCACCTCCTGCGCCGTGGCAATGTCGGCGATGACCAGGTCCGCCAGCGCCCGCCGGGCCAGCGCGTCCGTCGGCTCCAGCACCCCGCCGATGAGCGCCGTCACCGTGCGCGTGCCGGTGGTGGCGCGTACGCTGTCGCCTGGCTCCAGCCCGAGTTCGCCTGCCGTGGCGGCGCCAGGCATAAGTGAAGCCCGGGCCAGCAGGGCGCTGAAATCGAGCTGGCCGGGGCCGGGCGCCACATAGCTGCGGAACGCTCGTTCGGCGAAGGGGTCCACGCCCAGCAGCCGGAGCACGCGGGACGCCCCACCCGCCGTCTCCACCCGGACGTAGCGGTCTACCACCGGCGCCACACTGTCGAGTCCCAGGTCCACGCGCAGCCGCACGTACACGTCCCCCGGCACGCCCGCCGGGCCGCCCCGGATCACATGGGTGGCCCGGCCGGAGACGGCCTCGGCGGACAGCAGGAACGCCCGGCGCGCGCTGCCCGCCGCCACGTCCACCGCCACCACCACGGCCACGCCCAGCAGCACTCCCAGCACGGCCAGCGCCAGTTGCAGCGGGTGCCGCAGGTGGTAGCGGATCCCGGACAGCAGCAGCAGCCGGCTCATGCCGCGGTGTCCACCAGCACGCCGTCCCGCAGCGTCAGCACCCGGTCCGCCCGTGCCACCACCTCCGTGCTGTGGGTGGCGATGAGCATGGCGGTGTCGAACTCCCTGACCAGACCGGTGAGCAGGTCCAGCACCCGCTGGCCGGTAGCATGGTCCAGGTTGCCGGTGGGCTCGTCGGCCAGCACCAGGCGCGGGCGGTGGGCCAGCGCACGGGCGATGGCGACGCGCTGCTGTTCGCCGCCGGACAGTTCATCGGGGAACGAATCGTCCCGTCCGGCGATACCAACACGGTGCAGCAGAGAAGCTGCTGCTGCACGGCCGGCGGCACGGGCGGAACCCGTCAGTTCCAGCGGCAGCGCCACGTTCTCCGCCACCGTGAGGGTGGGGACCAGGTTGAAGAACTGGAAGACGAAGCCGATGTCACGACGCCGCAACAGCGTGCGCGAGCGTTCGTCCAGCGATGTGACGGACTGGCCCGCCAGTTCCACGGAACCGGAGTCCGGCGGGTCCAGCCCGGCAATGATGTTCAGGAGTGTGGACTTGCCGGAGCCGCTGGGGCCGAGGAGCGCCACCAGCTCACCGGACCGTACGTCCAGGTCGACGCCGGCCAGGACTTCCTGGCGGGTGGTGCCGTCGTCGTACGCCTTGTGGATGGCCCGCAACCGGACCAGCGGGTCGTCCCTCAGTTCAGGCAGACGCCACCGCAGCAGCTGCCGGGCTCCGTGGCGCAGGCCTGCGCCGGTCCGGCACTTGCGGCGCGCACGTGGGCCGGCACCGACAGCACCAGGCTGGTCAGGGCCTCGCCGCAGGCGGGGCACGCCGGCGCAGTCAGTCGTTCGGACGCCGGCCGCAGCAGCTCGAAGCGTGCGGAACACGCGCGGCAGTTGTACTCATAGAGGGGCATGGGCCATCACCTCATGACCGATGTGGATTGCAGTACGGAATCAAGGAATGACGGCGTGGACCCCAGACGTCAAGTGACGACGGCGGCATCATGAAGGTCGTCTACTTCACGGAAAGCCTGCTACCACTGGTGGACGGCGTGTCCCACACGCTGAACCACCTCTTCCTGTCCCTGGAGGACGCGGGCATCGAGTTCCGGGTGTACGCGCCGTTCAAGCCGCCGGGTGACGTGCGCTGGGCCGGCCGCGTGCACAAGGTCCGATCCTTCCGGTTCCCTCTCTACCGGGACTACAAGGTCAGCATCCCCGGCGGCCGCCGGCTGGTGGCGGAACTGGACGACTTCGAGCCGGACCTCATCCACGTGGCCAGCCCCACGCCCATGGCCGTCTGGGCCCAGAATTACGCCCGCAGCCGGGACATCCCGGTGGTGGCCACCTTCCACACCCACTTCGTCTCCTACTTCCCGTACTACCGGCTGCGCGGCCTGGAGCCGCTGGGCTGGCGCATGATCCGCTGGTTCTACGGCCGCTGTGATGCGACGTATGCGCCATCCAGCAGCATCGTGGACGAGCTGAGGGCGCATGGCCTGGAAGGGGTGCGGCTGTGGTCCCGGGGCGTGGACGCCTCGCTCTTCTCCCCGGAACACCGGGACGACGAGTTGCGCGCGCAGGTGGGCGCCGACGAGGATTCACCCATGGTGCTCATGGTGAGCCGGCTGGTGAAGGAAAAGGACATGACGGACCTGGTGGACATGGATGCGGAACTGCGGCGCCGGGGGCTGCGCTACCGGCTGGCGCTGGTGGGCACCGGCCCCATGCGCCGGGAACTGGAGCAGAAGCTGCCCGACGCCCATTTTGCCGGTCACCAGCGCGGCCAGGCGCTGGCCCGGTGGTACGCCTCGGGCGACGTCTTCGTCTTCCCGTCCACCACCGAGACGTTCGCCAATGTCGTGCAGGAGGCCATGGCCTCGGGCGTGCCGGCCGTGGTGGTGGACCGGGGCGGCCCGCCAGGCGTCATCGAGCCCGGCCGCAGCGGCCTGGTCGCCCGGGCCAATGACGGCGCCAGCCTGGCCGACCAGGTGGAGCGGCTGCTCCGGGACCCGGCCCTGCGCGCGGCGATGGGCCTGGCCGCCCGGAAACGGGCCGCCGCCCGCACCTGGGACGCCGTCAATGACGTCCTCATCACCGACTACCAGCGGGTCACGCGGGCGGCCGCAGCAACGGTGCGCCGGTCGGCGTGAAGCTCTGTGCCCTGACGCAGTCGTACGCCGATACCGGCGGCGGTGTGCGCACCATGATCCACGCCGAGCGGGACCGGTTCCGCGCCATGCCCGGTGCCGAGCACGTCCTCATCGTGCCCGGCGCCGAGGACACGGTCACACGTGACGGCAACCTGACGACGTATACCATCCGCTCGCCCTTCGTGCCCGGCTCCAGCGTGTACCGCCTCCTGCTCCGGTCCCGTGCCGTGCTCCGCATCCTGGAGGCGGAGAAGCCTGACGTCATCGAGGCGCATTGCGCCTACAACCTGCCGTGGACGGCCATGCTGCACCGGCGCCGCCACGGCGGCATCGTCAGCGGCGTGTACATGACGGACCTGCCCGTGGCGTACGTGGAGACGCCGCTGCGCCCGCGGGTCGGCCGCCGCCTCGCCGGCGCGGCGCGTGCTGTCACGGAGAGCTACGTGCGACGTCTGTACCGCCGGTGCGACGTGGTTGTCGGCATCTCGCCGGTGATCCGCCAGCGTCTGGTGGACCTGGGTGTCGAGCATGCCGAATGCGTGCCGCTGGGCGTGGACCTGGACACGTTCCACCCGTCCCGCCGGTCGCCGGCGTTGCGGTCCACCCACGGCGTCACTGGCGATGCCCTCATGTTCGTCTACGCCGGCCGGCTGGACGGCGAGAAGCGGCCGGACATCGTCCTCGAGGCGTTCGCCCAGGTGCGCGCCTCCGCCACGCATGACGCCCTGCGCAACGCCGTCCTCGTCATGGCCGGCGACGGGCCCATGCGGCCGCGCCTCGAGGAACGCGGCGCTGAGATCGGCAACGTCCGCGTCCTCGACTTCGTGCAGGACCGGCTGGAACTGGCCACGCTCCTTGCCTCCGCCGACGTCTATGTGTCGGGCATGCCCCACGAGACGTTCGGCCTGTCCGTCGTCGAGGCGCAGGCGTGCGGGCTGCCCGTGGTGGGCGTGCGCGCCGGCGCCATGGTGGACCGTGTCGCGGATGGCGACGACGGCTTCCTCGTGACGCCTGACTCGCCCGCTGACATGGCGGCACGCATCATGGACACCGACCCCGCCTGCTGGCCTGCCATGGGCGCGCGAGCCCGGCGCAGGGTGGGGCAGGAGTTCTCGTGGGACCGGACCTTCCAGCGGCTGCTCACGCTCTACCGCGAGGCGCTGGATGCCCGCGGCTCATGACGCAGCGACGGCCGCCGACCCTGCACCAGCGCCCGCACCCATGACCGAGCCGCCGCCGGTCGAGCCGACACCTGCGGGCGAGCCACCCCCAGGGCCAGCGCCCGATTCACCACTCACGCGGCCCCGGGGCAGGGCTGCCCGCCGGGCGTTCAATATCGCGCTGCTGCTCCTGCCGCTGGGCGTGCTGGCCAACCTCGGCTACACACTCCTCGCCACGGACCGCGCACTCCTCGCCTCGCTGGGCGAACTGCCCCGGGTCTACCTGCTCGTGGCGCTGGCGCTGACACTGACACCGTGGCTCACCGGCTCACTGCGGCTGATGGTATGGACGCGGTTCCTCGGGCATCGGCTGCCGTTCCGCGAGCTGCTGCGCATGACGCTGGTCGTGGACCTGGGCGCCGCCGTATCACCCACGGCCATTGGCGGCGAGGCGTTCCGCTGGGGGATGCTGGTACGGCACGGTGTACGGCCCGGCGAGGCGGCGACGGTGGCGCTGCTGCCAAAGGTGGAGGACGCCGTCTTCTTCTTCGTCTTCGCGCTGCCGCTGGCCATGATCATCGCGCGACCGTGGGAACTGCCGGCCATCGCCACGAGCACACGGCTGCTCAGCAGCAATGCGCTGGTGGTGGTGGGCGTCGGCACGGGCCTGGCCCTACTGGCGTGGCTGCTGCTGCGGTCCACGCTGCTGGGCCATGCCGGGGCACGCGTCCAGCGGGGCGGCGTACGCTGGTGGGGTCGCACGCGCAGGCGGCTGCGGGCGGCGTGGTCGGACGCCCGCGCCGTCCTCGCGCTGATCCTGCGCCGGGGCAAGGCGCGGTTCGCGCTGACGCTGCTCCTCACCGCCGCCCACTGGATCGGCCGGTACTCCGTCGTCATGGCACTGGCCCTGTTCCTGGGCGTGCCCTTCGACCCCGTGCTGTTCTGGCTGCTGCAGTGGATCGTCTTCACCATCATGACGTTCGTGCCGACGCCTGGCGCCACTGGCGGCGCGGAAGTCGCCTTCACCGCAGTATACGCGACGCTGCTGCCCGCCGGCGTCATCGGCATTGCCACCGCCGCATGGCGGCTGTTCACGTTCTACGTGCCCGTAGGGCTGGCTGCACTCATCTTTCCGTTGCTGGCCCGGAACGAGAAGGGGGCGACCCATGGGTGAACGTAAGGACTTCGACGTCGTCATCGTCGGCAGTGGACCCGGCGGTGCCACCGTCGCACGGGAACTCGCGCGGGCAGGGCAGCGGGTACTGATCCTAGAGCGGGGGCGGGACTGGCGCGGCCACGCCGTGTATGGCACCTACGCTGGCGCACTGCTCTACGCCGACCGGCGGGCGCTGCTGTTCACGAAGGAAGGGCTGAACATCGTCCGGCCGCTGATGGTGGGCGGGGCAACGACCATGTACGCCGGCTGCTCCGCGCCGCCGCCGCCGTGGCTGCGCACTCGCCACGGCGTGGACGTGGAAGCCGACGCCGCCGCGCTCGCAGACGAACTCCAGGTGGCGCCACTGCCGCCGGAACTGCGTGGCGCCGCATCAACCCGCCTGGCCGAGGCCGCGATTGGGTTGGACATGGACTGGCAGCCGCAGGACAAGTTCATGCTGCCCGCCCGCGCCAACCCGTTCGACTGCGGCGCCCGCTGCCTGCTCGGCTGCCGCTGCGGCGCCAAATGGACGGCCGCCGAGTTCGTTGACGACGCCGTGGCCGCCGGCGCCACGCTGTGGACGTCCGCTCGCGTCCGTACCGTGCTCACGGAGGGCGGCGCCGTCCGCGGGGTCACCGGCCGGCGCGGACGGTCGCCCTTCGAGGTACGCGCGCCCCGGGTCATTCTGGCCGCCGGCGGGCTGGGCACGCCGGAACTGCTGCGCACCGCCGGTATCGAGGCCGGCCGCGGGCTGGCCATGGACACGACGGTCATGATCTACGGCTCCGGCGACGGACCCGGCATGGGAGAGGACCCGCCCATGACCTGGAGCTGCGAGGACGAGGAGCTCGATGTCATGTACTCCACCCTCGTGGATCCCTGGCTCATGTACCCCATCATCATGGCCGCCAAGGGACCGGCGTGGCCGCTGACGTGGCCGCGCTGGGGGCGCACACTGGGCGTCATGATCAAGCTCCGGGACGAGATCAGCGGCGGCATTGACGACCGCGGCGGCATCTCGAAGGGGCTGACGCCTGACGACGCCGACCGGCTGGACCGCGCAGAGCAGGTGGCGCACCGCATCCTCATCGCCGCCGGCTGCGGCGCGGACACGCTCATCCGCACTCCCATGCGCGGGACACACCCGTCCGCCACGGCCCGCATCGGCGATGTCGTTGATGCCGACCTGAAGACCCGGCTGGACGGGCTGTACGTCTGCGATGCCAGCGTCTTCCCCGAAGCACTGGGCAGGCCCACCGTCCTGACCATCCTCGCCCTCGCCCGTCGCCTCGCCCGACAGCTCGATGCAGCAGGCGGGTGAGCATGACAGCGACGGCCGGGTGGGGGACGAAGAGCGCCCGCCTCGGGACGGCAGCACGAGGATGGCGATGTCGCCCACTTGTCGCCGGGGTGCCCGTCCCGCCACCTTCCATCCGGTTCATCACTCACACCGCAGCGCCGGCAGCTACGCCATGACCCGCACATTCGTACGACTACTCCCCGTCGCAACGCTGCTGGCGACGCTGGCGGTCGCGCCACGGCCGGCGTCCGGACAGGCCACGTGCACCTATGACACCTGCGCGTTGCGCATCCAGCCGCCAACGCTGACCACGCCGCTCATGCTGGTGCGCGGCGTCGAAGGCGAGGAGGTCATCAAGCTGGGGCTGCTGGAGCCGGAGGTGGCGCCGTTCGTCGCCCTCTCTGATACCGCCGCTGCTCTCGCCCGCATCTATGACGTGCAGTATGACCGCGGTTACATCCTGAACATGGCCGGCACGGTCATCGCCATTGGCGCGCCCATCCTGTTGCAGGGAACCATGCAGAAGCTGGCGTTCACGGGCGCTGGTGTCGGGTTGTCATTCTATGGCGGCGTGCTCATGAACCGGGCGAATGACGCGCTGAACCGGGCGTTATGGTGGTACAACCGGGAGCTGCCGCGGTGAGGGAGGCCGCACCTCCCTTCGGGGGTGCCAAGGCCGCACCTCCTTCGGGGTGCTAGGGGCCCGCCGTCAGGGCGCTAAGGGGCGAGGGGCAGGGTCAGGGTAAAGGTGGTGCCGGCGCCGGGCTGACTGGCGACGGTCAGGTCGCCGTTCATGCCTCGGGCCAGGCGGCGGCTGATGGCCAGGCCGAGCCCGGTGCCCTGGTGGGACGTGCTGTACGTGCGGCCCAGCTGCACGAAGGGCTCGAAGATGGAATCCATGACGTCAGGCGGGATTCCCGGGCCGGTATCCGCCACGTGCACTTCCGCGACCGCGCCGCCGGCGACCTGCACCGTGACGTGACCCGGTGCCGTGTAGCGGATGGCGTTGGTCAGCAGGTTCAGCAGGATCTGCCGCACCCGGGCTGCGTCCGCCAGCGCGATCACGCTGCCCTCGTCCGCCTGCAGTTCGAGCGATACCGCGGCCACCGTGGCCTGCGACTCGATTATGGCCATGGCGTCCTGTGCCACCTGCTCCAGCGGAACTCGCTCCAGGATGAACTCGATGGTGCCTGCTTCCACCCGGCTGAAGTCCAGCAGCTCGTCGATGAGGCGCAGCAGGTGCTGCTGGCTGCGCCGCACGCGCTCCAGGTCCTGCCGTTGCGTGGCCGTCAGCGACCCGTGTACCCCCAGCAACAGCAGTTCCGTGTACCCGCCAATGGCGTTCAGCGGGGTGCGCAGTTCATGGGAGAGCGTGCGCAGGAACTCGCTCTTGGCCTGGTTCGCGGCCTCCACCTCTGCAAGTTGCCGGGCGTCCGCTACCGCCCGGCGCTCCGCCAGCACCCGTTCGGTCAGGTCCCGGGTCACCTTCGCGTAGCCGATGAGCTGGCCCGCCTCGTCCCGCAGTGCCGTGATGACAACGTTGGCCCAGAATCGAGTGCCGTCCTTGCGCAACCGCCAGCCTTCATCCTCGAACCGGCCCACGTCCGCAGCCACCACAAGCTCCAGGTCCGGCTTGCCTGCCGTGATGGACTCTGCCGGATAGAAGATGGAGAAATGCCGGCCGATGGCTTCTTCCGCCGTGTAGCCCTTGAACCGCTGTGCGCCGGGGTTCCACGTGAGGATGTGACCCGTCGGGTCCAGCGCGAAGATGGCGTAGTCCCGGACGCTGTCCACCAGCAGCCGGTACAGCCGGTCGGATTCCTGGATGTTCTCGGGCACCATCACTCCTCGATGTCCTGGCACCGGGCGCCGGTGATCTTGCGTGGCAGGGTGCATTGCATGCAACTTGACGCTACTCCACGCCCGCGTCGGGGCCAATGCAGCGACCTACCATCACGATGCCGCAATGAACCGGATCTCTGCCAACCGTCTGCCGGCCCTGGTACTGGGCCTCACCGTCCTCGCCTCTGCGCTGCCCTTGCGCGCGCAACAGGCGCAACCGGCGCAGCCGGCGCCGCCGCAAAGTGCGGGCCCGGCCGCCTCCCCGTCGACCGCGGTCCGTGTGGATCCGTCAGTCCTGGAAGGACTAGACTACCGCTATGTCGGCCCCACGCGCGGCGGGCGGGTGACAGCGGTGGCCGGTCACCGTGCGCAGCCGAACACGTTCTACTTCGGCGGCACCGGCGGCGGTGTCTTCCGCACCGATGACGCCGGCGAGACCTGGACGCCCATCACGGACGGCCAGATCCCGGTGGGCTCCATCGGTGCCATCAAGGTGGCGCCGTCGAACGCAGACGTGATCTACGTGGGCACCGGCTCGGCTGCAATCCGGAGCAATGTGTCCATCGGCAAGGGCGTCTTCAAGTCCGTGGACGGCGGGCGGACCTGGCAGTATGCCGGCCTGGAGAGGGTCGGGGTCATTGCGGACATGGTGGTCCACCCGACGAACGCGGACATCGCCTATGTCGCGGCCGTGGGCAACCCGTTCGGGCGCAATCCGGAGCGGGGCATCTTCCGCACCCGCGACGGCGGTCGCAACTGGGACCGGGTCCTGTTCGTGTCCGACAGCACGGGCGCGTCGGACATTGCCATGAACCCTGCGAACCCGGACGAGTTGTATGCGGGCATGTGGCGGGCCGAGCGGAAGCCGTGGACCATCATCAGCGGCGCCCGGGAGGGCGGCATCTACAAGTCCACGGACGGCGGCGACACGTGGACGAAGCTCACCAACGGCCTGCCGTCCGACTACACGGGCAAGATCAGCATCAGCGTCTCGCCGGCGAACCCCCGGCGGGTCTACGCGCTGCTCGAGGCCGGTGACGGCACGCTTGCCATGCCGGGCGGCGTCCATGGCGGTGTGTATCGGAGCGACGACGCCGGCGCCACCTGGACGCGGACCAGCAACCAGGCCGGACTCATCAACCGCCCGTTCTACTACATCTATATCGACGCCGACCCGAAGGACCCGGACGTGGTCTGGGTCAACAACGAGCAGTTCTTCAAGTCCACGGACGGCGGCCGCACCTTCGAGCGCCGGCCGACGCCCCACGTGGACAACCACGGCATGTGGATCAACCCGGACAACCCGGACATCTTCATCCAGTCCAATGACGGCGGCGTGAACGTCACGAAGGACGGCGGCGCGACGTGGTCCTCGCAGAACAACCAGCCCACGGCGGAGATGTACCAGGTGGACCTGGACGACCGCTGGCCGTACTGGGTCTACGCCGGCCAGCAGGACAACACCACCATCGGCGTGCCCAGCACGGGGCAGGGCGCGCGGCCGGAAGCGCACGAGTTCTGGCGCATCAACGTGGGCGGCTGCGAGACGGGCCCTGCGGTGCCGCAGCCGGGCACCAACGCCATGGTCTTCTTCAGCAACTGCAAGGGCCGGTTCTACCGCTACAGCGAACTCACCGGCCAGTCCACGGAGTACAGTGTGGGCGCGTCGAACATGTACGGCCACAACCCGAAGGACCTGAAGTACCGGTTCCAGCGGGTGGTCCCAATCGTCGTCTCACCCCACGACCCGAACGTGGTCTACCACGCGTCGCAGTACGTGCATCGAACCACGGACGGCGGCCGCACGTGGGAGACCATCTCGCCGGACCTCACCGCGAATGACCCCGTGGGCCACGTTTTCTCCGGTGCGCCCATCACCCGGGACATCACCGGCGAGGAGTTCTATGCGACGCTGTACGCGGTGGCGGAGTCGCCGCTGGAGCGGGGCGTCATCTGGGCCGGCGCCAATGACGGCCCCATCCACGTCACCCGCAATGCTGGAGGGTCCTGGTCCGACGTGACGCCCGCCGGCCTGCCGCCGGGTGGCCGGGTGCAGACGGTGGAGCCATCGCCGCACCGTGCAGGCGGTGCCTACGTCGCCGTGCACCGCTACATGTTCGACGACTGGCAGCCGTACATCTACCGCACGGACGACTACGGCCGCACCTGGACTCACATCACCGGTCCGAACAGCGGGTTCCCGCAGGACCACCCCACGCGCGTGATCCGCGAGGACCCGGCGCGGGCGGGGCTGCTCTACGCCGGCACCGAGTACGGCATGTTCGTGTCCTTCGACAATGGCGCCTCCTGGCAGGGCTTCCAGCAGAACCTGCCCGCCACCGTCATCAGCGACTTCAAGGTCTATCGCAATGACCTCGTCATCGCCACACAGGGCCGGGGCTTCTGGATCCTGGACAACCTGACGCCGCTGCACGGCATGGACGCTCAGACCGCCGGCCGCGCGGCACAGTTGTTCACGCCCCGGGAGGCGTACCGCATGCGCGGCAACGAGGCCACCATTGATTACTGGCTCGGCGCCGACGCCCGCGGACCGGTGACGCTGGAGATTACGGACGCCAGCGGCGCCGTGATCCGCAGCTATTCCAGCGATGGCTCGGCCCAGGGCGGCCAGGGCGGCGGCGGCCAGGGCGGCATGATGCCCGGCAGCGGCGTGTCCGGCGGTCGCTTCGGCGGCGGGGGCGGCGCCGCGCGCCTGCCCGCCACCGCGGGGCTGCACCGCTTCGCCTGGGACATGCGCACCGGTGCGGAGGCGCCCGCCGCCGGTGTGGCGGTGCCGCCGGGCCGCTACACCGTGCGCCTGACCGTGCCTGGCACTGCGCCCCTCACCGCGCCGCTGGTGGTGGCCGTGGACCCGCGTCTCGCCGCGGACGGCATCACTGCCGGCGACCTCCAGGCACAGTACGAACTGGCCACCAGGGTGGCCCAGCTCCAGGCGGATGGGCAGCGGCTCCAGGCCGACCTCCGCGCCGCACGGCAGCGTCTCGAGCAGGCCGGCAACGCGCAGGCGCTGGACCGGCTGGCAGCTCTGGAACGCCGGGCGCTGAACGTGCCCGGGCAGGCGTACCCGCAGCAGATGCTGATCCCGCAGATCAGCTACCTGAACGGCATCGTCAGCCGCGCCGACAACCGCCCTCATGGCGACGCGTTCGAGCGTTATGAGGAACTGCGGCGCGACCTGGACGCGCTGCGGACGGAGCTGGACGCGCTGACGCGCTGATTGCAGGTGTGAATTGAAGGGCCGGCATCACCGCCAGTGATCAGCGTGGTGCCGGCCCTTCCGTCAGGCTGGAGCCGGCGGCCGCGCGACGCATCGTCACGGGCGCGACCGCCGGCTGCCGCGGCGCGTCATCACGCCGCTACGCGTTCATGCCATGACAGGCTCGGGCGCGTCATGCCCCAGGAGGCGCATGACTTCATCCAGCAGCGTGCGCGGCGACGTCGGCTTCGGCAGGGCCCGGTCCACGTCCACACCCTCCGGCACGTACGGCCACCGGGGATCGATCTGCGTGGAGCACGCGATGATGGCCGTCTCCCGGGCGGCGCCGTCCCGGCCCAGCACGCGGATGGCCTGCACCCACTCGTGGTCCGCCGGCAGCTCCGTCACCACCAGGTCCGGCCGCAGGGAATGGGACAAACGCATGCCTTCCGCGCTCGTCGAGGCCTCCGCCACGCCATAGCCATGGTACCGCAGGTAGTCTGCATACATGGCCCGCGTCGCGCTGCTCTGGTCGACTATGAGGATCAGTGCCTTCTGCATGGTACGCCTTCCACCATGTGTCTCGCCGGGGAGCGGCGGTAACGACCGGCACATGGGGCGAGATGCATGCCCCCTCACGGCCTCGCATCCAACTCGTTCCGGTGCATGCACTTGGCCGGATGACACCGACGGCATCGGCGCCGATGTCGTATGGCATCATGCAAAGTGCATTGCACAATGAATGGCACTTTGCAGTGCGCGCCCCCGCCGCCCGCCCGGAGCCGGGCCAGCCGTCCGCCCGGGGCCGGAACGGCCGTCAGCCCATGCGGCGGAAGCTGCCCAGGACCGTGAGGCTGCGGGCCGCCCGGGAGGCCTGCTCCACCGCCGTCGCCACCACGGGATCGGCCAGGTCGGCGTCGAGTTCCAGGAAGAAGTTGTAGTGCCACGGCGCGTCCGCGGGGCGGGACTCGATGCGGCTCAGGTTGATTCCGGCTGCGGCCAGCGGCGCCAGCACGTCGGAGAGGGCGCCTGGCCGATGCGCCGTGGAGAAGAGCAGGGCAGTGCGCGGCGAGCCGAAGGCGCTCGCGGGCGGCGGCGGCGTGCCCGGCGCGGCGACGACGAAGAACCGCGTCTGGTTGTCCGGCCGGTCCTGCACGTCTTCCGCCAGCACTGCCAGTCCGTAGAGTTCGGCGGCGAACCGGCCGGCCACCGCCACCGTTGCCCGGTCACCGCGTTCCGCCACCAGGCGGGCGGCGCCGGCCGTGTCGTGCACGGCCAGGGCATCGGCTTCGACCAGCCCGTCCAGGAACCGCTGGCACTGGGCCAGCGCCACGGGATGGGACAGCACACGGCGCACCTCCGCCAGCCCCGCGCCGGGCACGCCCAGCACACACAGCCCGATGGGCTCCACCACCTCGCCAACCACCGCCAGTCGGCCGGTGGACAGTACGTCGTACCCGCCGCCGACACCGCCGGCGATGCTGTTCTCCACCGGCAGCATGCCGTACCCGGCGTCGCCGGCGAGGACCTGCTCTGCGATGCCCGCGAACGTGGGGCATGGCACCGTGATGACGTCGCCGCCGAACACGCGCCGGGCCGCCGCCTCACTGAACGCCCCGGCCTCACCCTGGAACGCCACCCGTGGAGCCGGCATCACCGGACCGGCTCCAGTTGCGAACCACGACAGAGCGCGACGACGTGCCAGTAGAGACGTCGCACGGCCTCCGGCTCCAGCCCCGCCGACCGCGCCAGTTCCGCCGCCCGTCTCACCACCGCCGCCTCGCGCGCAGGATCCACCATCGGCTGACCCGCCGCCCGCTTCAGCCCCGCCGACGCCGATGCCACCGCGCACCGCTCCGCCAGCACCATGATCAGCATCTCGTCCAGCCGATCAATGGCCGCGCGACACCGAGCCAGTTCCGACATCCCGGGATCCGTCCGTTCCAGCGGTTCCTCCGGCTGCATGGGCGCCACCGTCGCACCCGTCACGCCATTCGCCTGCATGTGCCAGCTCCTATTCTCCTGACATGAAAAAAGGGCCTCCTCCACGAAGGAGAAGGCCCTGGAACGCACTCTGTCAGCTTGATCTATCGGCCGGTACTCACCAGCCGCTGGCGCGCGCAGGCCCCTCCTCCGCCACGGGGGCGGAAGCCGGTAAAGCTTGTAAACAGGGCGTTCTGCGTGCGCTTCATCATGGCCCCAGCATACCGCCCGCCCACCGGCCGGTCAACCCTCTGCGGGGATTGCCTGTCCAACAATTGCCGATCTGACGAAACATCGCGCCGCGGCTCCGCGCCGGCGCGTTACCCGTGAGGGACGAATGCGATCTGAGTTCATGCAGGACGTGAGGTTCGCCGTGCGGTGGCTGGCCCGTGAGCCAGGCTTCGCCTTGCTGGCGGTGCTGACGCTGTCACTCGGCATCGGTGCGACGACGGCCGCGTTCGGCCTCGTGCACGGCGTGCTGCTGGCGCCGCTGCCGTATCCGGACCCGGACCGGATCGTCGTGGTGCGGGAGCAGACGGAGACGGGCGGCGAGAACAACGTGAGCTGGCCGAACTTCGAGGACCTGCGCGGGCGCGTGCGGGGTGCGACGCTGGCGGCGCACACGCCGTCGTTCGAGACGACGGTCCTGGGCGGGGCGGAGGCCCTGCGTCCCGTCGTGGCCGTGGTGTCCCGCGAGTTCTTCGAGGTGCTGGGCACGCAGCCGTTGCTGGGCCGTGTCTTCGCCGCTGACGAGCAGGTGCCGGGCGGGCCGGCGGCGGTGGTGGTAGGCGAGTCGTTCTGGCGCCGGCAGCTGGGCGGTGAGACGGACCTCCAGCGGCTGTCGCTGGAGCTGATGGGCGACCGGGCGCAGGTCATCGGCGTGATGCCGGCGAGCTTCTCGTACCCTCACGGCGCGGAGCTGTGGACGGCCATCGAGCGCACGCCCGCTTCGGGCCTGGGCTCGCGCACGGCCCACAACTTCCTCGTCACGGCGCGGCTGGCGCCGGCCCTGTCGCTGGACGTTGCGCGTACGGAGATGTCGGCGGTCATGGCTGAGATCAGGGAGCGGGAGCCGGGCATCAGCGGCGCCGCCGTCGCACTCCATCCGCTGCACACCCACATGGTGGCCGACACGCGGCGCGGGCTGCTCATCCTGCTGGCGGCGTCCGCGTTCGTGCTGCTGGTGGCGTGCACGAACCTGGCGAGTTCCATGATCGGCCGGGCCGCGCGACGTCGGCGTGAGCTTGCCGTGCGCGTGTCCCTGGGCGCGTCCCGGGCACGCCTCATCCGCCAGCTCCTCACCGAGAGCCTGGTGCTCGCCGCCATCGGCGCGGTGGGCGGGCTGCTGCTGGCGCGCGTCCTCGTGACGGCGCTGCTACAGGTGGCTCCGGACGCCGTCCCCCGCATCGACCAGGTCTCCTTCGGCGGACTCGTCCTCGGCTTCACCACGTTCGTGACCGTGCTCACCGCCGTGCTGTTCGGCACGGCGCCCGCCCTCAGCGCAACCCGCCTCCCGCCGGGCGCAGTGCTGGCCGACAGCGGCCGCGGCACCGACAGCGTCCGCCGGCGCCAGGGCTGGTCCATGCTCGTCGGCGCGGAGGTCGCCCTCGCCCTCATGCTGCTGGTGGGCGCGGGGCTGCTCATCCGCAGCCTGGGCAACGTGCTGAGCATGGACACCGGTTTCGTTTCGGACGACGTCGTCACCGTCACCCTGTCACTGCCGGAGCCGAAGCACACCGGTGAGGCACGCGTCGTCTTCTACGACCGGCTGCTGGAGGAAGTGGCGAGCGTGCCCGGCGTGACCGGCGTCGGCCTCACGCGTGCGCTGCCGCTGGTGGGGCTGCCGACGTTCGGCATGTTCGACGTCGAGGGCGGCGAGTACGGCGGGGGCCAGGGACACTACCGGGTGGTGAGTCCCGGTTACTTCGAGACCATGCGCATCCCGGTGCTCCAGGGACGCACGTTCAGTAGCGCCGACGTCGCCGGCGGACTCGACGTCGTCGTCATCAACCAGCGTCTAGCGGACACGTACTTCCCGGACGGCGACGCCATCGGCCGGCGCATCGAGACGGCCGGCATGGACGCGCAGGGCAGGGGCGTGTACGCCACGATCATCGGTGTGGTGGGCGACGTGCGTACCGGCTTCACGGAGCCGCCGCCGCCGGCGTACTACCTGCCCTATGCGCAGCGCTGGGACCGGATGGGCGCCGCCGCCCTCGTCGTACGCACCTCAGGCCGGCCGGGCGCGCTGGTGGCGCCGCTGCGCAGTCGCATCCGCGCCCTCGACGCCGACGTGCCCGTGGAGGTGGCCACGTTCCAGCAGCGCATGGGCGAGCGACTGGCGGACCGGCGCTTCATGCTCCTCGTCCTCGGCAGCTTTGCCGGCGTCGCCCTCGTCCTCGCCGCCATCGGCATCCACGGCGTCGTCGCCATGGCCGTGTCCCGGCGCACCCGCGAGATCGGCATCCGCGCCGCCCTCTGCGCCGAGCGCAGCCGCATCCTCTGGCTTGTCAGCCGCGGCACCATGCTCAGCGTCCTCGCCGGCGCCGCCGTCGGCCTCGCCGGCGCCCTGGCATTATCGCGCGTGGTGGCGGCGTTCCTCTACGACGTCAGCACCGTTGATCCACTCACCTTCACCGGCGTCGCCGCCCTGCTCCTCGCCGTCGCCGCCGTCGCCGTGCTGCTGCCCGCCGCTCGGGCCACCCGCATCCCGCCCCGGTCCGCGCTGATGGCGGAGTGAGGGCGGCTGCGCCGATTGGCCGCGGCGCGATCTGCCGCGGCGGCTGTGCATCCGTCGGGGTGCGAGGCTGGCTGATGCACGCCAGCCGCGGTGCCATCGGGCGATGGCGCCGATCTGCCGCGGCTGCTGTGCATCTGCCGAGGCGCGAAGCCGGCTGATGCACGCCAGCCGCGTTGCCAAGCGGCGATGGCGCCGATCTGTCGCGGCTGCTGTGCATCTGCCGAGGCGCGAGGCCGGCTGATGCACGCCAGCCGCGTTGCCAAGCGGTGATGGCGCCGATACGCCGCGGCTGCTGTGCATCTGGCGAGGCGCGAGGCCGGCTGATGCACGCCAGCCGCGTTGCCAGCGGGCGATGGCGGCGATCTGCCGCGGCTGCGGCCAGGCCCGTGGCGGCTCCCTTTCAACTACCCGGTTCTGCAGCCGCCGTCCCCATGGCCAGCCGCCGCCCCCATCCCGCCGCCGTCCCATGGCCCGCCGCCTTCCCAATGGCCCGCCGCCGTCCACGCCGCACCGCGCCCCCCGCCCGGTCCGCCGTGATGGCAGGGTGAGCGCACACAACGCATACAAGAAGGGGGTGCCGGCCTCACGCCAGCACCCCCACCCGCCGTTATCCGTAAACGTTCAACGTTTACGTTTACGTTTACGATCCCGATCCCGAATCCATTAATACCGATAGTGCTCCGGCTTATACGGCCCATCCTGCGAAATCCCGATGTACTCCGCCTGCTTGGCCGACAGCTCCGTCAGCTTGACGCCGAGCTTGTCGAGGTGCAGCCGGGCCACCTTCTCGTCCAGGTGCTTGGGCAGCACATACACCTTCTTCTCATACGTCTCGGCGTTGGCCTGGAGCTCGAGCTGCGCCATCACCTGGTTCGTGAACGACGCGCTCATCACGAACGACGGGTGCCCCGTCGCACAGCCCAGGTTCAGCAGCCGGCCCTCCGCCAGGATCATGACGCTGTGGCCGTCAGGGAAGCGGAACTCATCGTACTGCGGCTTGATGTTGATCCGCTCCATGCCCTGGATCTTCTTCAGCCCGGCCATGTCGATCTCGTTGTCGAAGTGGCCGATGTTGCCGACGATGGCCTTGTCCTTCATGCGCGCCATGTGGTCCGCCGTGATGACGTCACGGTTGCCGGTGGCGGTGATGAAGATGTCGGCGTACTCGACGACGTTCTCCACCGTGTTCACCTCGAAGCCCTCCATGGCGGCCTGGAGCGCGCAGATGGGGTCGATCTCGGTGACGATGACGCGGGCGCCCTGTCCCTTCAGCGCCTGCGCGCACCCCTTGCCCACCTCGCCGTAGCCGCACACCACCGCGACCTTGCCGCTCAGCATGACGTCGGTGGCGCGGTTCAGGCCGTCGATGACGGAGTGGCGGCAGCCGTAGATGTTGTCGAACTTCGACTTCGTGACGCTGTCATTCACGTTGATGGCGGGGAAGAGCAGCGTGCCCGCCTTCTCCATCTCGTACAGCCGCATGACGCCCGTGGTGGTCTCCTCGGAGACGCCGCGGATGTCCGGCGCGATGCGCTGCCAGCGCGTGGCATCCTCGTCGCGGATCTTCCGCAGCAGGTCCAGGATGACGCCCCACTCCTCGGGGTCGTTGTCCTCATCGAACTCGGGGATGCTGCCGGCCTTCTCGAACTCCAGGCCGCGGTGGATCAGGAGCGTGGCGTCGCCGCCGTCGTCCACGATGAGCGTGGGGCCGCTGCCGTCCGGCCAGAGCAGCGCCTGCTCCGTGCACCACCAGTACTCCTCCAGCGTCTCGCCCTTCCACGCGTAGACCGGCACGCCCTGCGGGTTCTCCACCGTGCCATTCGGCCCGACCACCACCGCGGCGGCGGCGTGGTCCTGCGTCGAGAAGATGTTGCACGAGACCCAGCGCACGTCGGCGCCCAGTTCCGCCAGCGTCTCGATGAGCACCGCCGTCTGCACCGTCATGTGCAGTGAGCCCATGACGCGGGCGCCCTTCAGCGGCTGCTGCGCCGCGTACTCCTCGCGGATGGCCATCAGGCCCGGCATCTCCTGCTCCGCCAGGCGAATCTCCTTGCGACCGAACTCCGCCAGCGACAGGTCCGCCACCTTGAACGGCGGACGGTCGGTTGCGACGTCGCGTTCCATCATCGTGCTCATGCTTCCCCCGGTTCCGTTGATCGTACTGCTCATGGTCGTGCCGCGCTCGCCGCGAACAGGACCGGCCCCTTCGCCGAAGGGTCCGGCGCCAGCCCGTGCCAGCGCACTCCCGTAAACCCTGCTTCCTCCAGCCAGCCGCGCACCTGCGCCTCGCCGAAGCCCTGCCACACATGGCCGTACTGCTCGCGGTACTCCGCCCGGCCGTGCTCCTGCATGTCCACCACCACCAGCCGGCCGCCCGGCCGCAGCGCGCGGTGCGCCTCCGCCAGCGCCCGCGCCGGTTCCGGCACGTAATGCAGCACCAGCGAGATGAGTGCCGCGTCCAGCTCGCCCGGCTCCACCGGCAACGATTCCAGTGAGCCGGTACGCAGCTCCACGTTGGCGAACGGCTGCAGGCGACGTCGTGCCGCCGACAGCATCGCCTTCGACTCGTCCACCGCGATCACCCGGCCCGCGAACGGCGCCAGCTCCGACGACACCGCGCCCGTGCCGCAGCCCAGGTCACCAATCACCAGGTCGTCGCCCAGCAGCGCCAGCAGACCCGCCAGGCCGCCCCGGGCGCCGAACAGCTCCGCTCGTACCGCGTCCCACTGGCCGGCCGCCGTACTGAAGAACTCCCGGGAACGCGTACGGCGCTGCTGGAGCACCTGCTGCGCCCGAGCCTCGTCCTGCGCCGACTCCGGCCGGCCCGCCAGCTCCTGCCGGACCACCTGCCACAGCCGCCGCGCCGCCTCGTCCAGCCGCGGCGACAGGCGGTAAAACCGGCTCGGGCCCTCCGCCCGCGTGGCCAGCCAGCCCTCGTCGCCCAGCACCTTCAGGTGACGGCTCACCGTGGACTGGGGCAGCTGCACCGCGCCGCACAGCTCGCCCACGCTCAGTTCGTGGCGCGCCAGCAGCAGCAGCAGCCGCGTGCGCGTGCTGTCAGCCAGCGAGCCCAGGCGCCCGTGTATGTCATCGGTGGTGGCCGGCACCGCCGGCACGGCATTCATTCGCATATCCGGATGGAAAGATAGAGCAGGCGACGCGGCGGGGCAACGGTCCCCGGCGCGGCGGGACCTGTTTACCGTTTTGCGTTATGGCTGATTTTCCGACCCGTACTAGCGAGAGGCGGCGGGCCGCGCGCGCGGTCCCTGCCACGGCCGCGTGGTTGACCCGGCCCCAAGAGACTCACGGACAACAGCTTGCCGGAAGCACGGCCCAGGGGTGACGTCTGACCGTCCGCTCGTCCGCCTCGCCACAACGCAAAACGGTAAACAGGTCCGGGGTTGGCGCAGCCTTGCCTCGCGCCACGCCGGTCACGTATGGTACTACCTGTCAGTCCGATGTTGACGTGGCCCATCCCCCCGGCCGCGCGTCCGAAACCACAACGCAGGAACACATCGATGAGGAAGAACCTCGCAGTGCTGCTGCTGGCGCTTGGTACCGGTGCATGCGTAACGGTCACGGGGTCAGGCTCCGCGCGGGACATGCAGGCGGCCGCCGACGTCGGCCGGACCCGTCTCCACTCCGCGTTGCTGGCCGGCGACATGGCGACGGTGGACGCCATGCTGGCCGGGGCAGAGATCCGCCTGCCGGCCGGCACCGCGCCGGGGCAGGAACGAGCCATTGTGCGGTCCACGCTGGGCGCCGCCGAGATACTGATGCAGTCCGAAGGAGTGGCGCGTTGCACGGGCGCCATACATGAGTTCGGCCTGTTCGTAATGCGGTCCGAGGAAGGGCCCGATGAGTACGCCCAGCTCGGCCGCTACGCCCTGCTGTGGGGCCGGCTGCCGGACAACCAGCTCGAGCTGCGGCGCGTCGCATTGTTCGATGTTGAGGAGGGCCGTCAGTACCGGGCGCCGCCGTGCGTCACCGTCAGCGATTCCATCTACGAGTCCCGGCGCGTCTGGGTGGCTGTCCACCCCGAGGTCGCCCGGGGCGGGTGGCAGGACGGGCTGCTGAACTCGGTGTATGACGCGGGTTGGCGTCCTGCTGTCCTCCAGAACAGCCCTGACCTGCTGCAGTCCGAGGCGCAGCGGCTGGGCACTGTATTCGCCCAGTTCGGCCTGTTCGGCTCGGCCATCGGCGCTGCGTCCGTGGGTCGGATCGGCGGGAGCACACAGTTCCGCTCGCCTACGAACCGGGTCCGGCTGCTGAGTTACACGGGCACGCACCTCGGGCTGGGCGGCGGCGCGGAGTTCCGCATGCCGTTCGTTCCGCTGCTGCGGGCATCGGCGTCCGCCGGCCCCGCGCTACTGCGCCTGGACGGTTCATGGGAGACGCCGGGCCGGAACAGCCACGAGGACGACGAGTCGTGGTCCGCCTGGTCGGTCGGTGCCGCAGGCGACGTCGGCGTCATCCTGCCCCTCGGTTCCCGCTTCGGCATCACCGCCCGGTTCCAGCACCGGTGGTATCCGGACCACAACGTGTCCGGCCACCTGGGCTCGGACCACCTCAGCGTCTCGTTCAGCCACAGCGCCCTGTTCCTCGGCTTCGGAGGCAAGGTATGGTGATCTCGACGCAATGCCGCCAACGCGGGCACGCCTATGCCGCCTGCCGTGTGGCGGCCGGTGCTGCGGCGCTCGCCTCGGCCCGTGCCGCAGCGCTGGTCGGGACCCGTACAGTGCCCTTCGCCGCGGCCCTTGCTCTCGCCGTCATCGCCGGCGCGTGCAACAGTGACATCGCCGAGCCGAGTGGTGCGCGCCTCAACGTGACGTCAGAGACTGTGGAACTCGGCACGAACGATGTCGTGACCACCTTCCTCCGCAATCCGGGTCAAAGCCCTCTGGAGTGGCAGATCCAGGGGGCACCGGGCTGGCTGATTGTCTCACCGGCGTCAGGTACGCTGGCCCCAGGTGGGGAACAGCCGGTAGAGCTGTCCGCCAACCGTGAGGTCGCACCGCTGGGCAGCACGCTGGTGGAGCTCACCGTTCAGGGCAACGTATTCCATGGGCCCGGCCACTTCGCCGTGCGTGTGGAAGTCCCGCCCTCCCCCGAACTCGACGTGGTTGGCGCCTCCGCGGTGGCATACCCGGATCGATCTGCCTTCATCACGGTTCGCAACGCCGGTCGAGGCACGCTCCAGTATTCGTTGCACGCGGACGCACCATGGCTCGAGTTCACCGAATCGGGCGCGGTGGCGGACAGGGACACGTACGAAATACCAATCGCCATCGATCGCTCGTTCGTCCCGCGAGACACGACCGTTCATGTCGTCATCACGACCAACGGCTCCGGCGGGCCGGTGCAGGTGCCAATCTCCATCGCCGGTAACCCCGCTCCATTGCATCTCGCTTCCGGTGTCACCTTCGCCCGGTTCAGGGGGGATATTCTCCTGTATTCCGCTGGCGCCACGACGTACCTGTTCGACTGGCGCACCGGCGATCGGCAGGCGCTTACCGGTGTGCCGGCTGTTACCGATGTCGCCTGGCACCCGGCTACTGGTGACCTCGCCGTGGCGCACGGCAGCCGGGTGAGCTTCTTCCCGGCCGGCGCATTGGCGCCTGACGGCACCGTCGAAACCGGTGTGCCGCTGGCCGGCATAGCGTTTGCCGGCAATGGCTTGCTGTTCGCCATCCCTGAAACCGTTGCCGCCGGCATGGTCCTCCAGGTGAATCGGGCCGCGGGGACCGTCACGGAGCATCATCTGCCCCTCCCCGCCTTGCGCAGTATCCTCCGCCCTGGCCCCAGCCCCGGTGTCGGCGACGGCGTCTATGTCACGACGTCGGACGGTATTTTCATGCTGAACGTGGACCAGGCACAGGCCGGTGGTGCGGTGACAGTCTACGAGCACCGTGGCGGCACAGGTCTGCGGTTCGATGCCGACGATGGCCGCGTCTGGATGCCGCTGTTCCGGGGGATCAGTTCCGCGGGCGTGCTGGTCCAGGATTCCGAGCAGGGCCTGGCCCTTCTCGGTGAGTTGAAGGATGAGAACGGGACCCTTGTGGAGCGTGTGGCGTCGGCCGCGCTGGCGTCCCACTCCGATGACATCGCGGTCGCAGGCGCCATCGGCGGCGGACCGTGGCGGTTGTACGCGGGGTCCCTCTGGAGCAACGACTACCGCTTCGACACAGTGCCGCTGGAGCCGGTGACATGGGCCGGCCAGCACAGTGAAACGCGCCCGCGGGTCGTGCATTGGCGGAACGGCGACATGGTGGTGGTGGAGGAAGGCGTTGCGGGCGCTGCCGCCGGTGAATGGTTCGTCCGGCGGCTGTGGCGGTGGTGACGCTCACGTAGGTCCGGCCGCTACTCCGCCAGCCGCCTGCGGAACCCGATGTCGTCCAGCAGGATCTCGCCGGCCGGCGTGCGGTCGAACCGTAGCCGCACGACCTGGAGCGTTGCCGGGTTGAAGCGCGGGTTCGCCGCCCGGAACTCATGGACCGGGATCTCGTAGCTCTGGAGCACCTGCTCGGGCCCGCGCACCATGAACCGCTCCAGCAGGACGGACTTCCACAGCCGGTCCCCGAAGGCGGGGGCCAGGCCGCCGAAGCGGGAGAGCGGGATGGCGGCGACCTCCCCATCGGCGGCCACGAGTTCCACGGTCAGGTCGGCGGTCATGCGGGTGGAGACGTTGGCCAGCGACAGCACGAGGCTGGCGCCCGTTGCCGTGGCGTGGCGAATAGCGTCGGCGGGCACGTGCACCTCGAACGCGCCCCTGCCGTCACGCCACCCCAGCTGCACGGCGCGGTTGTGCTGGGGGCTGGCGTAGCGATCCCGCAGGCGCATGACCTCCTCCCGCCACACCGTCAGGTCGGCGGCGGCGTGGCGGCCGCCGGGTGCGGTGGTGGTGGCCCGGTTCGTGTCCTCCTCGAACGTGTCGAACAGGTGCGTGCCGTCATCGTCGAACCGCGTCACGTAGCGTGGCGGCGGTGACACGTCGCCGGTGCCCGGTGGCCTGCGGAACAGCTCCCTGAAATCGTCGTGGCCGTTGATGACAGCTTCGAGGAACGCGGCGACGAGCAGCCCCGTGATGTGCTGCTGCTCGCCTGGCGGGAGCAGGGCCCGGCGGTGCAGGAGCCACGACAGAGGGTTCGGCAGGTCATCGCTGCCGAGGACCTGGTTGAACTGGACGTGGTTGGCGCCGGCGATATACACCGCGGCCTTGAAGTGGCCGCTGCCCTCGCGCACGCGGATCCGCTGGTACGCGCCGTTGCCGAGGAAGCCGTCCACGTCGCTGTCCTGCGAACCGTGGAGGACCAGGTAGCTGATGTCGCGGACGGCGCCGGGCAGCACCGTCGGGTTGTACATGCCGTCGGTGGGCGCCAGCGCGATGACGCCCCGGGGCTGGAACGGGAACGCCAGCCCCACGTCCGGATCGTGGGGCGTACCTATGACGCCGCGGAACCGTGCCGCCTTCGTCACCGCCTCGCCGCCCCGGGAATGCCCGACGAGGACGAGGCGCTGGAGGTCGAGACGTCCGTGGAAGGGCGACGTCGCGTCATCGTTCCACTCGTTCAGCAGCGCCAGGTGCTCGGTGATGAGCGACGAACGCGCTGCCATCTCGCCCTCGTCCGCCGCAATCCACGGCCCGCTCAGGAAGTTCTGGTCAATGGCCACCACCGCGAAGCCGTGACCGGCCAGCAGTTCGCCCAGGTAACGGTACCCCGTCTCGGCGTTGCTGCCGGTGGCGTGCTGGCCGTGGACCACCAGGACCACGGGCACCGGTCCCTCGCCCACGGGCAGCCAGGCCTGGCCGTTCAACGGCGTCTCGCCGAGACCGAAGCCCCAGTAGCGCTGGTGCGCCCACGCCTTCCAGCCGCCGAAGCCGCGGATGAGCGGCCGCAGGTCCACCGTCCGGGAGGCGATGTCGCCGCCCGCGGCATAATCCCCGCGCCGCTGTGGCGTGCCACTGCCGTAGACGATATGCCGGACGTCGAACAGGACGTCAGCAGCGTCGCCAGCAGCGTCGCCAGCAGCGTCGGCGCTAACCGCTTCGCCCTCATGGAAGGCGGCCGCCGCCCTGGTCGAGCGCGCGCTGGCGGCCGCGTGTGAGATGGCCTCGAACGCGGTGGTCAGGCGTGGCGCAGGCGGCGCGTCCGGGCCGAGGCCGTCGTGGGCCAGCCAGGCCCCGCTCACCAGCGCCAGGGTGACGGCCGCCGCGGCACCGATGGCTGTGCGAGCGTTGGGGCGCGCATGCTTCCGCCACGCCACCAGCACCGCCGTGGCGCTGCCGCCCAGCCAGGCGCACACCGCCAGCAGTGCGATCACGTACGCGGTGGTGAATGGCCAGGGCAGCAGCACGGACAGCACGACCGTGAGCGCGAAGACGGGTGCCACCAGCAGCACCATCCCGGTGGCGCGCGGCCACCGCAGGCGCAGCGTCAGGGGCAGCACCACGGCGAGCTGGACGGTTGTCAGGATGGCAATGGCCAGGAGCGTCGCGGCGATGTCGCCGGCGGTGCCGAGCCCCATGCCTGTCCGGGCGGCGACGGGCACGGCGAGGAGGAGCACGCCGGCGAGGACAGCGACGAGGGCACCGCGCAGTGCCGGTGTCAGGCTGGCCGCTGCGGCCTGGCGCGCCGTGCGCACCCTGCCCGACTCCCGGACCGGAGTCGCCCTCGTCTGTGCTGGCACCGTGGCCCCTGGTGAACGTGGTTGCTGCCGGACGATAGCGGAACGCGGAACCGGCTTCCAGTAGTAGACGCCGATGCCTGGCGCCGTGTTAGCAGCGGGGGCGGAGGGCGCGGACCTGTTTACCGTTTTGCGTTAGCGGTGGTGTTCTGACCTATGCTGCCATGACGGCGCCGCGGCCGCGCAGCAAGGGAGGGCGGGGCCGCTGACGGGCGCCATTCGAAACGTGGCCAATGGCAACACCTTGGCCACTGGCGCGGCCGCTCCTGGCCACGGCCGGTTGCCCCCGGGCGCCGGATAACGCAAAACGGTAAACAGGTCCCGCCCGGGTCAGTAGCGCGGCTCCAGCCCCAGCACCAGCCGGACCGTGTCCCGGGCGATGAGCAGTTCCTCGTCGGTGGGGATGACCCAGGCGTGGAGCCGGGACTCGTCGGTGCTGATGCGGCCTTCCACGCCGCCGGTGTGCGACGTGTTCGCTGCCGGATCCACGTGCATCCCCATCCACTCCAGCCCGGCGGCAATGCGTTCCCGGACCAGGGCCGAGTTCTCGCCGATGCCGCCGGTGAACACCACGGCGTCCGCGCCGCCGATGGCGGCGAGGTAGGCGCCGATGTACTTGCGGACGCGGTAGCAGAAGATCTCCACGGCGAGGCGGGCGCGGCGGTCGTCGTGCTCGTCGGCTTCCGCCAGCAGGTCCCGCATGTCGGACGTGAGCCCGCTGATGCCCAGCAGGCCCGACTGCTTGTTGAGCAGCCCCTCCAGCTCGGGCAGGCTCATGCCCTCCTTGCCGGCCACGTAGTCGAGGATGGCCGGGTCCAGGTCACCGGAGCGCGTGCCCATGACCAGGCCCTCCAGCGGCGTGAAGCCCATGGACGTGTCCTGCGAGTCGCCGCCGCGGATGGCGCACGCCGAGCAGCCGTTGCCCAGGTGCAGCGTGATGAGGCGCGTGTCGTCGCGGGCCGTGCCCGTCAGCCGGCGATAGCGGTACGCGACGTAGCGGTGTGACGTGCCGTGGAACCCGTAGCGTCGCACGCGGTGCCGCCGGTACAGGGAGTACGGGATGGCGTAGAGGTACGCGTGGTCCGGCAGCGTGTGGTGGAACGCCGTATCGAAGACGGCCGCCTGCGGCACATCGGCGCCCAGCACGTCGCGCACGGCGCGGATCCCCTTCAGGTTGTGCGGGTTGTGGAGCGGCGCCAGGTCAATCGTGTCCTCGATCTGCTGCATGACCCCGCCGTCAATGAGCACGGACCGGGAGAAGCGTTCGCCGCCGTGCACCACGCGATGGCCGACGGCGTCGATGTCACGGTAGCCGGTGATCCCGTCAATGCCCGTATCCTCGGCCACCAGCCGCAGCGCCATCTCCACGGCGGCGCGGTGGTCCCGCACCGGCGCCGCGTTCTTCCGCGGCGGCCCGCCCTCCACCTGCAATGTGATGAGCGCCTCGCCGCCGATGCGGTCAATGATGCCACGGGCCAGGCGGATGTCGCTGTCCGCGGTGATGCGCTCCTGGTCCGTGCGCACGAGCTGGAACTTGAGCGACGACGAGCCGGCGTTCAGTACGAGTACATTCATGGGGCGGCAAGCATGCGGCTGACGGCCGAGCGCAGCGCGGGCTCGGCGAAATAGCCGATGACGCGGTGGCGAATGCGGCCGTCCCGGTCCACGAGGAACGACTCGGGCAGTGCGCGGATCCCGCCGTACTCCTGGATCACGGCGCGGTCCGCCAGCAGGATGGGGTACGTGATGTCGTGCTCGGCGATGAACTCGCGGATGGCCCCCTCGGCGTGCGTGTCCGTGGCGATGCCCAGGATGACGAAGCCCTCGTCGCGTCGCTGGCGGTAGACGCGCTCGAAGCCCGGCATTTCCACCCGGCACGGCGGACACCACGACGCCCAGAAATTCACCAGTACCACCTGGCCACGATAATCGTCGAGGGAGACGACATCGCCATCCAGCGAGCGCAGCGCGAACGCCGGCGCCGGCTCGTCGCCGCTGCCCAGGTTGAACGCCGCGGCGGCCTGCGGCAGCGCTCGTTGCACCAGCAGTGTGCCCACCGCGACGAACAGGATCACGTCCACGACGATCATGAACCGACGTCGCACCGGACGTGCCTCTTCCGAGCGGATCCGCTGCCACCAGCTCCGTGCATCACTCATGGCCGGCAATATCGAAGGAAGCGCCATGCGGTACAAGCGGGCGATCCCCTACAAGGCCCCCGGAAAACGGTGCAAGTACGGCGCATGGCGTGGCCCACGGCGGTGCAGGGCACGGTGATTGCCCCATGGGGCGCATCAATGCTCACGGGACAGGGATCATGACTGCAACTCGGATCGTCGCACTTGTCGCATTTCTGCTTCCGGGCGCCACCGCATGCGGCGGTGACGGCCCGGACACGTCACTGGCGGCACAGGACGGCCGCATCGCCACCGCGCACGCTGGCGACCGGGACTGGCTCACTGCCGAGGAGCTGGAAGCCGGCCGGGTGGACCGGGGCTGGCGCGAGTGGGTGGAGGGCAACGTCGTGGGCAGTCAGCAGCGTGCGGGAGCGGACTCCGCGGCTGCGCCCGGCTCCTCGAGCGCAGCGGCAGCCGAGTCCGGCCAGGGCACCGCGGCATCACGGCCCCGGCCCCGACCCGTGGGCCCGCCCCAGAGCTGGGACGCCATCAGCATGCAGACGGCGAACAGCGGCGCCATCGCGCTGCCCGTGGGCGGCGACGACGCCGAGGGGCCCGGCGTGCTGCGGGTGCAGGTGCTGCTGGACCGGGCGGCGTTCTCGCCGGGCATCATTGACGGCTACTGGGGCGCGAACACGGAAAAGGCGGTGTACTGGCTCCAGCGGCGGGAGGGGCTTGAGCCTACGGGCGAGGTGGACGAGACGACGTGGCACCGGCTGGCGCAGCTATCGGGTGAGCCGCAGCAGATCGTGCGCACGCACCGGCTGACGGAGGACGACGTCGCCGGCCCGTTCGTGGACCTGCCCGAGGAGTGGTACGACCGCCGGGACCTGGACTGCCAGTGCTACGAGTCGCTGGCGGAGAAGCTGGCGGAGCGGTTCCATACGTCCGAGGCGCTGCTGGAGCAGCTCAACCCGGACACGGACCTGAACGCCCTCCAGGCCGGTGCCACCCTGAACGTGCCCAACGTCGGCGACAGGATGGCACCGCAGGGCGCTGCCGGCGACGTCGCTCGCATCGTCATCTCCGACGGCGGGCGCTACCTGCACGCGCTGGATGGCGACGGCCGCCTGCTCTACCACTTCCCGGCGACACTGGGTGCCGCGTACTCACCCTCGCCGGAGGGCGAGTACCACATCACCGGTATCGCCCACGACCCGGAGTGGCACTACCAGCCGGACCTGCTCCACGGTGTGGACGATGACGAGCCCGACGCCATCCTGCCCGCCGGCCCCAACAACGCCGTGGGCACCGTCTGGATGGCGCTGTCCCGGCCGCATTACGGCATCCACGGCACCGCCGCCCCCGAGACCATCGGGTACGCCGTCTCCAACGGCTGCGTCCGGCTCACCAACTGGGACGTCGAGTTCCTGGCGGAGCGGGTGGCGCAGGGCACGCAGGTGGAGTTCCGGGACATCGCGCGGTAGGGGACGGTAACCGGGGTCCCAACGAAGGTGCATGCCGGCGCGGCGTACGGCGCGTCGGACAGGTGCATTCACCGGCTGGCTGCGTTATCCTGATAGGATGGCCCGCCGCGCGCGGGCCGGCGGCCCGGCCCGCCAGCCCGGCCGCCACCCGTTCCTGTTACAGCTCCGGAGGTCCCGATGGTCGCCGCACGACCACGCGCAGGCATGTTCGCCTGGCGCTTCCTCGTCCTCACCGCCCTCGCCGTGGCCGGCGCGCAGCCCGCCGCCGCGCAGCTGCCCACCCTCACGCCCGCCGACTACGCGAAGTGGGAGAGCCTCGGCGCCACGGAGATTTCGCCCGACGGACGCTGGATCGCGTACGTCGTCAACCGCGTGGACCTGGACGAGGACCTCCGCTACCGCCGGGTTGACCGTGATGACGAGGTCGTCGTGCAGAACGGCGGGCGGCCGGCCTTCTCGCCCGACGGCCAGTGGCTGGCGTACAGCGTGAGCCCGTCCCGGGCGGAGCGTGAGCGCGCCGGCTCATCACCGCAGCGGGCGAAGGTGGGGCTCGTGAACCTGCGTACCGGCGCGGTGACGGTGGTGGACAACGTCGCCAGCTTCGCGTTCAGCGGGGACAGCCGCTTCATCACGCTCCGGGGCTACGCGCCGACAGGGCGCAGCAACGGCGGCGTGGACGTCATCGTGCGCTCGCTGGACGATGGCACGGACGTCAACTTCGGCAACGTCGCCGCGCATGCGTGGCAGGACAACGGTTCCCTGCGGCAGGGTAACGGCGCGCTGCTGGCCATGGTGATCCACGCGGAGAACCGGGCCGGCAACGGCGTCCGTCTCTACGACGCCGGGACGGGCGTCGTGCGCACGCTCCTCTCCGACACCGCCGAGTTCACGGGCCTCACGTGGCGGCCCGAGTCCGACGACCTGGCCGTGTTCCAGGTGCGCGCGGACTCGGCCTGGGAGGAGCCCAACCACCTGGTGCACGTCTGGCGCGGCGTGGCCGGGAACCGGACGCGGCACGCGACGCTGGATCCGGCCACCCGCGCCGGGTTCCCCGCAGGACACCGCGTCGTGGACGCCCGCGCCCTGCGCTTCAGCGACGACGGCGCCACCGTCTTCCTCGGCATCCGCGAGTGGACGCCGAAGCCCCCGCGGCCGGGCCGCACCGTCGCCGCGGGTGACAGCGCGGCCGGTGACGGCGCCACGGCCGACAGCGCCGCCAACGGCGACCGGCCCCGGGTGGCCAGCCGCGACACAGCGCCTGCCGGCGTCGAAGTCTGGCACGCCGCGGACGTGGACATCATCCCGGAGCAGCGCGTGCGCGCCAACCTGGAGCAGAACCGGAACATGCTCTCGGCATGGCACCTGGATGACGACCGCTTCGTCCAGCTCGCCCGGGACCTGCGCGAGGACGTGACGCTGTCCGACGGCCGCACGGCCGTGCTGCTGGACGGCCGGCCGTACGACGCCGAGCGCATGTTCGGCCCCGTCTACCGGGACATCCACGCCCTCGACATCATGACCGGCGAGCGCACACGGGCGGCGGAACGGGTGCAGCACCAGTACGGTCCGTCCCCGTCCGGCCGCTACCTCCTCTTCGTCCGCGACGGCCACTACTGGAGCCACGACACGCGGACGGGGCAGCAGCGCAACCTGACCGAGGGGGTTGCGACGTCGTTCATCAACCTCGAGAACGACCTCACCATCCAGGAGAAGCCGCCCTACGGCACCGGCGGGTGGAGCGCCGACGACCAGGTCGTGCTGCTCTACGACCGCTACGACATATGGGCCGTGCAGGCCGATGGCAGCGGTGCCCGGAACCTGACCAGCGGCGCCGGTGACCGGCTGCGCCACCGTCGCATGTGGCTCACGCCCGATGACCGGCACGTGGACCTCTCGCAGCCGTTCTACACCACGCTCTACGGCGAGCGGACCAAGCAGTTCGGATTCGGCCGCGTGCTGCCCGGCGGCAGGGCCGAGACACTGGTGCTGGAGGACCGCAATCTGAGCCGGCTGGGCAAGGCCACCGACGCGGAGGTCTACTACTACCGCGCTGAGGCCTTCGACGAGTCGCCCAACTGGTTCGTGGGCGGGCCGCGCCTGGCGGACGCCGTGCGCGTCACCAACACCAACCCGTTCCAGCGGGACTACGCCTGGGGCCGCTCCGAACTCGTGGACTTCCGTAACGCCAGCGGCCAGGAGCTCCAGGCGGCACTGCACTACCCGGCCAACTGGGAGCCCGGGCGCCAGTACCCCATGGTCGTCTACTACTACGAGACCGTCTCCAACCAGATCCACAACTACGTGGTGCCCAGCGAGACATCGGCCTACAACCCCACCGTCTGGACGCAGGACGGCTACTTCGTGCTGCGCCCCGACATCGTCTACCGCGGCCGGGACCCGGGGCTGTCCGCCGTCGAGGCCCTCGTCCCCGCTGTCGAGCGCGTGCTGGAGATGGGCATGGTGGAGCCCCACCGCGTCGGCCTCATCGGCCACTCGTGGGGCGGCTACCAGACTGCGTTCACCGTCACGCAGACGGACATGTTCGCCGCCGCCGTCGCTGGCGCGCCGCTGACCAACCTCATCTCCATGTACCTGTCCATCTACTGGAACTCCGGGGGCACCGACGCCCGCATCTTCGAGATCAGCCAGGGCCGCATGGAGGTCCCGTTCTGGGAGGACCTGGACGCGTACACCCGCAACTCGCCCGTCTTCCACATCCGGAACATGAACACGCCGCTGCTCATGGCCTTCGGCGATGAGGACGGCGCCGTCGAGTTCAACCAGGGCGTCGAGATGTACAACGCGGCCCGCAGGGCGGGGAAGGACATGGTGCTGCTGGTCTATGAGGGAGAGAACCACTCACTCTCCCGCCGGCCCAACCAGCTCGACTACCACCGCCGCATCCGCGAGTGGTTCGCCCATTACCTCAAGGGCGAGGAACCGGCATCGTGGATCACGGACGGGGTGAGGCATGCGGATCGGCAGCGGGAGATCGAACTCATGAGGCGACGGTGAGGCCGCCTCTGCCGGTCCCCGGTGGGACCGGCAGAGGCTAACGCCGCCATGCCTGGGCCTTCGGCCGGCAGGCTAAGGAGCGGGGAATTCCTTAACCGCTGGTCTCGCAGACGGCGGCGGTGATCTCGTAATCGGCGGTGGCGTTCTCGCCCGCTGCCACGGTCACCGATCCCGGCGTCGCCTCGGCGGTGAAGCTGAGGACGTCACCGTTGGTGAAGGTGATTTCCTGCGCGTAGCCCAGCGAATACGTCCCCGGCATGAGGTGCGAGAAGCGGAACGTGCCGTCGGCGTTCATGGATGCGGAGATGGTATCATCACCGGCCATGGTGGTGGGCTGGAAATGCGCCAGCGAGCCGTCCTCACCGCCGCACGCCGGCACGGTCACGCCGTCGGCCAGGGCGACCCCGCCTGCGATGCTGGCGAGCTGGATGGTCTGCGTGGTCGCCCGGAGCACGGGGCGCATGATCCACTGGCCGGACTTGCCCGCCTCATGGCCGAAGCTCTGGGCGACGTCGAAGTCCACCAGCACCACCGCGTTGTCCTCGACGCGCAGGTCGCCGTTCTGGAACCTGATCTTGAAGCCGCTCTGGGCGCAGCTCGGGCACCGAAGCGTACCGTCGGCAGTGGTGCCCGTGGGCAGCGTCGCGCCGCTGGTGGCGAAGACGCGGCCATCGTTCAGTCGTACGTAGGCGTCATTGATGATGAAGCGCAGGTCGTTGTACGTGCCCGGCGGCACGATGGCGCTGTCCACCAGGTCCATGACCTGACCGCCGGCCAGCGTCAGCAGGTTGATATAGTCACCGTAGTCGGGATTCAGCTCGATGCGGCCGCTGGAATTCTCGCCGGCGCCAGCCTCAAACAGCACGATCTCATCGATCCGGACCCAGGCCTCCGCCAGGTCCCCCGGCGCGTCGGTGAGCTGGATGGTCAGGCGGCCCTGGTTCACGCCGCTGGGTGAGGAGTCGCTGTCGCAGGCCGCCAGCGTGCCGGCGGCGGCCAGCAGGACGGCCATCAGACGTGTGCTACGCATGTGCTGCTACCTTCATCGGGTCCATGTCAGGCGGGTCGCCCCCCGGCGGGCGACGACATCCGCAGCCCGCTGCAGGTGGGCAGGGGCCGCCCCCGGCCCTTCACGTATCGTGCCGCTGTTGCATGCGTGCAACAGTCCGGGCCAGGCTTGGCCTCCTCATGAAGTGTCGGCACTTCTGACGGGAAGTGTTGGCACCCCGGTCAGAACGTGTTGCACGCCGCGGGGTCGCCGGTCTCGAACCCGGTGGTGAACCACTGCATCCGCTGGGCGGAGGTCCCGTGGGTGAACGACTCCGGCACCACCCGCCCCTGCGTCTGCTGCTGGAGCCGGTCGTCGCCGATGGCGGCGGCGGCGTCGAGGGCGGACTGAAGGTCCCCTGCCTCCAGGAGCTGCCGCTGCGTGTGCGCGTGGTGGGCCCAGACGCCGGCAAAGCAGTCCGCCTGGAGTTCCATGCTCACCTGGATGGCATTGGCGTCCCGCTGGCCCACCCGCGACTGTGCCGCGCGGACCTGGTCCGTCGTGCCCAGCAGCGTCTGCACGTGGTGGCCCACCTCATGGGCGATGATGTAGGCGCGGGCCAGGTCGCCGGACGCGCCGAACCGCTGTTCCAGCTCCCGGAAGAACCCCAGGTCCAGGTACACCATGCGGTCCGCCGGGCAGTAGAACGGCCCCACCGCCGACTGGGCCATTCCGCACGCCGAGTTCACCACATCGGTGAATAGCACGAGCTCAGGCTCCCGGTACTGCCCCCCGGCGTCGGCGAACAGCTCGTGCCAGGTCTCCTCCGTGTCCGCCAGCACCACGGCCACGAAGTCCGCCTGGTCGTCGCCGTAGGTCAGTTCGCCGGTGGGTGTGACCGTCGGCTCCTGGGCCGGGCCGGCTGGCCCGGCAGGACCGCCGCCGCCCTGCATCAGTTCGCCCGGGTCCACGCCCAGGACCAGCGCCAGCAGCGCGATGATGATAGCGCCGGCGCCGCCCGCTACCGCCGGGCCCGCGCCCCGCCGGTCCTGCACGTTGCCGCTGCGACGTCTGCCCTGCCACCGCATGACCGTCCTCCGGGTTGAGTGTTCCTGCTGATGCCGTGGGCACGTTCCGCGCCGTTGCTGTCAAGTGCTTGCCATGCTCGGTCCCCCCGTTTATCCTGCCGCCGATCCCGATCCCGATCCCGATCCCGATCCCGATCCCGATCCCGATCCCCGCAGCACACCGGCAGAATGATGAGCAGCATGGCCCCCGGAAGCACCGCCGTCGCACCCGTCATGGATTTCTCCGCGAAGATCGCCGCCGAGCTGGGGCTGCAGCCGCGCCAGGTGGCGGCGGCGCTGGCGCTGTTCGACGAGGGCGCCACCATCCCCTTCGTGGCGCGCTACCGGAAGGAGGTCACCGGCGGGCTCGACGACGTGCAGCTCCGTGACATCCAGGACCGGGCCGACTACCTGGAGGAGCTGGAGGACCGGCGCGCGGCCATCCTCAAGTCCATCGACGAGCAGGGCAAGCTCGATGACGAACTCCGCACCCGCATCCTCGCCGCGGAGACCAAGCAGGCGCTGGAGGACCTGTACCTGCCATACAAGCCGAAGCGTCGCACCCGGGCCACCATCGCGAAGGAGCGGGGCCTCGAGCCGCTGGCCGAGCTGATCTGGGACGGCACTGCGTCCGACAACGAGGTCGAGGCCGCCGCCGCGCAGTACGTGGACGCGACCCAGGAGGTGGCCGATGTCGCCGCGGCGCTCCAGGGCGCCCGGGACATCCTGGCCGAGCGCGTGGCCGAGGACGCGGACCTGCGCGCGTGGGTGCGTGATCGCACGCGTGCGGAGGGCATCGTGGCCAGCAAGGCCCGGCAGAAGGACGCCGACGCCGCGACGTCGAAGTTCGCCGACTACTTCGAGTTCTCGCAGAAGCTGACGGACGTGCCGTCGCACCGTGTGCTGGCCATCCGCAGGGGCGAGGCGGAGGACGAGCTGACGTGGACCATCGAGGCGCCGGTGGACGAGCTGGTGGCGGGGCTGACGCAGCGCGTCGTCGGGGAGCGTGCCGCGCGACGTTTCCTCGGCCAGGTGGCGGAGGACGCCTACCGTCGCCTGCTCGCCCCGTCCATCGAGGTGGAGCTACGGCTCGAGCTGAAGTCCCGCGCCGACGAGGACGCCATCGGCATCTTCGGCATGAACCTGGAGCAGTTGCTGCTGGGCGCGCCGGCGGGCGGTCGTGCGGTGCTGGGGCTGGATCCGGGATTCCGCACGGGGACCAAGGTGGCCGTCGTGTCGCGCACGGGCGCGGTGCTGGATACGGACACGCTGTACCTGCACCAGGAGGACAACTTCGCCCGGGGCCTCGAGCGGCACGTGCGCACGCACGGCATCGAGCTCATCGCCATCGGCAACGGCACCGCATCCCGGGAGACGGAGGCGCTGGTGAAGCGCATCGTCCGGGACCTCGACGTCGAACCGAAGCCGCAGGTCATTGTCGTCAACGAGTCCGGCGCGTCCGTCTACTCGGCGTCGGACATTGCCCGGGAGGAGTTCCCCGACCTGGACGTGGCGCTGCGCAGTGCGCCGTCCATTGCGCGGCGGTTGCAGGACCCGCTGGCGGAGCTGGTGAAGATCGACCCCAAGTCCATCGGCGTCGGCCAGTACCAGCATGATGTCAACCAGTCGCGCCTGAAGAAGCGGCTGGACGAGGTGGTGGAGCTGTGCGTGAACCGCGTGGGTGTCGAGGTCAACACCGCGTCGGTGCCGCTGCTCTCGTACGTGGCAGGCGTGGGGCCGACACTGGCGAAGAACATCGTCATGCTCCGGGACTCAAAGGGCGGGTTCCGCTCGCGGCGCGAACTCATGGACGTGCCGCGGCTGGGCGCGAAGGCTTTCGAGCAGGCCGCCGGCTTCCTCCGCGTCCGCGACGGCGCGCACCCGCTGGACGCCACTGCTGTCCACCCCGAGCGCTACGCGCTGGTGGAGCGCATGGCCGCGGACCTGGGCGTGGCCGTGCAGGAACTCGTGCGCAATGACGCGCTCATCGACCGCATCGAGCTGTCGAAGTACGTGAGCGACGACGTGGGGCTGCCCACGCTGCGTGACATCGTGGACGAGCTGCGACGTCCCGGCCGCGATCCCCGCGACGAGTTCGAGCTGCCGGCGTTCCGCGAGGACGTCATGGAGGTGAAGGACCTGCAGCCGGGGATGAAGCTCGAGGGCGTGGTGACGAACCTCGTCGCGTTCGGCGCGTTCGTGGACATCGGGGTGCACCAGGACGGCCTCGTCCATGTCTCCCAGCTCGCCGACCGCTTCGTGAAGGACCCGGCGGACGTGGTGAAGGTCGGCCAGAAGGTCAGCGTCACCGTGCTGAATGTGGACCTGGAGCGGAACCGCATCGGGCTGAGCATGCGCAAGGACGCGTCAGCGGCGACGCAGGTCGACGCGCAGGCGTCGGTGGGTGGGCAGCAGGCGGCGCGCGGCGGTGGTGGCCATGGTCAACGTAGCGGACAGGACCGTGGCGGCCGGGGTCGGCGCGGCGGCGGGAGTGGCGGCAGTGGCAAGGGCCCGCGCGACAACAAGTCCCAGCGCGGCGGCGTCGAGCAGCGGCGGGAGAAGCCGCCGGTCGTGCCGAAGAAGGGCGACATCGCGCCCAACGGGATGCGGTTCAGCTAGACCACGAAAGTCTTGCCTGTCGGCCCCGCAGGGGCAGAATTGGGCCATGCCCATAACGCCCGTCGTCCGTACCATGCTCCGCACCCCCCGCCCCGCCATCGTGGTGGTCGCCACGCTGGCTGTGGCCATGGCCCTGGTGACCACGGTGTTCAGCACACTGAACGCCTACGCGTGGCGTTCACTGCCGTATCCATCGGCACACCGCAACGTGGCGGTGGGCATCGAGGACGCCCGCTACTCCGGCCCGCTGGGCTGGGTACAGCCCGTGGATGTGGCCCAGGTGCGCGGCATGACGGACGTCTTCGCCCGCGTTGCTGCGCACGCGACCACCTATCCGTCCATCCGCGTGGATGGCGCGGCCTTCCGCGCGCCGGTGGTCAGGGCAGACATCACGCTGCTGCCACTGCTGGGCGCGGAGCCGGCCATCGGCCGCTTGCACAACGGCGACGACGAGGACGTGGCGGTGCTGACGCACGCGGGCTGGCAGCGCCGGTTCGCCGGCGACGCCAACGTCGCAGGCAGGGGCATCTACCTGGACGGCCGGCGGCACACCGTAGTCGGCGTGCTGGCTGAGGGCTTCGCGTTCGAGAACGCCGAATTGTTCGTACCGCTGCCGGGCCAGGCCAGCGGTCCCCGTGCGGCGGTCCTGGCGCGGCTTGCGGACGGCGTGTCGTTCCAGCAGGCGGAGGCGCGGGTGCGCGCCACCCGCCTCGAGGGCGGGTATGACGCCGACGTCCGCTTCGGCATCTCCAGCGACATGATGCAGCGCGCCAACATCGCCCGCGCCGGGTTCCTGCCGTGGCTGTTCCTGTGCTGCGCGATGCTGGTGCTGCTGGCGGCGTGCGCCAATGTCGTCACCATTCTGCTGGCCCGCGCCGTGGCCCGTGAGCCGCAGTACGCGGTGCGCGCGGCGCTGGGCGCCTCGCGCCGGCGGCTCGCGGCGGAAAGCGTGCTGGAAGCACTGCTGCTGGCCGGCGCGGCGACTCTGCTGGCGGTGTTACTCAGCGCCTGGACACTGCGTCTGCTGCCGCTGCTGCTGCCCGGCGAACTGCCGTCGTGGATCCGCCTGGGGGTGGACCTGCGCGTGCTGGCGTTCGCCGCACTCGTTGGGCTGGTGGCTACCGTGCTGGTGGCGCTGGCACCCGCCCGGTACGCCGCGGCGACGGACCTGCAACTGGTCATGAAGGGCGGCGGCGCGGGCGGACGGCGGCCGCGGCAGGCACGCACCACGCGTCGCCTGGTGGCGTTCGAGATCGCCGTCTCCGTTTCCCTGTTCGCCACGACGCTGCTGCTGGTACGCAGTGAGGGTCGGTACGCCGACTTCAACACCGGACTCGACGACCGTCACGTCCTCGCCTTCGACGTGCACCTGCCGCCCGAACTGTTCCCGCGGCACGACGCCGTGGCCGACTACGTGGCCGAGTCGCTGCGGCGGCTTGCCCTTCAGCCCGGCGTTGCCGGTGCTTCGTGGCACGCCCACCCCGTCGCAATCCGTGCGACATCGCAACCCGACCGTCCCGGGCGCAGCACCGGCCTGCGCGTCACGCTGGCTGGCGGTGAGGCGGCGCCGCCCCGGAGCACGCTGATGGCGGTGGGCGACGCATACTTCGCCACCGTCGGGCTGCGCATGCTGCACGGCCGGGACTTCCAGCACACTGACACCGACGCCGCACCGCTGGTGGCGGTGGTGTCCCGGGAGTTCGCGCTGAGGGCATGGGGCGACGACGGGACCGCTCTCGGCATGACGCTGGTAGTGGACACCGCCGGCGGCAGCAGCATCGCCACCGTGGTGGGCGTTGCCGGCGACGAGTACGGCCTCAGTGGCAACCGCTCCGGCACCCGCGCCGAAGCGAAACGCGTGGTTTACCTCGCCTCGCGGCAGGTCGTGCCCGCACGCCCCACGTTCCTCGCCCGGACCGCCGCGCCGGACACACCCGTCGGGCCGTTCGCAGCCGCTCTCGCCAACGTGAACCGGGACGCGCCCATCGAGAATCCCGGCACCATCCGAGACCGCCTGCGCCTCGGCCTGGACGCGCGCATTTTTGCCATGATGTTCGGCATCATCGGCGCGGCCGCGCTGGCCCTCGCGGTAATCGGCCTCTACGGCGTCGTGTCCTACAGCACGGAGCAGCGCACGCGGGAGATTGGTGTGCGCGTGGCGCTGGGCGCATCCCCCGCCCGCATCGCCCGCGACGTCATCGTCGGCGCCCTCGCCATGGCCGCCGGCGGACTGCTGCTGGGCGCGCTGCTGGCCGCAGGGTTCATCCGCGTCATTCGAGGGCTGCTCTACGGCGTGAGCCCGCTGGACCCCGGCCTCTACGTTGTGGTCGCCACCTTCTTCCTGGGCGTGGCCGCGCTGGCCGCATACCTGCCCGGTCGCCGCGCCATGCGCGTGGACCCGGCGGTGGCGCTGCGGAGCGAGTGAGCCGATCGTGCCCGCTCTGACATGACGACTGATGATTCGCCAACGGACCGTTCGCCTCAGCACTCGAGCGACACAGCCATGATCTCTTTCAATCCCATCGGCGCCGTCCGCAGCGCCTACTCGGACACGGCCGATATCCCGAAAGGCGCCGGCGCGCATCACAGCGCCGAGGGCGTGCTGGAACTGCGGCCTGAGTTCGAAGACGGCCTCACGGACATCGAGGGCTTCTCGCACCTCTTCGTCATCTGGCACTTCGACCGCGTTGATGGCTACGACCTCGTGGCGCGGCCGCCGACGGACGACCGGCAACACGGCGTCTTCTCCACGCGCTCGCCGCGACGGCCGAATCCCATCGGCCTCACCGTAGTGGAGCTGCTGCGTCGCGACGGCCCGCGCCTGCAAGTACGCGGCGTGGACATGCTCGACGGCACGCCCATCCTCGACATCAAGCCGTACCTGAGCAGTATCCCCGCCGACCGGTTGCGGCGCGGCTGGCTGGACGATGCCGAGGCCCGGGCCGCGGCGGCGAGGGCGCAGCAGACGGGTGCCGGCCAGGAGGCCCAGCAGCCCGGCACTACGCCCGATCGCGCGGACTAGCGATCATGGCCATCCGCATCGTCCGTCTCGGCTCACCGCGTGCGCCCGGCGAGGGCCTGCGCATCGGGACCGTGCGTCGTCCACCGCGGGGCGTGCCGAAGTCCGAGTTTGCTTCCCGCGATTACTACGACGTCTGGTTTCCCAACCTCGCCCCTTCTCCGGAAACCATGAAGCTCGGCCTCGCCGCCGAGTCCGACGCGGACTGGAAGGCGTTCGTCCGGAAGTACCGCGCGGAGATGAACGCCACGGACCGCCAGCGCGAACTCGACCTCCTTGCCGCCATGTCCCACGGCGCCGACTTCTCCGTCGGCTGCTACTGCGAGGACGAGACCCGCTGCCACCGATCGCTGCTCAGGGAACTGCTGCTGGAGCGCGGCGCCGACGTGCGATAGGCCGCCTCCACACAGTCGCGTCCGGCACGCCCGGCACATCCGGCACGCTCGGCACATCCGGCAGGGGCAGCCCGCGCGGCGTGTAGAAGTTCAGCCGGCCCGTCGGGCCTCGCTCCACGCGATAGCCGCCCTCGTGCACGAGCCGGTGATGGTAGCGGCACAGTAGCATGGTGTTGTCGAGGCTGGTCGTGCCGCCGTCGGCCCAGTGCACGATGTGGTGCCCGTCTGTGAAGCGCGAGCCGCACCCCGGGAACCGGCAGCCGCCGTCCCGCACCTCCAGCGCACGACGCAGCGCCGGCGGAATCGTGCGCGTCCGTCGGCCGACATCGAGGACGCCGCCGCCGTCGCCCCGCGTCACCCGGACGACGCTCGCGTCGCACGCAAGGCGCCGGGACGTTTCCGCGGAAACGCGTGTCCCGTCCTCCAATGTCGCGCCGGCGCTGAGGGCGTCCGTCTTCGCGGCGTCCGTCTTCGCAGCCTCCGTCTTCGCAGCCTCCGTCTTCGCGGCTTCCGTCTTCGCGGCTTCCGTCTTCGCCGCCTCTGCCTTCGTCGCGTCCACGTGCAATACCACCTGGTACCGTTCCGCACGCAGCCCACTCACCCGGGGCACGTTCTGCACCCCCGCGCCCTGCCTGGCGACGTCGCCATCGGACGCTGCGTCGCCAGCACAGCCCGCCTCGCCCAGCATCCCGCTCGCCAGTGCCGCCTCCGCCAGCAGGCCGAGAGCATCCGCCCGCCGCTGCTCCGGCTCGACCTCGGCCACCGACCCGCGGCGGTACAGCACGTCGCTGGCCGCCTCGATGGCGCGCATGAGCGCCACGCCGACCTCGGGATCGAGACGACCGCGAAGGAGGTACATGCCATCGTCGTCAGGGAAGACGGACACGCAGCGCGTGAGGTGACGACGTCGCTCGCGCTCCGTTTCGTCGAGACGATCCAGCCGCCGCCATCCCCGCACCATGCGCTCCAGTTCCGCTGCGGTACTGGTCTGCGCATAGCCCAGCAGCTCCGCCTCGCACTCGGCGTTCGCCACCCGCGTGATGCAGCGCACCTTGGCGAACGACAGCTCGCCCCGCTCCATGGCAGCACTTACCTGCGGCAGCTCCGCCATCGCACGCGCAACGCGCACCTTCTCCCGCGCCGTGCCCCGGTCCATGCCCGTGCGGAACGACAGCCAGTGCGCGCACGACGCGTGACCCTCCACCGCCCAGCCGCGCCGGCGGTCGAACTCCCTGAGCAGCGTCAGCAGCCGGTGCGTCGCCGCATGGATCTGTGCGGCAAGGCTCACGATCTCGTCGCCCAAACCGTCCAGCGCGTCCATCTCCTCGCCGGTGAGTTCCGGCACGTCCAGTGACCTCATCCACCCCTCCCGTGTGCGTGTGCAGCAAATCTAGCAGCGCATTTCGGCGCGCTCTGCGCTGCGTCAGGATCGGCGAGGAAGGGGTGCTTCGAGTGCGACGTTGGCTCGCAGCGTTCGTCGCGCGCTGCACCGCGCCGGCACGCCTCAGGCGGCGGATCCCGACGACATCCCGGACCGCGTCGCTACGCGCGTTGAAAAGCTGTCAAGGGGGCCAAACGGGACACCTGCATGGGGAGATGGGACCGACGCCGCCCGCTCCGCGATCAGTGGCAAGCCGGAGCAGGCGGCGCGGCAGCGCATCACGTCAGTCGCAGCTCACGTTCGGGTTGAACGGCTCGAACACACCCGCCGGGTTGTCCTTGTGCGCCCACACGTGGAGGCTGTAGTGGGGCACACCTGCAGCCATCAGCGGCGGCACCCCGCCCACGTCCAGCGGATGATCGCCGAAGTGCGGATGAGGCTGGCCAACATCAATGACGATGTACTCCACCGCGACCAGGCGTAGGTTGCCGCCGGGCCCATCCTCGTACAGCACTGCTTCCGGCTGCATGGGGTCGAAGACGGGATCGATGAGGCCGCCGTTCACCCAGTGGTAGCCCATGCCGCCCAGCATGGGGTGTGCGGCGCAGTGCGTGTCCGGCTCGTAGCCCGCGCGGAGCGCCTGCGTGGTGGAGTTGAACCGAGCGGTCTGGGCCCGCACGGCCTTGAGCAGGTCACCGTGCGCGCGTACAGGGACCGCGTGAGCCGGCTTGCCTGCGGCGTGCAACTCATGGCCGGCGACGTCGGCCATCATGGGCGGCTCGACGGGCGCGTCGTCGCACGCGGCCAGGGTGAACACCAGTGCGGCGAGGGGTACGTGACGTAGACTGCGGATGCTGATCATGGCGCTTCTCCGGAAGATGTGGTGAATGGGCTGTACTTCTTCCTGCGCGAAAAACGCCGGACAGGGGCAAAACCCCGGCCGGCGTTGGCCAACGTCATCCTGATCATGTGCCGGAATCGAGCGCCTGCGCGGGCCGGCGGCTTGCCGATCCGTTGCGCCCGGCCTACTCTGCACCACAGCCGACCCCCTCGTCAAGGATGATCTTCATGAGTCAAGTGACCTTTGCCCGCTGGGCAGATATTGAGCGCGAGCGCGTCACGGATATGATTGACCGCAAGCTCATCACGGGCGACGGCGTCATGCTCGCCCACGTCTTCCTGAAGCAGGGCGCCATCGTGCCGAAGCACCAGCACCACAACGAGCAGTTCACCTACATCCTCGAGGGCGCGCTGAAATTCCTCATCGGCGAGGACGGCGCCGAGGAGGTCATCGTGCGGGCGGGCGAGGTGCTGCACATCCCGTCCAACGTGTGGCACGAGGCGGAGGCGCTGGAAGACACGCTGGACATGGACATCTTCAACCCGCCCCGGCAGGACTGGCTGGACCGAACGGACGACTACTTCCACAATGCACCGTCGGCGCCGCGCGTCGCGTCGCGGGACACCGCCGGTCCCGCGGACGCAGCCGGCCCGTCGGCGTCGGCCGGCGGCCGGTAGCGCCGTGGATCTCGGCCTGACAGGACGCGTCGCCCTCGTTGGCGGCTCCAGCCGCGGCCTCGGCTATGCCGCCGCCCGGGAACTGGCCGCCGAAGGCTGCGCCGTCGTCATCTGCTCCCGGGACGGCGAGTCACTGGAGACTGCCCGGGCAAGCATCGTGAAGGACACCGGCTCCGAGGTCCTTGCCGTCGTCGCCAACCTCTCCGAAGCCGACGGCGTGCAGGTGGTGGCCGAGTCGGCGCTGGACGCGTTCGGCCACGTGGATGTGCTCGTCACCAACACCGGCGGCCCGCCTGCAGGTCCATTCGAGAGCCACACGCCCGAGGTGTGGCGGCAGGCCGTGTCGCAGAACCTGGAGAGCGTGCTCAACCTGACGCGGGCGGTGCTGCCGTCCATGAAGGAGCGGCAGTGGGGCCGCATCATCAACATCACGTCCATCGCCGTGAAGCAGCCGGTGGAAGGGCTCATCCTGTCGAACGCCGTGCGCGCGGCGGTCACAGGCTTCGCGCGCACGCTGGCCAACGAGGTCGCGCCGGAGGGCATCACGGTGAATAACGTGCTGCCGGGCTACACACGCACCGAGCGGCTCGTGCACCTGGCCGAGCACAACGCCCAGGCGAAGGGCACGGACGTCGCCGGTGCCTATGCGCACTGGGAGTCGGAGATCCCCGCGGCGCGGCTGGGCGAGCCCGACGAGCTGGCGGCGCTCATCGCGTTCCTGGCCTCGACCAGGGCGGCGTATATTACCGGGCAATCCATTGCCGTGGACGGCGGCTGGATCCGATCACTGCTGTAGGCAGGCACCTCATGATCAGCGAAGCGAAGTACATCTGGCGCGACGGCGAGGTCATCCCCTGGCAGGACGCTTCCGTGCACATCCTGTCCCTCGCCGTACAGTTCGGCTCGTCGGTGTTCGAGGGCGTGCGCTGCTACTCGACGCCGGACGGCCCCGCCATCTTCCGCTGGCCGGAGCACCTGCGCCGGCTCTACGACTCGTGCCGCATCTACCGCATGGAACTGCCGTGGACGCCGGAGCAGTTGACGGTTGCGACGGCGCAGCTCATCGAGCGCAACGGCCTCGACTCGTGCTATGTGCGGCCCATGGTCCTGCGCGGCTACGGCGATGCCGGCATGCTGCCCGTGGAGTCGCCCGTGCAGACGTTCGTGGCGTGCTGGCCGTGGGGCACGTACCTGGGTGAGGGCGCGCTGGAGCGGGGGGTGGACGTGTGCGTGAGCAGCTGGAACCGCGCAGCGCCCAACACCTACCCGAGCATGGCCAAGTCCGCGGGCCACTACAACAACGCGCAGCTCATCAAGATGGAGGCGGCGGCCAACGGCTACGTCGAGGCCATAGCCCTCGGTCCCGGTGGCATGGTCAGCGAGGGCAGCGGCCAGAACGTGATGCTGGTACGCGACGGCGTCCTCGTCACGACACCGGTGGACGGCACCATCCTCCAGGGCATCACCCGTGACTCCGTGCTCAGGATCGCCGCGGACCTGGGCATCGAGGTGCGCGAGACGGCCATCCCCCGGGAGATGCTCTACACCGCCGACGAAGTCTTCTTCACGGGCACGGCGGCGGAGATCACGCCCATCCGCAGTATCGACCGCGTGACCATCGGCGTCGGCGCCCGCGGGCCGGTGACGGAGCAGATCCAGCAGCGGTTCCTGGACATCGTGAATGGCCGGGCGGATGACAGTCACGGCTGGCTGACGCACGTGCGGAAGGTGCTGGACGGTGCCGCCGGCAGTGGCAGTGACGCAGGCACTGCCGACGCCCCGCGTCCTTCAGCCTCCTGACGGTTGCAGGCATGACCCGCATCGCGTCCTTCCTCGCCAGCGGCACCGAGATCGCCGTCGCCCTCGGGTTGCAGGATCACATCGTCGGCATCTCCCACGAGTGCGACTGGCCGCCGGACGTGCTGGACCGGCCGCGCATGAGCCGCCCGCGCTTCGAGCCCGCCGGCCTGAGCAGCGGCGAGATTGACCAGGCCCTGCGTGACGCCATGGCGCAGCACGGTAGCGCGTACGTGGTGGACGAGCCGCTGCTGGCGGAACTGAAGCCGGATGTCGTGCTGACGCAGGCGGTGTGCGAGGTCTGCGCGGTGCCGACGCCCGGCGTGCAGGACGTGGTACGCCGGCGGGACATCGGCGCCCGTGTCGTGTCACTCGACGCCCATACCGTGCAGGACATCCTCGACAGCATCGTCCAGGTCGGCGCCGCCACCGGCGCCGAGGGGCAGGCAGCCGACGTGGTGGAGTCACTGGAGGAGCGAATCGATGTCGTGCGGAGGACGGTGAAGGACGCCCCGCGGCCCCGCGTGCTCGCCATTGAGTGGCTGGACCCGCCCTTCGCCCCCGGCCACTGGGTGCCGGAGATGATCGAGATTGCCGGCGGCGAGAACGTCATCGGCACGGCCGGCGCCCACTCCACGCAGACGACGTGGCAGGCGCTTCACGGCCTCGATCCCGACGTGCTCATCATCATGCCGTGCGGTTACGACCTCGAGGCGACGAAACGGGACGCCGCAGCCGCCGCGAAGCATCTGGGCGCTGTCGCACCCCGGGCCATTGAAGAAGGCCGCGCCTTCGTCGTGGACGGCAGCGCCTACTTCAACCGCAGCGGCCCCAGGTTCGTCACCGGCATCGAGATCCTCGCCGGCCTCCTGCACCCCGACCGCGCCGCAGCGCCACCCTCCGGCACCGCCGAGCCATGGACCCCGGATGATCGAATGGCCCCTGCAGACCGATTGCCCTGAGAGGCCGCCGAGCCCACGAACCCGGATCCGCCCAGGCAGCCTGAACCGCGGTGACCACCCGTTCCCGTTTCACGTTTACGTTTACGATCCCGATCCCGGAGTATTTCATGGACCGCCGCGCCTTCACCAGCTACTTCGCCGCCACCGGCCTGTCCACCACGCTGCTGCCCGGCGTCCTCTGGTCCCTGGCCCACGCCCAGGAGGTGGTCACGCGTGAAATGGTCGAGCGCGCCGAGAAGATCGCCGGACTCGAGTTCGACGACGACCAGCGGGAGAGCATTGCGCGCGGGCTGACGAACAACGTCCGCAACTACCAGCGCCTGCGTGAGGTAGAACTGCCCAACGCAGTGCCGCCGGCGGTGCAGTTCGACCCCGTGCTGCCGGGCATGACGCTGCCGACGGAGCAGCGGCCCATGCGCTTCGTGCCCATCACGGACGTGACGCGGCCCGCCAACCTGGAAGATGTCGCGTACTGGCCGGTGACACACCTGGCGGAACTGGTTCGCACGCAGCAGGTCATGCCCAGCGAGCTCGTGGACATGTACCTCGCACGTATCCGTCGCTACGACCCGCAACTGCTGGCCGTGGTCACCGTCACAGAGGAGCGGGCGCGCCGGCAGGCGGCGCAACTCGACGCCGAACTACGCAACGGCAGCTACCGCGGCCCGCTGCACGGCATCCCCTGGGGCGCCAAGGACCTGCTGGCGACGAGAGGCTACCCCACCACCTGGGGCGCCACGCCGTACCGGGAGCAGCTGCTGGATTACGACGCCACCGTCGTCGAGCGGCTGGACGCCGCGGGCGCCGTCCTCATCGCCAAGCTGACCATGGGCGCGCTGGCCCAGGGCGATCGCTGGTTCGGCGGCATGACCCGCAACCCGTGGCGCCCCGACGAGGGCAGCAGCGGCTCGTCGGCGGGGCCCGGTGCCGCCACGGCCGCCGGGCTCGTCGGCTTCAGCATCGGCACGGAGACGCTGGGCTCCATCGTGTCGCCGTCCACGCGCAACGGCGTCACCGGCCTGCGCCCCACCTTCGGCCGCGTCAGCCGCCACGGCGCCATGGCGTTGTCGTGGAGCATGGACAAGATCGGGCCCATGTGCCGTACCGTCGAGGACTGCGCGCTCGTGCTGGACGCCATCCACGGCCCCGACGGCCGGGACCCCACCGTGCGTGACGTGCCCTTCAACTGGGACACGGAGCGGCCGCTATCCGGGTTGCGTGTCGGCTATGTCCGCGCCGCGTTCGAGCAGGTGAACCAGCAGGGCCAGCGTAACGAGTTCGACGGCGCGGCGCTGGACGCACTGCGTCGGCTGGTGCCGAGCCTGGTGGAGGTGGAACTGCCCACGCAGCAGTACCCGCTGGGCGCCATCCAGGGCGCCGTGCTGGGCGTGGAGGCCGCCGCCGCGTTCGACGAGTTCACGCGCAGCGGGCAGGACGCCCTCATCGTGCCGGAACCCGAGCGCAGCTCGTGGCCGAATACGTTCCGTACGGCGCGCTTCGTGCCCGCCGTCGAGTACATCAACGCGAACCGTGTGCGGACCCTCGTCATGGAGGCCATGCACGAGGCCATGCGCGACGTTGACGTCTTCATCACACCGGCGTCCGCCGCACTCCTGCTCACCAACCTCACGGGTCATCCGCAGATCGCGCTGCCCAACGGCTTCACGCAGCGGGGCGAGACGGACGTGCCCGTCACCATCACGTTCGTCGGCCGGCTCTTCGGCGAGGCGGAGCTCATGACGGTGGCAAAGGCGTGGCAGGACGCGACGCGGCACCACCTGCGGCGGCCGCCGGCGTTCTCCTGAGCGACGTCGTGGAAGCACGTCACGTGCGCACGCCGCGCACCGCGCGCTACTACCTCCTCGGCGGACTGTCGCCCGACACGGAGGAACTGTGGGTGGCGTGCCACGGCTACGCCCAGCTTGCCCGCTTCTTCGCCCGTCCCTTTGCCGGCATCGTCAGTACCGAGCGCGCCGTGGTCGTGCCGGAGGCGCTGAACCGCTACTACTTCGAGTCCGCGCCCGGCGTGCACGGCCCCGACGCCCGCGTGGCCGCCACGTGGATGACGCGGGAGGACCGGGAGCACGAGATCGCCGACTACATCGAGTACCTGGACATCCTCGTGGAGCACGTGGTGGGCGACGTCGCACCTGACGTTCGCGTCACGGCCTTCGGTTTTTCGCAGGGCTGCGCCACCGTGAGCCGCTGGGCGGCGCGGGGGCGCACCCGTGTGCAGCGCGTGGTGCTGTGGGGCTCCGGCCTGCCGCCGGAGCTGGAGCCCTCGCCGGCGCTCTTCCGTGGCGCGGAACTGGTCATTGCCATCGGCAACCAGGACGAGCACGTCAGCGACGCCGCGGTGCGCCGGCAGGAGGCGCGGCTGCGGGACGGCGGCATGCCCTACCGGGTAGTGCGGTACCCCGGCGGGCACCGGGTGGACGGAAACGCTCTCGCTGCTCTGGTCACGGGCTGACCTGCCGCGGAAGCAGCCGCGCTGAATCCTCCGCCGCCATCGTCGCCCTCATCTCAACGCGGCGGTCGAGTCACGCAGCCGGTCGCCATCACCCTGCCGGCAGGATGTCTGCGGCGCGAGTCCGAGCCCCTCAGTACGAGGTGCCGGAGATGTACGCATGCAGGTGCCGGTTCTCCGCCTCCGTCACCCGGCGCATGGCGGTGATGACGTCGCCGATGGAGACCATGCCGGCGAGGCGGTCATCCTCCACCACGGGCAGGTGGCGGATCCGGCGCTCGGACATGACCTGCATCACGGCAGGCAGATCCGCGTCGGCGCGGCCGGTGATGACGTTGGCCGTCATGATGTCGGCAACGTGGAGCCGGGTGAAAGCGTCGGCGCCCTCATTGATGGCGCGGAGGATGTCGCGCTCGGAGAGGATACCGCGCATGTCGTCGTCCTGCATGACGACGACGGCGCCGATGTTGTGCCGGACGAGCAGCGCCACCGCCTCGGTGACGGCGGCCTCCGCCCCGATGGTGACCACGCTGCTGCCCTTCGCCTGCAGGATGTCGCGGACCGTCATGGCGTCTCCTTGGATGGGGGATTGCTACAGCGCGCTGCATTTCCGGTGCCGCCGACCGGTCTGGCCCACCATCGCCGCAATCGCTCAGCCGACGCGCGCGCTTGCGCTCGGCAAGCGGGACACTGATCGTCTACCGACCCGCGACGGCAGCGGAACAGGAAGGAATTGATCGCCGCTGGCCTGGCACTTGCCACCCGGCGCCCGGCACCCTGGCATCTGGCACATCTGGCACATCTGGCACTCAATGATCAAACACTACCTGCAGGGCTTTCTCATGGGCACGGCCGACATCATCCCCGGCGTGAGCGGCGGGACGATGGCGCTGATCGTGGGCATTTACGAGCGGCTGGTCGGTTCGATCAGCCGGTTTTTCGCTGCCATCGCAAACGGCGCGCGCGGACGAGTCGGGGATGCGCGGCGGGGTATGGGCGAGGTGGACTGGAGGCTGCTCCTGCCGCTGGGCCTGGGTATCGTGACGGCCATCGCGGTAGGCGCGCAGATCATTCCAGGGCTGCTGGAGCGCTACCCGATGCAGGCGCGCGGCCTCTTCCTGGGGCTGGTGGCGGGCTCGATCCTGATCCCGTGGCTGCGGCTGGAGCGGATGGGCGGGCGCGAGGTCGCACTGGCGCTGGTCGCCGGCGTGGTGGCCTTTACCCTGACGGGGCTGCCCCCCCGCGATATTGCCGACCCGTCCCTGCTCTACGTCTTCCTGGGGGCTTCGGTGGCCATCTGCGCGATGATCCTGCCGGGTGTCAGCGGGTCCTTCCTGCTGGCCGCTTTCGGGATATACGGCGCCACGCTCGCGGCGATCAACCCCCGGAGCGACACCTTCAGCGCGCTCTACATCGGCGTCTTCATGCTGGGCGCCGCCGTCGGCATGGGCCTTTTCTCCAGGCTGCTGAGCTACCTGCTGGAGCACCGCCACGACGCGACGATGGCCGCGCTGATCGGCGTGATGGCCGGTTCGCTGCGCGCCCTGTGGCCATATCAGGCGGAAGATCGCTCGCTCCTCGCCCCGAGCGCAGGCGACCCGCTGCTCAGCGTGGCGCTGCTGTCGCTGACAGGGCTCGCCCTCATCGTGCTGCTCACGCTTGTCGGCCACCACCGCGTGCGGGACGCGCCGACCGGCCGCGGCTAGCGTCCCCCGCCGGGCGCGGGCCCTGGCGCATCAGCGAGGCAGCAGCAGGATGCCATCCAGCCGATGCAGCCTCAGACCCGCCGCCGTCGTCTCGATGTTCACCTCCAGCACCAGCAGTGCGCCCGCCTCGCTGCCGTCCTCGGCTTGCACCGTCAGCCGTGCTTCAGCCGGCGACAGTTCGCCGGCGCGGGGATCGCGGCCGCCGCGGAGCAGTGCGGCAAGCTCATCCAGCCGCGCCGTCAGGTTCGTGCCGTCCACGCGCATGCGCAGGGTGCTGCCGTCCTGCACCGCGGTGATGTCGCCGCTGGAAGACTCGCCGCGGTAGGGCGCGGCATACACGCGTCGCACGCGCACACCGGCCACGTCCACCGCGCCGGTATGGGCCATGCGGCCGTAGCGCATCTCCGGTTCGCCGGTGTCCCGCGGCGCGGGGCGCAGGCCGAGCCCGCGCAGGGCGCCGTGCACGTCGCCTTCCTCGCGTCGCACAGCCACGCCGTGCGGCGCTGGAGCGTGTCGCAGCACGGGCGGCAAGGCGGCGGCGCCGTGGTGGGAACTGAGATAGTGGCCGGTGTTGAGGATTTCGTCGTACACCTCGGCGTCAATGACGCGGTCGCCGTCGGGGCCGGGTGCCTCAGGCGCCGGCATGTCGGCGGGCTCGATGCCCGCCGCCCGGAGCGACGTCGCCAGGCGCGCTTCCTGGCTGCGCCGGGACACGGCGTGTACGCTCCACGGCCCCACGGCGGAAAGCAGGAGCAGCCCGGCAAGCCCGAGGAGCACCACGTGGAGTGAGAGGCGACGTCGTCGCATCAACTGCACGGTGCCCGCCACCGCCAGCACGCCGAACGCCAGCACCAGCAGCAGCCGCAGCAGGCGAAACTCCGTCCAGCCGTACTGCCCCACGCGCATCACGATGGTCCACGCGCCGAGTACGGACAGCGGCAGGAACAGCGGCACGGCCACGCGCAGCAGCCAGTCGGCGAGGGTGCCCTTGTCCCGCGGGTCGAAGAGCAGCAGCGCCAGCCCGACCAGCACGCCCGCGGCGAACACCATGGGCGACACCAGATTCTTCGGCACCTCGCCGGTGACGCCCATGCGCACCATGTACGCGTACAGGATCAGGAAGTAGATGGCCACCAGTGGCGGCACCAGGAACGCCGCCATGCGGTGCACCACCGGCGCTACGGCGGAGTCCTCCGGCGTCGCGTACTCCCGCACGCCGCCGAACACGATCCACGGCCCCAGGGCCAGTGCGATCCAGCCGAACACGTGGGCGAAGATCTTTCCGTCCAGGTTCAGCTCGAACAGCGTGTTCACTGCCCCCACCGCGAGGGCGAGGCCGGCGAACAGTGCGGCGCAGTAGAGGCCGGCGCCGAGCACGCGCAGGACGAAGCGGCCGGTCACTGCGCGCATCTCCTCAATGCTGCGGCGGGGCAGCCAGGGCATGGCGGCCACCCAGAGCAGCGCTGCGGCCACCAGCATGGCGGCGCGCCATGCCTCGGTAGCCAGGCGCAGGTCCAGCACCAGGAACCAGTAGAGCGCGGCCAGGACGGCGCCGGTCAGCGTGATGATCCACCGCGTCCGCTGCGTGACGCCACCCATGGCGGCGAGCAGCGTGCCGGTCCACGCAGCTGCCAGGACGAGCAGCCCCGCCACCGCAAGTTCCATCCAGTCCCGCATCATCGCGCCGCCGCTCTGCACGGCATGGGACCATGCGGCGGCCAGGAGCAGCGCGGTGCTTACCTCCACCGGCGCGCGCTCCCACGCCTGCGCGGCATCCGTCACGTAGCGCCGTCCCCGTCCGGTCAGCGTCGACCCCATGCGCGTCCTGTGCGAAGTGTCAGTGTCGAAGCATCGCGCCGTAGCAGCGCGGCAGCCAGACCATGGTCCGTTACTCACCAGCCTGTCCGCAGGTTCCCGGTGAGTCGCGTTTCAGCTGAAACGCGTCGGCAGGGTGTGCCGCCGCCGTCGGCACCCGCCGCCCCCCGTCCGCACCCGCCGCCCCGCAGCGGTGGGAAGCCGCCGTCCCGCGGCGGCCGCCTTCAAACGTGCCAGAAAATTGTCCCATGTGGCTATGTTTTCGCCCCGGATCCGGCGGCATCTTTCCGCGCATGAGACACATACGAGTTTCCGATCCTCGTGCGCACGAGATCACCGAGGCGATCCTCGCCCGGGATGCAGGCATGCCCGTCCGCGCACTGGAGGAACTGCTGACCCGCGGCGACGCGGGACTGGGCATGCTGATCATCGCTGCGCGGCTGAGCCTGGAAAAGCACCGCCGTCCGGGCTACGCGCACTGGAGCGCTGTCGGGCTCGGGGAGATGGGAGACGCGGACGCGGCGCCGGAGCTGACGATGCTGATGCGCTGGGCCTGGCGGGCAAGGGCCATTGACCTCGGCTTTTCGGCCGCCGAGGCCCTGGGCAAGCTGGGCCAGCGGGCGGAGGACGACCTGATCAGGCACGCCGAGCTGGTGCAGCGACCTGAGCGCTTCTGGTTCCACTACGCCGCTGCCTGTCTGGCGACTGAGCGTGCGTCGGACTGGTTGCTGCGCGAACTCGAGCGCAATGTCGCGCTGGCGGACAGCGCCGCGGCTGCGCTGGCCATCCTCGGTCGGAAGGACGCGCTGCCGGTCATCGATCGCGCCCTGCGGCGGGTCAAGCCTCATCAGCTCTCGCTGATGTCTGAAGCCGTGATCTCTCTGCACGGCGGTCAGCGCCTGCTCGGAACCGATGCCACCGACTGGCGCCTTCGCTATCGCTATCGGCCTGGCTTCGGGCGTTTCCCGTCGTTGCTGCCGTGCCTCCATGCCATGCTGCGCAGCGATCCGGCAGGCCGTGCCGCAGCCGCGAAGGCAGCACGTGGAGTGCCCCGCAGTGTCGCGGCCATCATCGAGTGGGCGGAGCAGGCGGGACGGATGGATCAGATGGACCAGGCAGAGCTGTCGGGACTGGCGGGCGCCGGGGAGAAGCCCCATCAGGCGCCCCCGCGCTGCGAGGCGTGCGGCCGGAATGCGTCGCACCACCGGACGGGGCTGGCGCTGTGTGCTGGGTGCGCAGCACCGGTCCTTCGGATCCACGCGGAGGACCTGCTCGCGGTGGAGTCGAGTTCCAACGACGTGTTCGAGGTCCTGAACGTCCTGGACAACAGCATCATGGACCACGACACGAAACGCCTCCCCGAGACCGCCCGGTACGCCCGCTGGGTACAGAATCAGGCCACCTGTCACCTGCTGATCGAGAGGGGGATCGAGACAGTGGCGGAGGGCGCCGCCATGCTCCTGGCGGAGGCTGACGCCGTCGTTGAGGGTCGAGTAGTCGCGCACTGAGGCAGGTTCGCAGGGGGCCGGAGTTCGCCGGGCGGGGGCAGGCCGCGCGGCTGAGCAGCCAGGTCTTGCCGGGGGACAACTGGCTGTGCGGCATGAAGTGCCCGCCCCCCCGGAAGTTGGCATCGCCGCTGCCGCAGCGCAGATTAGCCGCATGACGAACACGGACGTGGCAGCGACACCGCATGCACCGCCGACGGGGACCGCAGGCACTTGCCCCAACTGCGACACGCCGCTGGTGGGGCGCTACTGCCATGCGTGCGGGCAGAAGCGGATCGACGAGGAGGAGCGTCGGTTCTCGCATTTCGTCGCGGAATTCATCCGCGAGGTCACTCTGCTCGACGGCAGGGCAGCGCGCAGCCTGACGCGCCTGCTGTTCCGGCCCGGCACGGTGGACCGGGACTGGATCGCCGGCCGCCGCCGTCAACACATGGCGCCCGTCACGCTGTTCCTGCTGGCCAACCTGCTCTACTTCTTCCACCCGCCCCTGACGGACCTGAACCTGTCGCTCCCCGACCAGTTGCGGCAGCAGGTGTACGGCGGATTCGCCACGTCACTGGTCGAGGCCCGGCTGGGAGCGCGCGGCATCACATTCTCCGAGTACGCAGGCGTGTACCGGGAGCACGCGACGTCGTTCGCAAAGCTCATGGTGATCCTCCATGTGCCAATCCTGGCTGCGGTGCTGCTCCTGCTCCATGTGCGGCGGCACGTATTCTACGTGGACCATGTCGCGGTGGCGATGCACTTCTGGACGTTCCTGCTGCTGCACGCCATGGCCACACCGCTGCTTTTCACGCTGGTCGCCACGGCGACAGGCATCGGCACACGTGCCGTCTTCCAGGTATCCGTGCTGGTGGTGATGGTGCTGTATCTGTGGCAGCAGGTCCGAGTCGCCTATGGCCAGAGCGGTTGGCTGGCCGCAGCGAAACTGCCGGCCCTCCTCGCCGGCCTGGTCCTGTCCCACCTTGCGTATCGCTTCGTCCAGTTCATTGCCGTATTCGCGATGACCTGAAGGACGCCGGCGCGCTGCGCTCAGACCTGACCCACAGCCACCCCGGCGCCGTGGCCCGCCTGTGCGCCGCGTCCCGTCCATGGCTCATTCGTCACCAGGCACTCGGCCAGTTCGCCGTAAACCTCACGCAACGCCGTCCGCAGCGACGTCTCGGACGCCGCATGCGGCTCCAGCCGCGACCGGATCCGTTCCGCCAGCGTGCCGTTCTCCACGATGCCCGCCACCAGCGACAGGTACGCGGCCTCCTCCTGCGCCACCACCGCATGCGTTCGCTCCAGCAGCCGCTCCAGCACCGCGCGCACCGGGGCGCCGCCGCCTCCTCCACCGACGACACCTCCTGAGCCGTCCACCAGGTGCGGCGCCATGACCTCGGCCTGGCTGCCGTCACGGATGCACGCTTCGAAGTCCGCCACCAGCACATGGTGCGCGGGCACCTCGACCCGACCTGCCAGTACGTCCGTCGTCAGGGCCTCCAGCGCCGCACGTGCGAACACCGTGATGGCGACGTCCATCTTCACGCACTCCTGCGTATCCAGCACGCGCAGTTCCAGCGCCTTCCGCGCGAAGCGCAATACGGCGCCGCGGCTGTTCAGGAACTCGTGGCGGATGGGCGCCGAGTGGGGGAACGCGTCCAGCGCCGCGTACATGGGCTGCAGGATCTCCCGGCGGTACGCGCCGTAGCTGTCCACGAACTCCGGCACGAGGCTTCCGCACGTGGCGGGGATGCGGGACTGGTGCTGGAGTATCCAGGCGAGGCGCGCGTCGGCATGGGGCTGGAGCCGGCCGTCGTGGACGGGCGTACTTGCGGCCACCGCCGGCAGGTACGGCAGCAGCAGCGCCGCCGCGGTGTGCATGGCCATGGTCTCCCGTTCGTCGCCGAACGGCAGGTTCAGGTGCGTGGCGTGCACGTTCATCCAGCCGTGAGTGCGGATGTCGAAAATCTGCGCGTACGTCGCGTAGATGCGCAGCCCGCTTCGCGTCCATAGCCGGGCTTGCTGCGGGTCGAACCACGGGTGCATGCCCGTGGGCAGCAGCCGGGCATCCCATTCGCCGCGCAGCACGTCCGAGAAACGGCGCACGCCTGCGACGATGGCGTCCTCCGCCTCCGCCAGCGTGCGCACCGGCTCCAGCGTCTTCACCTCGAAGACGTGGTCGGCGATCTCGTTGGAGAAGCCGACCCGCTCCAGTTCGATGTCGCTGGTGCCCCGGCCGGCAATGGCGCGGAACGCCGGCTCCACCAGCGGCACCACGTCCAGCTCAGCATTGACCGTAGGGTACTCCAGCTCCAGTCCCGCCACCTCGAACAGGTGCCACGGCGGGCGGCTGCCCTTTTTCGCCGCACCCGACCGGTCCCGCGGCCGGGACGCGGTGATGCCCTTGCCGCCTCGTCGGGAAGGCGACGTTGCTGCCGGCCGCCGCGCGCGCTTCGGTGACGTCGTCGTGGCGGAGGACTCCTCGATGAGGCGCAGGAAGTACTCGATGATCTCGCGGTAGATGACGTCGCCCTCGACGGTGTCCTCGTAGCCCGTGTCCAGGTTCGGGTTGTCGTTCACCTCGATGACGACAGGACCCCGGTCCGTCTCCTTCAGGTCCACGCCATAGATGCCGCTGCCGATGAGCCGCGCCGCCCGCAGCGCCACGTCCACCACCGCCCGGGGCGCCTGCGCGCGCGGCACCGCCTCCACCTTGCCGTAACGCTCGACGCCGCCCTCCTCCGTGCGGATCTGCCAGTGCCCCTGCGCCATGTAGTAGCGGGCGGCAAAGAGGAGCTTCCCGTCCAGTACGGTGATGCGCCAGTCGTAGTCCGTGGGCAGCCACTCCTGCGCGATGAGCAGCGGCGACTGCCTGAGCAGCTCCCGCGTCCGTGCCTCGAACTCGGCCTCATCGGAGATGCGGTGCACGCCCGCCGAGAACGAGCCGTCCGGCGATTTCAGCACGAACGGCACGCCCATGTCCTCCATCTGCGCCCACGACGTGTGCGTCGTCACGATGCGGGTCCGGGGCAGCGGCACGCCCTCCCGCCGCAGCAACTCCTCCATGAAGACCTTGTTGCTGCACCGGATGATGGACTGGGAATCGTCGAGGACCGGCATGTCCAGGGACTCCGCCCGCAGCGCGAACTGGAACGACGGCTCCTTCACGCCCGTCAGCGAGCGGATGAACAGCGCGTCGTACTCCGGCAGCCGGCGCAGGTCCGTCAGGTCGATGCGTGCCACGTGCACGTTCATGCCCGCCGCAACCTGCTCCAGCCGGTCCACCGTCTCCGGGCTCGACGCGGCGAACGGGTCCGCCGGGTCCAGCAGCACCGCGATGCTCGCGCGCACCGTGTCCCGCTGCCGGCCGCGCCGGCGCACGGCCAGGTCGCCCGCCAGCGACTCCGCCAGCAGCCCACGCTCCGCCTCGCCGAGCCCTTCCGGCGACGCGTGCGCCAGCGCCGCCACCTTCCACTGACCGTCCTCGTGCACCAGCCGGATGCGCAGCAGCGGCGCCGGCCAGACACCGTGGATGGCATCCGCCAACGCCGCGAAGCGCTCCTCGGCGGTGCGGCCGAAGCATGCCGTGATGTCCACGAACTCGTCGTCGCCGGCAGCCCGGCAGGTGCCGCCGTCCAGCACCAGAGGCGGCGCACCGAAGCCGTCGTCGTCGTCCGGGCCGTCCACACCCACGCTGCGCCGGCGCACCGCCATCTGCGCCTGATCCAGCGTATGGATGCCCGCCTCCTGCAACGCCCGGAACCGGGCGTACGGATCCCCCACGCCCGCACTCGTCTCCAGCGTCGGCAGCACCTGCTGTCCCCGCGCGTCGGCCAGCAGCGAGACGTAGTAGCCGTCGCTGCCGTAGCCCACCGTGCGGCACAGGTTCACCACCAGCGTCCCCGGCTCCACCGCACCCGCCGCCTCGATGTACCCCTGCGACGTCGTCACCATGACGTCCGGCAGCCCCGCCGCATCCTCCCGCTCCGAAACAACAACCAGCACCTGCCCCATGCTCTACCCTTCAGCGCCCACGCGCCAGTACCCCTGAACCCGCCGTTCGCTGTTCAACGTCTACGTTGAACGTTTACGTCTACGTTCCCGATCCCGAGTTCGTATAACGTTTACGGTCCCGATCCCGAGTCCGTTCCGGGCCAGACCTCCAGCAACACCGCATCATACGTAACGTCCCCCAGCAGGATCGCGTTGATGAGCCGCTCCACGCCCACGATGATCCGGCCGTCCGGCGCCGCCGGTACGTGCTCCGACGGGTCCAGCACCGTGATGCGGCGGCCCCACTGGTCGTAGCCGCTGATGACGATGAAGTGGCCGGTGGGCTGGCCGGCGATGTCGTCGTCCACCAGCCGGCCTTTCCTCTCGTCCCACCGTTCCCGCGTAAACCCGTACAGGTAGGTTGCCGACAGGCCGGCAAGGATGGGATGGCCGCGGTCGATGATGGACCTGATGAGCTGGGGCGTCAGGTCCTCGAAGCTGAGTTCGCCGCCTATCTCCAGGTACCGGACGTAGGCCATGGCCGCGCGCTTCCGCTGAGCGTCCTCGAGGTAGGGGAACCGGGCCCGGATCTTCTGCACCAGCGTGCTGCGGTCCAGGTCCACCCAGCTCGGGTCGAAGATCTGGAGGTCGTAGGAGTAGATACGGGTGCGGAACCCCTGGCGCTGCGCGGCCATGCCCAGGAACACGGCCAGTGTGCCGCCATCGTCGTTGCGCTCGAGGGTCAGCATCACGTCGTCGAGTTCCAGCTCCAGGCCGTAGAAGGAATAGACCTTCCGCAGCGCCGTAGGCCCGCACGTCACGTCGTCCGGCTGCGTGAAATGCTGCAGGCGCAGCTCGCGCGCCACGGCCGAGTCGTCGTCAGTCCGATCGTCCGGCAGGGCCAGGACCGGGATCTCCGCGTCCGGCATTTGCATCCTGTTCATGGTCACCTCTGCCTGCGGCATGGCGCAATGCGTGTACCAGCAGGTTGCAGGTACGGGCTGGTGCCGCGCAGGAGGGCGCGGTACGATGTCGCACCGACGGGCCGGATGCACGGCCCCGCATGACGCAGAGAAGATGATGGGCACGCTGACAACCGCTTTCCTGGCCGCACTCCAGATCGCCGCCACTCCCGCCCCGGACACCACGGGTGCCTTCCAGGACGCCCGCGCCGCGGAACTCGTGGCGCTGGCTCGGCAGGCCAGGGCCACGCAGCAGGCGACGCTCACCAGCTACAGCGCGCTGGCGCAGGAACGGGCTACGGCCCTGCTGCGACTGCCCGGCCGCGACCGGGTGCTGTACCGTCGGGAGATGGCCGCTCGCCTCGACTGGGAGCGGGCCGGCCCCGCCACGGTCACGCTCCTCGGCGCTCGTGAGTACGTGCCGGTGCCCGGCACCGGTGTGCGCGTGTTGCACAACGCCGCACTCGAGGCCCTCGATGTCGCGTTCCGTCCCGACGACGTGTCTGCCAGCATCGGCCTGGGCAGCTTCCGCTTCGGGCCGCACCCGCTGAATCCCGGCGCCGAGGCGAACTACCGGTACAGCAGCGGCGCTGCGAGCACCATCATCCTGCCCGGCGGCGGCTCCGTGCTCACCCACGAGCTGGTGGTGATCCCCCGGCGGGCGGACCCGGAGCTGGTGAGCGGCAGCCTGTGGCTCGAGGACGGGACGGGCCGGGTCGTACAGGAGGCGTGGCGCCGGGCTGCGCCCATCCCGGCCGGTACGCTGCCCGTGGTGGGCGCCATGGCGCTGGACGTGCGCGAGATCGTCATCGAGCACGGCCTGTGGGAGCAGCAGTGGTGGATGCCGCGCGTCATCGCAATAGACGGCGTGTTCCGCGCAGGGCGTGCGGCAGCGATACCGTTCAGCTACGAAAGGTCGTACTCGGACTACACCGTCGCAGGCAACACGACGCTGGCACCGGATACGACACTGGCGCCCGACACGATCATGGCGGCGGACACCCTTGCGGGGGCAGACACGACGATGGCCGCGGACACCGCACTCGTGTTCCAGCCGCCGGTGGCCGTGCCGGCCCTGGAGCGCTGGCGCGTCATCCTGCCGGAGGACCGCTCCTCCCTGCTGGCCAGCGAGTTCCTGCCGCCGTCCATCTTTGACGAAGGCAGCAGCCCCATCCGCGCCGACGAACTCGCGCCGCTGCGGCTCCGGCTGGACGCGCTGGAGACGCCTGCCGCACGCATTGCCGCCGGCGGCTTCTTCGTGGAACTCGCGCCGCTGGACCAGGTCAGGTTCAACAGCGTCGAAGGCCTGTCATTCAATGTGGCCGCCGGTGTGGACTTCGGCGGCGTGCGGTCCTATGCCGACGCGCGCATCGCCACGGCCGGCCAGGTGCTCCGCGGCCAGCTCGGCCTGGCCGCCGACGCGGCGGCGGGGCACCTGGGCTTTGCCGCCTTCGAGCGGGTGCAGGCCGCCGATCCCGCCACCCGTCCCTTCGACGCCGGCAACTCGCTGTCCACTTTCCTCCTGGGCACCGACTATGGCGCGTATTACACGGCGCGCGGGCTGGAACTGGCCAGGGAGTCCCGGCCCGGCGCCTCGATGCCGTGGACGCTGCGGTTCTTCACGGAGGAGCAGGACTCGGTGGCGCTGCGGGACCCGTTTACGCTGGCCGACGTCTTCCGTGCCGGCCGGGTCTGGCTGCGGGCAGGCTTTCCGGTGGAGCCGGCCACCCAGCACGGCGCCGTGTTCCACCTGGCCGCCGGCGGCGGCATCGGTCCGGAGCAGCCCAACTGGCGGGTGCAGCCCCGCATCGAGGCGGTCACCGGCGACCACGACTTCGGCCGCCTCTCCGTCATCGGCAGCTTCAGCCTGCCGCTGTTCCTCGATGGGATCGGGCCTTTCCGCAACGGGCTGAACCTCGGCGTGGAGGCCGGGGCCGGCACCGCCGTCGGCACGCCCCCCGGCCAGGGGCTATGGTACCTGGGCGGGCCCACCACCGTCCGCGGCTACCCCGCCGCATCCGCCGCCGGCGAGGGCTTCTGGCGTACGCGCGTGGAGGTGGGCACGACGTTCCCCGCGCTCCGCGTCTCACTGTTCAACGACGTCGGCCAGACCTGGGGACGGGGCGGGTTCCACGTCGGTGGGTTCGACGGCGACCACTTCCGCCTCACGTCCATGGGCATCGGCGTGAGCCTGCTCGAGGGGCTGCTCCGCGTGGACCTGGCCCGGGCCGTTGAGTTCCGGCCGGGCTGGCGCGTGAACATCATCGTGGACAACGTCCTGTGACGAAACCCACCGCGGCGCCACCGGGCGAGACTTCACCGGCGACTGCGACGCCCGGCCTGCTGCGCCGCGTCCTGCCCACTGCCGCATTCTTCGTGGGCGGCCTGGCCGTCGGCGTCCTCGCCGCACGGGGTGGGCTGCGCGTCCTGCCCGAGTTGGGTCTCAGCAGCCCGCAGGTGCTTATCGTGTTCGCGGTGGTGCCTGTGCTGTACCTGCTGTGCATCGCCGCCCACGAACTCGGCCATGTCCTCGCCGGACGCCTCGTCGACTTCCGCATGCTGCTCTTCATCGCGGGGCCCCTGCGCGTGGATCGGACGCCCGACGGGCTCCGGCCCGGCCTCAACCGCAGCATCCTGCACGCCGGCGGCCTGGCTGCAACGGTGCCCGTCGGCCTGCACGATCTCAGGCGACGTACCATCGTCATGGTGGCCGGCGGACCGCTGGCCAGCCTCATGGTCGGATCCCAGGGGCTGGCCCTGTATCAGGCCACTGCGCCCACGATGCTGCGCGACGGCGCTCCGTTCCCGGTCCTGTTGATGGGCCTCGCGTTCCTCATCCTCGGCGGCCTGTCCCTGCTCATCGGGCTGCTGACGCTCATTCCCGCCCGTAGCGGCGGCTTCTACTCCGACGGTGCCAGGATCCTGCGGCTGATGCGCGCCAGTGACGAGACCGAGCGGGAGGTGGCGCTGCTGGCCCTGACGGGGCTGAGCATGGCGGGCACACGGCCCCGGGACTGGGAGCCGGCGCTGGTCGCCCGAGGAGCCGGCATCCGTGACCACGGCGCCTTCGAGGTGCTGGGCCGGCAGTTCGCCTGGGCACACGCCCTGGATTCAGGGGATATCCCAACCGCGCGCCGGCACCTGCAGGAGGCACTGGCCCGGGTGGAGCAGCTTCCCGCCGGGGCGCGAGCGTCCCTGTACCTGGCCGGCGCCACATTCTTCGCCCTTTACGACGGCGACGCGGCCCGCGGCCGTGACCTGCTGGACCGGGCCGGGCACGGCCTGCTGCCCGCGCCACACCAGCGTCAGCTCGCCGAGGCCGCCGTGCTGATGGCCGAGGGTGATGCCGCCGGCGCCCGGGATGCCGCCAGCCGGGTCAGCGACCTCGCCGGCAGTGCGCAGGACCGCGGCGGCGCCGCCCTCGATATCGCCCTTGCCGACCGGATCCTGCTCGAGGAAACGTCGCCGGGCGGTGCGCCCAGACTGTCGTAGGATCAGCCGGCGCCGCCAGGACGCAGCCGACGCAGCCTGACACAGCCTGACGCAGCCTGACGCAGCCTGACGCAGCCTGACGCAGCCCGACGCAGCCCGACGTAGCCTGACACAGCCTGACACAGCCTGACGCAGCCTGACCGAGGGGCCGCCGCCCCACCGGGCGCGGCCTACCCGCGTGCGGTCATGGAGGAACAGTGGATCAGGACGGCCTGACGGTCCCTGTGTTTGTCGGTTCGGTCATGGCGACCTGATCCAGCAGGCAGGGGACGGCGACGACTGCCTCGCAGCCGTCGAGAACACCCGGCGCAAGCTCAGATGATGTCGCCGCAGTTCGACAGCAGCATCTCCGCCGCCGCTTCCGGGCAGGTCTGCAGCACCAGCCGTGGGCCGATGGCCGCGATCCGGGTAGAGTCCGCTTCCCAGAAGAGCAGGTCTATGGCTGCCCGGTTCAGCACATTGCGATCTGCCTCGGGCAAGGCATCGTTCAGGGCCACCTGTCGCATCCGTTCGGGTACACTGGCGTCAGGCGCCGTGGCCGAGAGCGCGTCCAGCGTGGCCGGCGACATCTCGCAGAACGCGAACAGTGTGTCACACGGTGAGGCGTCCGGCGCGTCATCCGCCGCTGCACAATCCGGCCCGCCGCAGACGGGCGCCAGCGTGCCGGCCACGAACGGCCAGGCTCCGGGCGCCGTCCGGAATGCGGAACCGCAGAGGGGGCAATCGTGCTCCCCTGCTTCGCTGGTGAACCTGTACTCTACGCGGGCGGCAGTGGCATTCATGGTCCGGTCCCTGGTTCTGCGAGCCATCGACGTGTGCGCTACCGGCTGGAATTCAGTCCGGATTAGAGACATCAGGCAGGGGCAACTTTCAGGCCGCCACCTCGGCAGACCAGCCCCGCCGCGTCGGCGGACCAGCCCCCGCCACCTCGGCGGACCAGCCCCCGCCTGTCGGGTAAGGCCCGGATGGCCATGCAGTTTCCACAGTGGACCGCCGGATCGACGGAGGATTGGGTACGCGAATGCGCCACCTGGTCGCCATCTGGCCAGGTGCGGCGCTGAGGGAACGACAATATGGACCTGCTTCCGGGGCGTTCCAATGTCCGGATGGGCCTGAGCCGACAACCGGGCGCTGGTCCGCTGGAGTTGATTCGCCAGCGCCAACCCGTCATTTTCCGGCTCCCATCTCCACGCTCAGGAGTCCTGATGAAGCCATTGTCCCTGTTCCTGTTCGCCGCCCTCGGTCTGGGCGCGTGCGCGCCCGCCGCCACCATGCCGCCGCCGCCGGCACCGGTGCCCGTGCCCGTGGAGGCGCCCGACCGGCCCGCGGAACCGCCGCCGGCGGCAGCCATCTCCGTCGTCCCCGACCGCTGGTGGCTGCTGGACCCGGCGCAGGACGGCGTCTACGGCGCTGCCGTGGACCGGGCGTACCGGGAACTGCTGGCGGACAGGACGCCCGCCCGCACGGTCGTCGTCGCCATTATCGACTCCGGCGTGGACATCGAGCATGAGGACCTGCAGGGCAGCCTGTGGCGCAATCCGCGGGAAACACGCAACAACCGGGACGATGACGGTGACGGTCTCGTGGACGACATCGCCGGCTGGAACTACATCGGCGGTCCCGACGGCTCCCACGTGGATGACGACACGTACGAGATCACCCGCCTGTTCGCCGCGTGCCAGCGCCTGTTCGGCAACATGCCCGGCACGTCCCGGCCGGCGGAGCCGGTGACGCAGGCGGAGTGTCCGGCCATCGAGGAGGGTTATGCAGACAAGGTCCGGGAGACGGAGAACATGCTCGTGCAGATCAGGCAGCTGCACGAGACGGCCACCATCATCGTGGGCATCCTGCAGGCGGAACTGCGCACCGACTCCCTGACGGTGGAGGCGGTGCGTGGCATCACGCCCGTCCGCAACGACGTGCGCCAGGCCCGTGACATCTGGCTCCAGCTCGCGGAGGCGAACATCACTCCGAAAATGATCAGCAACGAGCTGGAGCGGCTGGAGAAGCTCATGGAGTTCGGCCTGAACCCCGAGTTCGATCCCCGCCACATCGTCGGCGACGACTACGCCGATCCTGCGGAGCGTGTCTACGGCAACAGCGACGTCGTCGGCCCGGACGCCAGCCATGGCACCGGTGTGGCAGGCATCGTGGCCGCGGGTCGGGGCAACGACCTGGGCACCGACGGCATCGCCACGAACGTGCAGATCATGGCGCTTCGCGCGGTGCCCAACGGTGATGAGCGCGACAAGGACATCGCCAACGCCATCCGCTACGCCGTGGACCACGGCGCGCACATCATCAACATGAGCTTCGGCAAGGCGTGGTCGCCGTTCAAGGAAGTGGTGGACGAGGCCGTCCGGTACGCCGAGGAGCGCGGTGTCCTCCTCGTCCACGCCGCCGGCAACGACGGCAAGGACCTGGCGACAGAAAACAACTTTCCCAACCGCTATCTCACCGGTGGCGACACCGCACGCCTCTGGCTCGAGGTGGGCGCCTCCGACTGGCGCGGCGCCGAGAACCTGGCCGCCGAGTTCAGCAACTACGGCATCGGACAGGTGGACATCTTCGCGCCCGGTTCCCAGATCCTGTCCACGGCGCCGGGCAACACCTACGAGGCGGCGTCCGGCACCAGCTTCGCCGCGCCCGTCGTCTCCGGCGTGGCAGCACTGCTCATGGCGTACTATCCGGACCTGTCCGCCGCCGACGTGCGCCGCATCATCCTGGACAGTGCCACGCCGCTCCGGGAGCGGATGGTCGTCCGGCCCGGTGCCGGTGAACTGGTCCGCTTTGGTGACCTGTCGGTGACGGGCGCAATCGTCAACGCCTACAACGCGGTGCTCATGGCTGAGCAGATGACGGCCCGCCGCAACTGAGGCCGCCCGGGCGGGGGTAGTGGACTGAGGGGCAACGACAAGGAGCAGACCGGATGATCAACACGAGAGGGATCCTGGCAATCGTCGCCTGCATGACGGCCGTGCCGGCGCTCGCCGTGGCGCAGGACGCACGCATGCTCCGCGTGGACTCCATCCTGGCAGCCCACTATGACGTGGACGGGCCCGGCGCCGCTGTCGCCGTCGTCCAGGACGGGCGGATCCTCCTCGAACGTTCGCGCGGCCGGGCACACCTGGAGTACGACGTGCCCATCACGCCTGCCACGGTGTTCCACGTCGCGTCCGTGTCCAAGCAGTTCGCCACCTTCGCCATCCTGCTCCTCCAGCAGCAGGGCCGCCTCTCGCTGGACGACGACATCCGCACGCACCTGCCGGAGCTTCACGACTTCGGGCATCGCATCACCATCCGTCACCTGGCGAACCACACCAGCGGCATCCGCGACCAGTGGGAGCTGCTCATGATGGCGGGTTGGCGCATCGACGACGTCATCACCCGCGACCAGATCATGGCCATGATGCGCCGCCAGCGGGAGCTCAACTTCGAACCGGGCTCCGAGTACCTGTACTCCAACATGGGCTACTCGCTGCTGGCGGAGATCGTGGAGCGTGCCAGCGGTATGCCCTTCGACGACTACCTCCGCCAGCACGTCTTCCAGCCGCTGGGGATGACCTCGACCCACGTGCACAACGACCACGAGCTGGTCGTGCCCGGCCGCGCCTACTCGTACCGGCCCCGCGGCGGGCAGGGCCAGGGCGGGGAGGGCAACGGCGGCGTCACCTGGCGGAACGCCGTGCTGAGCTACGCGAACCAGGGTGCGACGTCGCTCTTCACCACCACCGGTGATCTCGCCCGCTGGCTCATCAACTTCGAGACTGCGACGGTGGGCGGCCCCAACGCCATTGCCGCCATGCGGCAGCGGGCCGTGCTGACCGGCGGCGACACCATCCCCTACGCCCTGGCCATCCAGCGTGGGCAGCACCACGGCCGGACCTGGTGGGGGCACGGCGGATCGGACGCCGGGTTCCGTTCCCAGGTGGTGCATTTCCCTGACGAGCGACTCGGCGTCGTCGTCCTCAGCAACACCGCCACCACCAACGCCGGCGCGCTGGCGCTGGCCGTGGCCGACGTGTTCCTGGATCCGCCGGCTGCCGTGGCTGCGGCGCCCGCGGCTGCCACGCCCGTTGCGGCGGCGAACGGCGGCGTCCAGCCGCCCAGGTGGCAGCCCACCGCCGGCGAACTGGCGGACTATACAGGCGACTACTACAGCCCCGAGCTGGGCGTGGTCTACTCCGTCGCCGCATCTGACGACGGCCTGGTCGTCACGCACCATCGGCTGCCGGACATTCGGCCGATGCCCGGCACGGAGCCGGACCACTTCCGCGCGGGCAACCGCCAGTTCCGTTTCCAGCGGGGTGATGACGGCGCGGTTGCCGGGTTCCGGCTGACGGGGTCCCGCGTGCGCAACGTCGCGTTCATCCGGCTGGGTTCCGGCGCCCTGCCGACGGGGGTCACGCTGCCGCCGGAATAGCACGGCTGGAATAAGCCTTGCACCTCGCCGACGCTCCCAGCACACGTGAGCGTCGGCGGAGCAGAAATCGTGGACCGTACCATAGCCGGTATCTTCTGGATACTCCTGTATCTGGCCGTTGTCACCGTGCCGGTATTCCTCATGCTGGTCCCGCCGGTGCCCTCCGGGCGCGGCTTCTGGCTGGAGTTCTCCGTGGCCCTCGGCTTCGCTGGCCTGACACAGATCGGCCTGCAGTTCCTGCTCATCGCCCGGTTCAAGCGCGTCACCGCGCCCTATGGCATCGACATCATCCTGCGCTACCACCGCCAGATCGCCATGGTCGCGGTGGCCGCCGTCGTGCTTCATCCCCTTATCCTCGTCATTGACAATCCGTCCCGGCTCAAGCTGCTGAATCCGCTGGGCGGCAACTGGGCCAGCCGCTTCGCGCTGCTCAGCCTGCTGGTGCTGCTCATCACCGTCGCGGCGTCTGTCTACCGCGAACGGTTGCGGCTGGACTACGAACTCTGGCGCCTTACCCATATCGGGTTGGGCGTCGCCGCCATCGTGTTCGCCCAGCTCCACGCGTCCATGGCCGGGCTCTACATCAACACGCCGTGGAAGCAGGCCATCTGGATCGTCATGGCCGCGGCCATGGTCGGGTTCATCATGTACCTGCGCCTGCTCAAGCCCATCCGCCAGGAGGCCTACAGCTGGAGAGTCGTGGAAACTCGCGACGAGGGCGGCGACACCACGACCCTCGTCCTGGAGGCCGACGGCCACGGTGGCACGAAGTTCCAGCCCGGCCAGTTCGCATGGATCAAGCTGAGCGATTCGCCCTTCACGCTGGAGGAGCACCCGTTCAGCTTCTCGTCCAGCGCGGAAACGACGAAGCGCATCGAGTTCGGCATCAAGGCCCTGGGTGACTTCTCTGCTGCCGTCGCCGACGTGCGACCCGGCACGCCCGCGTATGTGGACGGGCCCCACGGCGCGTTCAGCATGGACCGCTACGAGGCCGCCGGCTACATCTTCTTCGCCGGCGGCGTTGGCATCACGCCGTTCATGTCCATGCTCCGGACGATGGCCGACAGGAACGACCCCCGGCCGGTTCTGCTGTTCTACGCCGACAGGTCGCTGGACGAGACTGCGTTCCGGAAGGACCTCGATGAGTTGCAGGAGAAGGTTGACCTGGAGGTCGTCTACGTGCTGGAGGAGCCGCCCGAGGACTGGGATGGCGAGGAGGGGTTCATCACGCCGGAAGTACTGGACCGGCGCCTCCCGGACGAGGGCTTCGAGCGCGACTGCATGATCTGCGGACCGCCGCCCATGATGGATGCCGTGCACGAGGCACTGCTCCAGCGGGGCGTGCCGCAGGACCGGATCCAGATCGAACGCTTCGCACTGGCCTAGGGGTACGACCATGCGACACATCCTGGCCAACATCATGACCTACGCGGTGGCGGTGCTGCTGTTCAGCGGCGCGGCCGCCTTCGCCTGGATGCGCAGTGCGCAGCTCACCATTGCCGGTGAGGAGTCCATCATCGCCCGGTACCAGCCGGCGGAGGCGCTGACCTTCGAGTGGCACGACCTCGGGCGGGCATCCTACCAGCGCAACTGCATGAACTGCCACCGCAGCGACGGCTCCGGCTGGGACCAGTACCCGCCGGTTACCAACGCCGCCGAGTTCCTGGCCTCGCCGCAGGGCCGCGACTACCTCATTGACCTGCATGTCTACGGCCTCACCAGTTCCCGCTGGCGGGCGCCCATGCCGCCCATGGGCCATATCCTCGACGTGGAACTGGCCGCCGTCATCAACTGGATCGCCACCGAGTTCGGCGCCGCCGCCGACAGCGACCTCCTCGTACCCGCCGATGTGGCGGCTCGGCGGGGGCTGGGGCTGTCCCCTGCCGCCGTGGAGACGCGGCGCCCTCCTGTGGGTCCGACCGGGCCCAGGTGAAAGAACCGCAGGCAGTTGCGGCGCAGGCAGTGTGTTGACAGATTGGGGTGAATCCCCAGCCCTGATGCTGCAGCAAGCCGCTGCCACGCCGGAGCGATGCCGTGATTACTGTCCTTATCGCCGACGACCAGCTCGACACCATCGCCATGCATGCCGACTACCTCCGGCGCCACGGCTACCATGTGGTCTCCGTTGCCGACGGTAATGCCGCGCTGGACACCGTGCGCAGGCAGCGGCCCGGTGTTGTGGTGCTGGACCATTCCATGCCCGGCCGGAGCGGCATTGACGTGGCCCGTGAGCTGAAGTCGGATCCGGTAACGGCAGGCATTCCGGTGCTGCTCATGACGGCTCACGCGTACGGTGCCGTGGGCCGCCGCGCCCGGGAGGCGGGCTGTGACGCGTTCCTCTCCAAGCCATGCGGTCCCCGGCGCCTGCTGGAGGAGGTCCGGCGTTACGATCCGCCGATGTTGGCAGGCACCTGAAAAAAGCGCCCGCCCTCATCGTGGCGGTGCCGGCTACGGCACCCGCGTGAAGACGTCGATGCCGGTGGCCATCTGACCCACGTCGGCACTGGCCACCCGCTCCATGGACCGCAGGTCCAGCACCTCAACGGTGCCGGGCTCCGAGCCGATCCCCTCCACCGAAATGAACGCGTACCGGCTGTCGGCCGTGATGGCAACCCCGTGCACCACCGGCCGCTGGGTCGCGATGCGCGCGCGCTCGCGCCCGTCGGCCAGGTCGAATATGGACACGCTGCGGCCGCGCTTGTTCGTCGCAACGAGCAGACGGCCGTCCGGTGTGGCCGCCAGGTTGTAGACGCCGTCGCCGGCGGGGATCCTACGTATCAACGTCCATCCCTCGACGTCGATCTCAACGATGTCGTTGGAGCGGTTGCACGCCACGAAGACACGGTCCCCGTCCGGCGACGTTGCCGCCCACGTGGGCGAACACTCCGCGGGTGCATGCAAGGACCCGGCGGGCGCATGCCCGGCGGCGGCGTGGTCATCGGTGTGGCTGCCGGCACCGGCATGACCGCCGTGACTGCCTGGCGGTCCACTCATGCCGTGCTCCCGACCCGGGGCCAGCATGAAGTGGCGGGCGACCCGGAACTCCCGGGTGTCGATCTCCACCAGGATGTCGTCCATCATGCACGCCGAGTAGTGCCGCGTGCCCTGCGGGTTCGTGCGCGAGCCGTGGGGCATGGTGCATGTGGTGAGACGCGCCACTTCCACCATCTCCGCCGTGCTCACGATGGACACGGACGACGGTACCATGTCGCCGTGCAGGTTGAAGTTCACGATGTACGCGTAGTGCCCGTCCGGCGAAACCTGCAGCGAGGCGGGGAACAGGCCCAGCTCCGTGCGCCCCATCACCCGGCTGTCCGACAGCCGCAGCTTCCACAGCACGCCGTTGGGCGTGCCATGCCCCGTCGTCACGTAGTAGTAGTCGCCGGCGGGCGACACCGCCACGCCGTGGGGCCCGTCCGGGTCCGCCCGGTTCATGCCCACCTCATGTTGCCGTTCTACGACGGCGCCATCGGCTCCGAACCGGATGAACGAGACCTGGTCCACTGCCTCCGACACGACGATGGCCAAGTACTCCTGATCCACCGGCGCGGCCGCCATGATGGCGCCCGGCGGCACCGCCACGGTGGTGCGCTGGGAGCGGACGCAGCCGGTGGACGCCACTGTCAGCGCCGCCAGTGCGCACCACGCAGCCATGCGCATCGGCGTGTGAAACCGCCGCGCTACGCCGGGCCGCCACCCCGCGCGGCTCATGGCACGATGGCCGGCTCGGGCCGCGGCAGCATGCGGATGATCCACAGGCCGTTGTTGTTGTCGTTCACGTACGCCAGCCCGTCCTTCACCACCACGCCCCACGTCATGGCCGTGTTGATGCCCGACGGGTGCGCGTTCATGTCCGCCGTGTTCACGTGCACCATCTCCCGCTGCTGCGCACGCAGGTCGCCCCGCAGCTCGCCGGAGATGTCGAACGTGCGGAAGCCCGCATTGTAGGCGCCCAGGTAGAGTGTGTCGCCAGCGACCCAGACATTGTGCACGCCGCCGAACTCCGGCTCGTACCACGCCACGGAGCGCGGCCGGTCGATGTCGCTGATGTCCAGGACCTGAAGCCGACCGTAGGCGCGGCTGGCGGCCGCGTCACTGGCGCCCTCCACGTCCGACGCGGGGAACACCTCGTCGGCGATGAAGACGTAGTCCCGGTGCCGCCAGGCCGTGTGCGTGCCGCGGATGAAGCCGGGGCCGCCCGCCGCTTCCACCTGCCGGTACAAATCGTTCAGGTCGTACTTGTACTGGGACACGAACACCGGGTTGGACGGGCTGCCGCCGCGCATGCCATTGCCCACGTCCAGGATGATGAGGCCGTCGTTCCAGTTGCTCAGGTACGCCATGCCGTCCTGCACGTCCACGTCGTGCAGCGAGCCACCCGCCGAGACGCTGGGGCTGCGCCAGCGGCCCACCTCACGGGGGTTGTACGGGTCGCTGATATCCACGATGTGCAGGGCGCTGGTACCGTTGTTCGTCAGGTAGACGTGCGTGCCGTGCTGCTCCTGGTGGTGCACGTACGCGGAGTGCACGCCGGCGGTCACGCCCTCCGTGAACTCGGCGATGACCTGCGGGTGCGCCGGGTCATAGATCTGGGCGATGACGATGCCGTTGCGACGGTCCGCCGCACCCTCCCGGGTGTGCACCAGGTAGCGGCCATCGGGCGTCGTCATGACGTCGTTCACGCGCCGGGTGTTGGCCACCAGCGAGTCCGTGACGAACGGGCTGGACGGGTCGCTGATGTCAATGGCGTACATGACATCGCCGCCGGCGCCCGAGCCCAGGTACAGGTTCCGGCCATTGGGATGGACCCAGACCTCTTCCGTGCTGAAGCGCATCCGCGGCAGCCGGCCCACTACCTCAGCCGGACGGCGCACGTCCCGGGGCACGAGGTTCACGGTGGCCGTGGCGCTGCGGCCGGCCAGGTTCGCGATGACCGTGTACGCGCCGCGCTCGTAGCCGACGAATGCGCCGTCGTCGTCAATCATGCCGTTGCCCGGCGCGAAGCTCCACACCGGGGTCAGGTCGGTAACGGGCCGGCCGGCTGCATCCCGCGCCTCGATGCGGAAGCGGACCACGTCGCCGGTGCGGGCGCTGCGCGTGCCCGGCGTCACCACCAGCTCGGCGATGTTGTCCGGCACCACCTCCACCTCGTACCGCGTCGAGGCGGTACCCGCGCTGGCGGTGATGACCGCCCGCCCCGGTGCGACGGCCGTGACCAGGCCATCCCCGCTGACCGTCGCCACGCCCGGCGCCGAACTCTGCCACGCCACGCGGTCCTCGCGCCGGTCATTGTGCTGCGACAGCACCGTACCCGTCACCAGCACGCTCTGGCCCGCCACCAGCCGCGGCACCGCCCGCTCCAGCTCGATACGTGCTGCCGGGCCCGGGACCATGGCCACCTCCACCCGCCGCATCACCGGCGCCGTGCCAGGCACCGTGGCGATGACCGTGACCGGCAGCGTGCCTGTGGACCCCGAGCGCACCAGCCCGTTCTCCTCTACCGTGCCCTCGAAACGCCCGCCCGCCGGCACGAAACGGATGATGGCACCGGCGACGTCGTTCCCGGCGGCGTCCACGGCCCGCGCCTGGAGTTGCAGCGTCTCCTGGGCCACCACCACGGGGTTCTCCGGCGTGACGACGATTGCATGGATGGGCGATGGCGGCTGCTGCTGTGGCGTCTGCAACAGCGCCATCGCCAGAAGGAGCGACGAGGTCATGGTACCGTCCTGTTTCGGGAAAGTGGTCGCCCCGGCGAGCGGCCGCACGTGAAAACTAGCGAATTATCCTCTGCGCAGACAAACGTACCTGTGCGGGCCGCCCCGGTTCCACCGTTCCCTCCCTGCGCCACTCCGCCCGCCATCATCACGTAATGAATCCGGGCCGGGTGGCCGGCGCGCCGGCTACTGCCGCCGGAACACCCCGAAGCCCTCCAGTTCCAGCGTCGCCGGTCGGGCCCTGCTGTCCAGTGCGAACGAGACGAACGCGGTGCCGAACCCGGTGCTCCGCCAGGTACCGCGGAACGTGTCGTGATGCCAGTGCTCCAGGTCCGCCACGTACTCAGGTGCATACCGCAGCACGAGGCGCCCCTGTTCCACGCCGATGACGACGTCGCCAAACACCGGGTGCCGGTACGTGCCTGCGTACGCCTCCACCGCCAGCGACGGCTGCGTGCCGGCGACGCGGGTCGCCTCCACCTGCGCCGCCTGGCGCGCCGTCGCCGCCTCCGACCGCTCGGTGAGCTCCAGGTACTCAGCCGTCCAGTCCCGCTCCGACAGGCCCAGCAGCGCGTCCAGCACGCGGTACATGATGGCCACCTGTGCATTGCTCGTGCTCAGGTTCGCCATGACGACGACGCCGATCCCCTCCTCGGGGATCATGCCGATCTGCGTGCGCGTGTAATTTATGGAGCCCGAATGGTGCACCATCTTGCGACCGTGATAGTCCTGGAGGTTCCAGCCCAGGCCGTACGCCCGGAAATGAGTGGCCGGGAACATGCGCCGCGCCACCGTGTCCATCCGGATCACCACCTGCGGCGTGTGCAGCTCGGCCAGCGTGGACGGCTCCAGCAGCCGCCGGCCGTCCACCGTGCCGTCGCCCAGGTGCAGGCGCAGCCACCGGGCCATGTCGTGCGCCGTGGACCACGCGGCGCCGGCACCTCCGATGTTGTCGTAGTTCCGACGGGCCATGGCCGTGATCACGCCGCCCGGCTTCGTATGGGAAACAGCGACATTGTCCTGTCCGTCCACTACTGCCGCCCGCGTCGTGCTGCGCGTCATGCCCAGCGGCCGGAACAGCCGCTGCTCCAGCAGGTCATCCCACGACATGCCCGCCACGGCGCCAGCCAGTTCGCCCGCCGCGATGTACATGATGTTGTTGTAGCCATAGCCACCGCGGAAATCCGCGATGGGCAGATGCCGCGCCCGCCGCAGCACCTCCTCCCGCTGGTATGGCGCCGCGATCCACAGGTTGTCACTCCGGGAGAGGCCCGCCCGGTGCGTGAGCAGGTCCCGCACGGTCAGCGCGTCGGACACGTACGGATCCGCCAGCCGGAACCAGGGCAGATGGTCCGCGACGGCGTCGTCCCAGTCCAGCCGGTCCTCGTCCACCAGCGTGCCCAGGGCCGCCGTCGTCATGGCCTTTGTCGTGGACGCGATGGGGAAGAGCGTGTGCTCGTCCACGGGGTCCGTCGTGCCATGCTGCCGTACGCCAAAGCCGCGCGAGTAGATGACGCTGTCGTTTCTTACCACCGCCACAGCCAGACCCGGCACCTCCCACGCCTGCATGGCCGCGATGATGTACTCGTCCAGCCCCTGCAGCGGCACCGGCTGCGAACTCGCCGGCTGCACGCTCCCCGCCACGGCGACGAACGCCGCCAGCGTCAGTCCCCATATCCGCCTGTGCCGCCCCGCCAGGTGCTCTCGTCGCATGACTCGCCCGTGCCCCGTGAGTGATTCCCATCAGCAGTATGCAGCCATGCTGACCGGAAGGCGAGGTGCCAGCCACGGCGCGCCCAGCCTGCCGCGCAGGTATGCGCCTTGCAATTCCGCCCGCTGACGGCGTGAGAGCCGCATTTGCCGCTGCCGGACCCGCCGGCAGGAACCTAACGGAGGAGAACATGCGCAAGACCATCCGAGCTTTCGCCGGCGCAGCAGTCGTAGCGCTCGCGACCGCCGCCTGCGACACGCAGCCGGCCGACGATCCCGCAACCACGCCGGGCGCGGCTCCGGCACCGGCCACCGAGCCGGCACCCATGCCGCCGCCGCCGCCCCCGCCGACCATGGACACCATGCAGGATACCATGCGCATGGACACCCTCGGCGTACCGCCCACCACCGGCGGCTGACCCCGGGCGCAAGCCCCGGCTCGAACTCGGAACGGAAGGCCGTGGCGGTGTTGCCGTCACGGCCTTCCTGCATCGCACCCCGTCACCCGTCCTGTCTCGTTTGACCTCCGCCCAGCCGGCAGGTACGGTACTACCGGAAGCTCACTCCCGAATGGCAAGGTTTGCACGGATGCACGATGGAACAGCTGAAGCAGAAGCGACGCTTCTGGCGGATTGGACGGGTCGCTGCGGGGGGGTGCCGCCCTTCGACGCAGTGGAGGTCGGCGCATTCGCGCCGGCCCTGCAGGCAGCCATGGACAGCTACCTGGCGGAGATTGACGCCATCTGCGAGCAGGAGCACGCGCCCACGTTCCACAACACCCTCGAGCCGCTGGAGCGGGCGGGCCGGCAGTACGACAGGGTTGCGGCGACCTTTCATGTGTGGCGGTCGAATGTGAGCACCCCCGCGTTGCGTGACGTGGAGCGCGAACTGGCGCCGCGCCTCGCCGCCTTCGCCGACCGAATCATGCAGAACGAGGCGTTGTTCCAGCGCATTGAGGTAGTCTACCGTTCGCCGGAGAAGGAGCGTCTGGAGCCGGAGCAGCAGCGGCTGTTGTGGCTGCACTACACGACGTTCGTCCGTTCCGGCGCCCGGCTTGCGCCAGACGGGAAGGCGCGTCTGTCAGCGATCAACCAGCAGCTGGCCACGCTGTTCACCCGCTTCAACCAGAACGTGCTGGCGGATGAGGAGGGCCAGTACCTGGTCCTGGAGACGGCGTCCGATCTGGCGGGGCTGCCGGCATCACAGGTGGATGCGGCCGCCGCAGCCGCAGCGGAGCGCGGCCTGACGGGCCGCTGGGTCATAGCCAACACCCGCTCGTCCATGGAGCCGTTCCTGGTGCATTCCACGCGGCGGGACCTGCGGGAGCGCGGCTGGCGGCTCTGGACGCGGCGTGGCGATGGGTCTGGCGAGGGCGACAACAAGCCCATCGTCTCGGAGATCCTCCAGCTCCGGGCCGAGCGGGCGGGGCTGCTGGGCTATGCGACCCACGCGCACTGGCGGCTGGAACACACCATGGCCGGCTCGCCGGACCGGGTCCTCGAGCTCCTCGGCGCGGTGTGGCCCGCGGCGGTCCGTCGCGTGGCCGTCGAGGTGGCGGACATGGAGCAGCTCGCCCGTGAGGAGGGCGCCGAGCTGGATATCCGGCCATGGGACTATCGCCACTTCGCGGAGCGGGTCCGGCACAGGCACTTCGACATGGACGAGGCGGACCTGCGGCAGTACCTCCAGCTCGACAGTGTGCGCGAGGGCATGTTCGCCGTGGCCGCCGAATTGTTCGGCCTGTCGTTCACGGAGGTGTCTGACGTGCCCGTCTTCCATCCGGACGTGAGAGTGTGGGAAGTAGCGGACGGCGCCGGCGACACCGTGGGCCTCTGGTACTTCGATCCCTTCGCCCGGCCGGGCAAGAAATCCGGCGCATGGATGACGGCCTACCGTTCCCAGAGCCGTGTGAACGGCGCAGAGGCCACCCTCGTATCCAACAACTGCAACTACACGAAGCCTGCTGGCGGCGAGCCGGTCCTCATCAGCTGGGATGATGCGACGACGCTGTTCCATGAGTTCGGCCATGCCCTGCACGGCCTGCTATCCGACGTCACGTACCCGTCGCTGTCGGGCACTGCCGTGCCCCGGGACTTTGTCGAGTTCCCGTCCCAGCTCATGGAGCACTGGCTCATGACGGACAGCGTGCTGAAGCGCTTCGCCATCCACTGGCAGACCGGCGAGCCCATCCCCGATGCGCTGGTCGAGCGTTTGCGCCGGGCCGCCACGTTCAACCAGGGCTTCGAGACAACGGAGTACCTCGCCAGCGCCTGGGTGGACATGCGCATGCACCTGGCCGGCGCTGGGGAAATCGAGCCCGCCGCGTTTGAGGCCACTGTCCTCGACGAACTCGGCATGCCCGCCGCCCTGGCCATGCGACATCGTACGCCCCACTTCCAGCACGCCTTCGGCAGCGACGGCTACTCCGCCGGCTACTACAGCTATCTGTGGGCGGACACGCTGGTGGCCGACGCGTGGGAAGCCTTCCTCGACGCGGGCGGGCCATTCGACAGGGAGGTCGCCGACCGGCTCAGGGCGGCCGTGCTGTCCGCCGGCAACACCCGGGACCCGGCGGAGGCGTACCGTGCGTTCCGCGGCCGGGACGCGGACACGACCGCGCTCATGCGCAAGCGCGGCCTGGTGTGAAAACAGGACGGGGAGGCATGAGCCTCCCCGTCCTTCCTTCCAGCTGCCGGCTGCGACGGGCCGGCGTGTCATGTCACGTCAATGCCGGCCCAGGCTGTCGTCATCACGCAGGCACTGCACGTTATCGATGAGTGGGTTGTTCTGCTCATCGAAGGCGACCGGGAAATAGGTGTAGTCACCGTAGTCCCCGCCGCGGTGGTGTGTGCCGACGGGGAAGATTTCATCCTGCGTCCGGCCATAGTCCCACATCATGCGCCGCAGGTCACCGAGACGGTGCCCCGTGAGCCACAGCCAGTAGGCCCGCTCCCGGAAGTGCAGGTCTTCCCGCTGGCGCTGGGACATGGCGGTGACGTTCACCAGGTTGAGCGGCGTCAGGCTCCGCGTGGCGCGCAGTGCGTTGTGGATCGAGACGAATGACGCGATGCCGGCAACACCCTGCCGCAGCGCGGCCTCCGCCTCGATGAGGCGGGCCTCGATGCCCGTGGCCAGCGGGATGGACGATGCCCGCGTCTCGAACTTCAACTGGCCCCAGTGCTCGTCCGGACGCAGCCCTGTGCGCTGGGCCAGCCCGATGTGCTCGCTGGGGATGCGCGGGTCCGGCGACGTGCCGTCGATACGGCCCTCGGAACGGTACGGCAGGCCGTTACCGCCCTCGCTGTCCGCCACCGACCAGCGGCCCTGGTTGTTGTTGAAGGACCAGACGGTGTTGTTCTGCCGGCCCGACGTCTCAGAGTGGTACATCACGTACTCGAAGCTGGTCGGCACCGGCGCGGCCGCGGCTGCCGCCTCGTCGTACCGGCCCAGGCCGAGCAGGGCACGAGCCCGGCCCAGACGGGCCAGGTTCTCCTGCAGCGACGAACCTGCCGCCGTCGCCGCCGCCAGCGCGTCGGTGAACTGGTCCAGCGCCCGGTTGAACATCTGCGTCGTGGTCTCCTGCTCGCCGTACTCGATGGTGCCGTCGGCAAGCTGGCGACTCACCGGGATGCCGGAACACCAGTTCTCGCCGAAGAAGATGTAGGTGTAGCCGCCCAGGCTCAGCACCTCGGCGTGGCCGGCGGTGTTCGGGCCGTGGGCCTGGAACAGGTCCGCGGCCCGTTCCGCCGCGGCCCGGGACCGGTGCAGCAGCAGGTAGGACCCCTGGACGTGAGGGTTCGTCGGCAGCGCAATGCGCCGGTCGATGCTCTCCCGCGTGTCGAAGGTGCCGGTGTGCTTGAACTCGTCCGCCAGCAGTCCGCTCAGCAGGGTCTGGGCGTTGCCGCTGCCGCCCGCACTGTACGCCACGCTGAACTCCGCAATGGCATGGGCACGCAGAGCCGGCAGCGCCGTCGGGCCTTCCATGGTCTCCGGCAGCACCACGTCCCGGTCACTGACCTCGAGGATCGAGTCGCAGGCGGACAGGCCCAGCGCGGCCATCGCCGCCATGAGCCCCAGCCGCGGCACCCGGGGCAGCAGCCCGCGCGCGTCTGTAGAATGTCGTGTATTCATCATGATATGTCGCATATCAGAAGTTGACGTTAATGCGCGCTGTCCAGTGCCGCACCGGCGGCTGGCTCTGGAAGTCTGCCGTCGTGAAATTGTTCTGCCCGGCGAAGTTGACCTCCGGGTCAATGCCCGTGTAGTTGGTCCATGTCGCCAGGTTCCGACCCGCCAGGGTCAGGCTCAGCCCGCCGATGCCGCGGAGCCGGTCGAGCACGTGGTCCGGCGCCATGAACGTGAGGGACAGCTCCCGCAGCTTCGTGAAGCTGGCATCCTCCAGGTAGCCCCACCACGAGAAGTTCCAGTACGTGGCGATGGCCCGGGCCTGGTTCTCCAGCGACGCGCTCGCGTCATTCAGGTCCCGGCACAGCAGGAACACGCACTGCCACTCGTTCGTGCCGCTCCACAGCGTGTGGCCCCCCTGGTACTCGAGCATGCCGCCGATGCGGACGATGTTCCACAGCGTGATGTCCGTGTTGAAGCTCGCGTTCCGTGTGGGGAACGGCGTGCCGGCGTACTCCTCCTCGTCCGCCATGATCACGTCCTGGATGCGCAGCAGGCCGTCGCCGTCAGGATCCTCGAACGTGTACGGCGTTGACCAGTAGCCGCCCAGCGGGTAACCCACCGAGTGTCGCTGCCCGGAGGCGAGGCCGAAGATGATGTCGTCGCCCTCCATCTCCACCAGCTCGTTGTTGTTCGTGCCGAACGAGATGGTGGCGTTCCAGCGGGCGTTCTGCCGCTGGATCACGTTGGCGTTGAGCAACAGCTCGACGCCGTGGTTGCGGACCACGCCGATGTTTTCGAAGCGCGTCGTCGTCAGGCCAAGCGACGGCGCCAGGCGCCGGGCGATGAGCGCGTCCTCAGACCGCTTGTTGTAGCCGGTGAACTCGAAGCCCAGCCGCCCGTCGAACAGGCCCAGGTCGAAGCCGGCCTCGATCTCGGTGGAGATCTCCGGCGCCAGGTTCGGGTCGCCCACGCCGCCCACGGTGAAGCCCGGATAGTCGCGGGCCTCTACGGTCGCGGCGACCGGCGTGAAGAACGTGAGGGCCTGCCGGAACCCGGGCCGCAGCCCCGAGCGGCCGACGGCGCCGCGGAGGCGGAACGACTCCACCGCGTCGAGCTGCGGGAACCACGGCTCCTCGCTCATGACCCACGACGCGCTCAGCGAGGGGTACCAGATGAGGCCGAAGTCGGCGCCGAAGGCGCTGTTGTCATCGCCGCGCAGCGCGCCTGTGACATAGACCCGGTCCCGCCATGCGATCTGCTGCTGGCCGTATACGCCGATATTGATGACGTCCGTATTCTGCTCGCCCACGCTCGGCCGCGCGTTCGTGCCTGCCAGCGACTCCGTCCCGGCCAGCAGCTGCCAGCCCGTGGCAAACGTGCCCCGGAAGATCTCCCGGTGGTACTGGAACCCGGCCGACGTCGTCGAGTGGAAGTCCGTGTTGATGGGCGCAGTCGCCGTGGCGCCGAGGGTCGCTGTGTAGTTGCTGATCTCGATGCGGTTGGATGTCCGCACGCCCTCTGGCAGCGAGCCCGAGAAGATGGCCTCCGGCGGAACCGTCTCCGTGTCGCGCCGGTTCAGCACGTCCAGCCCGGCGGTCCCGACGATGTTCAGCCAGTGCGTCGGGCGGTAGCTCGCATTTGTGCTGCCCACGAGGCGGCCGAGGCCCTGCCGGGTGTCCACCCGCTCGAGCTGCGACGGCGGAGCGCCGCCGTACCCCCTGAACTCCGGGTCGTCCTCCGGCTCCCCGGTGATGGCGTTGCCGACGGGACCCTGCGTGTTGTCGTTCCACGGGAGCTGGATGTCACTGCTGATCCAGCCCGACGTCACCGTCAGGTCCAGGTCGTCACGGAGCTGGCCGCGCACGTTCGCCCGCAGCGAGACCCGGTCCAGGTTGTTGTTGCGGAAGATGCCCGCTTCCTGGTCCCGCTCCGTGGAGAAGAAGTACGTGAAACGGTCCACGCCACCGGAGACGTTGAGGCCCACCTTCGTCCGGTTGCCGTCACGGAACGGGCTGGCCGGTCCCAGCTCGGGGTTGCTGACGCCATGACCTTCCGCCCGGTCCATCAGCGGGTTCCAGTACAGCAGCTCGGTGGGCGTGCACTGGTCCGCCGCCTGACGGAACGTGAAGCATGCGATCTCCGCGCCCGCCGGTGTCTCGCCGAGCTGGAGGTAGTTGCCGAACCACTCGTTCCGCTCGTGCAGCAGCCCGACTTCAGAGTACGCGTTCCAGCGGGCCGGCCCCGCCCGCCCGCGCCGCGTGGTGATCTGGATCACGCCCGTCGCCGCTGCCGTGCCGTACAACGCTGCCGCGGCCGGGCCCTTCAGCACCTCGATACTCTCGATCTCGTCGGGATTGATGTCCTCCAGTCGCGACGTGGACTGGCCACCGACGCCGATGGAGAACGACTCCGGGCTCTCGTTCACCCGGACCCCGTCCACGATCACCAGCGGCTGGTTGCCCAGCGAAGCACTGGCCGATCCACGGATCCGGATACGCGCGCCCGTGCCCGATGTGCCCGCCGACTGCTGCACCACCACGCCGGCGCTCCGGCCCTGGAGCACCTGCGACATCGTGTTGATGGGGGCCAGGTTCATGTCCGACACCGTGATCTGCGAGACCGCGTTACCGCGCTCCCGGACCCGCTGGGTCTCGCCCGTCGCCGTCACCACGATGCCTTCCAGCGCCAGCGCGCTCACACGTAGCGCGAAGTTCACTGTCGCCGTGCCGCCCGCCTGCACCTGCACCGTCTCCGACGCCTGGGCGTACCCGATCAGCGTCGTCCGGATCTCACGCGTGCCCGCCGGCACGTTCGCGATGAGGAACCGTCCCTGCTGGTCCGTCAGTCCGCCCAGCGTCGTGCCCGCCACACTCACCTGTACCTGCGCCAGCGGCTGTTGCGTCGCCGCGTCTGTCACAGTCCCTGTAACGGCGCCTCTGTCCTGCGCCTGCGCGATCCCCGTGCTCATGAGGACCGCAACCGCTGCGATCCACCAGCGGGATGATCTCATGTCTGCTCCTTTTCTCCGGCGTCCGGGCGCCGTTCGCTTGATGTTCTGCTCCGTTCCCGGCGGGCCGTGCCGCAATTGCCCGAAGCTCCGCACGACCTTCCGTTACATCACAACGCGTCAGACCGGGAACCCCTGACAATCGGGTGGCGACGGTGGGTGACGCAACCCGAGACTGCGAACTAAGTATCCTGTGGCTGTTACGGATTGCTCATGTCCTGACGTGCGGCCTGCCGCCGGCAGGTCACGCAAAGCATTGGCTGGCAAGACATTGGAAATAGGGCAGCCCCGTCCGGTATGGCCGGGGTCGGATCTTGCACGGCGTGCACGTGGCAGCAGTGTCTGTCGCTTCACCTTCACGATCGGCTCGCAGCCCATGGTGCGACTCGTACTTCTGATCATACTCGCCGCCGCCGTGGTGGCGCTGAAGGCGTCGGCGACGGAAGCGCCGGCAGAGGCGTCCGCGCTACCCGTCCCGGGCGTGGTGGCGGAGGTCGGCGCGTCCGGCCTGTCCGTGGCCGCCGGTACGGTGGAGCGCGCCCGCTACGGCGTGGGCACGGTCGGCAGCTTCTTTGTCCGGCCTACCGTCCTGGGCATGGCCGAGAAGAACGACCGCACCGTGGCCGAGCTGCGGCCCGCCATCCAGCGAGCCACCGGCATCCGCCAGGAGATGGTGCGGGACATCCACCGGCGGATGGCGGAAGCCGACAGTACCGCTGCCGTCAGGCTCGATGAGGGACGACCCATCGCCGCCGTCCGCTACGCCATGAAGGGCCGCGGCCTCCTCGACGCCATCCGGCACCAGGTCGTGGAAGAAACCATCCGCTGATCGCTGCACCGGCACGGTAGCGCCGTCGCCGCCCGACGATTACCGTGCCGTATGTCGAACCAACCGACAATCCGTGTTCTCGCCGCCATCATCACCCGGGACGACCGCTGGCTGCTCTGCCGCAGGCCGCCCCACAAGCGGCACGGCGATCGCTGGGAGTTCCCCGGCGGCAAGCTGGAGCCGGGCGAGGACCTGGCTGAGGCCGCCCGCCGGGAGATGCACGAGGAGCTGGGCGTAATCGTAACGGACGTCGGTGACGTCCTCTACCGGAAGCATGATGAAGGCTCGCCCTTCATCATCGAGTTCACCACCGTCCAAATCACCGGCGAGCCCCAGCCGCTGGAACACACCGCCCTGTCCTGGGTGACGCCGCACCAGGCCGCCCGCCTGGAACTGGCACCTGCCGATCAAGCCTTCGTCGAGTACCACGCCCGAGCGCCGCGCGCCTGATCCGCCCGCGCCGCCCGCAGCGTGGACAGGCAGTCACTTTGCGTCTGCCGCTGGCGGACCCTACACTGAGCCGACACACGAACGAAGGAGGCACGACATGAAGCGTAAGGCACACGCCGTCTGGACGGGTCCGGGGCAGGGAGGCAGGGGGGTGGTGAGCACGGGCAGCGGCGCGCTGCAGCGACAGCCATACTCCGCTCACACCCGCTTCGAGGATGAGGAAGGCCGCTCGGGCACCAACCCTGAGGAACTCATTGCCGCAGCCCACGCCGGCTGCTTCAGCATGGCGCTGGCCTTCCAGCTTGCCGGTGCCGGTCATCCGCCCACCGAGCTGGATACCGAGGCCCTCCTGGACATGCAGAAGGAGGACGTGGGCTGGACCATCCGTTCAATCCACCTCACTGTTCGCGGCAAGGTGGAAGGCATTGACGCCGATACGTTCCGCGAGATCGCCGAGAAAGCCAAGGCCGGCTGTCCCGTGTCCCGGGTCCTCAACGCCGACATCGGGCTCACCGCCGAACTGGCCTGAAGCGGCTGTCGGATGGGCGTGAAAAGGCGCCGTGCAGCTCAGCCGCGCGGCGCCTTCTTTCTGTCCGACCGCTATCCTCAGTTCAGGAGAACGCCGCCGCCCCGGCCGCTTCCGTTCTGCTGCTGGCGGCGGCGCAGCTCTTCCGACCGCTGCCGCAGGAACTCCTCCACGGGGTCGACGCCCCGGCGGCCGCGATCAGCACCCGGATTGTTGCCCCGGCCGGGCGGCGTCTGGGGTGGTCCCCTGCGCTCGCTCTCCACCCGGACGTCCCGGCCGCCCAGCACATTGTCCCGATTGTCACGGCCACCGTCCCGGTCCCGGCCAAAGGCGCCGCCCACACGGTTCCAGAAATCACTCCAGAAGTCGCGGTACGGACAGGCCGTCGCCGGCACGGCGCTGGCCACGAAGATCTCCACGCGGGCGCCGCCGCCGCTGGGCTCACAGCCGTCCTGCAGCACCAGGCCCGTGCCCGGGTCTACCCTGCGGTGCACGATGTCCGCCGGCGGCTCCCACTGCGCCGGCTGCGGCCGCTCGGCGTAGACCTGGCGCATGATCCTGCCCCAGACCGGCGCGGCAAAGCCGCCGCCCGTCGCCGCACTGCCCAGGGATGACGGCCGGTCGTAGCCGATCCATACCGCGCCTACCACGTCCGGCGTGTAGCCGACGAACCACGCATCCGTCGCGTTGTTCGTCGTGCCCGTCTTGCCTGCCGCCGGCGCCCTGAATCCCGCCGAGCGGACGCCCGTACCCGTGCCGTAGTCCACCGCGTCCCGCAGGATGTCCGTGACGATGTAGGCCACCGCCGGGTCCAGGCCCTGCCGGGCCGGCCGCCGTTGAGGCTGCCACAGCACGCGGCCGTCCTCGTCTTCCACCCGCACCACGAAGCGCGGCTCTGCGGTCCGGCCCAGCGTGGCGAAGGTCGTGTACGCCGTGGCCAGCTGCAGCGGGCTCATGGCAACGGTGCCCAGCGACAATGCCGGCGTCACGTCCATGGGCGCCGCCACGCCCGCCTGTTGCGCCGTACGCGCCACATCCTCGATGCCCACCGCCGACGCCAGGCGCACCGTCGGGATGTTACGGGACCGAACCAGGGCGTGGCGGAGGGAGACGTCGCCCTCATACGTCCCATCGTAGTTCGACGGCTCCCACACATCGTTCCGGGAGAGCTGCATGCGCAGCGGCACGTCCGCCACCAGCTGGCTCGTGGGGATGCCCTCGTCCAGCGCCGCCGCGAAGACGAACGGCTTGAACGCACTGCCCACCTGCCGGCGGGCATGGATGGCCCGGTTGTAACGCGACGTCGTCGGGTTCCGGGCACCCACCAGTGCCAGCACGTCACCGGTGCCCGCCTCCATCACCACCACCGAGCCCTGCAGCTCGCCCTCGCCACTCCGGACCCGGCCACTCAAATCGTCCAGCTGCCGCTCCAGTTCCCGCTCCGCCGCCCGCTGCGCCACCGGGTCCAGCGTCGTGTGGATCCGCACGCGACTGCGGTACAGGTTCTCGCCGAATCGGTCTTCCAGCATCTCCCGGATGGCATCGATGAAGCTGAAGCCCAGTGGCACGCCCTCACGGTTCCGCTCACTGTCCGTGCGCACGACCAGTTCCGTGGCCCGTGCCTCCGCCACCGCCACGGAATCCACCAGCCGCTGCTGCGCCATCAGCTCCAGGACCAGGTCCCGCCGGTTCTGGCTCCGCTCCACGTGACGCCGCGGGTCATAGTGCGACGGCGCCTTCGGCAGCGCCGCCAGCGTCGCAGACTCCGCCAGCGTCAGCTCAGCTGCCCCCTTGCCGAAATACAGCCGCGCCGCCGCTTCCACGCCGTACGCGCCCCCGCCGAAGTAGATGTGGTTCAGGTACATCTCCAGGATCTCGGCCTTGGTGAAGCGCGACTCGATGCGCTGCGCCACCCGCGCCTCCTGCAGCTTTCGCTTCAGCGTACGCTCGCTCCCCGGCAGCTCCCGCGGGAAGATGTTCCGCGCCAGCTGCATGGGGATCGTACTCGAACCCTGCGTCACGCCGCGCGCTCGGACGTTCGCCGCCGCAGCGCCCAGCACCCGGACCCAGTCCACCCCGTTGTGCCGCCAGAACCGCCGGTCTTCAACCGCGATGAAGGCGTTCGCTACGTGCGGGGGCAGGCTGTCCAGCGAGACCACGACCCGCTCGTACGGCGCCAGATCCGCGAACTTGTCCCCGTTACGGTCAAGCAGTACCGGCGCTCCACCTGGCTGGTAGGCCGTGAGCTGGCGGATATCCGGGCAGCCGCTGAACCCGCAGTTGCTGTACAGCAGTGACGCAGCAATGAGTACGGCCGCGCCAGCCGCCAGGATGTACTGCGGGCGAAGATGACGCAGGACCGCGCCGCTACCAGCGCGGATGGCCAATCCGGCGGCCCGTCCGCGCCGGCCCAGCGCCGCTCCCGCGATGCCCGCGCGTCGGCGGAATGCAGCCGCGGCCGGGCCCGCCTCCCGTCGCAGCGCGGCCCCGGTGATGCCAGCCTGTCGTCCCAGGGCCCGCAGCCCCCGTTCCAGCCGCAGCCGGATCCTGCGCCATGCGTCCATCAGCTTGCTCCTCTCATGACCGCTCCCGGTGTGCAATCATGCTGCCACTGCTACTGCCAGACCGTAAGCGGGGGCGGCAGGGGCACCTCGTGCAGCTCGATCCGGTGCGTTGCCGCCTGCATGCTCGCCAGCTGCCCGGGCAGTACATACGCATCCGCCGCGCCGAAGTTCACCTGGTACCCCAGATCCATGAGCGCACCGATGGTGATGCTGCTGAGCGGGTTTGCCGTACCACCGATGTAGCCGGTCATCAGTTCATTGCCGAGCCGGCTCTCCCGCCAGTGGCTGTCACGGGTGCCGGTGCCACCGGTGTTCTCCACCGGTACCCCGTTCAGGATGCTCCCGCCCCCGAGGACGAACCCGGGCTGCGCCCGGGGACCGGTGTAATACGGGTCCGCGGAGCCGGCGCCCTCCACCAGCGAGCGGCGCGCCCAGAGCGTGCCCAGGCCCAGGACGTGGCCCATCTCGTGGAGGATCACGTCGTCCAGGGTGCCGTTGCCCGCCATGGGTTCCAGGTCGTCCAGGTCCAGCTTTATGACGCCGAGGATGGGCAGGCCGTTGCCGCCGCGGATGAGGCACGGCCCCGCCGACCCCAACACCTTGCCCGGGCCGTCTATGGAGACAACCTCAACGAAAATGAGGATGTCATCTACCGTCTCGTTCACCGCCGGATGGTTGATGCCGCATGAGTTGGCCGCCACCTGGTTCGACCCCGTGAGGGGAAACTCAGGGAGGTTGCCGGTGATGATCTGCTGCCAGCGCGCCCGGCTCCGCTCGAAGGACGCCCGGATGCCCGGGCTGACGTCGCCGACGAAGCGCACGTCCAGGCCAAAGCCGCCGCCGGGGACGATGCGGTAGCTGAAGCGCGCCTCTTCGGCGCCCAGGGGCAGCCGCGCGGTCTGGGTCCACGAGCCGGTCTGCTGCGTGCCCAGGTTCGGCGAGGTGCTGAAACCGGACCGGTTCGTGATGGTGGTGCCCGTAACACCGCCGGGCCCCGTCCAGAAAACGGTCTGGCCCTGGACGCCAGCGCCCGTCGGGCCGGTGACTCGCACCGTGAACCGACAGTCCGCCGTATTAACGGGGCAGGTGGTGTCATCGCCGGCGAACGCCGCCAGCGTCAACAGGCCGCTGCTGACCGCCACGGCTTCCGTCCTGAACGTAACCGGGGTCAGCCCAGCCACCGTGGCGGTAAGCTCGTTCATGCCTGGCTCCGGGCCCATGGTCCAGCGGGCCGGCGCGGCGACGCCCGTGGCATCCGTGGTCCCCGCGCCCGGTTCCACCTGTCCGCCGCCGGCCGTCACCTGGAACGCCACGGCTACCCCGGCCACCGCGTTGCCATGGGCGTCCGTAATGCGGACGGCCGGTACGATGCCCGTCAGACCTGAGACCGGCGCAGCCTCCGGCGCCGCCATCGCCACTGTCATGGCCGAGGCCGGCCCAGCCACGGCCTGCACCGTGAACGTGGCGCGCTGTGTCGCGCTGACCTGCGCCGTGAGCCGGTTGGTGCCCGCCGCGCTGCCCAGCCGCCATTCCGCCGTTGCCCGGCCGTCGGCACCCGTGACTACGGCGCCGGACGCCAGGGTGCCGCCACCTTCCGCGACCTGGAAGGTCACGGTCGCGCCCTGCAGCGGCCGCCCCGCCTGATCCCGCACGGTCACGGCGGGCGCCACTGTGGTGTACACCGCCGCCGTCGTCGGCAGCGTTTCGGTCTGCATGCTGAATGACGTATGCGACGATGCTGACGGCGAGTCGGAGCACGCCTGGGTACCCAGCCCCGCCAGGAGCACGGCGCCGAAGCGCCGGCGAATCCGCCGACTGACGTTCATGTGCCTCCACTGCTGCGTGCTGCGTCTGGATGATACCGCCGCGGCAACGCGCGGGGCGATAAGGTCTATCCCCGGAAATGGCAATGAGTTCCGCTACAAATGCTGCGCTCCGCCGCACGGCACGCCGGGTGCATGGGGGACGCCGGACGATAATAACCGCGTGAGGTGAGGATGAGAGCAGGAAAGCTGGTGCTGCTGGCAGCACTGACCGTTGCGGGAGTGGCCGGGGCATGCGCGCCGCTGCCCGTGGGTGGCCCTGTGCCGGCCCGGGGCGTGCCCGGCTTCGACACCCGAGACTATCCGGGCGACGGGACCATGCGCCGCTGGTTCGAGGCGTCCCCGTATCGCTGGGTCGGCTACTATCTGCCATCGCCGTGCTACACGGGTACGACATGGACGGGTCGGCGCAGTGCGCTCCGGCAGATGGGCTGGGGCTTCGCGGTGCTGTATGTCGGTGAGCAGGACTGGTCCGCAATCCGTCCGCTGGCGGCGGACACCGCCGGGGTTGCGGTGCAGGGCGCCCGTTGTACCACAGCGAACCTGACGGCGGACTTCGCGGCGACGCATGCGGCGGAGGCTGCCGCCGCCGCGTCGTCCGACGGGTTCCCCGACGGCACGGTCATCTTCCTCAATGTCGAGCGGGTGGAACACGTGTCGGACGCGCTGCGGTCCTACATCAGGGCGTGGGCAGCAGGTGTGCTCAACGGGGGCCGGTACCTGCCCGGGCTCTACGCCCACGATCACAACGCGTCAGAGCTGTTCACTGTGCTCGCCGAAGAATTCGTGCGGCACGGCCGCGCCGATCGGCCGCGGCTGTGGGTAGCCCGTGGCGCCGGCTTTGACGTGGCGCGCGCGCCCGTGGAGTCCGGCTACGCCGTGGCCGCGGTCTGGCAGGGTCGTTTCGACGTGCGAGAGACGTGGGACGACATCGCCCTCACTATCGACGTGAACGTCGCCGACTCCGCGGACCCGTCACGAGGCCGCTGAACGCACCCCGCCCGGCTCGGCGGCCGGCGGCCCCAGTGCGTCAATGAGAAGGCGGGCGAGACCTTGAGGTCCCGCCCGCCCACCACGACGCGCAGCGTCGTCACCAGCCACCGCGGCGCAGCGCGCCGCCACCATCCACCGCGAATAGCGTGGCCCTACCTCCGCTTCCGTTCCTCCACGATGCGCCGGTGGACCTCTGCGTTCTCATGCCACGGCTTCCGCTCGAAGTAGCTGTCCGTCAGCTCCCGCACCTTGCCCGACAGGAGGATGAGCGCCAGCAGGTTCGGGAAGATGACGATGCCAAGGAACGCGTCGCCCAGTGCCCAGATGGACGCCAGGGGCAGGACCGCGCCGATGAAGTTGAACACCACGAACATGAGGCGGTACGGCAGGATCGCCGCCGGCCCGAACAGGTAGTTGGCGCAACGGTCGCCGTAGTAGCTCCACGCGATGGCTGTCGAGATGGAGAACAGCAGCACGCCGAGGATCACGATCATGTGACCGAAGCCGGCGCCGGCGCGGCCGATGCCGATCTCGAACGCGGTCATGGTCAGCGGCGCGCCCGTCCGCGCGGCATTGCCGTACAGCCGTGTGTACTCGGTCCCATCATCGGCGATGGCCCGTCCCTCTGAGGGAATGAGCCTGCCGGTGAACGGCTGGGTCTGCTCCACGTCCACGAAGAACTCGTCGATGGCCACGTTGTGCCACGCGAAACGGGACGTCTGTTCGGTCGGCAGCGCAGGCAGGCCGCTCTCGATGCGCATCTCCGCCGGCGGGGCCTGCCCCTGCAGGATGCGGCCATCCTCCTGGTGCACCACATAGCTGACCTCGCCGCCGCTGATGTTCAGCGTCGTGGGGTGGCGGTCGTCGTACGCGCCGGTCATGACGATGACCAGGCCCGTCATGGTGCAGATCAGGATCGTGTCAATGAACGGCTCCAGCAGCGCCACGACGCCCTCGGACACAGGTTCGTCCGTCTTGGCCGCCGCGTGCGCGATCGGCGCGGAACCCTGGCCCGCTTCATTGGAGAAGAGACCGCGCCGCACGCCCCACATCAGCGTGACCAGGATGGCACCGATGCCGGTGCCCGCCACGCCCGCCGTCGGGTTGAACGCCTCCCGGAAGATCAGGGCGAAGGTCGGGATCACGTCGCCGATGTGCATCAGGATGATGAGCAGCGCACCACCCACGTAGATGGCGGCCATCAGCGGTGCCAGGATGCCCGTGACCCGGCCGATGCGCGAGATGCCGCCGATGATGACCAGGCCCACGACCGCGGCGCTGGCGAGGCCCGTCATCCACACGGGGATGCCCCACTGCGCGTTCATCGTGTCAGCCAGCGTGTTCGCCTGCACCGCGTTGCCGGTCATGAACGCCGTCAGGCCCAGCATGATGGCGAACATGATGGCCAGCGGCTTCCACTTCGGACCGAGCCCGCGCTCGATGTAGTACATGGGACCGCCGGACACGGAGCCTTCCCACTTGGCGGGATCGTGGTCCGTGGTCACCGTGCGGTAGTGTTGCGCCAGCGTGACCTCGGCGAACTTCGTGGCCATGCCCAGGAACGCCGTGACCCACATCCAGAACAAAGCCCCAGGGCCGCCCCAGTGCAGCGCAATGGCGACACCCGCAATGTTGCCGATGCCCACCGTCGCCGACAGCGCCGTGGACAGGGCCTGGAAGTGAGAGACGTCACCCGGCTCGTTCGGATCGTCGTACTTGCCGGTGGTGACGGCTACGCCGTGGGCAAGGTAGCGGAGCTGGACGAACCCGAGCCGCAGGGTCAGGAACACGCCGGTGCCCAGCAGCATCATCACCGCGATCGGCACTGACTCGCCGCCGATGGTCGGGCCCCACCAGGCCAGCCCTTCCAGTGTACCGATCAGCCTCTCGAGTGCTTCCATTCTCTCACCTCACAAGGGAGTCTGGCGCCCTGCCTCGGGTTCGTTCGGCCCGACGCGGGCCCGGCAAATTGGCTTGAGGACGCGCCAACATGCTGTCTCGGGCCGCAGTCTGCAAGGGTTTGGAGGACGCTGGCCGGCACGTTTATACTCCGCGGCGTGTACATTCCGCAACTGATGCTCTGTGATGATTTCGGAGGTTCAATGCGATTCCCAGTATCCGCCGTTGCGCTGTCGGCGCTGCTCATGGCTGCCTGCGGTCCCGCCGTGCAGCCGCCTACCACGGCCGGGCCGGTACCGGACGGGGCCACCAGCAGTGGCGTCGATGCCGCGGCGTCGCTCATCACTGCCGCTTCCGTTGGCGGCCATGTCGAGTACCTGGCCAGTGACAGGATGCGCGGCCGCGACACGCCGAGCCCGGAGCTCGATCTGGCCGCTGCGTACCTCGCCGATCGGTTCCGTGAGTACGGCCTGACACCCATGGGCGACGATGGCGGCTTCATCCAGCGCTGGCCCCATGAGGACAGCCGCCTGGACGTCGCTGCCATGCGCTTCGAGGCGCGGTCGCAGGACGCGACCATGTCCCTGCGCTACGCCACGGACTATTTCGTGTTGCCGTCGAGGACCGACTCCGTCGTCGCGGACGCCGTCTTTGCCGGCGCCGCCCGGCCCGGCGCGAGCCTGCCCGCCGATGCCCGCGGCCGCTTCGTCGTCATGTTCGTTGCCGATACCGCCAGCCAGGCGTGGCAGCAGAACCTCAGTGCCGGGCTCCAGGCCGCGTTCCAGGTCGGTGCCGCCGGTGTCGTCGCCATCGTCGACCCGGACTTCGACCCGCAGCTCATCGGCCGCATCGCCGGCGAGGTCCAGGGCCAGGTGGCGCCGTTCCCCGTGTTCGGCGTCGCGTATGAGGCCGGCCGGGACATGGTGCGCCAGGGGGGCCTGGATCTGGACGCCGTCCGAAACCGCAGTGATGGGAGCGTGACGCCCCTCGACGGTGTTCGTATCGCCGTGAGCACCCCCATCACGACCGGTACGGTGATGGTGCCCAACGTGGTGGCGGTGCTGCCCGGCAGTGACCCGGCACGACGGGATGAGTACGTCGTCTACAGTGCGCACTTCGACCATGTCGGCGTCGGCCAGCCCGATGCCGCTGGCGACTCCATCTATAACGGCGCCGACGACAACGCGTCCGGCACCACGGCGGTGCTGGAGGCCGCGCGCGCCTTTGCCGCCCTCGACCAGGCGCCCGCACGATCCGTCATGTTCGTCATGGTCAGCGGTGAGGAGAAGGGCCTGCTGGGCTCGCGCTGGTTCGTCGAGAATCCGCCCGTGCCCGTGACGCAGATGGTGGCGAACATCAACGCCGACATGGTCGGCCGCAATGCCCCGGACAGCGTGGTCGCCATCGGGCAGGAGTACTCCGACCTGGGCGAGACTGTGCAGCGCGTTGCGCGGCGGCACCCCGGCCTCGGCCTGACCGTCGCGCCGGACCAGTGGCCGGAGGAGCAGCTGTTCTTCCGCTCGGACCAGTTCAACTTCCTGGCGAAGGAGATCCCGGCCCTGTTCTTTACCACCGGGCTCCACGACCAGTACCACGAGCCGTCCGACGAGGCGCACCTCATTGATAGCGACAAGCTCGCGCGCATTGCCCGGCTCGTATTCCACCTCGGTCACGAGATTGCCACCGCCCCAGAGCGGCCGCGATGGACCCCGGACGGGCTCGCGGAGGTGCGGCGCCTCACCGGCCGCAACTGAGCATGGTCGCCGGGTGGGCCGGCCCCCGGGCCCGCCCGGCCCGACCGCGGACGCCCGGATGAGGCACGCTCCGTCCGGGCCGTCTGGCCGCAAACTTGCCCTGCCCACCCGGCATGCGACCCACTGATCCGGCAACCGGCGCCCACGCGTGTCGGGTGGCCCTCGAGCCGCACCGGCACGACGCCATGCACCCGGAGCTGGACGACTGGCGCGCCAACGTGGGCGAGCCCGTCGTCCTCGACTATGCCCCGCCCGCCGCGCCCCGGCTGCACGGTATCGACGTGCTGTCCTGGAACGTGGCCATCGGCCTGGGACGGCTGGAGAATGTCCTGACCGCGCTGAGGGAGGGCGCCTTCGGTGGCGCGGCCATGACGCAGGACCGGCCGCTGGTCCTGCTGCTGCAGGAGGCCTACCGCGCCGATGACACAGTGCCCGGCCGCGCCGGCTCCCGCTACCACGGCGGTCGGTTCACCGTGCACGATGGCAGGCACGACGTCGTGCGGCTGGCCAGTGAACTCGGGCTGAGCCTGCGCTACTCGCCGTCCATGCGCAACGGCGACGATGCCAGTGATCGCGGCAACGCCATCCTGTGCACGGCGTCACTGCAGGATGCCGAGGCGGTGCTGCTGCCCTATGTCCGGCAACGTCGCGTCGCCGTCGCCGCGGGACTGGCCGGTCATCCCGAACTCAGCTTCGTCAGTGCGCACCTGGACACGCACGGCCAACCCAGGAGCCAGCGGGTTCCCCTGCGGTTCGGCGCCGGGCGCGCGGCACAGGCCGAGGCCCTCGCGTCCGTGCTCGGGCAGCGCAGAGGCTCCCTCATCCTGGGCGCGGACTTGAACTCCGTGCTCGGCATGAGCGATCCCGCCGTCCGTGCCCTCGTCGCCTCGGGCATGCGGCCCGCCCGTCGGATCGGCAGCTGGCGCCACACGCTCCACGCGCCGCTGCGCCTGCTTCTCGACCACGTGTTCTACCGCTGTGCCGCGCGCCGCGTTGCCGGTGCCGAGGTCGTCCGCCTCGACGAGGCCCGCGACGACCGCTCCCCCGGCGTCTTCGGCTCCGATCACCACCCCCTGCTCGCACGCATCGAGCTCAACCAGTCCTGACAGGCAGACAACACATGGCGGATTCACCGTGGTGGGTGCTGTTCTTCTTCGGGGTAGGGCTGCTCGCCAGCATTACCGCCGTCATCTCGCTGTTCTTCGCGCTGGGCCGGCGGCCGCAGCGCATGTGGACCGACGAGGTCGAGGCGGTGGACTCCATCGATTTCCTGCGCACAATGGCCGCCCTCCTGAACGCGCCCCTGCGCCGTGGCGGCCACGCCGACCTGCTGGACAACGGTGACGCGTTCTTCCCCGCGATGCTCGAGGACTTCGCCAGCGCGGAACGCAGCATCAACTTCATGGTCTACATCTGGGAGCCCGGACGAGCGAGCGACATGGTCTTTGATGCGCTCATTGCCGCCTGCCGGCGGGGCGTGCAGGTCCGTATCCTGCTCGACGGCTTCGGCGGCATGCGCTGCCCGGACGAGGACCTCGATCGGTTCCGCGAGGCCGGCGGCACCGTCGGCGTGTTCCGGCCACTGCGCTTCGGCAAGCTGCTCCGGTTCCATCGCCGGAACCACCGCCGCGCCATCATCATTGACGGGCGCATCGGCTGGACTGGCGGGGCCGCCGTCGGCGACAAGTGGCTGGGCGATGCTCGGAACCCCGATGAATGGCGCGACTCCATGGTCCGCGTCACAGGCTGCCTCGCCGAGAACCTGCAATCGGCGTTCGCCGAACTGTGGGCGTTCGCCACTGGCGAAATGCTGACGGGTGATTCCTTCTTCCCCGTGGACTTCGGCGACGATGGCTCGTCCCACGTCCGTTCCATGGGCGTCATCAGCTCGCCGTCCAGCGAGGAACACCCGCTCCGCCTCTTCTTCTTCCTGAGCTTTCTCGCCGCTCGGAAGCGGCTCTGGATCGCATCCGCCTACTTCGTGCCTGACAAGCACCTCCGTGAGGTCATCAAGCGCCGCGCCCGCGCCGGCGTTGACGTGCGCCTCCTGCTCCCCAACGAGCACACCGACGCGACACCCATCCGGTTCGCCAGTCACAGCTACTACCAGGAGCTGCTCGACGCCGGCGTCCGCATCTTCGAGTTTCAGCCGACCTTCCTTCATTCCAAGACGTTCGTGGTGGACGGGCAGTGGGCCGTTGTCGGCTCCGCCAACATGGACGTGCGGTCCAAGGAGCTCAACGAGGAGAACGTGCTCGGCATCCTGGAGCCCGAGTTCAGTGCCCAGCTGGAGGCCAGCTTCGAGAGAGACCTGGCCCGGTCGGAGGAGATCATTGGCAGGGAGTGGCGCAAGCGTGGCCTCGGCCGGCGCCTCCTTGAACGACTGTTCGTGCTGTTCGCGGAGCAGTACTGAACGGATTCGGGATCGGGATCGTAAACGTAAACGTTCAACGTTCAACGCAAACGGCAAACGGCAACCGGCAAACGGCAAACGAAGAACGGGCCCGCTGGCTCCAGCGGGCCCGCTCCTTTCAGGCTGCGACTCGTCACATCCGGTGCTCAGCCCCGGGGCATCCGTTCGATCCGGCGCAGTCAGTCGCCCGGACTATTCCGTAAACGTTTACGTTGCACGTTTACGTTTACGATCCCGATCCCGATATCGTCACTACTGCTCGACCCGGACCCCCTCATCCATCAGCCAGTGACTGAACCACTGGCGGAGCCGGCCCAGGCGATCCACCAGCAGCCACGGCTCGCCCGTGCGCGACAGGTCGTGGGTCGAGCGCGGGTAGCGGATGAACTCCACCGGTACGTCCTGCTTGCGCAGTGACATGAACCACTGCTCCGCGTCCGTCATGGGCGTGCGGTGGTCCTCCTCCGACTGCACGATGAGCGTCGGCGTGCGCACGTTCTGCACGTACCGGATGGGCGACAGCTGTTCGTACAACTCCAGGTTCTCCCACGGCTTGCCGAAGAACTCCCATTCCGTCAGGCTCTGCGCGTCCGAGCTGCCGTACCACGAGATCCAGTTGCTGATCATGCGGTCCACCTGTGCGGCCTTGAACCGGTCCGTCTTCGTCGTGATCCACGCCGTCATGAAGCCGCCGTACGAGCCGCCCGTCACGCCCATGCGCGTCGAGTCCACGTCCGGCCGTCGTGCCACGATGTTCACGGCCTCCATGATGTCCTCGTAATCCTCCAGGCCCCACCGGCCGCGGGTCGAGTACGTGAACGGCGCGCCGTAGCCGGATGAGCCGCGCGGGTTCGTGTAGAGCACCCACATGCCGGCGCCGGTGATGTTGTGGAACTCGTCGAACCAGCCCTCGCCGTAGGCCGAGTGGGGGCCGCCATGGATGTACAGGACCAGCGGGTAGCTGCGGGACGGGTCATAGTTGTACGGCCGCTGCATCCACGCCTCGATCTCGAAGCCGTCGGGCATGGTGTACGTGAACCGCTCCGCCTCCGGCCATGCGATCTCACGGTTCAGCTCCTCGTTCATGAACGACAGCTGGCGCTCGTTGCGGCCGTCAATGTCGGCGATGTACAGCTCCGTCGGCTTGTCCACCGACGTCGCCGTGAAGGCGATGCGCTGGAACCGGTCGTCATACGAGACGCTGGTGATGCGGCGACGGCCGCCGATCACCTCCGTCATCTCGCCGTTGCGCGGGTTCACCCGATAGATGGCGGAGCGGCCGCCGATGTTCGCCTGCATGAGGATCTGGCCGTTCGGCAGCCATTCATAGGAACCCGGCTCGTACTGCCAGTCGCCCAGAACGTTGCGCGGCTCGCCGCCGTTGATATCCACCACGTACAGCCGGTTGTTGTCCTCCCGCCGCGCGCTGGACACGAACGAGATCATGCGGCCGTCCGGCGACCACGAGATGTTGCCCTCGTTACCCGGCATGTTCGTGATGCGACGCGGCTCCCCGCCGCTCGCCGGGATGAGGAAGATATCATTGTCGTTCCGGATCTCCTGGTCCCGCTCCATGCTGAACGGCAGCGCATTGAGCGAGTCGCGAACCGCCGCCACAACCGAGTCCGGCCGGAACTCGGCGTCCGCCACGAACGCGATCCACCGGCCATCCGGCGAGACCGTCGCGTTGCGATGGGAGTACGGCGCGTTCGTCAGCATCGTGGACGTCGTGTCGTCGCCCAGGCGCTGGATCCAGATCTGCGTCGTGTTGATGCGCTGCGGCTCGCGCCGGTTCGGGACGAAGCCGGCGTTGTTCGACTTGTAGCCCGTGTCCACGACGTGGCGCCCGTCGAAGCGCGCCGGGTGCACCGGCTCCGTGATGGCCCCATACGGCGGCCGCGCCGTCGCCGGCATCCGGGCGAATGGATCGTCACTGTTGCCCTGCCCCTGCTGTGCCTGCCCGCCGCCGCCACCGAAACCACCTCCGCCCTGTCCGTCCGCCGTGCGCGTCGTCACCGCGAAGCTGCGGTCCCGGGGCATGGACCCCGACGGCGGCGACGCCTGCTGGAACGCCTCGCCCGGGCCATGCATGCGCAGGACCCAGGTGTTGCCCCGGCCGCCCGGACGGTTCGAGCTGAAGTACAGGTACTGGCCGTCCGGTGACCACCGGGGGCTGCTGCTGGAGTGGCCAGGCGCGGTGTAGCGCACCGGCTCGCCGCCCCGCGTGGGCACGACCCAGATCTCCGTATGGCGGTCGTTGTCCGCCTCCCGCGCCTGCGTCACCGTGAACGCGACCTGGCTGCCGTCCGGCGAGATCGCCGCACTGCCAACCGTCTTCATCCGGTACCAGTCCGCCGGCGTGAACGCCCGGCCCGTTGTCTGTTGTGCCCAGGCCGGTGCGGCTACTGCCAGGGCCAGGAGGAGGAGTGTGGCTCTCACACGCATGACGCTACTCCGTCGGATGGATTTGTATGCAGGACTTGAAAACGTACCCCCGGCCGCCCGCCGGGTCAACCGGTGGAATCAGCCGGTACGCAACGCGTGCAGCAGCTTCTCATGGATGCCGCCGAACCCGCCGTTGGACATGACCATGAGCACGTCGCCCGGGCGGGCGCTGGCGGCGACGCGGGAGACAATATCGTCCACGTCGGGAATGTATGCGGCCTCCCGGCCAGCGGCGCGCCAGACCGCCACCAGGCGGTCGGGATTGAGTGCCGATGTCTCGTCGTAGCGTTCGGGATGGAAGAGGCCCGCAAGGATGATCTCGTCGGCTGCGTCGAACGCCGCGGCATAGGCGTCCTCGAATTCCCGCCGCTGGGCTGTATAGCTGCGGGGTTCGAAGATGGCCACGACCCGCTGGCCGGGGTACTTCTGCTTCGCTGCTGCCAGCGTCTCCCTCACCGCGGTGGGGTGGTGGGCGAAATCGTCAATGACCACGACGTCGTTGATGACGCCGCGTACCTCCATGCGACGCCGCACGCTGCGGAACGTGCCCAGCGCCTCCCGCACCCGTTCCGGGTCGGCTCCCACCGCACTGGCAGCGGCGATGACGGCCAGGCAGTTACGCACACTGAATGCGCCCGCAAGCGGGGTTTCCACGTGCCCCCAGTGCGCGCCGTCGTGGCGCACGACGAACTGGGTGGTGGCGCCGAAGGAGACGTCCGTCGCCGTCCACCGCGGTGTTGCGGCGGCCGCATCGCCGCTGGCGCCAGCGGCGGCTTTGCCGGGGTCTGCTGCGGTGGCCAAGCCGCCGTCGTAGCCGAACGACTCCACCGGAGCCAGGGAACGACCCGCCAGCGTCCGGACGTGCGGTGAGTCCCATCCGGCCACCAGCGTGCCCCGGGACGGGATCAGGTTGATGAACCGGGAGAACGCGAAAAGATACGCCTCCTCGTCCCGGTAGATGTCGGCGTGATCGAACTCGACATTGTTGACGATGGCAATGTCGGGCAGGTAGTGCCACATCTTGGGGCCCTTGTCGAAATACGCCGTGTCGTACTCGTCTGCCTCGATGACGAAGTACGGCGAGTCCGTCAACCGGAACGACGTGCCGAAGTTCTCCGCGACACCGCCAATGAGGAATGACGGGTTCAGGCCCGCCACCTCCAGCACCCACGCCAGCAGCGACGTCGTTGACGTCTTGCCGTGGGTGCCTGCTACCGCCAGCGATGTGCGGCCACGGATGAACTCCTCCTTGATCGTGGCTGCCGCCGACGTGTACGGGATCTTCTCGTTCAGCAGGTGTTCCAGCTCGGGGTTGCCCCGGGAAATGGCATTGCCCACCACCACCATGTCCGGCCGCGGCTGCAGGTTCTCCGGACCGTAGCCCTCGGCATAGTCGATGCCCAGCGACGCCAGCAGCGTAGACATGGGCGGATACACGCCCTCGTCCGAGCCCGTGACCCGGTGGCCTGCCGCCGCCAGCAGCCCCGCCAGGGACCCCATCGCCGTACCGCCGATGCCCAGCAGATGGTAGTGCCGCGCCGCGTCTCCCATGCCTAATCCTTTCGCGTGTCTGTGCTTACGACGTCGGCGCAGAATGCCTGCCCGCCCGCCGCCCGTCAAGTCGCCGCCTGGCCCCCGCCCGCTGGACAAAATTCGCTGGCTTTGCTACCTTCAACTGTCTGTAGACTGGTTTCTCACAGGGAACGACATGATCGAAATCCAGATTGGCGAAGGCGACCGGATCGAGTGGGCGCTGAAGCAGTTCCGCCGCAAGATGCTGCGTTCGGGGCTGTTCAAGGACATGAAGAAGAAGCGCTTCTACGAGAAGCCCAGCGAGGCCCGCAAGCGGAAGGCTGCGGACGCCCGCCGTCGCAACGCCCGCGCCCGCCGCCGCCGGTAACCATCCGGACAGCAGCAGTGTCATAGGCCGGCGAGCCCCTCAGGGGGTTCGCCGGTTTCGTCGCGTTTGTCAGTGGCGCCGCCGGCACGGTCCGCCCGTAAGGCAGCCGCTCCTTGCCCCTGCCTCGGCGACCCGACACTATTCCGCTGCCGATTGCCGTCACCCCCGCGGCGGCCGAAGGCGTGCAGTATGGAACATGCAGGGCCGAGCCGCTGTGCTGCGGCCCGTGTTTCCAGGGCACCCCGCGGGCAGGTGAGCTTGATATCCCGGGCACCGATCCGATGATCCTCCTCGTTGCGGCACTTGCGCTGGTGGCGCTGTGGCTGGTGTTCCGCGCCCGCGAACTGGGCGGCGAAGTGCGCCACCTGCACGAGAGCCTGCAGGCACAGACGGAGATGGCGGAGCAGGCGGCCCGTCGAGCGGAGCGGCTCCATGACCTGACGTCGCAGCTCGTGGCCATCCCCGCCGAGGAGCCGGTGCTGAACGCTGTGGCGCGGCAGGCCCGTCTCGCCACCGGCGCGCTGGCAGCGGCAGTGGTGGCGCCCCGGTCGGACGGCCGGCCCGGTCTCGTCGCGTCCGACGGCATGGCCAGCACCCTGGCCCGGGCCGCTGAAGCCGCCTCCGACAGTCCGACGCCAGCGGGCGACGTCATGCAGACGGGTGAGCCCGTCTGGATCGAGACCCGCAAGTCGCTTGCTGAACGGTATCCCGAGGCGGCTGAGCTGGCGGATCCCGAGGGCCGCGCCTGGGCCGCACTGCCGTTGCTGGGCAACAGCCGGTTGCTGGGTGCCATTGTCCTCAGCTTTGGCCGGCCGGGCGGCTTCCGCGCCGAGGACCGGTCCTTCATGCTGCTGCTGGCGCAGCAGTGTGCCCAGGCAGTGGAACGGGCGCAGCTCAATGAACGGGGCATGCGCGCCCGCGTCCGCGCCGAGTTCGCCGAACGGCGCCTGGCCTTCCTTGCGGAGGCGAGCCAGCGGCTCGCGTCATCGCTGGACTACCAGACATCGCTGTCGGCCATGGCGGAGATGGCCGTGCCCGACCTGGCCGACTGGTGCCTGGTCTACCTCGCCGACGAGGCCGGCATGCCGCACCTGGTGGCCCTCGCCCATCCTGATCCTGTCCGCCGGGAAGGGCGGCGCGAGTTCGAGGCGCGCTACCCCGGCTCGGGCCTCGCCGCCGACGCGTTGCGCCGCGTCATGGCCACCGGTGAGCCGGACCTGATCCTGGACGTGACGGACGACATGCTCCGCGCCGCAGCCCGCGACGAGGAACACCACGAACTGCTCCGTTCCTTTCGCCTGCGCTCCGTCCTCAGCGTTCCCATCGCCGCCGAGGACCGTGTGATTGGCTCGCTCACACTGGCTCTCGCCCACCCTGGCCGGGAGTTCGGTGAGCCGGACGTGACCCTCGCCATGGAGCTTGGCCGCCGCGCCGGGCAGGCGGTGGAGAACGCGCGCCTGTACACTGCGGCCCACCACGCCAGTGCCGCCAAGTCGGATTTCCTGGCCGTCATGTCCCACGAGCTGCGCACGCCCCTCAACGCCATCATCGGCTACGCTGACCTCCTGCTCATGGGCGTGCCCGACGACGTGGGTGAGGGCGCCCGCCGGCAGGTGCAGCGGATCCGGGGCGCATCCGACAGCCTGCTCCAGCTTGTGGAGGAAGTGCTCAGCTTCTCCCGCATCGAGGCGGGCAAGGAGGAGATCCGCATCTCCCCTGTGGACCTGTCGGAACTCCTGCGTGATACGGTAGCCATGGTGGAGCCGCTGGCGGCGGAGAAGTCACTGGAGCTGCGCCTGGAGCTGCCCGATCGGCGCTTGCGCCTGGTCTCTGATGAGCGCAAGATCCGCCAGATCGTGACGAACCTGCTCTCGAACGCCGTCAAGTTCACCCAGCAGGGCACCATCGAGGTGAGCGCGACGTCGGACGAGTCCGGCTTCCGTGTGGACGTCCGGGACACCGGCATAGGCATACCCGTCGAGTACCTGGAGCGCATCTTCGAACCGTTCTGGCAGGTTGAGAACGTGTCCACGCGCCGCTACGGCGGCACCGGCCTCGGCCTCGGCGTGGCCCGCAAGCTGGCGCGCATGCTGGAGGGCCGCCTCGATGTCAGCAGCGAGGAAGGGCAGGGCAGCGTGTTCTCGCTTATCCTGCCCCGGCACACGCCCGGCATGAACCGCAACACCTGAGCGAAGACACAGGCATGCTCGCTACGGAAGCGCTGGCGGACCTCGAGCTCCTCGTCCGCTCACGTCATGGCATCATCCTCATTGACACCGTCGAGGACGAGCGCGTCCAGTTCCTGCTCCGCCACCTGGCCGACCGCATGACCTTGCCGCTGTTCCTGTGGTCGCGCATCCGCGGCCTGTCCAGGGATGGCAATGCCAACGCCGTTTACGAGACGCAGGAGCCCGCCCAGGCCCTGGCCCACGTGGCCAGCGCCCAGGTGCCCGCGCTGTACCACTTCCCGGCGTTCGATGGCATCGCGGGCAACGACGTCATCGTCCAGCGGTTGCGGGAGGTGGCCCGGGACCTGGGCACCCGAAACGGCGCCATCGTCATCACTGGCGTGGACGTGGAGCTGCCCGCCGCGCTCCGGCCACTTGTGGCGACCATGCAGTTGCCCGCGCCATCGGAGGCCGAGCTGCGGTCCCTCATCTCGCATATTGCCCGGGACCTGGGACGCAGGCAGCAGGTGGACGTCCGCCTGGAGGGCGCCGACGAGGCGCGACTGCTCCAGGCACTGCGGGGCCTGACCCTGCTGGAAGCCGAGAAGGTACTCACCAGGGCCATGGTGGAGGACGGCGTCCTCGACGCCGGTGACATAGCCCACGTGGTGGAAGCGAAGAAGCGGCTGGTGGCGCAGGAAGGCGTCCTCGAGTACTACCCCGTCGAGGAAACCATGGCGGATGTGGCCGGCATGGCCGGGCTCAAGGATTGGCTGCGCAAGCGCACGAACATCGTCAGGGATCCCGTTGCCGCCGGCGAGTTCGGCCTGGACTTCCCCCGGGGCATGCTCCTCATCGGCGTGCCCGGCTGCGGCAAGAGCCTGTGCGCCCGCACCGTGGCCGGCGAGTGGGGGCTGCCGCTGCTGCGCATGGACACGGGCAGCCTCTACAACAAGTACGTCGGCCAGACGGAGAACAACTTCCGCCGTGCCATGCGCACCGCCGAGGCCGTGGCACCGTGCATCCTGTTCATCGATGAGCTGGAAAAGGCCTTTGCGGCAGGCGGCAGTGAGGATGGCGGTGTGTCCACCCGCGTGCTGGGCACGTTCCTGACATGGCTGCAGGAGCGGAAGGAACATGTCTTTGTCGTCGCCACGGCCAATGACGTGTCGAAGCTGCCGCCGGAGTTCCTCCGCAAGGGCCGTTTCGACGAGACGTTCTTCGTGGACCTGCCCGACGCGGAGAGCCGCATGGAGATCGCCAGGATCCATCTCGGACGACGTCGCCAGCAGCCCGACACCTTCGACCTCCGCCTCCTCAGCACCGCCACCCGCGGCTTCAGCGGCGCCGAGATCGAGCAGGCCATCGTCTCCGCTCTCTACTCGGCCTTTGCCGATGGCACACCCCTCACCCAGGAGCACCTGCTCCGTGAGGCCGCCGCCACCCGCCCCCTCTCCGTCACCATGGCCGAAAAGGTACAGGCACTGCGCGACTGGGCCCGAACCCGCGCAGTGCCTGCCAACTGACCTGCTTCGTTAAATGTTTACGTAAACGTTCCCGTTCCCGTGCCCGTTTCGTCCCTCACCATCCCGGCGCCAGGTTGAACCCCCAGTGCCAGCCCCGGTCCGGCCGCTGGAACGGGTACGCGTAGTACGCCTCCAGCACGAAGTAGCCCAGGATGTTCATCCGCGCCGACAGGCCCGTGCTGAACACCGGAACCCGCGCGCTGGTGTCGCCGCGCTCCAGCCGGAACTCCGGCGGCTCGTCCGCTGCCCAGGCCACGCCCATGTCGAGGAACGGCGAGATCTCCGTGGGCAGGATGGGGAAGTTGATGAGCCCGAACTCCGGCACGCCGAACAGGGGCACGCGCACCTCGAAGTTTGCCACGGCGATGCGGGTTCCCGTCAGGCGGCTGAACGCCGGGCAGGAGTCGCTCTGCGTGGGCTGGCATTCGCGCCTGACGTCGAAGGACTCCCGGCTGTAGCCGCGGATGAGGGGTTCGTAGCCGAGGAAGAGTCGCGGGAATATGGTGCGGCCCTCGTCGTCAATGCCCTCGGCGTCCTGGCCGTACCGGCCGTAGTGCAGGACCCGGCCCGCCAGCGAAATGGGCTGGATCATGTGGTACCGGCGATAGTCCGCCAGCAGGGAGTGGAACGTCAGCGAGCCGAACGTAGGCGCCGCCTCCACCCGCCAGCGCTCGCCTGCCACCGGTGACGTGAAGGCAAAGAAGGAGTTGTCTCCGACGAAGGCCGCGGAGCCCTCCATGAAGTACAGCGGATCCGGTGAATCCACTTCCTGCAGCAGGTAATTGCCTGTGGGCTGGCCCTGGATGTACTCGTACTGGAGGATCTCCCGGTGGAACGCATACCGCGTCGCGCCTGCCTGCGCCTCAAAACGACGCGTCTGGCTGAACGGGTACTGCGTCATCCCGGCAAGCTGCTGGATGTAGATGCGCTCCAGATACTGGCTCAGTACGCCGGTGCCACCGGTCGTCCCTTCCCACGCCGTGAAGCCCGTGAGGTACGGGATGTGGCCGCCCACCACGCCCCAGTTCCAGCGATTCGCCGCGTTCACGTACTGCACCTGCGCGCCCATGTCGCGGAACGAGCCGTTGGCCTGGACCACCGCGCCGATCTGGTTGTCGCCCATCATGTCCGAGAAGAAGAACGAGATGCCGCCTGCGACCCCGGCGCCGAACTCGCTCACGCCCACTCCCAGCGTCGGCGGCCCGATCCAGTCCAGTTCGATCTTCGTACGGTAGTCGCGTGTCGCGAATTGCCGCTCCGCCGGCAACCCGCCCACCGGGTCGTCCAGGTAATCGTGGACCAGCCCGCTGCCGAACGCTTCCACCGGCGGCAGGATCGCCGCCCGTGCCACCTGCGGCACCGTCCGGTCCACCGGCGTGCCCCGGGCGTCAGCCAGGTCCAGTGCGTAGATGTTGTTGCCCGAGTTCTCGAACACCGAGAACATGATCCGGCCGGACTGCGAGGCGACGGACATGGCCGGCGACAACCCGGTGATGCCGCTGATGCCCGTGGCCAGTCGCGTGACCTGGTGGATCTGCCCCGACGCCAGCTCCACGCGGTACAGGTCCGTGAAGCCCTCCGGGTCCGCCAGGAAGTACAGTTCCCGGCCGCCCGGCGCAAAGTGCGGGTTGATGTGCTTGCCACGCGGGAACAGGTCCAGCGTCTGCGTCTGCCCCGTCGCCACGTCCATCAGCCCGATCTCCATGTTGCCATAGACCAGGCGGTCGAGGTCCGTGCCCGCCTCGTCCGTCACGAACGCCAGGGTGCTGCCGTCCGGCGACCACGAGGGGTGCAGTCGCGCGTACCGGTCATTCGTCATCTGCCGGACTGTGCCGCTCTCCAGGTCCAGGATGTACAGGTCGCTCAGCCCGCCGGACATCCCGCTGAACGCGATGCTGCGGCCGTCCGGCGACCACGCCGGCGTCTGCACGGCACCCACACCCTCCACCGAGTAGCGCCGCTCCACACGTCGCCGGCTCACGTCCATGACGGCGATCTGGTGGTCGCCCTGCGCGAACACGACGAAGGCGAACCGCGTACCGTCCGGCGACCACGTGCCCGCCGACTGGATGAAGCTCAGTGCGTCGAAGTGCTGGTCCCGGTTCGGCGACGTCAGCCGCTGCACGATCTCGCCCGTCGCCGCGTCCGCCACATACAGGTCCGTCGTGAAGATCTCACGGCGCCCGAAGAACGCCACGAACCGGCCGTCCGGACTCACCGACGGCGCCAGGTGCATGGCGCCGATCTCGTCCTCGTGCAGGATCGGCTGGCCCGCGTCCTGCGGCCGCTGCCGGCCCTCGATCAGCGGCAGGTACGTCGAGCGGATGGACGTGATCCACGCCTCCGACAGCTGCTCGCTGTTTACGCCCAGCACCCGCTCCAGAGCGACCTCGAAGCCCGTCCGCGTCGCCATCCGGTAGATCTCCGGCACCGCCCGGTCGCCCCATCGGCCCGCCACATACGCCCACAGCGCCTGGCCGTAGCGGTAGGGGAAGAATCGCGGGTCCCGCCCCAGGTCACGGATCGTCGGCAGCTCGCCCCGCAGCGCCGCGTCCCGCATCCACATGGCCGTGTGCGCGTCCTCCCGGCCCAGCGACAGGTATTCCGCCATGCCCTCGATGAGCCACAGCGGCAGCCGGCTCATGCCCTGGAGACCACCGCCGCCCGGCGAGGACGCCAGGTCGTACTGGAAGACATGCACAAGCTCGTGGCCGATGACGTGGTCGTTCTCGAAGTACGTGCCCGTGAACGGCATGACCACGCGGTTGCGCATGGCCTCCGTGAACCCGCCCGTGCCCTCGCCCAGCATCCCGAACGTCGTGTTCGTCTGCTGAAAGTCAGGGTGGTCCGCGTAGAAGATGATGGGCTTTCGCTCGAACTCGTGCTGGAACGTCCGCGACAGCCGCGCATACCACCGCTCCGACATCCGGCCGGCGTCCTGCGTGACCGCCTCCATGGACGGGTAGTAGTGGACCTCGAACCGCTCCGTGTCCAGCACCTGCCAGTCGAAGGTCTCGTACTGCACCTTCTGCCGGCCGAAATACTGGCCGCTCACCGGCGCGGCGCCCATGACCATGAGCACGGCTGACAGGAAGACAGCAAGGCCTCCACCTTGCCTCGGGTACAACCGCATGGGACCCCCTGGGGCGTCTGTAATGCCTCTGTTTCTGATGCGTCCTCTTTCTACTAGGACGGCGCAATCCTCATACCATGCACAGGAACCCGCCAGTTCCGCCAGACGCGTACACGTCCCATCCCATTCCGCCGATTGCAACCGGGCGCAATTGCAATTCGCAAGGTGACGCGCTAGTGTTGTCGCGCCGAGGCGCTGGCACAGGCGCGGCGACGCCGGCGGGCTCTACCTCAACAGCACGGACGCGATGGGGCGGACAGAACGGATGCTGCGGTGGCTCTGGACGGGCCGCCTGGTGCTGGCGTCAGCCATATTCGTGGCAGCCGTGGCGCGGTGGCTGGCGCCGGAGCCGAACCAGCTCGAGACGCTCATCGCCACGGTGGCGCTACTCTCGGCACTGGTGGTGACGGCGTTCGGGTTCTGGTGGGTGGAGGTGCTGAAGCGGCCGCCCGGCCGGAACTTCCTCTACGTGCAGGTGGTGTTCGACGTGCTGCTGGTGACGGCGGTCATCCACGTCACCGGCGGCCCGGCCAGTCCGTATCCGCCCCTCTACATCCTGGTCATCACCGCGGGCGCGCTGCTGCTGCCATTGCCAGGCGGTCTCCTCATCGGTGCGCTGTCGAGCATCCTGTTTATTGCGGGTGTGGTCTTCGTGCCGCAGGAGGATCCCGGCCGCGCGGACTTCCTGCGGGTGGGCCTGTTCAGTGTGGTGGCGGTCGCGACGGCGTTCCTGGGCGACCGTCTGCGGCGGACGGGCGCGGCGCTGGGCGCGGCGGAGCTGGAGCTGCGCCAGCTCCTGCTGGACACGAATGACATCCTGGGCGCGCTGGACACCGCGGTGATCACGGTGGATGGCGAGGGCCGGCTGGTCTACATGAACACGTCGGCGGCAGACCTGCTGAACCTGCCTGCCGAGGGCCTCAGCGGCCAGCCCGTTCTGGAGGAGCTGGACCGGACGGCACCGGGGCTGGGCACGCTCATCCGCCGGACGGTGGCCACGCGGGTGCCGGTGACGCGTTTCGAGATCCGCCGTCGCACGCCCGCGGGCGTCCGCTACCTGGGCGCCCGGACCACGGTCCTGGAACGGGAGGACCAGCCGTCAGTGACGGCCGTGATGCAGGACATCACGGAGAGCCGGCGCATGGAGGAGCTCATCCGTCGCACGGACCGGCTCCAGGGCATTGCGGAGCTGGGTGCCTCGCTGGCCCACGAGATCAAGAACCCGCTGGCCTCCATCCGCAGCGCCGTCGAGCAGCTCGGCGGGCCGCGGCTCAGGGAGGAGGACAGCGACATGCTCCGCTCCCTCGTCCTCCGCGAGTCGGACCGGCTGACGCGGCTGCTGGCGGAGTTCATGGAGTTCAGCCGCGTGGAGACCCGCCGCTGGACGGCGGTGGACGTGGGCGCCGTCGCCAGTGACGCCGTCAGCCTGGCCCAGCGTCATCCCGACCGCACCGGCAACATCCGCATCGAGCTACAAAGGCCCGACGAGGCCCTGATGGTGGACGGGGACCCGGACCTGCTGCATCGGGCCATCTTCAACCTGGTGCTGAACGCCGTGCAGCACTCGCCCGACGACGGCGTCGTTACCGTCACCGTGGACCGGCCGGCGTCCGGCCTGCCGCCGGGGCTGGACCTCTACGCCCCCGTGCGCGTTACGGTTCAGGACACGGGCGGCGGCGTGCGCGAGGAGGATATCCCGCGCCTGTTCGACCCGTTCTTCACCAACCGCGCCGGCGGCACCGGCCTGGGGCTGGCGCTGGTGCACCGGGCGGTGGAGGCCCACAGCGGGGCCATCCTGGTGGACAATGACCCGGACGCCGGCGCCTGCTTCACGATCTACCTGCCGGCCCATGCCGGGGAGCCCGCTCATGTCCCAGCAAGCTGACGCACCGCACATCCTGCTCATTGACGACGAGACCTCCATCCTCGAGACGGTGCAGGTCCTGCTCCGCGGCGAGGGCTTCCGGGTGACGCCGTCGTACAACCCGAGGGATGCCGTGGGCCGGCTGGACGAGATCGCGCCGGACCTCGTCCTCTCGGACATCCGCATGCCCGGCATGACCGGACTCGACGTCCTCGCCGCCGTCCGCGAGTACGACGTCGAGGTCCCCGTCATCCTCATGACGGCGCAGGCGTCACTCCAGACCGCCATGCAGGCGGTGAACGAGGGCGCCTTCTACTACCTGCAGAAGCCGTTCTCCAACGCCGAGCTGGTGGCGCTGTGCCGGCGTGCGAGCCAGACCCGGCAGCTCTCAACGGAGAACAAGGCGCTGAAGAAGGAGATCCGTCGCCGGGATGATTCCGCGGCCACGCGTCCGGTGGGCCGCCACCGTCGCTATGTGGAAGTGCTGAAGCTGGCGGAGCAGGTGGCACCCACCGAGTCCACGGTGCTCATCACCGGCGAGAGCGGCACCGGCAAGGAGGTGCTGGCGAAGTACATCCACCGCCTGTCGGAGCGGGAGGGCGGCCCGTTCGTCTCCATCAACGCCGGCGCCCTGCCGGAGAACCTGCTGGAGTCGGAACTGTTCGGCCACGTGAAAGGCAGCTTCACCGGCGCACACCGGGACCGGGAAGGCCTGTTCGCCGTGGCCCGCGGCGGCACGTTCTTCCTCGACGAGGTGGGCGAGATGTCGCCGGCGCTGCAGGTGAAGCTGCTGCGTGCCCTGCAGGAGCGGGAGATCGTGCCCGTGGGCGCCACGCAGCCCGTGGAGATCGACGTGCGCATCATCGCCGCCACCAACCGTGACCTCGACGAGGAGATCCGCCGCGGCACGTTCCGCAGCGACCTGTACTACCGCCTGAACGTCATCAGCATGCACCTGCCGCCGCTGCGGGAGCGCGACGAGGACGTGCTGCTCCTGGCCGAGCACTTCCTGGCCCGCCACGCCGAGAAGACAGGCGCCCAGCTCGCCCTGTCCGATGACGTGAAGAGCGCCCTCCAGCACTACGAGTGGCCCGGCAACGTACGCGAGCTGGAGAACGCGCTGGAGCGTGCCGCTATCCTGGCGAAGAAGGGCGCCATTGACCTGGACACGCTGCCCGCGCGCATCACCAGCCCCGCGCCGGTCTCGCTCGTATCCGAGCGGCCACCGGCGAACCCGACGCTGGAGACGGTGGAGCGCGCCTACATCCTGTGGGTCCTCCAGTCCGAGGGCGGCAACAAGGCCCGCGCCGCCGAGGTGCTGGGCATTGACCCGTCAACACTGTACCGCAAGCTCAACCGCTACGGAGTGGAGGCATGACAGACGCGCCGCACCCGCGGCTGCCCGCAGGCGCGAACACGCCCACGGGCGCGACGCAGCCCCCGAACGCCAGGCCACCCGCGAACGCCGAGGAGCGACGTCGCTCGCTTCGGCTCAGCGTCGTCATGCCCGTCTACAACGAGCGCCGCACCGTGGAGACGTCCATCGCCCGTCTGCGGGAGGTGGGACTGGACATGGAGCTGATCTGTGTGGACGACGGCTCCACCGACGGCACCCGTGACATCCTCCAGCGCCTCCGGGACGAGGGCACCATCGACGTGCTCGTCCTGCAGGAGCAGAACGGCGGCAAGGGCACGGCGGTCCGAGCGGGCATCCGCGCCGCCACTGGCGACGTCGTCGTCATCCAGGACGCGGACCTGGAATACGACCCGTGGGACCTGCCGGCCCTCATGGAGCCCATTACCAGCGGCCGGGCGGACGCCGTCTTCGGCAGTCGCTTCCTGGGCGCCCCCGCCCGCGTGCTCTACTTCTGGCACCGCGTCGGTAACGGCTTCCTGACCCTCGTCTCCAACATGTTCACGGACCTGAACCTCACGGACATGGAGACGTGCTACAAGATGGTCCGCACGGACCTGATGAAGTCGCTGCCCCTCAAGTCCAGGCGGTTCGGCATCGAGCCGGAACTCACCGCCCGCCTCGCGCAGGCGCGCGCACGGATCTACGAAGTCCCCATCAGCTACCACGGCCGGACCTACGCCGAGGGCAAGAAGATCAACTGGAAGGACGGCGTGGCGGCGTTCTGGCACATCGTCCGGAGCAATGTGTTCGACCGGAAGGCGCCGGTGTATCAGCGGGATGAGCTGCCCAGTCCTGCCGATGAAGTGTTTCGGGCGCGCCACCCCCATCGCGACTGACCGCCGTCCCCACCCTCTGGCAATTCGCCGGACTCTTGCACAATGCAAGGCATGATGCCATCCGCCCGGTCCCCGGTGCCGTCCAGATTACCTCGTATTTCGTTGCAGCCCAACAGTTCTGGCGCGCATGCCGCTTTTGGAATGTGCCTTGCCAATTAGCGCCGCCGAAGGTCGATCCATTTTGATCGTCTGTCGTTCAACAACCCAAGGAGCGTTGTCATGCACAAGCGGAGAGAAGGCTTCACCCTCATCGAGCTGCTGATCGTCATCGTGATCATCGGCATCCTGGCGGCCATCGCCATCCCGAAGTTCGGCGCCACGCGTGAGCGGGCGTACGTCAAGGCCATGGAGTCCGATCTTCGCAACCTTGCGGCCCAGCAGGAGATCTACTACTCGGATTCCGGCTCGAGCTACAACTACTTTACCGGCGACATCGCTTGGGACGACGGCACACCCAACGATCTGAATCTGACGCTGTCGACGGGCGTGACGTTGTCGATCACGGGTGTGGCGGCTACCGGCGGAGAGCAGCCATACTGGTATGCGGAGGCGAGCCACGAGGCAACGCCCGTAGTGTGCGCCCTCTATACCGGCGGAACTCCTGCGGATCCGGCCTCGGAACTCGGCGTGATCGGCTGTGCTGCGCCGACAACGACGACTCCATAAGGAAGCCGTTTCCCACGTCAAGGGCCGGAGGTGCACGCCACCTCCGGCCCTTCGACTTTCCATTGATATGGTGTTGACGGTTCCCTTCATCTGGCTGGACGTCCGAATCGCCCCCACATTCCCCATATGCCTAACCTCCCCACCCTCCACCGCGAACTCATCGGCGCCGGCGCCATAGTCCTGGCCGGGATGCTGGTGGTCGCTGTCATCGGCATCATCCTCGTCGTGCCCTGGCTGGACCCGCTCATGGCGGTGGCGTACGTCATCGCACTCCTCGCCGCTGACATCGCCCTCTTCTCCTGGCTGGGCGCCATGCTGCTCCGGCGCCGCCTGGTCACGCCGCTGAACGAACTGGTGGACGGCGTGGAGCAGATCTCCAGCGGCGCGCTGCACACCGAGTTGCCCGATGCCGAGACCCAGGAGCTGGCCCGACTCACCGCCGCCGTCGAGCAGATGGCCGAGCGCCTGCTAACGGATCAGCAGGCCCTCACCGACAACATCCGCTCGCTGGACGAGACGAACCGCCTCCTCACCGAGGCCCGGGACGCCATGGTCCGCGCGGAGAAGATGGCCTCCGTCGGCCGGCTGGGCGCGGGCATCGCCCACGAGGTGGGCAACCCGCTGGGCGCCATCATGGGCTACCTCGGCCTCCTCGCCCGCCACGAAGAAGGCCAGCGGCTGGAACTGATACGTTCGGCGGAGAAGGAGGCCCGGCGCATTGACCGCATCGTCCGCGGCCTTCTGGACTACGCCCGCCCCCGTGATGCAGTAACCAGCGCCGTCGATGTCGCCGATGTCCTCGTCGAGACCACGGAGCTTGTCCGCACGCAGGGCCACTTCAATCGCATCGAGTTGCGCGCCGAGCTCCCGGACCCCGGCGAATACCTCGTCCGCGGCGACCCCTACCAGCTCCAGCAGGTACTGGTGAACCTGCTGGTGAACGCAGCCGACGCCCTGGAGTCACGCGACGACGGCGTCGTCAGCATCGAGGTGCTCCGCCGCGTCGGCGACCCCGAGCCGCCCCCGCTCCTGGCCCGACGCAGGGACGACCCGGAGGGCGTGGACTACACCCACAGACGTCGCCTGAACCGGCTCGTACAGTGGCCCGAAGGGGATCCGGAGTCGGAGACGGGCGAAGTCGTGGAGATCGTCGTCGCGGACAATGGGCCCGGCCTGCCGCAGGACCTCGTGGACCAGGTCTTCGAGCCCTTCGTCACCACCAAGGAAGTGGGGAAGGGGACTGGCCTCGGCCTGGCCATCTGCGCCCGGCTCGTGCAGGGCATGGGCGGCGCCATCCGCGCGGCCAACGCGCCCGATGGCGGCGCCCGGTTCCGCGTGATCCTGCCGGCCCTGGCCCCGCAGGTCGCCGCGAACCGGTGAGGCGCAGTGGCGTCCCGAGGCCGGATTTGACTCAATGCGGCCAGGGTTGCGCGAACTGGCCGTGACCATCTCGCGACCCGTGCGCCAGCGACCCAGGACCGCACTCGATACAGCAGGACCCTCGCGATGCGACGTTCGGTACCACAGCGGTACCCAATGTCGCACGCGCCGCCCGGGGCGGGACCCGGATGCGACACTGGGGCCCATAACGGTACCCTGCGTCGCATTCACCTGCTCCATGTGGATCGAGTGCGAACGTGGGCCGGTCGCAACCGCGGTGTCGAGCCGATGCGTGGGCCAGCCGCCGTCCCGTACCGAGCCCGGACACGGACACGCGCCGGCCGCCGCCGGTATCGAGCCCATACGCGGGCCAGCCGCCCGGCCAGCCGCCGGGCCCGCGCCGGGCCCGGCGGCCGCCGACCCTCGCCCCTGACCGAAAAAACTTGCCACCGGCCGTCCGTGACGCCATTGTCCGGCACGCCCGTTCACTCCACGAGCCCGCGGCGCCCGCGGTAGAGCTGACGAACGCATGACCATCCTGATCATCGACGACGAGCCCGGCCTCCGGCAGACCGTGTCCCTCATCCTCACGGAGGAGGGCTACGCGACGCACGCGGCCAGCGACGGCGAGGAGGGCCTGGTGAAGGCGCTCGAGCTGAAGCCGGACATCGTGCTGTGCGACGTCCGCATGCCGCGCCTTGGCGGCCTCGAGTTCCTGGAGCGCTACCGCGCCGCCGGCGGCCTGGGGATGGTCATCGTGATGACCGCCTACGGCAGCACGGAGCTGGCCCTGGAGGCCATGAAGAACGGCGCGTACGACTACCTGCCCAAGCCGTTCAGCCCGGATCAGCTCGTCCTCGTGCTGAAGAAGGCCGAGGAACGCGAGGCCCTGCGGCAGGAGGTGTTCCGGCTCCGCGAGGAAGTCGGCATCCAGCGTCGCTACCGGGAGATCATCTCCAACTCGCCCGCCATGCAGCGGGCGCTGGAGATCGCCGCGAAGGTGGCCCGGCACCCGTCGCCCGTGCTCGTGACGGGCGAGAGCGGGACTGGCAAGGAACTCATTGCCCGGCTCATCCACAATGAGAGCGACCGGGCCGACTCGGCGTTCGTGCCGCTGAACTGCGGCGCCATCCCCGAGAACCTGCTGGAATCCGAACTGTTCGGCTATGTCCGCGGCGCGTTCAGCGGCGCCGACCGTGACAAGCCCGGCCTCTTCGAGGTCGCGTCCGGCGGCACGCTGTTCCTCGACGAAATCGGGGACATGCCCGCCACGTTGCAGGTCAAGTTGCTGCGCGTGTTGCAGGAGGGCGAAATTCGCCGCCTCGGCGACACCCGCTCCCGGGACGTGGACGTGCGCCTGGTCTCCGCCACCAACAAGGACCTGGAGGAGGAGATCCGCGCCGGCGAGTTCCGGCGGGACCTGTTCTACCGCATCGCCGTCGTGCCCATCCACCTGGTGCCGCTGCGCCAGCGCCGGGACGAGGTGCCCGTCCTCGTCAAGCACTTCATCGACAACTACAACCGCAAGCTGCGCCTGGACATCAAGGGCATCGAGCCCGACGCCATGCGCCTGCTGCTGGACTACCCGTGGCCCGGCAACGTGCGCGAGCTCGAGAACACCATCGAGCGGGCCATGGTCCTGTGCGATGGTCCGAAGATTGACGTCACAGACATGCCCGACCACATCCGCACGCCCATCCCCGCCATTGACGGCACGGACCTGCCCACCGACGAGCTGTCCGTCAAGAAGCACGGCGAGGCCCTGGAGAAGCGGCTTATCCGCCAGGCCCTCATCCGCACCGGCGGCAACAAGACGCGGGCGGCGGAACTGCTGGAGCTCTCGTCGCGGGCCCTGCTTTACAAGATCCGGGAGTACGGCCTGGAGTAGCCGCCCCCGATGGGGGCACCCAACCTTCCGCTAGCGGCAGCGGCCCGGCCCGTCGGGCCCACGGGAAAGTCGTCCCCGCTGGACATGGGAACGCCCCGGTTCCCGCCGTATCCTCGCGGGCATGACGAACCGACACGGCTTCACCCTGCTGGAGCTCGCCCTCGTGCTCCTCATCCTCGGCATCCTGGCCGGGACCGCGCTGCCCCTGTTCGCCGGCGCCCGGGATGGCGCCGCGGTGCGCGCGGCACGGGCTGAGCTCGCCGCCGCCTTCGCCGTCGCCCGGCTCACCGCCATCCGGTCCGGCGGCGCGTCCATTGTCGTTGACACGGATTCAGGCGACGTCTGGATCGAAACGGCCGGTGGCTTCCGGACGACGTCGTATCCGCTGCGTGCCCGCTACGGCGTGACGGTCTCGTCCACGCGCGCCTCACCCGTTGCGTTGCGATACGACGCCCTCGGCATAGGGCGCATCACCAACGCCACGATCCATGTCACGCGCCGTTCCGCCAGCGCGTCCCTCGTCGTGTCGGCGTACGGTCGGGTGCGCACATGATGCGGGTGCATCTGATGCGCGCACGCCCGGGGTTCAGCCTCGTCGAGCTCATCGTGGCCATGGTACTGCTCTCCGTCACGCTGGTCGCCCTGGCCGCTACCGGGATGGTGGCCGCCAGGTCGTTCACGCAAGCGGCTACCTCGGAGGCAGCCGTGCGGGCGGCCGCCCAGGTCATAGACTCCCTGGTCCGCGTCCCATCACCCACCGCTGGCAGCCGGACCATCGGCCACGTGGACCTCATGTGGACGGTAGCTGGCGACGGCGCTGTCCTCACCATTGACGTGTCCAGCCACCACCGCGGCACCGGCGATACCCTGGTGTTCCACACGGCGAGACCGGCGGTGGGCGAGCCAGCGCCATGAAGCACCACCGACGGCCGTCCCCTGGGTTCACGCTCATTGAGGTTGCCGTGGTGATGGCTGTCGGCGCCATCGTCGCTGCCATCGTGGGCGGCGCCCTTGTCGCCCAGTTCCGACTCGCCCGTTACAGTGCTGAGCTGGTCCTGTCCGCCGACGCGCTGCGGACCGCGTCTGCGGTCATTCACGGGGAACTTCTGCGAGCTGCGTCTGATGACGTCCGCGCGGTAGCCGCCGATTCGGTCGCGATCCGCGCGTTCCGGGGCAGGGGCGTCGTGTGCGCCGTGTGGCCTGACAGGATACTGGTCCGCTACCGCGGTGACCGGCTGCCCGAGCCCGCCAAGGATTCGCTGCTGTTCCTGGACGGTGCCGGCGGGGGGACCGCGTTGCCGGTACTGGACGTGGAGCACGCCCCGGTGCCGTGCGCAGCTGCTGCCGATGAGACCGGGCTGCGTATCAGGGTGGATGCGGCCGCGCCGTCGCCGCACGGCATGATCCTCGTCTACGAAAGTGGACGCTACTACCTCAGCGCCCGCGCCATGCGCTACCGGCTCGGCAACGAGGGGCGCCAGCCCCTCACCGCGGAGGCGTTTGTCACCGGCCGAAGCGCCTTCGGGCTGGCCGCCAGCGGGATCATGTACAGGCTCCATACGGCGCGCGGAGATTCCGTGCATGGCATAGCGGTGTTCGGCGCAGGGGTGCCGTGAGCGGCGCCGCTGGCCGGCGCAGTGGCGCCTCCCTCGCCGTGGCGCTCGCCGCGCTCGTCCTCATCGAGTGCGTCATTATCGGGACGCTGCACCTGGCCCTGCTGGAACGCCGGCTGGTCGCCGGGTCGGCAGACGTGCTGCGACTCCGCCTGGCGGCCGAGGCCGCGCTGGCCCATGCTGCCGCCACCTGGCCTGATGCGGCCGAGAGTCTCCCGCCGGACGGGCGGCAGCTGACGGTCCTCGATGACATCTCCCCGGACGGCGTAGTCCTGCGCGCGTCAGTCCAGCGCATCGGTCCGGCGCTCTACCTGCTCCGGTCCTCCGCCTCCCTGCCGGCGCCCGCCCATGGGCAGGCATCTGCGGAATCGCTGCTGCTGCCGCCCGTCCTGCCGCCGGAGTTTGACGCTGCGGAGTGGACGGACCCGCCGGAGCACCTGCTGCCGGCGTCGAGGGCTGATACGCTGCTGCTGCGTGTCCTGAGCAACCTGCCCTACCTCGAATCGGGCGCCCGCGTCCGGACACTGGAACCCGGTGCCAGCCTGGCGGAAGTCGTAGACGGCGTCGTGGTGGCGGCCGGAGACCTGCGCGTCACTGCCAGCGGCAGCGTCGCCGGCATGCTCTTCGTCGCCGGCACCCTCCACCTGGAGGACGGCGCCCGGCTGGCGGGAGCAGTTATCGCGAGGTCGTTCCTGGACGACGGCGCCGGCTTTGATCCGCTTCCCGAGGTGGCCCAGCAGGCCACCGACCGGGCAGGGCTGGGGCTGCCTCGGCCGGCTCCCGGCCGGGCCCGGATTCCCGCATTCTGAGGCCTCCGGTGCGCCGGACACCCCGCAGCAATTGTTTTCCCCCCGGCCGCAACTTTTTCCCTTCCGTTCGCTTCCGGGTTCCTGTAACTTGTTGTTACTGCGCATACTTTGGCCGGGCATGCTTCTGGCCCCCTGTCAGCCCGGATCGTAGGACGTGTCGCCCCACAGGTACCAGGATTCCGAGGTCGGAATGCACAGCCGCGATGGCTTTACCATCATTGAACTGCTGATCGTGATACTGCTCGCCGGTATCGTTGCGGGGATCGCAATCCCGCAGGTCGGCAGGGCGGTGGCCAAGAACCGGCTGGATCGGGCGGCGTCGGTCGTGTCCGCGGATCTCAAGCTCGCGTACAGCATGGCGGCACGTCAGCGGCAGCCCGTGCGCGTCGAGGTCGATTCCGTGGGTCGGCGGATGGTGGTCCGGAACGCAGGATCACCGGCCACCGTGTTCAGCGAGCGTAACATGGGGGATGGTTCCGAACTCGCCGTGCAGCGCATGGTCTCGCACACGACGAGCCAGGTTCTGGTGTACCCCTCCGGCCTCGCCAGCGGACCGCTGGAGATCGAACTGAGGGCCGGTGGCTCCACACGCAGCGTGACCATGTCACGTGCGGGTCAGATAAGGGTCAGGTGAGTCATGGATAGCACGAGAGAAGGGTTCTCCCTCATCGAGGTGGTGGTCGCCATGGTGCTGCTCGCCATTATCCTGACCAGCCTCGCCGGGTTCACTTTCGTTACGGCCAGGCAGGCGATCACGGTGTCGGACGCCAATGCCCGCGAGGCTGTCCTGCACGCGACTGTAAACCGCTACAGCGGCTTGCCCTGGGACTCTCTCCAGTCCCGGTGTGCCAACGTGTCGTTCCACGCGGACTCAACCATGGACCGATTCCGGTGGTGCGCCGATGTGACCGCCGATACCAGGCGAGCCGTCATCAACATCACCGTGGAGCCGCTTCAGCGTGATGCCGCCACTTCGGCCGCTCGCATCGTGCGGGCGGCGCCGCCGCCGCCGAGTCCTCTCTGCATCAGCGGGAACTGCTCGCCATGAATAGCGCATTCATTCCGAACGCCCGGCTCAGCGGCATGCGGACACGCGGCGGCTTCACCCTGGTCGAGGTCATGGTGGCCCTGGCCATCACCAGCATCATCGGCGCGGCGGTCACCTCCGTATTCATAACCCAGACCCGGTTCTATGACCGACAGGAGAAGGTCAGCGACGCCCGCAGCATATCACGGGGCGCCATGAACATCCTGACCTCGGAACTGCGCATGGTGGAGCGCACGGGCGGTGTCGAGTTCGCCTCACCCACGAAGCTCACCGTATACGTCCCTTTCGCCCTCGGGATTTCGTGCGGGGGCTCGGGAACCTCGCTGCGGGTCCGGTACGTCCCCACCGATCCGTTTGTACTCGCGGACACGGCGTACGCCGGATACGGGGTGCAACAGGACGATTCGACATTCAGCTACTCGCCGCCCATTGATCCCACCAGCAATGTCATGCCATCACTTGGCTCCGGTGGATCAACGTGTGATGCCGCGGGCATCAAGGCCGTCCCGGGCGGCGGCACCCTGTCAATTGCCGTCGCCAACAATCCCAGCCTGGTGGACGCCGGCAGGCCCGTGAAGCTGTACCAGAGGGTGACCTACGAGTTCAAGGCATCCACCGAGGTGCTCGGTCGCCGGGCCCTCTGGCGGGAGCAGCACCGCAAGCCCGGCGGCGAAGAACTCCTCGCGCCCTTCACCGACGATGCGCGCTTCGAGTTCTACATCAACGACGCCCCGGACCCGGTGCCTGCGGCGCCAGCGAATCTCGCCGAGATTACCGGTATCCGCATCGTCATGAATGCCCAGAGTGAGCGGCCCGACCCCGACGGGACCTATCCCGTCGTCCCCCTGGCGACGTCCGTGTTCTTCAAGAACCGTCTGTGAGAGCGAGAGCCATGAACACCTTCCAGAACCGCGACGGCTTCGCATTGCCCATGGCGATTCTCGTCATCGGGTTCCTTACTGCTGGCGTTGTCGCGTCGTTTACCCGGGTCGGCGCCGAGATCCAGACCGTGGACAATGTTCGGGGCCAGACCGGCGCCTTCGCCATGGCAGAGGCCGGTCTCGCCGAATTCATGAATGGCGGCCAGCTCATGCCCGGCCAGGACAGCGCCGTGCGGAATTACACGTTCCCCGGCGGCACGGCCACCGTTCGGGTGAACAGGATCTTCGGCACCACCCAGAACTCGCTCGTGGTCATCTCCTCCGAGGGCGCCATACCCGGCGGCGGGCCCGGCCGGCCTGAAGCGCGCCGAACGGTCGCCCAGTTCGCAACGCAGCAGCCCATGCAGATGCAGGTCCTCGCCTCCTGGACCAGCCTCTCCGGCGTGCACAAGAACGGCAATTCGGGGTGGTTCGGCGGCGAGGACCAGGCGGGCACCGCCTGCGGCGACGGCGTGACACGCGCCGGCATCGCCCTGCCCGACGGCCTCGCCAGCGGCGAGCATATCGAGGATCGCGCGTCCGGGGACCCGGCCATTGACTACATGGGCTCGCCCCAGGAGATGGCCAACCAGATCGATATCAACTGGCAAGCCATCACGGACCCGACGGCGCCGGCAATCCGCGCCAGCGGCAACCCGGCCTACCCGAACGCCGGCAATGTCGTGTGCATGCCGTCCACCTACGGCTACGACGCCACCTACGCCGGCGGTAGTTGCGGCGGCTGGCCGACAAATTACAACAACTGGCCGACCGTAGTCGTGAATGGCAGCACGACCCTAGACAACAGCGGTCGCGGCGTGCTCATCGTTACCGGCAACCTCAGACTCATCGGCAACCAGAACTGGGACGGCGTTATCCTGGTGGGCGGCAAGATCGAGGACAACGGCCAGGGCATCATCAACGGTTCCGTCATCACCGGCCTCAATGTCCTGAAGGGCGAGTCGGTGGAGGAGTCCGAGGTGGACATCTCACTGGCGAACGGACAGAAGCGGTACCAGTTTGACTCGTGCATGGTGCAGAACGCGCTGGCCGGCGCCACCTCGGGCTTCCAGCCGATGGCAAACACGTGGGTCGATAACTGGTCCAACTGGTAGCAGAAGCCAACACCATTTCACCCTGAGACAGGAGGGCTGTCGTCGTCGACGAAATGCTTGACATGACGATGGCCGGCGAATAGCATGAGACACCATCCTGGAAAAGGCCTCCCCCTGATACCTCAGCCTGAGTCCGTGTAATGGGACTGTTTGGCCGGAGCAAGCTATCCGCCGGGCTCGACATCGGCAGCGGCATGGTGAAACTTGTCGTGGTTGATCATTCGAAGCCCGAGCCGGAAATCGTGCAGGTTGCCACGAGTCCGCTGGTGCCTGACGCCATCGTCGAGGGCGAGGTCATGGACCCGGCACTCGTCGCCGAGACCGTGCGTTCAGTCATCGCCAGTGCGGGGCTGAAGAAGCAAGCGGTCATGGCGGCCGTGGGCGGCCACGACGTGATCGTGAAGAAGATCCCGATGGATCGGATGGGCCAGAACGATGCCCGTGAGGTCATCCGCTGGGAGGCAGAGCAGCACGTGCCCTTCGACATGGAGAACGTGCAGCTGGATTTCCAGATCCTGGACCCCGACGGGGATTCGGCCCAGATGTCGGTGCTGCTGGTGGCCGCCAAGCGGGAGCTGGTGGAGAACCGGCTCAGCCTGCTGTCGGACGCCGGGCTGGAGCCGAAGGTCATCGATGTCGAGGCCTTCGCGCTGCACAACGCCTTCGAGCACAACTACCCGACGGCGAAGGAAGCCATGCTCGCGGTGGTGAACATCGGGAACGAGACGACGAACGTGAACCTGGTCCAGCAGGGCAGGCTGGTGCTGGTGCGGGACATCCCGTTCGGCACGCGGCGCCTCAGGGAGTCCCTCCAGCGTGAGCGGGGCATGACCGGCGACCAGGCCGAGGACGTGCTCCAGGGCCGGAGCGACCCGGCAGCGCTCACATCACTTCTGGAGGACAGGGTGGAGGAACTGGCGGTCGGCATCGAGCGCGCCGCAGCCTTCATCCTGACGCAGTCGGGCGGCGAGGGCGTGAGCCGCATCTTCCTCGCCGGCGGTGGCGCGTCCATCAACGGCATGACGGACGCCATGGCCAACCGCATGAACGTGCGCGTGGAGGTGGCAAGCCCGCTGCAGCGCGTGTCCGTCCGGCCGGAAGTCATGGAGTCAGTACCCATGGAGCAGCTCGCGCCCCTGCTCATGCTCCCCGTTGGCCTGGCCCTGCGCCAGGCATAGAAGGAACCCAGCATGATCGAGATCAACCTGCTGCCCGGGTCAACGAAGAAAGCGTCGCGGCGAAGTGCGTCCCGCGTCGCCGGACCCGGCCTCGCATCGCGCTTCAGGATGCCGGCCGTAAACCGGATGCTCGCCCTGTACGTGGGCGCCTGGGTCATCGGCATCGGCGCGCTGGCGTGGATGCACCTCAGCAGTTCCAGCCGCCTGTCCGCGCTGGAGCTTGACGTGGAGGCCGCTGTCCGGGACTCGACGCGATACGCCATCCAGCGCAGCCACGGTGATTCGCTGGCCGCCCAGGAGGCAGCCATCGCGCAGAAGCTGCAGGTCATCCAGGAGATTGACGCAACGCGCTTCATCTGGCCACACATCCTGGACGAGGTCAGCCGCGCTCTGCCGCCGTATGTGTGGCTGAACAGCGTCACGAACGCGGACGCGGAGCAGCTGCTGCCGCGGTTCCAGATCGAAGGCTTCGCGGGTAACGTCTTCGCCCTGACGCGCTTCATGCAGCAGCTCGAGGCGTCGCCGTTCCTCCGGAGCACACGCCTCATCTCGTCCGTTCAGACCGAAGTGGACAACAGGACGGTACACACGTTCATGCTGCACGTGAACTACCAGGAGCCGACGCCGGACGCTATCGAGACGGTGCCGCTGTTCGGCGCGGTCGCGCAGCAGGAGCAGTGACATGAACCTTCGTGATCCGCAGGTACAGAAGAAGGCGCTGGTCGTCCTGCTGCCCCTCGCCCTCGCGGTGGCCTACCAGCAGCTCTATTACGGCGATCGCGTCGCCGAGATCGAGCGGCAGGAGATGCGCCTCGAGGCGCTGAACCGGCAGAACAACGTGATGCGCGCGGCCGTCGCCCGTTATGGCGAGGATCTTGAGCGCCGGCTGGCCATATTCCGCGAGCACCTCGGCCAGCTCGAGCAGCTCATCCCGAACCGGGAGGACGTGCCGCACCTGATCAACCAGATCGCCGATGTCGCCGGCGGCACCGGCGTGGAGCTCACGGTGCTGCGACCCGGTGGTGAGACCGCCGGTGACCACTATTCCCGGCAGACATATGAGCTGGAGGTCACGGGCGACTACCACAGCGTGGCCGAGTACCTGACAACCATTGGTTCCATGCCACGGATCGTCCGCTCGGCAAACGTGTCGCTCACCCGCGGCACCGGCGAGACAGCCCGCGGCAACGCGTTGCTCCGGGCCAGGTTCCGCATCGATACCTATGTCATGCCTGCGCCCGGTGACGAGCCGGCCAGTCCCGCGGAGGGATAGGAAATGAACACAGTCCACCTCATGGCCTGGGGAACCACCGCGCTGCTCCTCGCGACGTCGGCGCCGGTTGTCGCGCAGTCGTCCGGCCAGGCCGGGGACACCGCCGGCGCGTCCGCCAGCGCCTCCGCCAGCGCCTCTGAGCCGCGGCTCGTCTTCGAGCGGGAGGTCTTTCAGTACGGTGGCCGCAACCGGCGTGACCCGTTCACGCCGCTGACCTCGTCCGCCGAGGGGCCGCTGTTTTCCGACGTCACGCTGCACATGATCATCTACACCGATGATCCGCGGGAGAGCATCGTCTCGCTCTCAGTCGCCGGTGGTCGCCGCATGCGGCTGCGCCGTGGCGAAACCGTGGGTAACGCCACCGTCATCAACATCGGCCAGACCCACGTCGTCTTCTCCGTCAACGATTTCGGTATGCGAAGGCAGGAAGTCTTGTACTTGAAGCCACCCAGGGAAGGAGCGTAATCGATGACATCGCTCATCGCGCTCTTGCTGGCGACTGTCGCCGCAGAGCCCCGCGTCACCGGGCTCAGCGTAGCGCCCGTTGCCGACCGTACGGAAGTCGTCATCCTCGTGGATGGCAACGTCACGCCTCGCCATTTCATGATGGACGACGGCCGCCTCGTCATCGACCTCAATGGCGTGTCACAGGCGCCCCGGGTTGATCTCCGGGACTTCAACCGCGGCGGCGTCCGCGAGCTGCGCGTGGCGCCGTTCCAGCCGAACGTCGCCCGCGTGGTCCTCGCCCTCGGCTCACCGCTGCAGTACGAGGTGGTCAGTGAGGACGGCCGCATCCGCGTCTCCTTCCCCAACCGATCGGGCGAGTTCGCCGCCTGGACCCAGTCCCTGGGGACGGCGACGGCCGGTGGGCAGGCCGCGAACGCGGGCCCCATCGGAACTCCCGCGGATCAGGGCGCGCTGCCTGAAGGCCGGCCGGTCCCGGACACGCGTACGCAGCCCGCGCAGCAGGCCGCACCCCCAGTAGCCGTGCAGGTGGCGCAGCAGTCCGCCGCACCCGTGCCGCAGCCAGCGCCGCAGCCGCAGCTCACGGCCCGGGAGATCCGGTTGCAGCAGCCCATGAGCGTCATGTTCATGAACGAGCCGCTCATCGAGGTGCTCGGCATGTTCAGCGAGCGGTCCGGCCGCAACATCATCGCGGCTCCTGGCGTGCAGACGCGCTCCATCACCGCCGAGCTGCGGAACATGCCGTGGGACCAGGCGCTGCAGGCGATCCTCGCCCAGAACAACCTGGTCATGCGCGAACTCCCCAGCGGCGTGCTCGTCGTGGACGATGGCGCCAACCAGCGGGCGCGCGTCGAGACCGAGCCCATGGTGACGCAGGCGTTCCCCATCCAGTACATCAGCGCCGACTCCATCCGGGGCGCCATCCTGGGCCTGCTCACGGAGGGCGGCCGGGTGACCGTGAACACCGCGTCGAACTCCCTGCTCGTCACGGACGTGACATCGTCGCTGGAGCGCGTCCGCGAGATCCTGCCGCAGCTCGACACGCGCACGCCGCAGGTGGACATCTCCGCGACCATCGCATTCATTGATCGCACCACCCTCGAGGCCATGGGCGTCATGTACGACCTCAAGGACTCCCAGGGCTCCCAGTTCAATCGCCTCGTCCAGGGCTTCATTCCCGACCCGAACACGGGCGTGATGACGCCCACGAGTGAGGATGTCGTGCTGCTGGGCGGCAACTCCATTGCCGCACTGGGCAACGCGAACTATCGCGTGGCATCGCCCGCCCTGGAGCTGGTGACAACCCTCGTCCTCGGCCGGCACAGCCTCATCACGTTCCTCGAGGCGCTCCAGCAGGTCTCCCTGAGCGACATCCAGGCGAAGCCGCTGGTCCGGACCATGGACCACCGCATGGCGTCCATCCAGGTAGGTGAGGAAACGCCCATCCGCGTCATCGACGCCGGCGCCGGTGTCGGCGGCGCAGGTGGCGGTGCAGCGCCCCGCGCTACGGTGGAAATGAAGCAGACGGGCGTGATCCTCGAAGTGACCCCTCACATCACCGGCAATCAGGTGCTCCTCGACATGCGCGCCGAGCGGTCCAACATCGCCGCGGCGCCGTCGGACATCGGTGTCATCTTCCAGACGCAGAACGCGCAGACCCAGGTGCTGGTGAACGACGGGGAGACCGTCGTTATCGGCGGCCTGACCATCGTTGAAAAGACTCGCTCGCGCTCAGGGATCCCGCTCCTCATGGACCTCCCCGTCATTGGAGCCCTGTTCCGCAACGAGCTCGTCCGTGAGAACAAGCGTGACCTGCTGATCATGGTCACGCCCCACATCGTGAGGGAACGTTGACCGCTGCTACCGACGGGGAGCGAACGATGACGTCGAGGACCGACGGCCGGCGCGCCAAGCTGCACCGGTTCCGATACACGGCCGTTGCCGGCCTGCTGGCGGCAGCTCTCGGCCTTGCCGGCTGTGATGGTGAGAACCTGTTCGGCGGAGAGAAGGGCACTGTCAGCGGTGGCCCGCCCCGCATTACGGAACTGACCATGGCCGAGCAGGTGGCCGAGGGTCAGCCGCTGCCCGTCCACGTGAAGGCCGTTGCACCGCGTGGCCTGACGAAGGTAACAGTGCGCTACAGTGGCGCCGTTGTCGGCGAGCGTGAGTTCCCCGGCGGCATGCAGACGGACACGGCGGCGTTCGATCTGACCATCCAGGTGCCGGGCAGCGCGCTGGGCACGTCACTCCTGGTCGAGGCGTTCGCCACTGACCAGTCCGGCCAGGTGAGTGAAATCGTTTCGCGCACAGTGACGATACAGGTCACGTCCGGCCCCACAGTCACGGCCACTGCCACGCCGCAGAGCGTGACGCCGGGCCAGTCGGTGCAGGTATCCGTCTCGGCCCAGGACAAGCTGGACATCCAGACTGTCGGTTACTACCTGCTCACTGCATCGGGCGACACTGTGGCCTCCGGCTCCGCGCCGGGATCGGGCCTGCAGCACCAGGCGACGTTCACGGTAGCGGTGCCCGGCCTGCTGGGCGGCGAGTCGCTGAACGTCATCGCGTGGGCGACGAACAGCGCAGCACTGCGAGGGGTGTCGTCCCCTTTAGCCCTGCCGCTCGTGGATGGAGTCGCGCCTGACCTGACGTTCCTCGAGCCGAACGAGGGCCAGTCCTATATCCCCGGCTCGCCCATCCGCGTGCGGTTGCACCTTGCCGATTCAGCCACCGGCCTGGCCGAGGTGAGGATCCGCGGCATCGCGTTCCGGAACTTCCCGGACACGTTGCAGAATACCACGCCGGTAGTGCGTTATCCGGAAATCATCGTGCCGTTCCCACAGGGGCCTGACCGGCCGCCGCCGGCGGACACGGTTCTCGTCCGGAACCTGATGCCAACTTCGGACGCCACCGTCGAGCCGGTCTACATCATTGCGCAGGCCAGCGACATGGCCGGCAACGTGCGCGTGGACACCGTCCGGGTGGTGCCCGGCCCGCGTGTGAGCATCACCAGCCCCAGTGGCGGGACGACGGTGCGCGTCAACAGCAACATGCAGGTGCGGGTGGAGGCCCACGATCCGGCCCTGGGCCTCGACAGCGTGCGGCTTACGGTGTCGGGCGCTTCCACGTATAGCCGGACCTGGGCGGGCCTCGGCGGGACCCGCGATGTACGGGAGTTCGAGGAACTGGTACCCATCGGCCCCGTCACGGGCATGATCCAGATCACGGCCCGCGCCTGGAACACGGTGGGCGCCCTCGGCACGACGCCGCAATCTGTCCTCGTCACCGTCAGCGAGGCCGCGGCCCAGGACACCACTGCGCCGCAGGTGCTGCGACGGTTCACGCCCCCGTCCCGCGTCGAGCTGCACGATACCCTGCGCATCACGGTGCAGGCCAATGACGGCGTCGGCAGCGGCATACGGCGCATGGGCGTCGTCGTCATCGCCGACCCGGGCGATGGCAGCCCGGCAGAGTTCTTCTACGCCAGCAGCGATGCATTCACGTCGCCCCGCAGCGGTCTCGTCGAGCACACGTTCGGCATCCGCCTCGGGGAGCATTTCAGCGAGACGGAGCTGTCCCTGCCACGTAACATGTCCATCCGTGCGTACGGCTACGCCTTGGATGACATCAACAACTGCGCCGTGGGCGCCAGCGTCGAGTTCGCCTCGCTCCAGTGTTCGGATACGATGTTCGTGGGCGGATGGGACCACTTCCATGCCGCCGGCGCGGGCGCCGCCACCGTCGTTACGGCCGTGGCTGGCCACAGCGTGCGCCTGCCCGGCGGCGGGCGCGTCGCCGACGCCGTTGTTGACGATCGCAACCGGCGCGTCTACCTGTCGAACATCGAGAACAACAGGGTCGACGTCTTCAACCTCGGTACGACGAGCTTCGGCACGTTCCGCCGCGTTGGCTCGGCGCCGTGGGGCATGACGCTGAGCATCGACTCTACGCGCCTCTACGTGGCCAACTCCGGCGGCACCAACATCTCGTCCTTGCCCGTGACGGCCGGCGGGCTCGGTGAGGAGATCGGCAGCGAACGGATCCTGACGCCGAACTCGGTTCTGCTCGACGTCGAGTTCGGTGAGGTCAATGGCCGGACCCGGTATACCGTCACCGTCCACGACTTCAGCGATCGGCCCCAGTTCATTGCCCAGGACACCAGCGGCACGCTCGTCTATTCGACTGTGCCCACGCCTGCGGCTTCCGACGGGACGATCCGCTACGTGACCACCGTCAGTGGCGTGCCCGCCGTGAACATCATGCACCGCGGCCTGGTGACCGAGTCCGACAACAAGGTGGCACTCTCGGGCGTGGACAGCGTACGTGTCGTCCGGTCCACCACCGCCAACGACCAGGTCGTGCTGTACGGCCGCGACCGGGTCACCGGCGCCGTGGTACAGTCGGCGCCGGCGACACTGGAGGACGCGGTGGCGGACCTGGCCACGAGCGCGAATGTGGAGATGCGGGCCGGCGGCTGGGACATCCCCGCCATTGCGCTCTCCGACACCACCTTCGTCGCATCGTCGTCGGACCGCGCGTGGATCGCCTTCGGTGAAGGCGCCACAGCACCCTTCGGCCGCGTGTTCATCTGCTGCACTCGCACACAGGTGCCCGGTGAGCCGCCCATCCTCGGGCTGTCCAGCGAGATATCGGTGCGCGACCTGGTGAACAACGCCTCCGAGCGGGTCATCGGCGTGGGCCTGAACAGCAATGGCAGCCTGGGCGTCGCCCGGGGCACGCTGGCCACCTACTTCTTTACCGGCCAGGCCGGGCATCTTGGCGCGGGCGAACTCCGCCTCCAGGGCGAATTCACCGCCGGCATGCAGAACGGCCAGGGTGGCGCCACCCTGCACCCGGCCCATTCCGAGGTGCTGGAATCCGGCGACGAGGCGCTTTCCTTCGCCGCCACGTCCAACCGCAGCATCCGGATCATCGATTCGCGGCATTTCTTCCTCCGCGGCGAGATCTTCCTGCGGGATAACGTGGTTGGCCCGGTCCGGGCGTTCCTCCCAACGGCGGCGGAGAATTCCGGGCTTTCTGCGGAGAACCAGATCGTGGTCAAGCTGCTGGCGGTGACGGAGGGTGACAACGTCGTCGTCGTCAACGTCCGGCGGAAGGACCTGCAGAACTGACCTTTACACGCAGGCCATGCCTGCCCTATATACCAGTTGGCTGATCCACGAAGAGCCCGGTTCCGGCCGGGCTCTTTGTTTGACCTGAGGGAATATATGCACTTCCGCTTTTCCACCGCTGGTGAGTCACACGGCCGCGGCCTGGTGGCCATGGTTGAGGGCGTGCCTGCCGGTCTCGACATCGACGCCGCTACGCACATCGATCCTGACCTGCGCCGGCGACAGGGCGGCTACGGGCGCGGCGGGAGGATGGCCATCGAGAAGGATGCCGCCGAGTTCCTGGCGGGCGTCCGGCTGGGTGAGACCACCGGTGCACCCATCGGGCTGGTCATCTGGAACCGGGACTGGGAGAACTGGCAGGCGGCAATGGCTCACGGCCGACCGCCAGCAGGCGCATCGGAGCTGGACCTGCGCCGGGTGCACCTGCCGCGGCCGGGTCATGCCGACCTGGTGGGCGTCCTGAAGTACGACCGGGGCGATGCCCGGGACATCCTGGAGCGCGCGTCGGCCCGGGAGACGACGGCGCGGGTCGCCGCCGGCGCCATCGCCCGACAGCTGCTGGCGGCGTTCGGCATTCGCATCGGCAGCCACGTCGTGGCGCTGGGCGACGTCACGGCGAATCCGCCGCAGCCGTTGCCCGATGACATCAACGCCGTCTCTGACGAGTCACCGCTGCGGACCCTCGATGGCGACGCGGAGTCGCGCATGATCGCGGCCGTGGATGCGGCGAAGGAAGCCGGTGACACCCTGGGCGGCATCTTTGAGGTTGTCGCCACCGGCCTGCCCGTCGGCCTGGGTAGCCACGTGTCATGGGACCGCAAGCTCGACGGCCGCATCGCCGGCGCCATGATGTCCATCCAGGCGATGAAGGGTGTGGAGATCGGGCTCGGCTTCGAGGCCGCCCGCCGCCGCGGGTCACAGGTACACGACGAACTCGCCACTGACACCGCGCTCAAGCGCACCGGCGGGTACCGGCGCACGCGCAACAACGCCGGCGGGCTGGAGGGCGGCATCACCACCGGCGCGCCGCTGGTCGTGCGCGTGGCCATGAAGCCCCTGTCTACCCTCATGCAGCCGCTGAAGAGCGTAGACCTGCGCACGGGCGACCCCCGCGAGGCCATCCGCGAGCGCAGCGACGTCATTGCCCTCGCCGCCGCCGGCGTCGTCGGCGAGGCCATGCTCGCCATGGTCCTGGCCGACGCCATGCTCGAGAAGTTCGGCGGCGACAGCATGGACGAGATGCGTCGCAACTTCGACGGCTACCTGAAACAGCTCGAGCATCGGCACGACGTCATCCGCTCTGCCGCCCGCAGGGGTGATGCCGCCGCGGAACGGGATGTGGAGACCGGTGTCGAGGCCGATGCCTCCGGCGCCGTCCTGCCCCGGGAGGGCGGCTGATCCACCGCATCGTCCTCATCGGCCTGCCCGGCGCAGGGAAGAGTACGGTGGGGCCGCTGGTCGCCCGGCGGCTGGGCTGGGAGTTCATTGACGTGGATGACGCCATCGTCGCTCAGACCGGGAGCACGGTGGCGCAACTGTTCCGCGACCACGGCGAAGCCGCCTTCCGCCAGCTCGAGGCAGAGTTGACAGCCGGGTTATCCTCCCGGCACCATGTAGTCCTCTCGCCGGGCGGCGGCTGGGCGGCCCAGCCCGGATCCCTGGAGAACCTGCCGGCGGGCACGGCCACCATCTGGTTGCGTGTCTCGCCGGAAGAAGCGTTGCGGCGGCTCGGGGGTAGTCCCGTGGAGCGACCGCTGCTGGCGGGTGCCGACCCGCTGGGTGCGCTCCGCAGCCTGGCGGAGCAGAGAACGGAACGGTACACCCAGGCGGACCTCGTCATTGACGTCGAAGACAGGGCCGCCACGGACATCACCGGACAAATAATCGAATGGCTAGAACGAAGCACCTCGTAATCGTCGAGTCGCCGGCCAAGGCAAAGACCATCGGCAAGTATCTGGGTCCGGACTACCGGGTCAGGGCCAGCGTCGGCCATATCCGGGACCTGCCGGAACGGGAGCTTGGTGTTGACGTCGAGTCCGGCTTCGAGCCGAAGTACGTCACTATCCGCGGCAAGGGCAAGGTCATCCTGGACCTGCGCCGGGACGCGGACGCCGTAGACGAGGTCATCCTGGCCACCGACCCTGACCGCGAAGGCGAAGCCATTGCCTGGCATGTGGCCGAGCAGCTTGGCTACGAGGACGGCAACGGTGATCGCGACGGCCGCTTCCGCCGGGTCCTGTTCCACGAGATCACCAAGGACGCCGTCCGGAAGGCCCTCGACGCACCGCTGTCCCTGGATATGCGCAAGGTCGAGGCACAGCAGGCCCGCCGCATCCTCGACCGCCTCGTCGGTTACCAGGTGAGTCCGCTCCTCTGGAAGCCCATCCGGCCCGGGCTGTCAGCGGGGCGTGTCCAGACTGTCGCGCTCCGGCTCATCACGGAGCGCGAGGACGAGATCCGCGCCTTCGTCGCCGAGGAGTACTGGTCCGTCACCGCGCTGCTGGAAAAGGACGGCCGCCAGTTCGAGGCAAAGCTGCACCACATTGATGGCAAGGCCTTTACCATCGGCAACGAGGAGCACGCGACGACGGTTCTGAACGACGTCGCGAACCTCCCGTTCGTCATCACCGAGCTGAAGCGTCGGCAGCGGCTGAAGAACCCGCCGGCGCCATTCACCACGTCCACGCTGCAGCAGGAGGCCGCCAAGCGGCTGGGCTTTGCCGCACAGCGGACCATGCGCGTCGCGCAGCAGCTCTATGAAGGCATGGAGGTGGGCAGCGAAGGCGCCGTCGGTCTCATTACCTACATGCGGACCGACTCGACGCGGATTGCCGGCAGCGCCGCGGAGGAGGCCCGGGACCTGGTGCGCCAGAACTTCGGCGACCGCTACCTGACGGACGCGCCACGACTCTGGGGTGGGAAGAAGCAGAAGGGCGCGCAGGAGGCCCACGAGGCCATTCGCCCCACCTCCGCGCTGCGCCATCCTGACGCACTCAAAAAGTACCTGGACCGGGACCAGCTCCGGCTGTATGAACTCATCTGGTTGCGGTTCACGGCAGGACAGATGGCGCCGGCGGTGTTCGACACGACCACCGCCGACTTCGAGCTCACGGCTGCCAACGGCACCAAGTACCTGTTCCGCGCCACGGGTTCCATCATGGTCTTCGACGGCTTCACCCGCCTCTACACCGAGGCCCGTGAGGACGGCGACCACCGCACGCTGGATGACCTGGACCCGCTGCCCGAGCTCGCCGAGAACGACCGCTGCAAGGTGGAGCAGATCACGCCGGCCCAGCACTTCACGCAGCCGCCCCCGCGCTTCTCCGAGGCCAGCCTGGTCAAGGAACTGGAGAAGCTGGGTATCGGCCGGCCGTCCACCTATGCCCAGATCATTTCGACGCTGGTGGACCGCACGTACGTACAGCTCGAGCAGAAACGGTTCCACCCGACACCGCTGGGTGAAACCGTCGCCAAGGTGCTGGTGCGGGTGTTCCCCGACGTGTTCAGCGTGGACTTCACCAGCGGCATGGAACAGGAGCTGGACCGCGTCGAGGAGGGCGAGCTGGACTGGCGGCGCGTGCTCCAGGATTTCTACGATCCCTTCAAGCGCCGGCTGGCCGAGGGCGCCGAGAAGAGCCAGGAAATCGTTCGTGATGCCGTGGCCGAGGACGCCGGGCCATGTCCCGAGTGCGGCAAGGAAATGGCCGTCCGCTGGAACCGGTACGGCCGGTTCCTCGGCTGCACCGGCTACCCCGAATGCCGCCACACCCAGTCCCTCGATGACGAGAAGAAGCCCGAACCGAAGCCCACTGGCGAGATGTGCCCGAAGTGTGGCGCGGAGATGTTCGAGCGCGAGGGCCGCTTCGGGCCGTTCATCGCCTGCAGCAACTACCCGAAGTGCAAGCACACGCAGCCCCGCACGATACCGGGCCTCACGTGCCCCAAATGCAGCAAGGGCGAGGTCGGCGAGAAGCGCACGCGCCGGGGCAAGCCGTTCTGGAGCTGCACCCGCTACCCCGAATGCGACTGGTCCGTGTGGGACGAGCCGCTGCCCCGGGCCTGCCCCAACTGCATCGCGCCGTTCATGGTCCGCAAGAGCAGCAAGGCAAAGGGCGAGTACCTCATGTGCCTGACCTGCGCCCATCAGTACACGGTCGGCACCGACGGCGCCCTCGACCCCGCTGGTGTCGGCACCCTGCGCAAGCCGTCAGCCGGTGGTGGCCGCGACAGGACGACCGCGAAGAAGACGACCGCGAAGAAGACGACCGCGAAGAAGACGACCGCAAAGAAGACGGCCGCGAAGAAGACGACCGCGAAGAAGACGACCGCGAAGAAGTCCTGAGAGGGTTAGCAATGTCGGAGGCAATGTCCGCCGGCCAGGCTCGTGGCGTACCCGCAGTAGTGGTGGGCGGCGGATTGGCCGGGTGCGAGGCGGCATGGCAGCTTGCTGAGCGCGGGCACCGGGTGGTGCTGGTGGAGATGCGCGGCGTACGCTCCACCCCGGCGCACCAGACCACCGACCTGGCAGAGTTGGTCTGCACCAATTCCTTCAAGAGCGAGGACATCCACAACGCCCACGGCCTGCTTAAGGCGGAGATGCGGGACCTGGGCTCCATCCTGCTCCGGGCGGCCGACGACTCGCGCGTTCCCGCCGGCCAGGCACTGGCCGTGGACCGGACCGCGTTCGCGAGGGCAATGTCCAGGTTCATGGAGGGCCATCCGAACATCACGGTCGAGCGTGCGGAAGTGACGGACTTGCCTCCGACCCCCGCCGTGATTGCGTCTGGCCCCCTCATGTCCGACGCACTGACGAGCCAGGTTGCCGCGCTGCTGGGCGATGAGGGACTGGCCTTCTACGACTCCATCGCGCCCATCATCAGCCAGGATTCCATTGATACGGATGTGGCCTTCTATGCCTCGCGGTGGGACAAGGGCGGCGACGCCGATTACCTCAACTGCCCCATGTCGAAGGAGGAGTACGAGGCGTTCATCGCCGAGCTCCGGGCCGCCGACGTCTATCCGGGCCACGACTGGGAGAACATCCCCTATTTCGAGGGCTGCCTGCCCATCGAGGTGATGGCCGAGCGGGGCGCGGACACACTGCGCTTCGGGCCCATGAAGCCGGTGGGACTGCGAGACCCTCGTACGGGCAGGCGGCCCTGGGCCGTGGTCCAGCTCCGGCGCGAGGACAGGACCGGTCAGATGTGGAACATGGTGGGATTCCAGACCCGGCTGCGCACCGGGGAACAGCGCCGCATCTTCCGCATGATCCCGGGGCTGCAGAATGCCGAGTTCCTGCGCATGGGCTCCATCCACCGCAACACGTACCTCAACTTTCCGGCGAAGCTGAACGCGTACGGCGCACCTCACCGCCGACCGGACCTCATCTTCGCCGGCCAGCTCACGGGCGTCGAGGGCTACACCGAGTCCGCTGCTTCGGGCGTGCTGGCAGGCATCAACCTGCACCGCATCCTGTCAGGTGAGCAGCCCGTACTGCCGCCATCCTCGACGATGCTGGGGGCGCTCATGCGCTACCTGCGCACGGCCGAGGCCGGACGGTTCCAGCCCATGAACTCGAACTTCGGGCTGCTGGACCCGCTCCCGGAGCAGATCCGCGACAAGTCCCTGCGCCGGCAGCGCACCGTCGAGCGGGCCCGCGCAGACTTCGCGGCCTGGCTCGACGAAGTATACGCCAGTGGTGCCGCGTCGTGAGCGACGTCGCCGACCCCGTCGCCGCCTACCTGCGAGGCATCGAGCACGGACGCCAGCTCAGCCCACACACCGTCGCTGCGTACCGTCGGGACCTGGCTGAACTCGTGGCGTTCCTCAACGGACATTTCGAGCACGAACCCTGGTCCTGGAACGACGTGGATCGACTCGCACTGCGCGGCTTCCTCGCCGACCTGTCACGACGACGACTCGCCCGGCGCACCATTGCCCGGAAGCTGTCCGCGGCGCGCAGCTTCTTCCGCTTCATGCACCGTGAGGACCTGGTCGAGGGGAACCCCGCACGCACCGTGCGGTCGCCCAAACTGGAGAAGACATTGCCGGCCTGGCTGACGAAGGCCGAAGTGGAACGCCTGTTCGACGTCGCACGACACCGGTCCATGGAGAACACGCTGCGCGGCACGCGCGACCACGCCATGGTCGAGCTGTTCTACTCCACCGGCATGCGCCTGTCGGAACTGCATGGCCTGGACATGAAGGACCTGGACCTGGTGGGGGATCAGGCGCGTGTGCTGGGGAAGGGCCGGAAGGAGCGCATCGTGCCGCTGGGCCGGCCCGCCGTGGCTGCCCTGCGCCGGTACGAGATCCGCCGGCGTGAGGTGCTGGCCGGGGCCGATCTCGATGCCGACCGGCAGGCGGTGTTCCTCTCGGAGCGCGGGCGGCGGCTGTCCCGTCGGCAGATCCAGAACATCGTCCGCGGGTTCCTCGACCTGGTGGCCGACGACGCCGGCGTATCCACCCACTCACTGCGGCATTCGTTCGCCACGCACCTGCTCGATGCCGGCGCAGACCTCATGGCCGTGAAGGAACTCCTCGGCCATGTCTCCCTGTCCACGACCCGCATCTACACCCACATCGCGAAGGACCGGCTCAAGAAGGTCTACGAGCAGGCGCACCCGCGGGCCTGAGCCACGCCGCAGGGCCGCGTTCCGGCACGCACCCGGAGTGGCATCCCACGGGCCTCTGTGCATCGGCGCCGGTCACTACATGCTCTGTCACGACGGTTCCGGCTGGGGCTCGTCGGCGACCTTGCGCTTCGGCAGGAACGCTATGCGCGCCACCCGCCGCCCCGACATGTTCACGACGCGCAGGCGGCCCCCATCAACATGGATTTCATCGCCCTCCCGGGGGATCCGGCCGAGCCGGCCGAAGACGAAGCCGCCGATGGTATCGTGCTCTTCTTCGTTCAGGGTCAGCCCCAGTTTCTCGTTCACCTGCCAGATGGGCGCCTGCCCCGCGATGAGCGTCCGGCCGTCATGGCCCTGGAACAGCTGAAGCGCCGTCTCATGCTCGTCGTGGATCTCGCCCACGATCTCCTCGATGAGGTCTTCCAGCGTCACCAGCCCCGACGTGCCGCCGAATTCGTCTATGACAATCGCCATGTTGATCCGTTCGGAGCGCATCTCCCGGATCAGGTCCTCCACCCGCTTCGTTTCCGGTACGAAGTGCGCAGGCCGCATCACGGTCGCCACCGTCGCCCCCGGATCCTGCCGCGACGCCCGCAGGGAGTCCCGCGCCAGCAGCACCCCCTGCATGTCGTCCAGCGTCTCGCCGTAGACCGGCAGCCGCATGTGGCCGTGATGGATCATCACGTCAATGGCTTCCGCCAGTGACGCGGTGACCGCCACACCCACTATGCTCGTCCGCGGCGTCATGACGTCACCCGCACGGACCTCCGACAGGTTCATGACGTTCGTCAAGACCTGGAACTCCTCCGGGTCTATCGTGCCTTCCTTCCGCCCGATCTCCGCCAGGACCTCTAGCTCCGCCCGACTCACGGTCGGGCCGCGGGCGCCACGCGGCATTAACAGCCGGTTCAACTGGTTCAGCGGGATCAGGATCGGCTTCATGGCCAACACCATGAACTGAAGGGTGTACGCCGTAGGCGCGGCCAGCCGCTTCCAGTACGTCGCACCCAGTGTCTTCGGCACTATCTCCGACAGAACCAGAATTGCCAGCGTAAGAACTGCCGAGAACAGCGCGATCCATTGGCTGCCGAACACCCGCAACGCCAGCGCGCCGCCCATCGCGGCACCCACCGTGTGCGCAATCGTGTTCAGCGTCAGGATGGCCGCAATCGGCTCGTCGATCCGTTCGCGCAACCGCGTTAGTATCACGCCCGCCCGCTCGCCCCGCTCATACAGCACGCCGACGTAGGAGTGCGTCAAGGAAAGCAGCACGGCCTCCAGTATCGAACACAGGAAGGAAACGGCCAGGCCTATCCCCACTACCGCCAGCAGCGCTGTCAATCCGCCTCCATATGCAGAATTCCCGTCGGTTTCGTGTCCCCGGGACAGTATACAACGACGGCGTGTCTCGCGCCGGCCCCCTGACTCCTGTAAATTCGGCAGGTTTCCGGCCAGTCCCGGCCGGGAGGGAGGCAGATTTGAGGCACGACGACGGTAAAATGATGGCCACCACCATTGTGGCCGTGCGGCACAATGGGCGTGTGGCACTGGGTGGGGACGGTCAGGTCACGCTGGGCGACACGGTGATGAAGGGCTCGGCGCTGAAGGTACGCAAGCTGAGGGACGGCCGGATCCTGGCGGGGTTCGCCGGCTCGGTGGCGGATGCGTTCACGCTGTTCGAGAAGTTCGAGGAGAAACTGGAGCGCTACCCCGGCAACCTGCCCAAGGCGGCTGTGGAGCTGGCGAAGGAGTGGCGCACCGACCGGTTCCTGCGGCGGCTGGAGGCACTGCTGGCGGTGGCTGACCAGGACCATCTTTTCGTTATCAGCGGAGACGGCAATGTCATCGAACCGGACGACGAGGTGGCGGCCATTGGCAGCGGCGGCGGCTATGCGCTGGCGGCGGCGCGGGCCCTGAAGGAGTCGTCGCCACTGGACGCGAAGACGATTGTCCGGCGCGCCCTTGAGATCGCCGGCGACATCTGCATCTATACGAACCAGCACATCACGGTACTGGAGCTGGACTAGCAGCGCGCTGAGTCCGCCCGGGAAGGGCAGTAGACATGGAAACGGACAACGGACGGGCCCCCGCAGACAACGCGGCGGAAGCGCCGGCGGAGGACTGGCTCGAGGAGCTGACTCCCCGGCAGGTGGTGTCGGAACTGGACAAGTACATCGTCGGCCAGAACGATGCGAAGCGGGCTGTGGCGATTGCGTTGCGCAACCGCTGGCGGCGGCAGAAGGTGGAGGATGATCTCCGGGAGGAGATCATGCCCAACAACATCATCCTCATAGGTCCCACGGGCGTCGGCAAGACGGAAATTGCCCGTCGCCTGGCGCGCCTGGCGGGCGCGCCATTCGTGAAGGTGGAGGCGTCGAAGTTCACGGAAGTCGGGTACGTCGGGCGTGACGTCGAGTCGATGGTCCGTGACCTGGTGGATGTGGCCGTGAACATGGTCCGTGAGGAACGTGAGGCGGATGTCGAGGAGGCCGCGCAGGGCATGGTGGAGGAGCGGCTCCTGGACCTCCTGCTGCCCCCTCCGCCCCAGCAGCCGTCGCCTGCAGGCCAGCCCCAGCCCGGGGACAGGCCCCGCGCCTTCGTCGTCGGCAGCGACGGCTGGACGCGGGAAGACCCGCCGCAGGATGGCGACGATGAAGGGCGTGTCCGTGAGCGCCGTGAGCGCACACGGGAAAAGCTGCGTACGCTGCTCCGGGACGGCAAGCTCGAGGACCGCAAGGTGGACGTCGAGGTGAAGCAGTCCACCCCCATGGAGAACATGATGCTTCCCATGGGCGCCGAGGGCATGGACAACATTACCGAGATGCTGCAGGACATGATGCCGAAGCGGACAAAGCGGCGCACGGTCAGCGTCGGTGAGGCCCGCCGCATCCTGCTGCAGGACGAGCTGGACAAGCTCGTAGACATGGATGAGGTGGTGAACGAGGCCCTCGAGCGGGCCGAGGACATGGGCATCATTTTCCTGGACGAAATCGACAAGGTCGCCGGTGAACGCGGCGCCAGCGGTCCGGACGTGAGCCGCGAGGGCGTGCAGCGGGACCTGTTGCCCATCGTCGAGGGCAGCACGGTCGCGACGAAGTACGGGATGATCCGGACGGACCACATCCTGTTCGTCGCAGCCGGCGCGTTCCACGTCTCGAAGCCCAGTGACCTGATCCCGGAGCTGCAGGGCCGGTTCCCCATCCGCGTAGAGCTCAAGCCGCTCACGGAAGCCGACTTCGTGCGCATCCTGACCGAGCCGCGCAACGCACTGACCCGCCAGTATCAGGCGCTCATCGGTGCCGAGAGCGTCAAGCTGAGCTTCGAGGAGGATGCCATACGCGAGATCGCGCGCATCGCCGCCGACGTCAACAGCAGGATGGAGAATATCGGCGCACGCCGGTTGCACACCGTACTGACGAAACTGCTGGACGAAATCCTGTTCGACCTGCCGGAATCCGGCGAGGCGGCCATAACCATTGACGCAACCCACGTCCGTGACAAGCTGAAGAGCATCGTCGAGGACGAGGACCTGAGGAAGTACATACTGTGAACGAATCCGGGAACGGGACCGTAAACGTAAACGTTCAACGTAAACGTTACGAACCCGTTCCCGACCCGACCCCGTTCCTGAACGATCCCGTTTACGTTTACGTTTACGATCCCGATCCCGAGTCTGTTAACGATGAAACGCGATTTCCTGGCGATACCCGATTTCGAGAGGAACGAGCTCTACTCAATCCTCGAGCTGGCCCATCAGCTCAAGGGCGGCCACTACACGGACAAGCCGCTGGCCGGGCGGACGCTGGCCATGATCTTCGAGAAGAGTTCCACCCGTACCCGTGTCTCGTTCGAGGTGGGCACGTTCCAGCTGGGCGGCCACGCCCTGTTCCTGTCGTCACGGGACATCCAGCTCGGCCGGGGCGAGCCCATCCGCGACATGGCGCGGGTCCTTTCCCGCTACGTGGACGGCATCATGATCCGCACGTTCGGCCACGAGAACGTCCAGGAGCTGGCCAGTGTGGCGACGGTTCCCGTCATCAACGGACTGACGGACCTGCTGCACCCGTGCCAGATCATGGCGGACGTCATGACCATCCAGGAGAACTTCGGCACCGACCTCAGCGACCGGAAGGTGGCGTGGGTGGGCGACGGCAACAACATGGCGAACTCGTGGCTGAATGCGGCCTACCGGTTCGGCTTCGAGTTGCGCCTGGCCTGTCCTGAAGGTTACCGGCCGGACCCGGAGATCCTGGAGCGGGCCCGGGGGGCAACGAGCATCGTCGTCACGTCGGATCCCCGCGAGGCCGTTGCCGGCGCCGACGTCGTCAACACGGACGTCTGGACGTCCATGGGGCAGGAAGAGGAGACGGAGGCCCGGATGAAGGCGTTCGCCGGTTATCATGTGGATGACGACCTGATGGGCCTGGCCGAGAGTCATGCCATCTTCCTGCACTGTCTGCCGGCGCATCGCGGCGAGGAAGTCAGTGACGGCGTAATCGAGGGGCCCCAGTCCCGCGTCTTCGACGAGGCCGAGAACCGGCTTCACGTGCAGAAGGCGATCATGGTTCGACTCATGGGAGGGAAGTAATGGCGGAGACGTTGAAGCGGACACCTCTGTACGAGGAACACCAGCGGCTGGGCGGAAAGATCGTGCCCTTTGCGGGGTACGAGATGCCCGTGCAGTATCCGGCGGGCATCATCGCCGAGCACCAGGCCGTGCGCAGTGCTGCCGGCATGTTCGACGTGTCCCACATGGGTGAGTTCGATATCCGCGGTGGGGACGCGCTGGGGTTCCTGCAGTTCGTCACGACCAATGACGTCTCAAAGCTCGCCGTCGGCCAGGCCCAGTACTCCGCCATCTGCCGGGACGACGGCGGGATCCTCGACGACTGCATCGTCTACCGGTTTGACGATCACTACATGGTCGTCGTCAATGCGTCAAACATTGACAGGGACCGGGAGTGGATCGAACAGTACGCTGAGCGGTTCGGCACGACGTTGACCGACGATTCGGAACGCACCGGCCTCATCGCGCTGCAGGGACCGAGGGCGCAGCAGATCCTCGCGCGGCTGACAGACCACGACCTGGACAGCATCGCGTACTATCATTTCGCCGAAGGCCGTGTAGCGAACATCGAGGCCGTCATCAGCCGTACGGGCTACACCGGCGAGGATGGCTTCGAACTGTACCTGCCCGCGGACGGGACGGTGCAGGTCTGGCAGCGGCTGCTGGAGGTGGGCGCGCAGGACGGCCTGCTGCCCGCCGGCCTCGGCGCCCGCGACTCGCTGCGACTGGAGATGGGGTACGCCCTCTATGGCAATGACATGGACGAGCAGCGTAACCCGCTGGAGGCGGGGCTGGCCTGGATCACGAAGATGGACAAGGGCGAGTTCGTCGGCCGCGACGCCATCGCGCAGGCGAAGGAACGTGGCGTGGAACAGCGTCTTGCCGGCTTCATCTGCAAGGAGCGCGGCTTCCCTCGTCACGGCTATGAGGTGCGGGTAAATGGTGAGCCTGCCGGCGTGGTGACCAGCGGCATCGTGAGCCCGATGCTGCAACAGGGGGTGGGCATGTGCTATGTGCCCGTGGCTGCCGCGAAGGCGGGCACGCCCATTGAGATCATGGTCCGCGACAAGGCGATCCCCGCCGAGATCGTGCGACCACCGTTCTACACGGACGGCTCAGTCCGGAAGTGAGGTAGGATCATGGCCGTGGACATGCCGGCCCCGCGCATTGCCGTTCTCACCGTGTCCGACGGGGTGAGCGCGGGCACGCGGGACGACAAGACGGGCGTGGGTATCGTGGAGTGGGTACGGGCACGTGGCGCGGAGCTGGTTGAGCACGCCGTCGTTTCCGATGACCGGGACGCCATCCGTGAAGAACTGGAGCGGCTGGCCGATGAAGCCGGGGCTGACGTGGTCATCACCACCGGCGGAACGGGACTGACCATGCGGGACGTGACGCCGGAAGCAACGCTGGACGTGCTGCACCGGGAGGCGCCCGGCGTGGCGGAGCGGATCCGTGGCGCGGGCTACCGCAAGACGCCGTACGCGGCATTGTCCCGCGGAGTTGCCGGCACGCGCGGCGACACGTTCATTGTGAACCTGCCTGGCGGCCCTGGTGCCGTGCAGGACGGGCTGGAGGTCCTGGACGGAATCCTTGACCACGCCGTGCAACTGCTGCGTGGTATCGAGACAGGACGACACGATCATGCTGCCGGCGGCGTCGGCGACGCGCAGGACGGCGCATTGGACGACGCTGCCGGTCAAACCGGCTGACCTGCTGACGAGGGCAATGGCTGAGACTGTACTCATAACCACGCAGGATCTGGAGCCGGCCGTAAGGCTGCGGGACGCGTTTCGCGACGACGGCTTCGAGACGGAGTTGCTTACGCCCGGCGAGCGAGTCGGTGACGTCCCCGACGCCGCCCTGCTCATCCTTACCGGCGGGCTGGACGAAAAGCAGGCACGGCGCCTCGGCCGCGAGGCCGCTGGCGCCGGGGTGCCCGTCATCGGCCTGTTCGACAGCGAGGCAGCAGTCATGAGTGACGCCCGTCAGCGGCTGGGTCTCAGCGAGGCAATGGCCAAGCCTGTCGATCCGAGTGAGATCCTGCTCATCGGCCGGCGGCTCTTGGACAGGGCCCGGCTGCGTCGGCTGACGGGCATTGTCGGCGAGACGGACGCCATGGTCGAGACGCTCGAGCGGATTGTCCAGATTGCGCCCGTGACTTCCACGGTCCTCATCACCGGCGAGAGCGGGACCGGCAAGGAACGCGTCGCCCGCGGCATCCACGCGCTGTCGCAGCGCCGCCATCGCCCGTTCATCGCCACCAACGTGGCGGCGCTGCCCGAAACGCTCCTGGAAGCGGAGCTGTTCGGTCACGAGAAGGGCGCGTTCACGGGGGCCATCGGCCAGCGCAAGGGATTCTTCGAACTGGCGCACAAGGGCACGCTGTTCCTGGACGAGATCGGCGAGATGCCACTGGGCACGCAGACCAAGCTGCTGCGCGCGCTGGAGGAGCAGAGCTTCCGGCGATTGGGTGGCGAGACGGAGATCAACGTGGACGTCCGTGTGATCGCCGCCACGAACCAGCCGCTGCGCGAACTCGTGGAGCACAACCGGTTCCGCCGCGACCTCTACTTCCGGCTCAACGTCCTGAACATCGAGCTTCCGCCCCTGCGCCAGCGGCGCGACGATATTCCGCTCCTGGTGGACAGCTTCATCCTGGAGGCGAGCACCGCCCACGACCGGCCGAAGATTGCAATCTCGCCGGAGGCCATGTCCATCCTCATTGGTTACGACTGGCCCGGCAACGTGCGGGAACTGAAGAACCTCATCGAGTCCATGGTCGTGCTGGCGCCGGGCCGCGTGATCCGGCCGGAGGACATCCCCCGGGAGATCCGGGACGCTCGCGGCCGCTCCCGCCTGCTGCCCGTCCCGCTGGGCAGGCCTGCCAGCGCCGACGGCCAGGGCACGCCGCCGGAACTGGAGTTCATCTTCCACACGCTCATGCAGCTTCGCATGGATGTTGAGGACCTGCGGCACCAGTTCGAGAACTATCGGCGCAGCAGGACGGACCTGCCACCGGTCTACATGCCTGTGCCGCTGCCGCCGCCGGCCGCCGCGCCCCGGGACGGTCTGTCCCGCGACACCGGCGCGTACCACACGACGTACGCGCCAGCGGGGCTGGCCCGCCAGCCGCTGCCGACGCCGGACCCGTATGCCGCCGTCATTGGTGGCAGCGGAGGCGGCGCCTACGCCGGCCCTCGCCACATCGAGGACGTGGAACCCGAGCCGACGCCCGAGGAGCTGGACGCGGAGCACGAAGTCGTCGTCTTCCGGCCAGGCATGACCATCGCCGACCTGGAGAAGAACGCCATCCTCGCCGCCCTCCGGGAAGTCGCAGGCAACCGACGCAGGGCGGCGGAGATGCTGGGCATGGGGGAGCGCACGCTCTATCGGAAGATCAAGGAATACGAGATCCCGCTGTAGCTGCTGCGGCCGGTCGCGGGCGTCGTGGCGGGGGCGGCGGCCGGGATCCCGCCGCGCACTCTGCGTCAGGGGCGTTCCCCCGGGACTCCGCCCGCGCGGTCAGTCCCCGGCCAGCAGTAGCCGCAACGACTCCAGCAGCTCGTCCCGACCTTCGCCTGTGGTGGATGAGAACGGCACGATCTGGTCCGCCTCGATGGCCAGCTGGGCGGTCACCGTCCTGATTCTGCGAGCCCGCTCTGCGTTCTTCAGCTTGTCAATCTTGGTGAGTACGATGAGGGCCGGCATGCCGATCCCCGCCAGGTACTCAATCATGCGCAGGTCGTCCTGCGTAGGGTCGTGTCGCGAGTCTATCAGTTGCACCACGCCCATGAGCTCATCGGAACGGCCCAGGTAACTCTCGATGAGCGGCCGCCATGCCTCCCGCACGGGCTTTGGCGCACGGGCAAAGCCATAACCCGGCAGGTCCACCAGAAAGAATTCGTCGTCTTCGCCGTTCAGGTCGGCGCGGATCCGGTAGAAGTTGATCTCCTGCGTCTTGCCCGGCTGTCCCGACACCCGCGCGATCTGCTTGCGGTGCCGATCCAGCAGCCGGTTGATGAGGCTCGACTTCCCGACGTTCGAACGCCCGGCAAACGCCACCTGTGGCAGCGTCCCGGGCGGGTCCTGGCCGGGACGCCCGATGGCCCCGGCAAACTCCACTGATCTAAGCTTCAATCCGCACTCCCCCGCAGGTTACCCGCCTCCCCGCCATTCCCGCCGTTCCCGCCGGTCCCGCCGATCCCGCCGTTCCCGCCATCATCCGTAAACGTTTACGTTTACGATCCCCATCCCGATCCCTTCAAGCTTCCTTCTTGCGCGCCTCCGCATGCAGCACCAGCAGCGGCGGGATGGCGTCCGACACCGACTCCTTCGTTACCACGACCTCCCGTACGTCATCGCGTGACGGCACGTCGTACATCACGTCCCGCATGACGTCCTCGAGCACGGCCCGCAGACCGCGGGCGCCGGTGCCGCGTTCGATTGCCTTACGGGCAATGGCGCCCATCGCCTCGATGTCAAACGTCAGCCGGATGCCTTCCAGCTCGAACATCTTCTCGTACTGCTTCACGAGGGCGTTCTTCGGTTCCTGCAGGATCCGGATGAGCGCGCCCTCGTCCAGCGCGTCCAGCGTGGTGAGTACCGGCAGCCGACCCACCAGTTCGGGAATGAGGCCGAACCGCAGCATGTCCTCCGGCTCCACGGAGCGGAGCAGCTCCACCTTCTCCTCGTCCCGCAACTCCGGGTCAGCGAAACCGATCCGGCTGCGACCGCGGCGCTGCTCCACGATCTTCTCGAGGCCGTCGAACGCGCCACCACAGATGAAAAGGATGTTGCGCGTGTTGATCTGGATGTACTCCTGCTGCGGATGCTTGCGGCCGCCCTGGGGCGGTACCGACGCCACGGTGCCTTCCAGGATCTTCAGCAGTGCCTGCTGTACCCCCTCACCGGAAACGTCACGGGTGATGCTCGGGTTCTCAGACTTGCGGGCGATCTTGTCGATCTCGTCGATGTAGACGATGCCGCGCTCGCACTCGGCGATGTTGAAGTCCGCCGCCTGCAGCAGCCGCACCAGGATGTTTTCCACGTCCTCGCCGACGTACCCCGCTTCCGTCAGCGTGGTGGCATCGGCGATGGTGAACGGGACCTGGAGCACCCGCGCCAGCGTCTGGGCGAGCAATGTCTTGCCGACGCCCGTGGGCCCGATGAGCAGGATGTTGGACTTGTCAATCTCGACGTCGTCCAGCACGCCGTGATGGTTGACCCGCTTGTAGTGGTTGTAGACCGCCACGGCCAGGGACCGCTTCGCCCGTTCCTGGCCGATGACATACTCGTCCAGCACGTCCTTGATCTCACGGGGCGTGGGAACGCGCGGAACGGCCTCTGACGCCTCGCGCTCCTCCTCCTCCGCGAGGATCTCGTTGCAGAGCGAAACACACTCGTTGCAGATGTAGACCGAAGGCCCCGAAATGAACTTCTTGACGGACTCCTTCGACTTGCCGCAGAAGCTGCAGCGCAGGTGCTTTTCGCTCGGCATGACAGCCTACCTCTCGTGCTTGTTCTCGTGGACCAGGTCCGCCACCACCTCGCCACGATGGGCGACGACGTTGTCGATGATCCCGTAGTTCTTCGCCTCTTCCGGGCTCATGAAGCGGTCGCGGTCCACGTCCTCCGCGATCTGCTCGATGGTCTGGCCCGTGTGCTTCGCGAGGATCTCGTTGAGTCGCTCGCGGGCATAGAGGATTTCCCGCGCCTGGATCTCGATGTCCGCCGCCGTGCCCTGGCTGCCGCCCGACGGCTGGTGGATCATGATCCGGGAGTTCGGCAGCGCACTGCGCTTGCCCTTCGCGCCCGTCGCCAGCAGCAGCGAGCCCATGGACGCCGCCAGGCCCATGCACATGGTGGCCACTGGCGCCCTCATGTACTGGATGGTGTCATAGATGGCCAGCCCGGCATAGACCGATCCGCCGGGCGAGTTGATGTAGAGGAAGATGTCCTTCTCCGGGTCCTCGGCCTCCAGGAACAGGAGCTGGGCTATGATGATGTTGGCTACGTTGTCGTCAATCGGCGTGCCGAGGAACACGATGCGGTCCATCAGCAGCCGGCTGAAGATGTCGTAGCTCCGCTCGCCGCGGCTCGTTCGCTCGATTACATAGGGCGGGTAGAGTGGCATCGAATGGGTATGTCGCCTTTCTGGTCGTGAGTGGCTCGTAGCGGACCACCGGCTGCCTGCCGGCGGCCCGCTGCGACATGCTACTGGATATCGGACAGGGACTTGAGATACGCGAAGACCTTGTCCTCGGTGATCTCCTGCTCCAGCTCGTCCAGCCGGCCGCTCTTGCGGAGCTGGCCGATGACCTCGCCGCGGCCGCGGCCCATCCGCTCCGCCAGCTCGTCGATCTTCGCGTCCAGTTCCGCCGGGGTGGCCCGCAGCGATTCCATCTCCGCAATCCGCTCCAGCACCAGCATCCGCTTGAGCGCCTGCTCCGCCGCCGGCCACATCTGCGTCCGCATCTCCTGCAGCTGCTCGTTGTCGCCGCCCTCACGCTCCGGCATGACCCGTTCCAGATACTGGCGGACCATGGACTGGGGCACCTCGAATGGGTTCGCGTCGATGACCTGCTGGACCAGCTGCATGCGCACTCCGCGCTCCGCCTCCCGCGACGCCTCCTTCTCCATGTCCTCCCGGATCCTGGACCGCAGCCCGGCCAGATCCTCGAACTCGCCGAGGCCCTTCGCGAACTCGTCGTCCAGCTCCGGATACTCCGGTGCCTTCACCTCCAGCATCTTCACCCGCATGCGGTGGGGGCGCGTCGGGCCCTCCGGCTCGTCGGGGTTCTCGGGGAGTGCGACGTCGAATTCCTCCTCGTCGCCCGCCTTGAGGGTCCGGATGGCGTCCTCCACCGCCGGCAACGCCTGCCCCTCGCCGATGACGATCTGGTACTGTCGCGGCTGGGAGGGGGCGGCTGACGTGGCGTCGTCCAGCGGGGTGATCTCCACCGATGCCATGTCGCCGGCCACCGGCGCCTCGCCCTCCTTCGGCTTCCACACCGCGTTCTCCTCACGGAGCCGCTGCAGGACCTCGTCAATCTGGTCGTCGCCTACCGGCGGCTGCTCCCGGACCACGGCGAAACCGCCCAGCCGCTCGAGCTCGATCTCAGGCCGGACCTCCAGCTCCACGTTGAACGTCAGGTCCGAGCCCGGCTCATAGTCAATGCTGTCGATGGAGCCCTGCGTGATGGGTTGCAGGTTCTCCTGCTCCAGCGCCGCGCGGTAGGCATCGCCAATCAGCTTCTCCACCGCCTCCTGCTCGATGGCCGGGCCGAACCGCTTCTCCATGATTCCCGCGGGGACCTTGCCCTGACGGAAGCCTGGCAGCTTCACCCGCCTGGACAGGCGCTGAGCCGCGTCCTTCTTCTCCCGGGCGACGGCGTCAGCCGGGACAGTTATCGTCAGCCGCCGCGACCACGCCGCCGGCTTCTCCATGCTTACCTTCATCCCCGCCGCTTCCGTCGCCATGCCATGCTTTCCATAGTGAGTTTTCATGCGAAAGGGGGGACTCGAACCCCCACGGGCACGCCCACGAGATCCTAAGTCTCGCGCGTCTACCAGTTCCGCCACTTTCGCAGAATTAGCCAGAAAAATCTAACAGGCGCGGGTAGGTCAATCAACCAAAGGGCGGGAGGCCGTCCCTCCGGCGGGCGTGGGTGCCTCCGGCGGGCGTGCGTGCCCCGCTGCTGCCCTCAGGGAACAGGAACAGGCCGTGCGCCGCCTGGGAGGCGTCGAGCTGGCCCACGGACTCCCTACACACAATCCAGCAATGCCTTACAACTGGAGCGCCGGCCTGGACCCATCATGGAGGGCGGAGGTTGTCCGCCATCGGAATCCGGGTTTGTGCCCTGAATGGTGGGGAGCCCGGTGCGCTGCACCAGGACCTTCTCAGACGGGAGGCCGACCATGTACCGAGCATCCAGGCTGGCCGGATTGGCGTTGCTGGCGCTGTTGGGCTGCGACAGCGGCTCCCCCACCGAGCCCGCAGAGAGCGAGGTGCTGCTGGGCGCGCTCTTCTCCCTTACCGGCAACTGGTCCACACTGGGACAGACCAGCCAGGTAGCGGTGGAAATCGCTGTCGAGGAGGTGAACCGGTACCTCGAGGGAAACGCGGCAGGGGTTCGATTCAAGGTGGCCGTCGAAGACACGCGCCTCGAACCGGAGCGAGCACTGGAGAGAGCTCAGGCCCTCCACAGCCGCGGCGCCCGGATCCTGATCGGCCCGCAGTCAAGTGCCGAGGTTGCCTACCTGAAGCCCTGGGTGGACGCCAACGGGCTGCTGCTGGTCAGCCATGGCAGCACGGCCGGCAACCTCGCCATCCCCGGCGACAACGTGTTCCGCTTCACCCCCTCGGACGTGCCCGAAGGCGCGGCGGTCTCAGCCATGATGTGGGAGGATGGCATCCGCACCCTGGTCCCCGTGTGGCGCGATGACGCGGGCAACGCAGGTCTCGAGGCAGCCACGCGCACCGCATTCTCCGCCCTGGGCGGGTCGGTGCTTGCGGGAGTGAAGTACGGCGACGCCATCAGCGATCATTCACCCACTGTCGAGGCGCTTCGTGCCCAGGTGCTGGACGCCATCGCCCAACAGGGCCAGGCGCAGGTCGGGGTCTACCTGGCCGCCTTCGACGAGGTGGTCCACCTCTTCATCAGCGCGAGCACCGATGCGGTGCTGGGCTCGGTGCGCTGGTACGGCAGCAACGGCGTGGCCCTCAGCGAGGCCCTCCTCGACGACCCGGTGGCGGTCGAGTTCGCGATCCGCACCGGCTATCCCAATCCGGTCTTCGGCCGGGACGAGGGTGCCCGCGAGATCTGGGAACCCATCGTGGCGCAGATTCGAGCGCGTACCGGCCTGGAACCGGATGGCTTCGCCCTCGCCGTCTACGACGCAGTCTGGGTGGTCGCCCGGGCCTATATCGCTTCCGGCGCAACGGACGACGTCGAGCGCCTCAAGCAGGCGTTCACCACGGCCGCGGCCTCCGGCTATGGCGCAACCGGCTGGACGGTGCTCGATGAGGCGGGTGACCGCAAGTACGGCGATTTCGATTTCTGGGCCGTCGGCGACGAGGCCGGTGTCCCGCGCTGGACGCGCGTGGCCCGTTACGAGTCGCGCACGGGTCGGCTGGTCCGCTGAGCATCGGGGGCACCGCAGCCGCCGGCCAGCGGTCGGTGGAACTGCGGCGACCGGCCCATTACGCACGACCCACGAAAGGACGACATCATGACAGTTCAAGCGAGGCCGGGCCTGCGTTTCGCCGGTGTGGTCACCTTGGCGGCAGTGCTGACCCTTGGCGCGTGCCGCGCCAACACGCCTGATGCGGCAGCCATACCGCCGGTCCCCGATGGCCCAGCATCGGCCGTCGCCGTGGACGGGCACGTAGCGTTGAATTCGCTGATGGCCCTCAGTGACCTGCACCTGCAGAAACTGGCGGATGTCATGCGGATGCTCGCCGCCACCGACGCCGCACGTTCCGCCGACTGGGGCCGCATTCGGCCGCTGCTTGCCGAGGCGGCCCGCACGAACGTCAGCGCCGTCAACTGGTTCGCCCTGCCTGACGGCTCCTATTCGTCCGTGCAGGAGGGCCCGGCGGCGGGGACGCTGGCGGATCGCGCCTACTGGGGCAGGTTGCTGGCTGGGGAAACCGTCATCGGCGAACTGGTAGTCAGCCGCGCAACCGGCAGGAATGTGGCCATCGTTGCGGTCCCGGTGCGCGGGGCAGGCGGCGCCGTGGTGGGCGTGCTGGGGAACTCGGTACATCTCGACCAGCTCAGCGCGTTGCTCAAGCGGGAGATGGGACTGGAACCCAACCAGCTCTTCTACTCGCTGGACGCAGAGCCGCTGGTGGGATTGCACGTTGACCCCCGGACAATCTTCCTGCACCCGCTGGAGGAGGGAGATCCGCAGGTAGACCGGGCCATGCGCGAGATCCTGAGCCGGGAGGAGGGCGAGGTGAGCTACGATTTCCGCGGCGCTCGCCGAACCGTGATATATCGCAGATCCACAGTGACCGGCTGGTGGTACGCCTTCGGCGTCCTGCACCCGTAACCGGAGCGTCGACGGCCGTCCCGGCAGCCGGCCCTCAGACAGCCCCCTGGCAGTTGGGAAGGGAGGCATTTCACGCCGCCGCGCGTAGTTCAGCAGCGCGCGCCAACGCCCGAGGCCTCCCCGAGCGCGGAGCGTGAACGGCTCCAGCACGGGGGCGGGGAACGCCTCCCGCCCTACGGCACCCGGATATTCGCGATGTAGGTACGGCCGTCCGGGTACTCCAGTGTCAGCGACGCGACCGCCCCGGACCGGAGGGCCTGCAGGACTGTCCGGGCGTGCCCGGCCGATTCCACCGGCTGGCGGTTGATGGTAAGCAGGCGATGATCAGGGAACACATTACGACGCTCTGCGGCGCCGCCCGGCGCGACGCTGTGCACCAGTGCGCCGCCTGGCCGCCGGAAACCAAGGCGGGCTGCCAGGTCCGGCGTCAGATCCGTCAGCTCGACGCCGATGCCGGCACCTGCCGCGGGTGCCGGGCGGGATAACGTCGCCACCGGCACGACTGCGGGTGGCGCCTCCGTCAGTGGCACGCGGAACCGCAGCGCGGCGCCATAGCGGACCACGTCCAGCGTCACGGTGCCGCCTGGCCGGTGCAGTGCCACCAGGCGCTGCAGGTGACCCACGTGATCTACGGGCGTGCCGTCCACGGCAACGATGACGTCGTGCCGTTGCAGCCCCGACTGTGCCGCTGGCGAGTTCTCGCCGAAGTCCTCCACCACCACGCCGGCAATGCGCGGCAGGCCGTAGACCTCCGCATCCTCCTGCGCCACGTCGGCGATGGAGATGCCCAGCAGCGCACGACGCACGTAGCCATACTCGACGAGGTCGGCCGTGACGCGTCGCACCAGGTTCGACGGCACGGCAAAGCCGTAGCCCTGGCTGTAGCCCGTGGTGCTGGCAATGGCCGTGTTGATGCCGATGACCGTGCCCCGCAGGTCCACCAGCGGGCCGCCCGAGTTGCCGGGATTGATGACCGCATCCGTCTGGATGAAGTCCTCGATGGCGTACGCCGCCGCCGCCGGGTCCGCCGAGGCCAGTTCCGGCGCCAGGATGTTCAGCGGCCGGCCCTTCGCGCTGATGATGCCACCCGTCACCGTGAAGTCCAGCGTGCTGGCGTCCTCGAAGCCCGGGTTGCCAATGGCCATCACCCATTCGCCCACCCGCGCCCCGTCCGAGTCGCCCAGCGCCACCGCCGGCAGGCCTGTCGCGTCCACACGGATCACCGCGATGTCCGTCGTGGGGTCGGTCCCGACGACGGTGGCGTCCAGCGACCGCTTGTCCCGCAGCGTCACCGTGATCCGATCCGCGCCGGCGATGACGTGGTTGTTCGTGAGGATCAGGCCGTCCGCCGATACGATGAAGCCGCTGCCGCCGCCCACCTGTGGGATCGCTTCCGGCACCGGCCGGCTCGGCCGCTGAAAAAGGTCTTCCAGCCGCCCCGTAAGGGACGCCTCCGGCAGGAGCACCGTCCGCTCCACCTCGATCCGCACCACTGACGGCGTCACGGTCTCGGCAATGGCGACAAAGGCCTCCGAGAGCGACGTCGCCTGCCGTACCGCGTCGCGTGTGGCCGGGTTTGTCGCCGGCGGCAGTACCGCCGATCCGTCCTGCCCGCCTCCGCCGCGCACGACCACGCCCGCCACCGCACCCCCCAGGACGAGGAGCGCCAGCAGCGTCAGGACCAGCAGTCGGTTGCGGGAATGCAGGGACATGTCAGCGCCGAAGCAGGGATGATGATCCCCGAAAGCTAACCCGCCCCCTGCCAAAGCGGCCAGCCGCTGGGACGAATTGCCGGTCTCGAGGGGTGGCCGGCGGATCATGACCGGCGGATCACGGCCCGCCGCGGCGGCCGGGGAGATGGGACCGGTCCCATGCCATCCGGGTGAGCAGAGGTGCGCCTGCTGCGGCCGAGTTCCACCGTCGCGCACCCGATACGGGTCGGCACGCAGCACCCCCGGTGCCACAGGCCCCGGCACGCAGAAGGCCCTGCGCACCGTCACCGGCACGCAGGGCCCCTCCTTGTCGTAAACGTTGCACGTTTACGTTTACGTTTACGATCCCGATCCCGAGTAAGTTCCTACTTCTTCTCCTCGTCGACAATCTCGTAGTCCGCCTCTACCACGTCCTCCTCGGGGGTACCGCCTGCGGTCGTGGTCTCGATGTCCGGCTGCTCGCCCATGCCGCCCATGTCCGGGCCGGCCCCGGCGCCCTCGCCGGCCGCCGCCTGCGACTGGTAGAACTGCTGGCCGGCGGCGCTGAACGCTGTCATGAGCTGCTCCTTCGCGCCGTTGAGCTCCGTCAGGTCGTCCTGCTTGAGGGCGGCCTTGGCGCGTTCCACGGCCTCATCCACCGCCTTCCTGGAATCCTCGCTGATCTTGTCGCCCCAGTCCTTCGTATCCTTCTCCACCTGGTAGACCAGCGAGTCGAGCTGGTTGCGGGCCTCGATCTTCTCCTTGCGCGCCTTGTCCTCGCCGGCATGGGACTCGGCATCCTTCACCATCTTGTCGATCTCGGCCTCGCTGAGCCCGCTGGACGCCTCGATGCGGATCTTCTGCTCCTTGCCGGTAGCCCGGTCCTTCGCGCTCACGTGCAGGATGCCATTGGCGTCGATGTCGAACGTGACCTCCACCTGCGGCATGCCCCGGGGTGCTGGCGGAATGCCCGTGAGCTGGAACCGGCCGATGGTCTTGTTGTCCATGGCCATGGGCCGCTCGCCCTGCAGCACATGGATCTCCACCGTCGTCTGGCTGTCCTCCGCCGTGGAGAACGTTTCCGACTTCTTGGTGGGGATGGTCGTGTTGCGCGGGATCAGCGTGGTCATCACGCCGCCCAGCGTCTCGATGCCCAGCGACAGCGGGATCACGTCCAGCAGCAGCACGTCCTTGACGTCGCCCGCCAGCACGCCGCCCTGGATGGCCGCGCCGATGGCCACCACCTCGTCGGGATTCACCCCCTTGTGCGCATCCTTGCCGAAGAAGTCCTTCACCACCTGCTGGATCTTCGGCATGCGTGTGGAGCCGCCCACCAGGATGACCTCGTCGATGTCTTCCTTCTTCAGCCCCGCGTCGTCCAGCGCCTTCTGCATCGGCGGGATGGTCCGCTGCACCAGGTCGTCCACCAGCTGCTCCAGCTTCGCCCGGGACAGGGTGATGTTCAGGTGCTTCGGGCCCTCCTGCGTCGCCGTGATGAACGGCAGGTTGATGTCCGTCGACGATGTCGTCGACAGCTCCATCTTCGCCTTCTCCGCCGCCTCCTTCAGACGCTGCAGCGCCATGGCGTCCTTGCTCAGGTCGATGCCCTGGTCCTTCCGGAACTCCTCCACCAGCCAGTCGATGATCTTCTGGTCGAAGTCATCGCCGCCCAGGTGCGTGTCGCCGTTCGTCGCCTTCACCTCGAAGACGCCGTCGCCCAGCTCCAGGATGGAGATGTCGTACGTGCCGCCGCCCAGGTCGTACACAGCGATCTTCTCGTCCTTCTTCTTGTCCAGGCCGTACGCCAGCGCCGCCGCCGTCGGCTCATTGATGATGCGCAGCACCTCCAGCCCGGAAATCTTGCCCGCATCCTTCGTCGCCTGCCGCTGCGCATCGTTGAAGTACGCCGGCACCGTGACAACCGCCTGCGTGACCTCGCTGCCCAGGTAGTCCTCCGCCGTCTGCTTCATCTTCTGCAGGATCATCGCGGAGATCTCCGGCGGCGTGAACGTCTTGTCCGCGTTCGGGACATGGACTTCCACGCGACCCTGCGAGTCCGTCCGGATCTCGTACGGTACCCGGCTCTTCTCCGCATCCACTTCGCCGCCACGCCGGCCCATGAAGCGCTTGATGCTGAACAGCGTGTTCTTCGGGTTCGTGATGGCCTGCCGCCGCGCGACCTGGCCCACCAGCCGTTCGCCATCCTTTGTAAACGCCACCACCGATGGCGTCGTCCGGCCGCCCTCGGCGTTGGGAATGACCACCGGGTCGCCGCCCTCCATGACCGCGACGACCGAGTTCGTCGTGCCGAGGTCTATACCGATGACTTTCGCCATGTTCTGCTCCTCAAATCAGGATTGGTTTGCAGGTGCCGTCCCCGGCCCCGCGAACGGGTACGGCTCCGTGCAACGCATATGCCCCCTGTCGCGGCCGATCTGGCGGCAGCCCCTGCCGTTTCGGCAGTAGAACCGTCCGGCAGGGCTGTCATTTCCGAATTTCGGGCCTGGGTGGACCGACCTCGTCCCGGCGTAAGCCGGCGGCACGTACCTGCGGTGGCCCAGCATCGTGCCAGATTGCGGTTCTGGCACAGGCCTCGCTATCGAGGCGGTGCCCATGAATCGAAAACCGAGGCGGGGAGGGCCAGCTGTTTCCTCTGAGGGATGAGAACCCGACGCACCTGACGCCGTGGGTAACGGTGCTGCTGATCCTCGGCAATGTGGCCGTGTGGCTGTACGCGCAGGGCATGGGCTTCGACGCCATGACGCTGGGCGAGTCGGTGTGCCGGTGGGGCGCCATCCCGGCGGCGGTGACGGGGCGTACGGGCGGGGCGGAGGCAGTGGACCTGGGGCCGGGTCTACCCACGTGCTATTTCGGGGCGTTGCCGCAGATCGGCCTCCTGACGTCCATGTTCCTGCACGGCAGCTGGCTGCACCTGATAGCCAACATGTGGTTCCTCTGGCTGTTCGGAAACAACGTTGAGGACAGCATGGGGCACGTCCGGTTCCTGGTTTTCTACCTTACAACCGGGTTACTGGCCGCCGGAGCCCACGTCTGGTCGGCGCCGGCTTCCGTGATCCCGATGGTGGGCGCGTCCGGGGCCATCAGCGGCGTCATGGGCGGCTACCTGCTGCTCTACCCGCGGGTCCGGATCCAGACCCTCTTTATCTTCATCATCATCCTGCGCATTATTGCCGTGCCCGCGTGGTTCGTCCTCGCCCTCTGGTTCGGTCTCCAGGTGCTGGCCGGCTACAGCGACCCCATGGCCACGGGCGGGGTGGCGGTCTGGGCGCATGTCGGCGGCTTCGTGGCCGGCGTGGTGCTGGTGAAGCTCTTCGAGGACCGCGCCCTGGTGGGGCGGCGGCGTCGTGCCCGGCGGAAGCCTGCCTAGGCGGCCGGAACAGAACATTACGCATTGGGCGGTCACAGGATGAAGCTGTCCCTCCGTTCGGGTCTCATCGTGCTCTGGCTCGTGGCCGGCACGCTGCTGTTTACTGGTGTCTACGCCAGCCTGGCCGCGTCCCAGCAGCCCGACACGCTGCAGGCGCTGCCCACCGCTGCCGACAGCGCCGCCGTCGTTCCCACCGGCCCGCCTGCGAGCGGGGTGGGCGGCGCTGAGCCGCCCGTCGATACCATGGCCATTGCCGCACCACAGGCGCGGTCCATCCGCCTGGCGGACGGAGTGGATACGCCCTTCCATCAGCGACTGGTCTCGCTGCTGGGTGTCCTTGTACTGCTGGGCCTGGGCGTGGCCCTGAGCGTGAACCGCGCCATGATCCCGTGGCGCCTGGTGGCGTGGGGACTCGGCCTGCAGCTCGCCTTCGCGCTCCTGATCCTGAAAACGCCCGTGGGCGAGGCGTTCTTCTCGTGGATCAATGGCGTCATCGTCGCGCTGCTGGGGTTCACGGAGGAGGGCGCCCGGTTCCTGTTCGGCAACCTCGTGGTCAACAACGTGCCCGTCGGTACCGGCGACCCGGGCATGGGGCCCATGGAGCCGCTGTCGGGCACGGTGGCCAATACCGGCGCGTTCTTCGCCTTCAACGTGCTTCCCACCATCGTGTTCTTCTCGTCGCTCATGACGATGCTGTACTACTTCGGCATCATGCAGGTCGTGGTGAAGGCGTTTGCATGGATCATGGTGCGGACCATGCGCACGTCGGGCGCGGAGACGCTGAACGCGGCCGGCAACATCTTCCTGGGCCAGACGGAAGCGCCGCTGCTCATCAAGCCGTACGTCGCGCGCATGACCATGTCCGAGCTGATGGCGGTCATGACCGGCGGCTTCGCGACGGTGGCCGGTGGCGTCATGGCCGCGTACGTGGGGCTGCTCATCTTCTACTTCCCGGACATCGCGGGCCACCTCATGGCGGCGTCCGTGATGTCCGCGCCCGCGGCGCTGGTCTTCGCCAAGATCATCTGGCCGGAGACGGAAGAGCCCGCCACACGCGGCGAACTCCGCATCGACGTGGAGAAGGTCGATGCCAACGTCATCGATGCCGCCGCCCGGGGTGCCGGCGAGGGCCTGCACCTGGCCTTCAATGTTGGCGCCATGCTGCTGGCGTTCATTGCCCTCATCGCGCTCTTCAATGCGCTGCTCGGCTGGCTGGGTGATGTGACCCAGCTCAGCACGCTCTTCCAGAACATCGGCTGGCTTGCCGACGGGCAGCGGCTCTCGCTGGAAGCGCTGCTGGGCTGGCTGCTGGCGCCGCTGGCGTGGGTCATGGGCGTGCCGTGGCGCGATGCGCCCGCCATCGGCACGCTGCTGGGCATCAAGACCGTGGTCAATGAGTTCGTCGGCTACCTGCAGCTCAGTGCGCTGCTGGCCGGCGACACCGAGCTGTCGCCTCGCTCCGTGCTCATCGCCACGTACGCGTTGTGCGGCTTCGCCAACTTCAGCAGCATCGCCATCCAGATCGGCGGTATCGGCGGCATCGCTCCGTCCCGGCGCAGCGACCTGGCCCGCATCGGGCTCCGCGCCATGATCGCCGGTACCCTCGCCGCGTTCATGACCGCCACCATCGCAGGGATCCTGGTCTGATGACGACGACGCACATCAACGACGCCCTCGCCGCCATCCGCGCACGCGATCCCCGCGTGCCCGACGTCGCACTGATCCTGGGCTCCGGGCTCGGCGACCTGGCCGACGGGTTTGCCGACCCGGTAGCCATCCCGTTCCCCGACATTCCCGGCTTCCCGCACGCCGCCGTGGCGGGCCACCGGGGCCGCCTGGTCATCGGCCGGCTCGAGGATGTGACGTGCGTGGCGCTGCAGGGGCGATTCCACCTGTACGAGGGCTACGATGCAGCCACGGTGACGCTCCCCACCCGCGTCATGCTCGGACTGGGCGCCCGCACGCTCATTGTCACCAATGCGGCAGGCGGCATCAACCGCACGTTCCAGCCGGGCGACCTCATGCTCATAGACGACCACGTCAACCTCATGGGTCGCAATCCCCTCACCGGCCCGGTGCAGGAAGGCGACACGCGGTTCCCCGACATGACCCATGCCTACGACCCGGCGCTGCAGGCCCTGGCGGAGTCGGTGGCCGGGACGGAGGGCATCCGCCTGGTGCGCGGCGTGTACGCGGCAGTGCTGGGCCCGAGCTACGAGACGCCCGCGGAGGTGCGCATGATCGAACGTCTCGGTGGCGATGTCGTCGGCATGAGCACGGTGCCGGAAGTCATTGTAGCCCGCGCCCGGGATGTCCCGGTGCTGGGTATCTCCCTCGTCACCAATGCCGCCGCCGGCCTGAGCGCCGAACCCCTCACGCATGACGAGGTGGTGGCGGCGGGCAGGGAAGCTGCCGACCGCTTCGCCCGCCTCGTCCGCGGCGTCGTTCGCGGGCTGGGTAACCACGACGCTTGATTCGGCGACGTCGCCCACAGAGATTGTCTATCTCCCCGGCACACTCGAATCCGGAGTACGACATGCCTGCCATGCGACGGCGTATGCGACACCTCGTCACGCTCCTCGCCATCAGCGCCAGCGCCGCGACCCTCGCGGCATGCGGCGATGGCGGCAATGCCGACCGGGATCCCGCACGCTACGGCGGGACCGTCGTGGTGGTCAACAACTCCGACATCGAGAACATGAACCCGCTGGCGGCCGCGGACAGGTACACGCAGGAGGTCAACCGATACTTCCTGTTCCTGCCGCTGATCCGCTACACCGCAGATCTGGACTATGAGCCGGCGCTCGCGGAACGGTGGGAAATGCTGGGCGACACGGGCGTCGTCTTCCACCTGCGCCGGGACGTTCACTGGCATGATGGCGTCCGCACAACGGCCCGGGACGTAGTGTTCACGTATGAGCGGGCCGTAGACCCGGAGACCGCATACCCCAACGCGTCCTACTTCGAGCACTGGACAGGCGTCGAAGCGCAGGACTCATTCACCGTGCGTTTCACCTTCGGGCCGCACCTCGAGCCCCTCGCCGGGCTGACGTTCCTGCCCATCGCGCCCGCCCACGCGCTGGAGGATGTGCCGCCGGCCGCCATGCGCCAGGCTGCGTTCAACAAGCAGCCGGTGGGCAACGGGCCGTACCGCTTCGTGAGCTACCGAGCCAATGACCGCACGGTCTTCGAGGCCAATCCGGACTTCCCGGCGGCCCTGGGCGGCAAGCCATACATCGATCGCATCGTTTACCGCCCCATCCCGGATCCCACGGCCCAGTTTGCCGAGCTGGCCGCGGGCACGGCCGACATCATCCTGCAGCCGCAGGCAGAGGAATTCGTGGAGCTGGCTGCCCGCCCGGGGATCCGGGGGCTGGAGCGGCCTGGCAGGCAGTACGCCAGTATCATGTGGAACGGCCGCGTGGAACCACTGGACGATCCCGCCGTGCGACGGGCCCTGACTCATGCCATTGACCGGCAGCAGATCGTGCAGACCTTGCGGGGTGGCTACGGTGAACTGGCCATCGGTCCCATCGGACCGTACCACTGGGCCTACGATGACGGCACACCACCGGTGCCCTTCAGCCCCGACAGCGCCCGGGCCCTGCTGGCGGCGGCCGGACTCAGGGACACAACGGGCGACGGCATGCTGGATCTGCCCGACGGGCGGCCCTTCACCATCGAACTGAAGATGCCCGCTACCCAGATGAACCGGGACATGGCGGAGATGATCCGGTCCCACCTGGCTGCCGTCGGAGTTCGCATGACCACCCGGCCCATGGAGTTCAACACGCTGGTAGGCGACCTGACCAGCCCGCAGCGCAATTTCCAGGCAGCACTCATGGCGTGGGAGAGCGACTTCCGGATCAACCTGCGGGACACCTTCCACAGCGACGCGATGTCAGGGATCTACCAGACGGCCGGTTACGCCAATCCCAGGGTGGACATGCTCATTGACAGCGTGGGTCGGACCGTCCAGCGGGAGCAGGCCACAGCCATATACGGTGAACTGCAACGCATCATGCGGGACGAGCAGCCGTGGTCGTTCCTGTACTACTACCCCGACCTGGTGCTCGTGAGGGACCGGCTCCAGGGGGTGGAGATGGACATACGCGGCGCGTTCACCAACGTCACGCGCTGGTACGTGGAAGGCGCGGGGCCGGAACAGCGTGATTGAGGGGACCACTGCCGCGACCCAGACCCGGCGCGCCGGCGATGGCGCGATGCACATAGTCCAGGGCGTCAGCGACCGCATTCTCCAGGTCCTCGCCCCTTGCCAGCCCGGCGGCCACCGCCGCCGACAGGGTACAGCCGGTCCCGTGCGTGCTGCGGGTGTCCAGCCGCGGGCGGGTGAACTCCCGCTGTGCGCTTTCGGTGTGCAGCACGTCAACGAGCTCGGTACCCTGGAGGTGGCCGCCCTTCACCAGCGCAGCACGCGCGCCCGCTGCCACCAGTACTGCCGCCGCCCGGTGCATGTCGTCCACGCCGCGCACGTCGAAGTCGGCGAGGATGGCGGCCTCATCCAGGTTCGGTGTGACCAGCGTGGCCAGCGGAAGGAGCTCCGTAAGGATGGCCTCCACGGCGTCCTCGTCCAGCAGCCGGTCGCCGCTCGTGGCCACCATGACCGGATCCAGCACGAAATTGCGAAGGCCATGCTCCCGGATGGCCACGGCCACGGTCTGCACGAGGCTACGGGTGGCCAGCATGCCCGTCTTGCACGCCGCCGGGTAAAGGTCCTCTGCCACCGCCGCGATCTGCGCCCGGACCGTCTCCAGCGGTATGGCATGCACCCCCGTAACGCCCTGGGTGTTCTGTACGGTGATGGCCGTCACGGCCGTCGTCCCGAAAACGCCAAACGCCTGGAACGTCTTCAGGTCGGCCTGGATGCCGGCGCCGCCGCCGCTGTCGCTGCCGGCTATGCTGAGGGCCACCGGCATGGGGGGGGTCTCTGTGTTCATGAGGGGAACGTACAGCAAACGGGCCGGCGGGGAAGGGGTCCCCGGCCGGCCCGTTCCGGGCGCCTCACCGATCCGCTATTGAAGGGCTCGGCACCCGTCCCGGATCCCGCTCAGCCGGGATCAGCCGCGTCGCGGCAACTGCCGCAGCCGGTTCTGCATGGCACTGAACCCGCTGGAGTTCGTGCGCAGCCGTTGCAGTGTGTTCTGCGGGTACTGATTGATCATCGCCTGGGTGTTCGCCACGCGGTCGGTGGTCAGCGGGTGCGTCGAGAACCACTGTTCCACTGCGCCCGGTTGCCGCTGCTGTTCCTCGAGCAGTACGCCGAAGAACGTGGGCAGGCCCTGCGGGCTGATCCCGGTGCGCACGAGCAGGCTGACAGCCGTCGCGTCCGCCTCGTTCTCCGCCTCCCGACTGTGGCGGGCAAAGTAGAGCTGGCCGCCGACGCCGATGAGTGCTTCCTCCACGCCCGACGGCGCTCGCCCCATGAGCACGTACGCCGCCGTGAGCGCCAGATTCGCGCCCTGCGCCCGCTCCATCTGGTCAATGCCGTGGCGGTGCTCCACGTGAGCGATCTCGTGTGCGAGCACACCCGCCAGCTCCGACTCGTTCCGCGTCCGCTCGACCAGACCCCGGTTCACGTAGATGTGGCCACCGGGAACGGCGAAGGCGTTCACCTGCGGTGCATCCACCATGTAGAAGTTGTACGGGATGCTCCGGTTGCCACCCTGAGCGATGGAACGGCCCAGGTTGTTGAGGTAGCGGAGCACCGTGGCATCGTTGACCAGCGGGACCTGGCGCGCGATCTCCTGCGCGTATTCCTGGCCCATCTGCATTTCCTGCTGTGTGGATATGCCGCAAGCGCTCACGGCCATGGTGGCGCCGGCCGCCAGGGCCAGCACGCCGCTGCGCCGGAACCGATTCCTTATGCGTGTCATGGCAATCCTGCTCCTGCCGTAATGGGGACGCCGCGCCCTGCGCGTCGGCTGCCTCGCCTGTTGGATATGGCAAGCCCCGTTCCACCGGGGGGCGCGTGCTGAGCAAGGCGGAAGCCAAACGGCTGCAGGGACTTGCGAGGGCGCGTGCACGCAGTGAATCCGGGCTTTTCCTGGCCGAGGGCGTGCGTGTGGTGGAGGACCTGCTGGACTCGCCCATTGTCCCTCGCCTGGCCGTGATTTCGACCTCACTGGAGGACACCGACCGCGGCGCCGCCCTGGCGGCACGTCTGCGCCAGCACGTCCGGACGGAGACGGTGCCGGACCACGAACTGCGGCGGCTCGCCGACACCGAATCGCCGCAGGGTGTTGTCGTGGCCGCCGAGATTCCCCGCCCGCAACTCGAGGCGCTGGTCCTGCCAGAGGATGCGCTCATCGTGGTACTGGACGCGGTGCAGGATCCCGGCAACTTCGGCACCATCGTGCGCAGTGCCGACGCCTTCGGCGCCACGGCCGTGTGCACGCTGGCCGGCACGGTAGACCCGTGGAACCCCAAGGCCGTGCGCGGCGCTGCCGGCTCATCGCTTCGTGTGCCCGTCATTGAGACGGATGGGGCGACGCTGCTGCCCTTTCTCGAGGGCGCCGGCTTCCGTATCCTGGGGGCCGACATGGGCGGCGCCGATATCGGTGGCGTGGTGGCCGGGGCGCGGACGGCTCTGGTGCTGGGCAATGAAGGCGCCGGTATCGGCGTCGAGTTGCGGGCGCACCTCGACGGTACTGTCGCCGTGCCCATCCGGGGGTCCGCTGAATCGCTGAACGTCGGCGTCGCGGCGGGCATCCTTCTGTACATGCTCAGCAGGGAGAGCTGACGGTGGCTCCTGATTGGCTTCTGTTGCTGTGGGCCGGCATCATCGGCGCCGCGGTGGGTTCGTTCCTGAACGTCTGCATCTATCGCTGGCCGGCGGAGCAGTCCGTCATCAGCCCGCCGTCCCGGTGCCCCGGCTGCGAGACGCAACTCCGCTGGCGCGACAACGTGCCCATCCTGGGCTGGCTCATGCTGCGAGGCCGCTGCCGTTACTGCGGCGTGTCCATCTCAGCACAGTATCCGCTCATCGAACTGGCGACGGCCCTCATCTGGATGGCCGCGGTGGCCCGGTTCGGCCTGGAACTGGAAGCCATGCGCTCCGCCGTGTTTCTCACCATCCTGCTGGGCATCGCCATGACGGACGCCCAGCACATGGTCATTCCCGACCAGTTCACCCTCGTCGGGGCCGGCATCGGCCTGGTGCTGGCCCCCGCACCCGGTGGCATTGGACTCACGACCGCGCTGGTTGGCGCGGTCGTAGGCTACGTGCTGCTGTGGCTCGTGAAGCTGGCTGCCGAAAAGGCGCTCAGGAAGCCGGCCCTGGGCATCGGCGACATCCACATGATGGTGTTCGTCGGCGCCTTCACAGGTCTGAGCGGCATGCTGTTGACGCTCATGCTCGGCTCGTTTCTCGGGCTGCTCATCGGGGCGCCCCTCGCCGCGCTGCGCCGGGACGGGCCCGTGATGGGGACCTACCTTCCGCTGGGTGTGTTCCTGGCCATGGGCGCAGCCATCGCCCATGTCTGGGGGGCCGCCATCATGGAGTGGTACCTGCGCTACGTGGGCATCGCGCCCTAGCTCTCACATCACCGGCCGCGCGTTCGCGGCCTACGGGTCGGAGCAGTCTCGCTGGTAGCCGCAGAATGTGCAGATGATGCGGCAGTGCCACTCCTCCATGGGCGCTCCGCACAGGTCGCACCGGTGCTCCGGCTCCGGTGGGGTATCGAAGCCGGGCGCGGGTGGCTCCGGTGCGCCCCGGGCATCGTCGCCGTCGAAGTTGTCCCGGGGAATCGACTTCACAGGCGTGGCCTCACTGTGTGTGCTGGAATCGCGTGACCTGGAAGGGCGTCACGTCCAGCTGTGTCCGGCCGTGGGTAATGAGTTCGGCAACGACCCAGGCCGTCACGGGAGCCAGCAGGATCCCGTTGCGGTAATGGCCTGTGGCGTAGGTCAGGCCGCGCAGTGACGGGTCGGCCCCGATGATCGGCAGGTTGTCGGGGGTGGCCGGCCGGAACCCCGCCCATGTCTCCACCAGTGGCAGGTCCGCGAGGGCCGGCACCACCCGGGCGGCTGCGGCCATGAGGATGCCGATGCCCCGGGGCGTCGGGCCTCTGCGGAAGCCGGCATCCTCCACCGTCGCACCCACCAGGATCCGCCCGTCGTCGCGGGGGATGATGTAGCAGTCGGACGCGGCGATGACGTGACGCAGCCGCACCTGGCCGGGCACGTCGGCGCGGCTGTCCACTGCGAACATCTGCCCTTTCACCGGGCGAACGGGCAGTGGGCGGGGCAGGCCGGCGAGCTGCGCGCTCCAGGCGCCGGCGGCCAGCACCACATCGGGTGCGTTGATCTGCTCGCCGGAGGTGAGCCTGACGCCGGTCACATAGCCGTCCCGGGAAAGCAGGCCGGCCACGGGATTGGCCGTACGAAACCTGACGCCGGCTGACACGGCACTTCCGAGCAGCGCCTGTGCGAGGAGCCGGTTGTTCACGCGGTGGTCCCGCTTCACGAGCAGCGCCGTCCGGATGTCGTCGGCAAGGGCAGGCTCCAGATGCCGTGCCTCCGCGGCGCCCATGAGGCTCGCATCGAAGCGGGCGGCCAGGGGATCAACGGCCAGGGCATGCAACTCGGTGTCATCATCGGCGAATGCCACGTGCAGCTTGCCGTCGGTCCTGTACTCGACGTCGATGCCGCTTTCCGCCTGGAGTTCCTCAGCGAACCGGGCATAGCGGTTCAGGCTCTCATCGGCCAGTTCCAGGAACGGGCCGCCACCGCCGGCTTCGCCCAGGGGGCTCAGCATGCCGGCCGCCGCCCATGTCGCCCGCCGACCCGGTGAGTCCCGCTCCACCACCAGCACTGTCCGGTCACGACGGGCGAGTTCCCGGGCCACGGCGCAACCGATGATGCCGGCGCCGACTACGATGACGTCAGGCGTCGTCATTCTCTGTCCCTGCCATGCCGATCCCCTCGTCCAGATAGGTCCGGCTCAGCTCCACGTAATGCCGGGCGCTGTCCCGGACCCATGCAGTGGCGTCGCCACTGAGTTCGCGGCGAACCCGTGCCGGTGCGCCCGCCACCAGGGTCCGCGGCGGGACGTGCATGTTCTCGGGCACGACACTCTGCGCCGCCACCAGCGCCTCCTCGTCCACCACCGCGCCATGCAGGATGACGGCGTTCATGCCGATGAGGGCACTGCGCCGGATCTCACAGCTCTCGAACACCGCGCCGTGCCCGACGGTGACCTCGTCGCCTACAAGGGTGGCGCCCCGGGCACTCACGTGCAGCACGCAATTGTCCTGGATGCTGGCACGCGCGCCAACCCGGATGCCATGCTCAGGATGGTCGCCCCGCAGAACCGCGCCGAACCAGACGCTGGATTCGGGCCCAATCTCAACATCGCCGATGATGACTGCGGTGGGCGCAATGAACGCCGTGGGATGGATCCTCGGCGCCTTGCCTCGATATCTTATGATCACTCGACTCTTCCCAGAATGCCGGCCAGCCGCCGGCCGTCAATATTGCCGCCGGACACGATGGCGATACATCCGCCCCTGGGCTGGACATGCCCACCGGCCAGTGCCGCAACCGCAACTGCGCCCGCCCCCTCCGCAGTGATGCCGTCCTGCCCGTGCAGTTCGCTGATGGCGTCGGCAATCGCGGACTCACTCACCAGCACGATATCGTCCACTACCTGGCGGGCCCTGCGGTAGGTCGCCTCGTCGGTGCAGCCCGCCAGTCCGTCCGCCAGCGTTGGCGGGACCGGCACGTCAACGGCGCGTCCCGCCCGGAACGCCTCGTACATGGCACGGGTCTCCGTGCTCTGGACGCCCGTGATCGTGATCCCGGGCACGAGCGCCTTCAGCACGGCGCCTACGCCAGTGGCCAGCCCGCCGCCCCCCACCGGCACGATGACGTCCGTGATACCCAGTGCCCGTATATCGTCCAGCAGTTCCAGCGCCACTGTCCCCTGGCCCGCGATGACGGCAGGGTCGGAGAACGCATGGACCAGTGCGAGCCCGTCCCGAGCCGCGCATTCCCGGGCCAGCACTTCCGCCTCGTCGTAGTCCGACGCTTCCTCCCGCAGTTCCGCACCCAGTCCGCGGATCCGGTCCTTCTTCGTATCCGGCGCGTCGGCGGGGACATAGACAACAGCCCGTGCTCCGTGCTGCCTGGCCGCGAGTGCCACGGCCTGGCCATGGTTCCCGGCGGACGCGGTCACCAGCCCCCGTGCCCGTGCCCCCGGTGACAACAGCGCGACAGCGTTGAGGGCGCCACGCACCTTGAACGAGCCCGTGTGCTGCCGACACTCCAGCTTCAGCAGCACGGGCGTACCGGTGTGCTGCTCCAGCCAGCGCGATGCTTGCAGCGGCGTGTGCAGCACATGACCGTCCAGTCGTGCCTCCGCTGCCCGTACGTCTGCCAGCCCGGGCAGGGCCTCAGTCGCCGTGCCGTCCATCGTCCGCTTCCGGCGTCACCATGGCTTCGGCGGACCGCTCCGCCTGCGGCGATCGACGCCGCAGGCGCGCGCGCGTCACCTGCGTGTCCGTCGCCTCCAGGACTTCAATGGTCACACCCTCCCGGCTCACGATCTCGGCGGCGTCGGGCACCCTTCCCAGTTCCTCCAGCAGGTACCCGTTCAGGGAGCGGTGCTCCTGCTGCGGCAGTGTCGTCCCGAAGAACTGGTTGATGTCACGCAGGTCGGCGTCGCCCCACGCCACGATCTCGTCCGGCGAGACCCGCGTGATGAGTTCCTCGGCGACGTCGGTCTCGTCCACGATCTCGCCTACGAGTTCCTCCAGCACGTCCTCCAGGGTCACGAGCCCGTCCGTACCGCCGTACTCGTCCACTACCACTGCCAGGTGGATGCGACGCCCCTGGAACTCCCGCAGCAGCTTGGACAGCGGCAGGGAGCCCGGCACGACCAGTGGTTCCCTGGCCAGTTCCCGCAGCGGCACATCGTGCCGGCCGCCGATGAGGGCCTGATAGGCGTCGCGCAGATACAGGACGCCTGTGACATCGTCGATGGAATCCCCGTAGACCGGCACCCGGGAATGACGCAGTGTTGGCAGGTCGCCGGTGATCTCGCCCAGGGTCCGGCTGTCCGGCCAGGCGAAAATGTCCACGCGCGGAACCATGATCTCCCAGGCCTTCGTGTCGTCCATCCGGAACGCCCGCTCGATCAGCTCACGCTCGTGCTCCTCAATCTCGCCCTCGGTGTGACCCAGCGCGGTGAGCTGGCGGATCTCCGTTTCCGTGATCGTCGCCCCGGCCCTGCGCCGCTCGGGACGCAGCCGGGCCAGTCGGGCCAGCAGCAGCAACAGCGGTGAGAGCGCCCGCGTGACCAGCAGCAGCGGCGGCGCGATGGTGAGCGCCAGGCGCTGGCCCTGCGACGCCGCGAAGCCCATGGGCACCAGTTCACCCACGTACAGCACCAGGAACGACACGAGGCCAATGGCCAGGGCGACGCCCAGGAGCTGCCACTCCATGAAGGCGAGGTAGGCCGTGAGGGCACCGGCACTGACGTCGCATATGGTGTCCGCCAGCCGGAGCAGCACCAGCGTGCGTTCCGGTCGCACCCGCAGCTGTGCCAGCGCGCCGGCGCCTGAAACATTCTTGTCCGAGAGCGATCGCACCCTCGATTCGCTCGGAAAGAAAATGGCCAGTTCTGCCGCCGTGAAGAATGCCGACGCCAGGATGGCCAGCGCCAGAAGAATGGCGACGGGGACCATCACGTCGCCTGCCGGGTCGGGGGAGGTTCGTCGCTGCTACTGGGGCCTACGTCCATTTCCTGCTCTGCTCGATGAGCTCGGCAACCAGGTCGGCGGCCGTGCGGCCGTCCGCCTCCGCCTGGAAGCTCGGTGCGATGCGATGGCGCAGTACCCATGGCGCGATGGCGCGCACGTCCTCCAGGTCCGGCATGCCGCGTCCGGCCAGCGCCGCCCGTGCCTTGGCCCCCAGCACCAGGTACTGCGACGCCCTCGGACCGGCGCCCCAGCTTATGTAGCGCCGCGTGGACTCCGATGCCGATTCGTCCTCCGGCCGCGTTGCCCGGGCCAGTCTTACCGCGTACGAAACCAGGGACGGCGGGGCTGGCACCCGGCGCACGAGTCGCTGCAGCGCCACCAGCTCCGCCGCGTCCAGCACGGGCGTGATCTCCGGCTCCGCGGCACCCGTCGTCTGCATGGCTACCTGCTCCTCCTCCTGGCGAGTGGGATAGCCGATGCGCAGTTCCAGCATGAAGCGGTCAAGCTGGGCTTCCGGCAGCGGATACGTGCCTTCCTGTTCGATGGGATTCTGCGTCGCCAGCACGAAGAACGGGCGGTCAAGCTGCATCGTCTCGCCCGCCGCCGTCACCGCCCGCTCCTGCATGGCCTGCAGCAGCGCCGCCTGCGTCTTTGGTGGCGTGCGGTTGATCTCGTCGGCGAGAACCACGTTGGCGAAGATGGGGCCGCGCACGAACCGGAACATGCGCTTGCCCGTGGAGCGGTCCTCTTCCAGCACCTCCGTGCCCGTGATGTCCGACGGCATCAGGTCCGGCGTGAACTGGATTCGGCTGAACCGCAGGTCCAGCGCGTCCGCAAGCGTCGAGACCAGCAGCGTCTTGGCCAGGCCTGGCACGCCCACCAGCAGGGCATGACCGTCTGCCAGCAGCGCGATGAGCAGACCCTCCACGATGCCCTTCTGGCCCACCACCCGCCGGCCGATCTCCGCCTCCAGCCGTGCGCGCGCTTCCGCCAGTCGGTCCAGCAGTGCTTCGTCCTGATCCAGGTCCGTCTCCGGACCCGGTCCCGTCATCGCTTCCATGCCGGCCCTCACTCCACCGGCAGGCGGAAGGACGTCCGCAACGCCACCGGATAGTTCGTCGATGTCAGCCTGCCCTCAGCCACGTAGTCGCCGGCACGGCCCGGCACTGGCCAGTTCGTCATGTAGCGCCGCGACTCGCCCGGCAGCAACTCCTCCGTGCCCAGCGCCTGCGCGAACATCATGTCCGACGACCAGCGCCAGACCTCAGCGCCACCCTCCAGCACCGCGAAATCATACCGCTGCGACGTGGGAAACTCCAGCAGCAGCGGCGCTTCCGTGGCGTTCGTCACGTGCAGTTCCAGCCGGACGCTGTCGCCTGCCACCGTCACGTTCAGGGCCGAACCCAGCTCCTCAGGAGACCCTCCCATCTGCTCACTGCCCGGCCCGGGTGCCGCCGTACAGCCCACCGCTACGCCCGCCGCCACCGCGAGCACCATCCCCCGTATCGCCACAAATTCCTCACAGTTCTGCGCTCCGGGTCAGCACCGGCCGCTCCGGCGGCCGACCCTGGGGCTCCCATGCCGCCGATGGGGGCCGGATAGCGCGTTTCCGCGCGCGTGAAGCCCGTTGCAGCGCAAGATAGATACCCCCCTGAACAGGCGCCAGCGGGTGCCGCTTGCGAAATTTTTCACAAGCATTACCTTAGCGCGGCTATGGGCCTGCCGGGGAGGTGTTGACATGGTCCAGCACGACAGGAAGCCGCCGCCGAGCGCGGCCGCGCAGGCATCGAAGTACGCCGGTGTGGGGCTGACCTGGGCGCTGAGCACCATGCTGTTCCTGTTCCTGGGCGCGGCGGCGGATCGCCGCCTCGGAACGACGCCCTGGCTGACGCTCGTGGGAGCGTTTGTCGGAGCGGGCGCCGGGTTCTGGTACATGTACTATCACCTGGTGATAGCGCCGCAGCAGCGGCGGAACCGGGATGGGAAGGCAGGCGATTGAGGGCGTGGCTGGCGTACGCCGTAACAGGGTTGGCTGTCACGGTGGCGGGAGTCTGGATCGGCCAGGTTGTGGCCGGTCCGGAGGCGGCGGGGGCGGTGCGGTTCGCCGGGATCCTGGCGTTCCTGGTGCAGTTGGCCGGTTTTGCCGTGCTGGTGCTGGTGAGGGCTCGCAGTGAGTTGTTCCTGCTGGGCTGGGGTGCCGGCCTGATGTTCCGGCTGGCGACGGTGGTGCTGGTGGCCCTGTGGCTGTCCCGTGACCCGGTCTATCCGATCCGACCGGCGCTGCTCAGTCTGGTGCTGTTTCTGTTTGTTCTGTTGCTGCTTGAACCGCTGTTTCTGCGACGGGGTCTGCAGACGAGATGATACCGAGTTTGGCTGGCATGCTGAAGGCGGCGCCCGCACCGGGCGAGCCGTTTGATATTACGGACATGATCCTCCACCATCTGGTGGACGGTCCGTACTGGGAGACACCATTCGGGAAGCTGTACCTGCCGCAGTTCGAGCCGGTGCAGATCGGGCCGTTGCTCATCGACTTCTCAATCACCCGTCACGTGATGGCCATGATCGTCGCCGCTTCCGCTGTCGCGATCGTGATGATCCTGGCTGCGCGCGGCGCCGCCCGGGAACAGGCGTCGGGCGCCGGCCGTGGCCCGAAGGGCGCCGCCAACGTGGTGGAGGCCGCCATCCTGTTCGTCCGCGACGAGATCGCGCTGAAGAACATCGGCCACGGGGGCGAGCGGTTCGTTCCCTACATCGTGACCGTTTTCTTCTTCATCCTGTTCTGCAACCTGCTGGGCCTGATCCCGTGGGGCGCGACGGCGACGGGCAACATCAGTGTAACGGCGGCGCTGGCCATCATGACGCTGGCGATGGTGGAATACGCGGGCATGCGGGAGCTGGGCTTCAAGGGCTACATGCACACGATCTTCTACGCGCCGCCGGGCCTGCCCACGGCCATGAAGATCCCGATGTACATCATCATGACGCCGGTGGAGTTCCTGGGTAAGCTGACCAAGCCGTTCGCGCTGGCGATCCGTCTGTTTGCCAACATGACGGCGGGCCACGCACTGGTGCTGGCACTGACCGGCCTGCTGGTCGTGGCCACCACGGCGAACGTCTTCTGGGTGATCCCGGCGCCGCTGTTCATGGCCGTGGCCATCATGGTGCTGGAAGTATTCATCGCGTTCATCCAGGCGTACGTGTTCTCGGTATTGTCGTCGGTCTTCATCGGGCTGATCCGGCACGCGCACTAGGTCTTACGGTGAGCGCGCCCGCCGCATGTGGCGCGCCTTCGGCCGCGGGGCTCCGCCGCAGCCGTCGTAATGTAGCCGGGCGGGCGCCCGGCGAGAGCCGCGGGTCATGGTGACCGGAAGCGGTGGCGCAGGAGCGGCGCGGACGGGGCCGTGCCGCCGGGCGATGGGGCAGGACAAGAGATTCCCCGACACACACATGGAGTCGTGACAATGATGCAGCCGTTTTTCGGACTGATGCAGGTGGCCGCCGAGGCTTCGGGCTATGGCTCGGCGATGTTGGCTCGCGGCCTGGGCGCCGGCCTGGTGGTGATCGGTGCCGCCATCGGCATCGGGCTCATCGGCTCGCGCATGACGGAGAGCATGGCGCGCCAGCCGGAGATTGCCGGTAACATCCAGACGGGCGCCATCATCCTGGCCGCCTTCATCGAGGGTGCGGCACTGTTCGGGCTGGTCATCGCGTTCCTGATCCCGGCGTAACTGACACGAGTGGCCGGGCGCATGGTGCGCCCGGCCGCGGTGCACGACGAGACGTCGAATGAATCTGATTCTGTTGGCTGCAGCGGAGGAGACTCCCAATGTCTTCAACCTCAGCCTGGGCGTGTCCTTCTGGACATTCATCATCTTCATCCTGCTGGCCTGGATCCTGGCGAAGTTCGCGTTCCCGCCAATCCTCGGCTATGCGGCTGCCCGCGAGCAGCGCATCCAGGAGGCGCTGGACACCGCGAAGCAGCAGCGTGAGGAGACACAGCGCCTGCTCGAGGAACAGCGGCAGGAACTGGAGAACGCGCGGCAGCAGGCGCAGCAGCTGCTGGCCGAGGGCCGCGCCGGCGCCGAGAAGCTCCGTGAGGACATGCTGGTGACGGCGCGGTCCGAACAGGAGGAACTGCTGGAGCGCGCCCGCAAGGAGATCCAGCGCGAGCGGGAACAGGCGGTGGAGTCGCTGCGTCGCGAGGCTGTCGAGATCGCCATGGCCGCGGCCGGCCGGCTGGTGCAGCGCAAGGTGGACACGGCGGAGGACCGGCGCCTGGTTACCGAGTTCCTGCAGTCCATGGACGACGCCGGCAACGGGCGCAGCGCGGGAGTGTCCTGAGTGCGCGCTACCGTTGTCGCCCGCAGCTATGCCGAGGCACTGTTCGAGCTGGGCGAGCGTCATGACACGCACGACGAGTTTGCGCAGGGCCTGAACACCATGACGTCACTGCTGGGTACGGACCCACGGATCAGGTCATTCCTGGAGACGCCGAAGGTAGACGTCGCCCGCAAGCAGGACGCACTGCGCAACGCGCTGGGCGCCCAGGTCTCGCCCATGTTCATGAACTTCGTGCTGGTCGTCCTGCGCAAGCGGCGCCAGCGGTTGTTCAGCGAGATCGCTGCGGCGTACCGCGACCTGCTGGACGAGAAGCTCGACCGCGTGCACGTGCAGGTCACCGTCGCCCATGAACCGGACGAGCAGCTGGAGGACAGGATCCAGGCCGAGCTGACGCGGATCCTCGGCCGGACGGTGCTGCCGCACGTGCATGTTGATCCCGCCATCCTGGGGGGTATCATCGTCCGGTATGGCGACAAGGTGGTGGACGGCTCGCTGCGCCGCCGCCTCGTCGGCCTGCGCCGGCGCCTGGTCGCCGCGTCCGTCAACGCGGCCTGAGGACGGTACCCCGGTTGCGGGGCTGACAGGACTGGTTACCGGGCGGCGGGCGTCGTTCCGGTTTGGAAAACAGGGCGGCGCATCAAGGCGCCGATGAATCTCTGCCGAGAGACTGAACATGTCGAGCACGGAAGCCCAGCTTCGAGCCAGTGAGATCAAGGATGTACTGCTGCGCGAGATCGAGCAGTACAGCGAGGAGCTGAAGGTTGAGGAAGTAGGCGAGGTCCTGGAGGTGAAGGACGGCGTCGCCCGCGTCTATGGCCTGACCAACGCCATGGCGAGCGAGATGCTCGAGATCACGTCATCCGAGTCCGGCGAGTCCGTGACCGCGCTGGCGCTGAACCTCGAGGAGGACAACATCGGCGCCGTCGTGCTCGGCGACTACCTGCGCCTGAAGGAGGGCGACGAGGTGCGCCGCACCGCGCGCGTGCTCGAGGTGCCGGTCGGCCCGGCGCTCATCGGCCGCGTCGTGGACCCGCTCGGTCGCCCGCTCGACGGCCTCGGCCCGATCGCCGCGACGATGACGCGCAAGGTGGAGTCGCCGGCGCCCGGCATCATCGTGCGCCAGCCGGTGAAGGAGCCGCTGCAGACCGGCATCAAGGCCGTGGACTCGATGATCCCGATCGGCCG